>NZ_JAFIFK010000005.1 GCF_020832045.1 Halomonas sp.
AAGCTGGCCGGTGCCTATTGGCGTGGCGATGCCAGCAAGCCGATGCTGACGCGTATCTACGGTACGGCCTGGGGCGACAAGAAGCAGCTCAAGGCTTACTTGCAGCGTCTGGAAGAGGCCGAGAAGCGCGATCACCGCAAGCTGGCCAAGCGAATGGATCTCTTCCACCTTCAGGAAGAGGCGCCGGGCATGGTGTTCTGGCACCCTAACGGCTGGACGATGTACCAGGCGCTGGAGCAGTACATGCGCCGCATCCAGATCGAACACGGCTACCAGGAAATTCGCACTCCCCAGGTGGTCGATCTCTCCTTGTGGAAGAAGTCCGGCCACTGGGGCCACTACAGCGACCTGATGTTCACCACCGAGTCGGAGAAGCGCGAGTACGCAATCAAGCCGATGAACTGCCCCTGCCACGTGCAGGTGTTTAATCAGGGGCTTAAGAGCTACCGCGACCTGCCGCTGCGCCTGGCCGAGTTCGGCAGTTGCCACCGCAACGAGCCTTCCGGTTCGCTGCACGGCTTGATGCGAGTGCGCGGCTTCACTCAGGATGACGCGCACATCTTCTGTACCGAGAAGCAGATTCAGAGCGAGGCCGAGGCCTTCATCGCACTGACGCTGAAGGTCTACAAGGAGCTGGGCTTCGATGACGTCGAGCTTAAGCTGTCGACTCGTCCGGAAGACTTCATGGGCGAGCCGGCGCTGTGGGATCGAGCCGAAGAGGGCCTCGAGGCGGCGCTCAACGCGACCGGCTTGAAGTGGGAGCTGCAGCCGGGGGAGGGAGCTTTCTACGGTCCCAAGATCGAGTTTGCCCTGCGCGATTGTCTCAACCGCGTCTGGCAGTGTGGTACTCTGCAACTCGACTTCAACCTGCCGGGTCGCTTGGGCGCTCAGTTCGTCGACGAGGACGGGGAGCGCAAGACGCCGGTCATGCTGCATCGGGCGATCCTGGGTTCCTTCGAACGCTTCATCGGCATCCTGATCGAGCACTATGCCGGAGCCATGCCGCTGTGGCTGGCGCCGGAGCAGGCGGTGGTGATGATCATCACCGATGCACAGCGCGATTTTGCCCTCGATCTCGAGCGCCGCTTGCAGAAAATTGGCCTTCGCGTCAAGGCGGACTTGAGGAACGAGAAGATCGGCTTTAAAATCCGCGAACATACATTGCAGAAGGTTCCCTATCTCCTGGTGGTCGGAGATAAGGAAGTCGAAGCCGACTCGGTTGCCGTGCGCACGCGCACCGGCGAAAACCTGGGCACCATGACTGTCGATGCCTTCATCGAGAAGGTTCGGGTCGAAGGTTGGTGAGCACAGGTTGGTAAAGACAGGTTGGTAACGACATCGTCAATTACCGGAACGGAGACGGAACGATCAAGCGAAGCAGCCAGCGCGCACGTCCACAGGACAAGCGCCCACCAATGAACGAGCGGATAACCGAGGATCAGGTACGCCTGATCGACAGCGAAGGCGAACAGTTGGGCGTTGTGCCCACCAGTGAAGCGCTCGAGCGTGCCGAAGCAGCCGGTCTAGACCTCGTCCAGATTTCCAATGCCGATCCGATCGTCTGCAAGATCATGGATTACGGCAAGTTCGTCTTCGAGCAGAAGAAGCAGAAGGCAGCTCAGAAGAAGAAGACGAAGCAGATTCAGGTCAAGGAAGTCAAATTCCGGCCTGGCACCGACGAGGGCGACTATCAGGTCAAGCTGAAAAACCTGATCCGCTTTCTCGAAGGTGGCGACAAGGGCAAGGTCACGCTGCGTTTTCGCGGTCGTGAAATGGCGCACCAGGACATCGGCCGCAAGCTGATGGAGCGGATTGCCGCGGATCTCGAGGAAATCGGAACCGTGGAGGCCTTCCCCAAGATGGAAGGGCGCCAGATGATCATGATCATCGCCCCCAAGAAGAAGTGATCCGAAGGCCAGCCAAACGGGTGGTCGGTACAAACCGGCCGCCGGCCCCGGATTTTCTGAAAAATCTCGAGCGGAGTTAGACTCATGCCGAAAATCAAGAGCAACAGCGGCGCTGCCAAGCGCTTCAAGAAGACGGCCAACGGCTTCAAGCACAAGCAGTCGTTTCGTAGCCACATCCTGACCAAGAAGTCGACCAAGCGGAAGCGTCACCTGCGTGGTACGAAGCTTATCCATGACGCCGACAAGGCCCTGATTCAGCGCATGCTGCCGAATCTGTAAGCCTTAGATCGCCCATTTCAACGTCAGGAGAAAGCCATGACTCGTGTCAAGCGTGGTGTCGTCGCACGTCGTCGTCACAAGAAGATTCTTAAGCTGGCCAAAGGCTACTACGGTGCCCGTTCGCGCGTTTTCCGCGTAGCCAAGCAAGCCGTCATCAAGGCCGGTCAGTATGCCTATCGCGATCGTCGTCAGCGTAAGCGCCAGTTCCGCGCTCTGTGGATCCAGCGTATCAACGCCGGCGCACGTCAGCACGGCCTGTCCTACAGCCGCTTCGTCGGTGGCCTGAAGAAGGCCGGGATCGAGATCGACCGCAAGGTGCTGGCCGATCTGGCCGTTCACGAGAAGGCTGCGTTTGCCGCCATCGTCGAGAAGGCCAAGGCTGCCCAGTAAGTGACATCGGCCAATGGCGTCGAGCCGGCCTGAATGGTTTCGACACGATGCCAGACCGTCGCAGGGGAAGAGCAGCCGCTCTTCCCCTGTTTTTTTACAGCGCGCCACTGACGCGTCAACTGTAGGATAACGAATTCGGAGCTCAGCGGATGGACCATCTACCGACATTGGTCACCGAGGCCCGTCAGGCCATTCAGGCCGCCGAGAGCATCGCGGCGCTCGATGAGCTGCGGGTGCGCTACCTCGGCAAGAAAGGCGAGATCACCGCCCAGCTCAAGAGCCTGGGCAAGCTGCCGGCAGAGGAGCGTCCGGCAGCGGGAGAGCGCATCAACCAGGCCAAGCAGGCTCTGGCCGAAGAGCTCGACGGCCGCCGTCAGGCGTTGGCCAAGGCGGCGCTCGAGACGCAGTTGGCTGCGGAGCGCATCGACGTGACCCTGCCGGGGCGTGGCCAGTCCAGCGGCGGGCTTCATCCGGTCACCTTGACCCTGGAGCGTATCGAGGGCCTGTTCAGCCGTATCGGCTACGATGTCGCCGTGGGGCCGGAAGTCGAGGACGACTACCACAACTTCGAGGCGCTCAACATTCCCGCCCATCACCCGGCGCGGGGCATGGCGGACACCTTCTATTTCGATGCCACGCGCCTGCTGAGGACGCATACCTCTCCGGTCCAGGTGCGCACGATGAAGGAGCAGGCGCCGCCGATCCGCATCGTCTGCCCGGGGCGGGTCTACCGTAGCGACTCCGACCTGACCCATACGCCGATGTTTCATCAGGTTGAAGGGCTGCTGGTGGATGAAGACGTGAGCTTCGCCGACCTCAAGGGCACCATCGAGGACTTCCTGCACGCCTTTTTCGAGCGTGACGATCTCTCGGTGCGTTTCCGTCCCTCCTACTTCCCGTTCACCGAGCCCTCCGCCGAAGTCGATATCCAGTGCGTGATGTGTTCGGGCGAAGGCTGTCGCGTCTGTTCTCATAGCGGCTGGCTGGAGGTGATGGGCTGCGGGATGGTGCATCCCGAAGTCTTCCGTCACTCGGGAATCGATTCCGAGCGCTACAAGGGCTTTGCCTTCGGCATGGGCGCTGAGCGGCTCGCCATGCTGCGTTACGGCGTCAACGACCTGCGCATGTTCTTCGACAACGACCTGCGCTTCCTGCGTCAGTTCGCCTGAGTGGATCTGGAAGCGCCCAGGTGTGACTCGAACATCGGCCGAATACAGGATTGACCATGAAATTTTCCGAACAGTGGCTGCGTGAATGGGTTTCGCCGCAGCTTAGGGTGCAGGAGCTGGCCGACCAGATCACCATGGCCGGTCTCGAAGTGGATGCGGTCGAGCCCGTCGCTGCGGCCTTCAGCGGTGTGGCGGTGGCGGAAGTCGTGGGCAAGCAGCAGCACCCCGATGCCGACAAGCTCAACGTATGCCAGGTGGTAGATGGCAGCGGCGAGCAGATTCAGGTCGTTTGCGGTGCGGCCAACGTGGCGATTGGCCAGAAGGTGGCGTTCGCTCGTGTAGGCGCCGTGTTGCCTGGCGACGCCAAGAACGGTGGTTTCAAGATTGGGAAGGCCAAGCTGAGAGGCGTCGAATCGCACGGCATGATCTGCTCCGCCTCCGAACTGGGGCTTGCCGAGGAGACTTCCGAGGGAATCCTGGTGCTTCCCGACGATGCACCGGTCGGTGAGGATTTTCGCGCTTGGATGGGCCTCGATGATCACACCGTCGAGGTGGACCTGACGCCCAACCGCGGTGACTGCTTGAGCCTCAAGGGTCTGGCGCGTGAGGTGGGGGTACTCAACCGTCTGGCGCTGACGGCGCCTGTCATCGAGGCGGTCTCGGCCACTCATGACGAGACTTTCCCGGTACGCGTGGAGGATGCCGAACGCTGCCCGCGTTACATCGGTCGGCTGGTCAAGGGGGTCGATGTCACGGCTGCGACTCCATTGTGGATGATAGAGCGTCTGCGTCGTAGCGGTATTCGCTCCATCGACCCGGTGGTCGACGTGACCAACTACGTCATGCTCGAGCTGGGCCAGCCGCTGCACGCCTTCGACCGTGACAACCTGCATGGTGCCGTCGTGGTACGGCTGGCACGGGAAGGGGAGCAGCTGGTGCTGCTCGACGGCCAGCAGATCGCCCTGGGTGCCTCGACGCTGGTGATCGCCGATGAGCGAGGGCCGCTGGCCATTGCCGGCGTGATGGGGGGCGAGAGCTCCGGTGTGGGTCCGGCAACGCGCGACATTTTTCTCGAATCCGCCTTTTTCTCTCCGTTGGCAGTGGCCGGCCAGGCGCGCTCCTATGGGCTGCACACCGATGCCTCGCACCGTTTCGAGCGTGGTGTCGATCCGCGCTTGACCCGCGAGGCGGTGGAGCGTGCCACGGGGCTGCTGCTCGACATTACCGGGGGGGAGCCGGGGCCGCTGGTGGAGGTTTTCAGCGATGCCCATATGCCAGCCGAGCGAGAGGTCACCCTGCGTGCGGCTCGGCTCGAGCAGGCTTTATGCAAGTCCCTGCCCTCGGAGGAGGTGCAGGATATCCTCGAACGATTGGGAATGGCGGTCAGCACCACCGAAGCTGGCTGGCTGGCACGAGTGCCGAGCTGGCGTTTCGATATCGCCATCGAGGAGGACCTGATCGAGGAAGTCGCTCGTATCCACGGCTATAACCGCTTGCCGGTGCGGCGTCCTGCAGCTCGTCTGGCGCTGCGCCCCGACAACGAGGCGCTTACCCCGTTGGCCCGGTTACGGCGCCAAATGGTGGCGCGGGGGTTTCAAGAGGCGATTACCTACAGCTTCGTCGCCCCCGAGCTGCAGCAGGCATTGTTGCCCGATGCGGTGTCGCCGCGTCTGGCCAACCCGATTTCCAGTGACCTGGCGGTCATGCGGGCGAGTCTGTTCCCCGGCTTGATCCGTGCGCTGGAGTACAACCTCAATCGCCAGCAGACCCGGGTGCGCCTGTTCGAGGCGGGGCTCGTATTCCGCGGCGATCTGGAGGCTCTGGAGCAGACGCCGATGGTCGGCGCGCTGATTTGCGGCACCCGCTCCCCGGAGGGGTGGGCAGGCGATCGCGACAGGGTCGACTTCTTCGACCTCAAGGGCGACCTGGAAAGTCTGATGGCCCTGGGCGGCGAAGACGATGCCTGGCGCTTCGAGCCGGGTGAGCATCCCGCACTTCATCCGGGGCAGAGCGCGCGAGTGGTGTTCCGCGGCGAGCCTGTGGGTTGGATCGGCGCCCTGCATCCGGCGGTCAAGGCCGAGCTTGGCCTCAAGACGGACGTGTTCATGTTCGAAGTGCGCCAGGAGGCGCTGACCCACGGTCGCCTGCCGGCCTTCGAGCCGCTGTCACGCTTTCCGGAAGTGCGCCGTGACCTGGCCTTTCTGCTGGATGAACGGCGTTCGGTTCAGTCGCTGCTGGATTGTGTACGGCAGAAAGCGGGAGAGTGGCTCCAGGAGCTTCGACTGTTCGACGTTTATCAGGGCAAAGGGGTGGCCGAAGGTAGTAAGAGTGTTGCCTTGGGCTTGACCTGGCAGCATCCTTCACGCACGCTGAATGACGAGGAAATCAATCAGTTGGTCGATGCCATCGTCGCCGAGTCGCAGCTGCATCTGGGAGCGGAACTGCGCGGGTGAGCGCAGGACGAGACCGGAGGCCGTAATGGCGGCGGGCTGGACCGCCACTCTAAGGAGGTGACATGGGAGCGTTGACCAAGGCGGAACTGGCCGAGCACCTCAATGCCGAGCTGGGGCTGACCAAGCGGGAAGCCAAGGCCATGGTAGAGGCATTCTTCGAGGAGATCCGGGCATGTCTTCGCGAGAATGAGCAGGTCAAGCTGTCGGGCTTCGGCAACTTCGACCTGCGCGACAAGCGCGAACGGCCGGGACGTAACCCGAAGACGGGAGAGGAAATCCCCATTTCGGCTCGCCGTGTGGTGACCTTCCGGCCCGGACAGAAGCTCAAGAGCCAGGTGGAGCGTTACGACGGCCCGCAGCCCAGCTGATGCGACGATCAGGGTGCCACTACAAAGGTGGCACCCTGGCGGCGTAGGGCGATTGACGGCTAGAGGCCGCCGCTCTCCATGAGCCACGTGATGACCACCTTGAAGATGTAGCCCATCATGCCTGCGCCAAGTACCACGAACAGCATCAATGTGCCGAAGCGCCCGGCCTGGGACTTCTTGGCCAGATCCCAGATGATGAAGCCCATAAACACGATCAGTCCGCCGATCAGTAGCGGTGTGATCCAGGCTTCGAACGTATGCGTCTGCAGCATGCCGCCTCCTCGAACTAGAGACCGAGTATTATACTCGGACACTCTTTCTGCTGCCTGCGACAACGCGTCGCTTAGCGGTGGCATGCCCCGGCACGGTGGTAATAGCGGAGTTGGGGCATTTTAACGTTGGCAAACCGCCTCAAATGAATAGATCAGGTCAATTCCCGACATGCCGATTCTGAAGATTTTCGTTGGAACCATGTATGGCGGCGCTCTCGATGTCGCCGAGCAGGTCAGCCCCTTGTTCGAGGCGGCTGGCTACGAGACCGCGGTCATCGAACAGCCTACCCTCGAGGACCTGACGGATGAGCGGCCCGATCTGGTGCTGTTCTGCCTCTCTACCACCGGTAGTGGGGATTTCCCCGGGAATTTCGTCCCTTTTGCTCGTGCACTTGATGAGCGCAGCCCTCCTCTGGTCGGGCTCCGCTACGGTTTGATCGCCATGGGCGACAGCTCCTACGGCGAGACCTTCTGTGGAGCAGGGCGCCGGCTCGACGAGATGCTCGAAGGGCTTGGCGCCACGCGGCTGGGAGATCGGCTGGAGATCGATGCCATGGAAACGTTCATGGCCGATGACGCGGCGCTGCCATGGGCCGAGGAGTGGATCGAAACCCAGCGGTTGCAGGTGGCTTGAGATGAATGCCGAGCCGACTGCCGAACGACTGAGCCTGCTGGCGGGTCTGCTGGTGTTGATGCTGGCGACCGTGCCGAGATATATCGCCGGCGGTCACGAGAATCGTCTGTCGCTGATCGTCATCGCCATAGCGGTGGTGGCGGCGGTGGCCATCATGAACTGGCGCCTGCTGGATACCCGCGAACGCGCGCGTCTGCCTCGATTGGCCAAACGGTTTGGTCTGGCGTTAGTGGTGGGTCTGGCCGTGATGGGGCTGTGGCATATGCTGTTTACCGCCTGGATCAGCTGGGAGCTGTTGATCGCTCATGGCGCCACCCTTGGCTTGCTGTTGCATGCCGTGGTGCTGTGGTGGCGCCCCGTCTCACAGTAGGAACCCTATGACGGCGTCGTTTCAACGGCCCGTCATACAACCGTCCGTCATACCAACCGATAGCACGGTTCGTATTCCCTGCCGGGCAGCTTCATGCGGCCCTGGGCCACGAAGGAGCCGAGCAGCTCATCCAGGCGGCGCATCAGCTCCGGCTCGGCGTGGAGCTGGAAGGGGCCGTGCGCCTCGATGGCTCGTAAACCCTGTTCCTTGACGTTACCCGCCACGATGCCCGAGAACGCCCGGCGCAGATTGGCCGCAAGCTCGTGAACCGGTTGGTTGCGGTGTAGCGCGAGACCGGCCATGGCGGCGTGGGTGGGCTCGAAGGTCTCCTGAAAATTGCGGGCAATGGTAAGGCGCCAGTTGTAGTGAAAGGCGTCTTGCTGAGCCCGGCGGAAGTCGGTCACGCCATCGATGCCCTTGCGCATGCTGCGTGCCACCTCGGTGGGGTCGTCGACGATGATGCGATACTTGCTGCGAACCGATTCCCCCAAGGTGTATACGAGGAACTCGTCGATGCGCTGAAAGTAGTCGGCGGAGTTGGCCGGTCCGGTGAAGACTACCGGGAGTTCCATATCGTGATTGTCGGGATGCAGCAGAATACCCAGCAGGTAGAGAATCTCCTCGGCGGTTCCGACGCCGCCGGGAAAGACCACGATGCCGTGGCCGAGGCGTACGAATGCTTCGAGACGCTTCTCGATGTCGGGCATCACCACCAGCTCGTTGACCAAGGGGTTGGGCGCCTCGGCGGCGATGATGCCGGGCTCTGAAATGCCCAGATAGCGGCCATCGAGGATACGCTGCTTGGCATGCGCCAGGTTGGCCCCCTTCATCGGCCCTTTCATGGCGCCGGGACCGCAGCCGGTGCATATGTCCAACTCGCGCAGGCCCAAGTGGTAGCCCACGTCCTTGGTGTATTCGTACTCTTCGCGAGTGATGGAGTGGCCGCCCCAGCACACCACGATACCGGGATCGCGCCCGGGCTTCATCGTACCGGCCTTGCGTAGGATGTGGAACACCGCGTTGGTGGTGCCCTCCCCGGTGGTGAGATCGAAGCGACGATGCTGCTGGATCTCGTTGTAGACATAGACGATATCGCGTAGCACGGAGGAGAGATGCTCGCGAATGCCACGAATCATCTTGCCATCGACGAAGGCCTGGGCGGGGGCGTTACTGAGCTTGAGACGTATGCCGCGGTCCTGCTGGATGACCTCGATATCGAAGTCGTGATAGGTCTCCATCAGTACCAGACTGTCATCTGTCATGTTGCCGGAGCTGAGCACGGCCAGCGCGCAGCGCCGCAGCAGGTCGTGCAAGCCGGCCTTGGAGGTGTCGCGCAAGCGATTGACCTCATGCTGCGAGAGAACTTCCAAGCTTCGCAGCGGTGAGACGATGGCGGAGATGGTATCTGGCATGAAAACGATCCTTGTGGTGTCGACTTGCATCCCTGGCCTGAGCTACCGGCACGGTGGTTGCGGGCATGTTCGGTCAGGGAGTCATACGTCTTTCAAAAAGTTGTCATTCGATGCTATCACGCCGGTTGAAACGGCGCAGCGCTGCGTGGCCTGGGCTAGGATGATATGATGAGAACTTCTGGTCTCGGCCTATTCTGCAAGCGAATCTCATGTTCAACGCACTGTATTTTCGTACCTTCATCACCTTGGTCGAGACAGGTAGCTTCACGCGGACTGCGCGTCATCTGGATATGACCCAGCCCGGCGTCAGCCAGCATGTGCGCAAGCTCGAACAGTATCTCGGCAAGCTGTTGCTGGAGCGGCAGGGGCGACGTTTCACCCTGACCGAGGCCGGTCGGCGGGCCTACGACTACGGCTTGAGACTGTTTGCCGAACACGAGCAGTTTCGCCACTCGCTGGATGACGATGCGCTGGACACCGGCGAGTGTCGCATCGCGTCCCCTGGCAGTGTGGGGCTGATGTTCTACCCCTATATACTCGGTCAGCAGCAGATGTCGCCGGGCCTGACGGTGAGCTACAACTTCGCCTTCAGCCATGAGATCGTCTCCGATGTGCTGGCCGGCCGCCATGATCTTGGCATCGTCACCGAACCCATTCGCCACCCTGAACTGGACTGCAGCCTGTGGCATCAGGAGCCGCTGTGCCTGGTGGTGCCGGCCGATTTTGCCGGGACCACGCTCGCCGAACTGGTGGGCATTGGCTTCATTAACTACTCCGATGGCGTCAACCACGCGGGCGTGCTGTTGCGTAGCAATTTCCCCGACGAGTTTCGCTCCATGAGCCAGTTCCGGCGCCAGGGCTTCACCAACGAAGTGGGCATGGTGCTCGACGCGGTGGCTCGCGGGCTGGGCTTTACCGTGGTATCGCGGTTGGTGCTTGAAACCTCGCCCTGGCAGCGCCAGGTCAAGGAGCTGGATCTGGCCGTTACCGAATACGAAACCTTGCACCTGGTAAGCCGCACGGGCACGACGATACCGCGTCGCTATGTCCGCTTGCTCGATGGCTTTCGTGAGCAACGTATGCGCGAGCGCTTCGGCTATGGCGACATGCCTGCGCTGCCGTAATACTCGCCTGGTTAGCACAACCAAACGGCCCGCCGATTGCTCGACGGGCCGTTTTTCATTTAACCAGCGCGATGGCAAGCGCGTCAGTCGCGGTACTCGTCGATGCTGGGGCAGGAGCAGATCAGCTGCCGATCGCCGAAGACGTTGTCGACGCGGTTGACCGCCGGCCAGTACTTGGCCGCCTTGACCGCTTCCGAGGGGAAGGCGGCGACTTCGCGGGAGTAGGCGCGCTCCCAGGCAGGGTCCATCACATCGGCCATGGTGTGCGGTGCGTTCACCAGCGGGTTGTCGTCGGCCGGCCACTCGCCGCTTTCGACCCGGGCCATCTCCTCGCGAATGGCGATCATGGCGTCGCAGAAGCGATCGATCTCGTAGCGCGACTCCGACTCGGTGGGTTCCACCATCAGCGTGCCGGGCACCGGGAAGGACATGGTCGGCGCATGGAAGCCGTAGTCCATCAGGCGCTTGGCGATGTCTTCCTCGCTGATGCCGGATGCCGCCTTGAGCGGACGTATGTCGATGATGCACTCATGGGCCACGGTTCCGTTGACACCGCGGTAGAGCACCGGATAGTGCTGCTCGAGCCGCTTGGCAACGTAGTTGGCGTTGAGGATTGCCAGCTCGGTCGCCTGGCGCAGGCCGCGCGCACCCATCATCTTGATGTAGGCCCAGGAGATGGGCAGGATCGAGGCGCTGCCGAAGGCTGCCGCGGAGACGGCGCCGCAGTGCTCTTTCACACCGGCGATGGGCGTCACCACGTGGTTGGAGACGTAGGGTGCCAGGTGCGCCTTGACGCCGATGGGACCCATGCCCGGGCCGCCGCCGCCGTGGGGAATACAGAAGGTCTTGTGCAGGTTGAGGTGGCTGACGTCGCCGCCGAAATCGCCGGGCCGACACAGGCCGACCTGGGCGTTCATGTTGGCGCCGTCGATATAGACCTGTCCGCCATGGCGATGGACGATATCGCACGCCTCGCGAATGCCCTCCTCGAACACGCCGTGGGTCGAGGGGTAGGTGAGCATGATCGCAGACAGGGCTTCGCTGTGCTGCTCGGCCTTGGTGCGTAGGTCCTCGAGGTCGATATTGCCGTTGCTGTCGCACTCCACCACGACCACCTTCATCTGAGCCATGGCGGCGGAAGCGGGGTTGGTACCGTGGGCGGAGCTGGGGATCAAACACACATCGCGATGACCGTCTCCCTGAGCCTCCTGGTAACGGCGAATGGCCACCAGGCCGGCATACTCCCCCTGAGCCCCTGAATTGGGCTGCATCGAAATATGGTCGTAGCCGGTGACCTCGACCAGAAACGCCGCCAGCTCGTCGATCATCTGCTTGTAGCCTACCGCCTGCTCCTGAGGTACGAAGGGGTGCAGCTGACCGAATTCGGGCCAGGTGATCGGGATCATCTCGCTGGTGGCGTTCAGCTTCATGGTGCATGACCCCAGCGGGATCATGGCATGAGTGAGCGAGAGATCCTTGTTCTCGAGGCGCTTGAGGTAGCGCAGCATCTCGGTTTCGCTGCGGTAGCGCTTGAAGTTGGGGTGCGACAAAAATTCCGATTCCCGACGACTGCCGGCCGGGATGCCGCTGAGACCCTGGGTGGCAATGCGCTCATCCAGCGTGGTGATGGAGAGGCCGTGTTCTTCGCCGAGAAGTACGTCGAACAGAACGTCAAGATCGTGGGCGGTAGTGGTCTCGTCGAGGCTCACGCCGATGTCGCCGCCTTCGAAGTAGCGCAGGTTGATCTCGTGCGTCATTGCCCGGCCGTGAATCTTGCCCGCGTCGACTCCGGTAAGACGCAGGGTGTCGAACCAGGTGTCGTGCACCAGGCGCACGCCCTTTTCCTTCAGTCCTTCGGCCAGAATAGTGGTCAGGCGATGGATTCGGGTGGCAATGGTGGTCAGGCCCTCGGCACCGTGATAGACGGTGTAGAAGCCGGCGATATTGGCCAGCAGCGCCTGGGCGGTACAGATGTTGGAAGTCGCCTTCTCGCGACGGATGTGCTGCTCGCGGGTCTGCATGGCCATGCGCAGGGCGGTGTTGCCACGGGCGTCGCGGGAGACGCCGATGATACGACCGGGAATCGAGCGCTTGAGCTGGTCGGTGGTGGCGAAGTAGGCGGCATGCGGGCCGCCGTAGCCCATGGGAACACCGAAGCGTTGAGTGTTGCCGACGACGATATCGGCACCGAGCGCGCCCGGCTCCTTGAGCAGTACCAGGCTCATGATGTCGGCGGCCACGCAGGTCATGACGTTGCGTTCGCGAGCGGCACTCAGCAGCGGGGCCAGGTCGTGCACGCGGCCGCTCTCGCCGGGATACTGCAGCAGCGCTCCAAAGACATCATGCTCGGCCAGGCTCTCGGCCGGGCCGACGATCAGCTTGAAGCCGAAATAGTGGGCGCGGGTGCGCACGACATCGAGTGTTTGCGGCAGTACGTCATCCGCGACGAAGAAGGCGTTGCTCTTCGACTTCTTGTTGGCTCGCTGACACAACGCCATGGCTTCGGCGGCAGCGGTAGCCTCGTCGAGTAGCGAGGCGTTGGCCAGCTCCATGCCGGTGAGATCCATTACCATCTGCTGAAAATTCAGCAGACCTTCCAGGCGGCCCTGGGCGATCTCAGGCTGATAGGGGGTGTATGCGGTGTACCAGCCCGGATTCTCCAGCACGTTGCGCTGGATCACGGCCGGCACGTGAGTGTTGTAATAGCCCTGGCCGATGAACGTCTTGAAGACTTTGTTCTGCCTGGCCAGTCGCTTCAGGTAGTCCAGCGCCTCGGCTTCGCTGCGCGGTGGGTCGAGGTCCAGCTCGCGCCCGAGGCGGATGTCGGCCGGCACCGTTCGCTCGATGAGGGTGTCGAGGCTATCCATGTCCAGCGCCGCCAGCATGGCGGCAACATCTTCGGCACCAGGGCCGTTATGGCGACGGATGAAGGCGTCATGATCGGCCAGATCGGCCAGGCGGCGGTTGTCGTTAACCATGGAAAACCCTGTAGGTGGTAGGTAAGTGCCGGCAAAGGGGGGAATACCCGGCCGCGGGGCCGGGCGCCTCTACGTGTCGCTTCAGGCGTCGCTGTCGACCACGGCTTGGTAAGCCTCGGCATCGAGCAGTGTCCCGATGGCTGCGGTATCCTCGACGCGCACCTTCATGATCCAGCCACCCTCATAGGGCGCTTCGTTGACGGTTTCGGGCGCTTCTTCGAGGGTCTCGTTCACCTCGACGATTTCACCGGCCAGCGGCGCGTAGAGGTCAGACGCAGCCTTGACCGATTCGATTACGCCGAACTCCTCGCCCTTCGCCAGATTGCGCCCCACTTCGGGCAGCTCGACGAACACCACATCTCCCAGGGCTTCCTGGGCATGGTCGGTAATGCCGATGGTGACGGTACCGTCGCCATTGTCCAGGACCCACTCGTGGCTGTCGTTGTAGCGCAGGTTGGCAGGAATCGAGCTCATGATGATTTCCTATAAGAAAAAGGTTTTCTGAACAGGGGAATGCTAACGCCATTGTCGCCGTTTGGCGAGTCCGAAGGTTTTGCTCGCCACCCTCGTCTGGACGCTACGCAGTGTTAGCGTGGCGTTAACTGCCCTGAACGTCCAGTCCTGCAACCAACGCCCCGTTCATGCGTGGGGTATACGACGATTCGACAGGCTTGGCAGCGCTCACTACGCTATGTCCAGGCTGTAGCGGGGCCGTTGGTCGAATTGGTATGACGCGATTGGGGTGGGGGGTTTGGCGTTGTTTCCGATACGAAACAAGCAGTACTCTATTGACCGCGAAACGTTGATGACCAGGATACAGTAGTCATTTCGGCGCGCTGGTGTAATCCTGGCGGTTTCCGCTAAGGTACGCCGTCTCACCGCATGGATCCTTCGGGGGAACGTCCTGAGCGCGGTGGGATGCCTTGATAACACTCCATACAACAGAGGGAAGCGTTCGTGGAAACTTTGACAGCGATATTCGATGCCATCAACGGTGTGGTCTGGGGACCGTTGATGTTGATACTGCTGCTGGGGGTGGGTTTGTACCTGCAGATCGGACTGAAGCTGATGCCCATCCGCAAGTTGGGCACCGGCTTCAAGCTGATGTGGCAGGGGCGTGAAGCCAAGCCCGTGCCGGGCGAGGCGAAGAAAGCGGAGGACGAAGGGGAGATCTCTCCGTTCAATGCCTTGATGACGGCGCTCTCGGCCACTATCGGTACCGGCAATATTGCCGGTGTGGCAACGGCCATTGCGCTCGGCGGACCTGGCGCCATTTTCTGGATGTGGATCACGGCGTTGGTCGGCATGGCAACGAAGTTTGCCGAAGCCGTTCTCGCCGTTCGCTACCGGGAAACAGACAGCACGGGCTATCACGTCGGTGGGCCGATGTTCTACATCAAGAACGGTTTGGGCAGGAAATGGCTGTGGCTCGGTGGCGCCTTTGCCTTCTTCGGGGCGGTGGCGGCATTCGGTATCGGCAATACGGTTCAGTCCAATTCGGTCGCCGATGCGCTCGACTCCACCTTCGGCATTCCGCACTGGCTGACCGGTGTGGTCATCATGGTGATGGCTGGCGCGGTGATCCTGGGAGGCATCAAGCGTATCGCCAAGGTGGCAGGCAAGCTGGTACCGATCATGGGGATTGCCTATGTGGCGGCTGGCCTCGTGGTGCTGGTCGTCAATGCCGGACAGATCGGCGAAGCCTTCAGCATGATCTTCTATTACGCGTTCAATCCCCATGCGGCGGCCGGGGGCTTTGCCGGCGCGGCGGTCATGGCCGCCATTCGCTTCGGTGTGGCGCGCGGCATCTTTTCCAACGAGGCGGGTCTCGGCAGTGCACCTATCGCCCATGCTGCCGCCAAGACACGCAACCCGGTGCGTCAGGGCATGATCGCCATGCTCGGTACCTTCATCGATACCATCATCGTCTGCACCATTACCGCGCTGGTCATCCTGACCTCTACGGTATGGATAGAGGGTGAGGCCGGTGCATCCTTGACGGCGCTGTCGTTCGACGCTGCGCTGCCCGGCTGGGGCAATCAGATCGTGTCGCTGGCCCTGGCGGTATTCGCCTTCACCACCATTCTTGGCTGGTCCTTCTACGGCGAGAAGTGCTTCCAGTTCCTGTTCGGTACCCGTTCGATCATGCTCTATCGGGTGCTGTTCGTGCTGGCGATCCCGCTGGGCGCCATGGCGCAGCTCGGTTTCATCTGGCTGATGGCCGATACCTTCAATGCCCTGATGGCGATCCCCAACCTGATCGCGCTGGCCCTCCTCTCGCCGGTGGTGTTCAAGGTCACACGGGATTACTTCGATGGCAAAGAGGTGCTGCCGGGCGAGGATCTCGACCACAAGGCGTAATGATGGCAAGCGGTGAGGCGTCCCCGTGTCGCCTTACCGCTCTCCGGCCGGCCCCTTGCATCACACTCTCACGAGGAAACTCCATGAGCGATCTCAAGCGGACTCCGCTGTATGACCTTCACCTTGAACTGGGTGGAAAAATGGTGCCCTTCGCCAGCTACGACATGCCGGTGCAGTTCCCGCTGGGGGTGAAAAAGGAGCACGAGCACACTCGCAGCGCCTGCGGTCTGTTCGATGTCTCTCACATGGGACAGCTACTGCTGCGTGGCCCCCGACCGGCCGAGGCGCTGGAAACGCTGGTTTGTGCCGATATCGTTAGCCTGCCGCCAGGCATGCAGCGCTATGCGCTCTTCACTGGTCGGGAGGGAGGCATTATCGACGATCTGATGGTGGCCAACCCGGGCGATGGCACGCTGTATCTGGTGGTCAATGCGGCATGCAAGGATCAGGATATCGCCTTGCTGGAAATGGGGCTTGACGACGACCATCACGTCGAGGTACTGGACCGTGCACTGCTGGCCCTGCAGGGGCCCAAGGCCGTGGAGGTGATGCGCCGCCACTGCCCCGAAGCCTGCGAAATGGTGTTCATGCAGCAAGGTCGCTTTACCATGGCCGGCATCCCCGTCTGGATCAGCCGCAGCGGCTACACCGGTGAAGATGGCTTCGAAATTTCGGTTCCTGCCGACGAGGCCGAAGGACTGGCTCGTCGGCTGCTGGCCGAGGAAGAAGTGGAAGCGATAGGCCTGGGCGCCCGCGACTCGCTGCGCCTCGAGGCGGGGCTTTGTCTCTACGGTCACGACATCGATATCGAAACCACGCCGGTCGAAGCGGGACTGATATGGGCCATCGGCAAGGACCGCCGACATGGCGGCGAACGGTCGGCGGGGTTCCCGGGGGCGGATGTGATACTGCATCAGGTCGATGCCAAGGATCACCGCCGCAAGCGTGTCGGTCTGCTGGGCGAGGGGCGTGCTCCCGTGCGAGAGGGGGCCGAGCTTTATGGCGAGGATGGACGGCATATCGGCAAGGTGACCTCGGGAGGCTTTGGCCCCAGCGTGGGTAAGCCGGTCGCCATGGGCTACGTCGATATTGCGTATGCCGAGCTTGGCACCATTGTCGAAGCCGAGGTTCGTGGCAAGCGGCTTCCCATGGTGGTGAGCCGGATGCCATTCGTTACGCCAGGCTACTATCGCGGCTGACGTCTTTTAACGTTTATACCGTTAACTTAAATGCAGCCACCGTCGTCTGGCGGTGGCTTCGTCGTTCCTGCGTGCCGCTCACCCTGACATGTTTGCAGTCAACGCATCAGCTCAGCGTGCTCATCCCAGTAGCGGCCCATGCTGCGCTCTTCGGTGAGATCGAAGAGCGTCTGGCGCCTCGCCAGCTGGGCGCCGCCATCCCGTGTCAGCGGACGCCATGCCACCTGGGCGCGTTGTCGGGTGGAGCGCACGAAGAAAGCGTCCAACGGCAATGAAAGATAGATCCCTTTGTCGAAGCTACCTTCGCCGAAGTCGCTGCCGGCATCGGTGAAGGTAGCCCAGCCGCCCAGGCGTATGCCGGAATCGAACTCCCTGGAAACATCGAAGGTGACGCCGATATCGCCTGCCAGATAGCGGCCGATGCTGGCTTTCAGCAGCACATCTTCGACATCCGTCTGCCAGTAGCCGGTCAGGTGGCCCGTCCAGGTGCTGTAGTCGAGCATCTCGAACCGCTGATCGAAGTCTCGTTGCCTGACCCAATTCACGTCGAGCCCCAGGGCCACGTCGCTGTTGAAGGGGCGGTAGAGAATTTCCCCCCCCGCACCGGCAAACATCGTTTCGAGAAGCCCCCCGTAGCCCATGACGAACCAGTCGTCGCCCAACTGGGAGGTGTGTGTGTACTGCAAGTTGGAGATGCCGATATCGGTTTCCGCCAGGTAGTCGCCGATTTGAGTGCGTACCCTTGGCAGGTCCGAAGGGCCGATATAGCGATACTTCCCCAGGTTGTCGTCTACCGTGTAGGTCAGCGTGGCCGACAGCCAGTCGTTGCGGCCCAGCCGGTACTCGCTGTCCAGGTTGGCCGATAGGCGGTAGAGATAGCCGTCGGGGCCTCCGAAGTTCTGCTCCAGCTGGGGCTCGAGGCTATAAGAGAACCCACGTGAGGATGTCTCATGCAGCACGTTGTGTGGCGCGGGTTGTTGGCCGACATGTGCATAGATACCGTGACGGTATCGGTTGGCTTGGGCGCTCGACGTGGCTGCAGTGGCCATGGCTTGGCGGTCGTGAACGCTCTCGCGCAGGGGCATGCCCCGCTCGTGCCAGTGGAAGCGAAAGGTGTCCACCTCACTGTCGAGGTGATTGTGCAACAGGCGTCCGGCACGATATTCGCTTTCGGCGAGCGATGGGTAGCGCGTGGGTTCGCCTTCAATGACAAGGCTGTTGCCCGACTGGTAGATGCGATAGACGCCCACGCCGGCATTGGCGTCCAGTTCGCGACTGAGTCCGCTCCAATCATCGCTATGTTCGGCAGGCGGTTCGCCGAGCCCGACGGGGGGAGGGTCACGCTTCACTTGAGAAACGGTGGCAAGGTTGGTGCTGAAACTGATGCCGAGCATGGCGGTATTGCCGCGCTGCCAGCCGGCCTTGAGTTCGATGGTGTCCGACAGGCGCAGGCGAGCCCCGAGGTTCACCCGTGAGTCCTGCTGCTGATGGTTGCGCTGGGGTTCGCGCTGGTAATCGTTGCCTTCCAGCTCCATCTGGAGCACCAGTGGGCGCCAGGGGGTCTGGTACTCTATCCCGCCGAACATGGCGCTGCGTCCGCTAAACAGACTTCCCAGATTCACGCTGCCGCCGTCGCCTCCCGACGTGAACCCCGAACGTCGCTCGAAGCGATCGTCGAGCCGGCTCAGCGGGTTGGTGAAGTCCTCTTGATTTCCCAGGTAGCCCCAGCCGATACCCAGGGAAACGTCGAAAGCATGCCAACGCTTGCTGGCCACCAGATATTCGGCGGCGAACAGGCCGGTGCCGCCGATGTCGCGCGCGCCAACCGCAAGCTGTGGCCAAAAGCGGCTCTCCTCTCGTAGCCGCAGCTTGAGGTCGATCCCTTTGTCCAGGTTGTTACGATCCCCGATGGCGGCAAGATACTGGCGATTTTCCACTTCGACGTAGCGAAAGCCGGCTTCGAGCCAGTCGGTAGGTTGAAAGAAGAGGTTGTAGCGGCGGTAAGGCGCGGTGCGTGAAAGCGAAAAGGCAAAGCCGCCCAATGGCGCCATTCGGGCAGAGGGAGTCTGCATCAGCCCTACGCCGCCAAAGTCACCCTGTCCCATGCCCAGGCGAGACGGTGACGTGTCGGCCATGGCACAGGCGAGTGAAGAGGTGACAGCAAAGGCGAGGGCCGATAAACGAAGTGGGGAAGTGGAAGTCCGCTTCATCGAGCAGCTTCCCCCTTGGCCATTGGCTCCCTGCCTGCCAGGGTTATCGATTGGCAGGTATCGCTCGGTAACCGGGTCGCCAGGTAGGCGGGCAGGTTGCGGTTGACCCAGTCGGCTTCCTGAGTGGAGCCGGGCAGCGCCAGCACGATACGGGTGCCCGGCACGAGAGCGGAATTGCCCGCATTCCAGGCGGCTACACCGATACGGCGAGGGGCGCCCAGGGGTGCAATTACCCAGGCTTCGTCCGCCATGGACCATTGTCCGCTGGGTAGGCTGCGCAACAATCCTCTCAACCCAAGGCCGGGTTTCCAGCGTTGACGGCTCACGCCGTCGAAATGCCAGACTTCGACCCAGTCGGGTACGGTGCAGTAACCCGCGTCAGCCAGCGACGCCAGAGTGGGGTCATGTCGCGGAGAGGCGAGTAGCGAGGCCAGGTCGGCGCGTGCCGGCGTGCGACCGGCTTTGTCCTGCAAGCCGATGATGGTTTGCTGCCACTCGAGTGCGCTTCGCGCAAGGCTCTTTCTTCCGGCCAGGGCATGCCAATTGCTGAGGGTTGCCAGTTCTTCGATCAGCCGCAGGCCCTGCTGCCGGTGAGGTTCGCGGTGGGCTTCAAGCCAATAATAAGCGTAAGCGACTGCGGCAGGCTGCGTCGGCTGCTCGAGCCACAGTTCCGATAGGGTCGCAGGGTGGGGTGACGTGTGTGTTTGGGCATCGGCCAGGATCTGCAGCGGAAAGCAGAGTGCCAATAGCGCGGCCAGACAAGTGATGTGCCGACGTCGGGCATGGGCATGGGCATGGACGTGGTGACGTGGGGTCATGCTCGTTCTCTTGATCACGGCAGTGAGCCAACATCGGGCGGCATCGTGCGCCCGGCGTCGCTTATGGTTTCTTCGGCATCGCTCCACCAGGGTCGCGCCACCTGCCATTGCAGACGTGGACCTTGCGGCCAGAGCGTCATGTCACCCCCCCAGATCCACGGTGTTCCCGGCTCTCGCCAGAATTTCCCGCGGGTAGTCGTATTGCTGCCGATCCACTCGAGTCGCTCGAGACAGCGCTCCAGGGTCAGCCGGGTCAAAGGCATGTCAACGGGGGCAGGGGGCTCGCAGGTCACCGTCGCCAGCGCCTCGTCCTGCCACTCCTGGCCATCACGGTCCTGCCAATGCGCGTGTACTCTGTAGCGAGCCTGGCCTTCGCTGGATGAGTGCCAGCGCCCGAGCAGCACCGCATCGAAGCCGGATGTGCTGGCGGGCATGCCATCGCGTAAATGCAGCGTCGTCCGATCGCCAGCCTGCCAAAACGTATCCTGTCCGTGTGCGCCGGTGCGATGCGCCATGATCAGCAGCGCTCGGTTGCTCTCCTTTCTCGCCACCAGCGATGCGTACGGCAGGGCCTCGGCCTGGACCCTGACATCCGCCGTGTGACGATGGCCGAATAACGTTTCGCCCATGGGAGTGAGCTGTCCACCTTGAGCACAGCCAGCCAGCGTGATGACCACGCCCAGCCACGCCAGGCCTCGAAGCAGGACCGCCGCAAGGCGGTCCTGGGTCGGCACACGAATTTCTCTGCACCGTCTGTCACCGTTCATCAGCGGGTACCGGTACCTGTGCCGGTTCCCGTTCCGGTGCCTGTGCCGGTAGCGCCAATGACGACTCCGATACCGGCCGCGCCGCGATTGACGGCTCCGGCAAGTGCCTGGCCGGAATTCCCTGGCGCCTCTCCCGCTGCGCCGCGACCGGTGGTAAGCCCACCGCCGGCGACGGCATCAGGTGCCGGTGTATTGGCAGAATTGCCAGGAGCCCCTTGAGTGCCTTGTGGCAAGGGGGCCTGCTGCGCCATCGCCATTGGCGTGAGGCCCAGCAAGGCCACCCCCGCCAGTACGGCGGCACATGACCTTGCCATTTTGGTTGTTGACATAGGGCGTTTCTCCTTTGTTGCGCCGGTCACATCCGGCGGGATGGGTGGCCGGATAATGCATCCCAGTCGATAAACCGGGACAGACTGCCCGGCCTGCCTGCGGGTGCAGGCAATTCGACAGACTTAATGAAAGTTAGCCGGCGAGACCTGGCGGGCTGGGCATCAAGAATATAGCGCGAAATAAATAACGCAATCCCTCCGGCATTAAAAGCCGACGGTAAGTAGCGTCCTTTTCTGTTCGTGTAACAATGTAAAAAAATGTATAAAAAGGGCGGTCAGGGATGACAAGCCAAAAAAAAGCGGTATTCTAGCCTCGCTCTTGTGGTGTCTTGCATGGATGGTAAGACCCCGCCCCTCATCCTGACTCCTTGAGTTGACACCGCATTGCGGCGCAAGCTGTATGCTGTTTTTATTTTTGTATATCAATGACTTACGTCTGGTTTCGAAGGTTCCCATCAAACTTCGGGGCGGTAGCGTGCTTGGTTGAGATAGTTTCAATTGGGTTTAAGGCTTGGTAAGAGGCATTAGTGTCAGCAAATAAAGACACAGCTTGTAGGATATTGACGACAGTGTGGGTCGGCGTTGTCGCTAAACTTCGACAATATTGTCATAACAGTAAGGGTGGCGTTGAAAGAGTGGATTGGGATCATTGTAACCGCTTTGTCATTCAATGTGTCACTCATCGGAGACGCCGAGTGATTGTAATAAGAGACAGTCGGTGGTTGGTCTGAGAGACACTTGTAAAGTTGCTCAAAATATAACAGGGCAGGGGGCAGGTTAATGTTGGTCATGCGAGTGAACATTCAATGAAACATTACTCCTTGCGTACGCGAGCGGGCCGCGCCCTTTTGTCCTGTAGCCTGGTGCTCCTTGGCGGGTGTGCCTTCGCCCCCGGTGGGCATATCGGTTATCAGACCGATTCCGCTCCCATCGATGAACTGGTGGACATTCAGCCGATCACCTTCGGGCTGGTGCGTGCCCAGCAGCAGGATGCCCATGGCGCTGAAGACGTTGTCAGGGTCAGCGAGAGCCTGCAGCAGGACATCAATGGCTATGACTATTACATCGGCAAGGGGGATGTGCTCAGCGTCATCGTCTACGGTCATCCGGATCTGACGATCCCGGCGGGCGGGGAGCGCAGTGCCGCCGAGTCGGGTAATACCGTTCACAGTGACGGCACCATCTTCTATCCCTTCATCGGTCGCATCCCTGTCGAGGGACGTACGGTACGCGAGGTGCGCGATGTCATTGCCCGCGGCCTCGAGCCCTATGTCGCCATGCCTCAGGTCGAGGTCCGGGTGGCCCAGTACAACTCGCAGCGGGTGAACGTGACCGGTGCGGTATCCGATCCCGGCCCGCTGCCGATACGCAACGTGCCGCTCACCGTGCTGGATGCCATCAGCATGTCGGGTGGGCTGGCAGAGCATGCCAACTGGCATGACGTTCTGCTGACCCGTGATGGTGAGGAAACCCGCCTTTCGATTCACGAAATGCTCAACCGGGGCCGGCTCGATCGGAACCTGCTGTTGCGTCATGGCGATGTGCTGCATGTGCCGGACAACAGCGACCAGAAAGTCTATGTGATGGGAGAGGTGCGCGAGCCGCGTAGCCTGCCTATCGGCACGAGCCAGCTGACGCTGACAGATGCACTCTCTCAGGCCGGCGGTATCAACGAGGGCAACGCCAACGCCTCGGGCATCTTCGTCATTCGTCGTGCACCGATAGAGAGCGACAAGCTGGCCACCGTCTATCAGCTCGATGCCCGCAACGCGACCGCCTTGATGCTGGGCGCTGAGTTCGCCCTTGAACCTACCGATGTGATCTACGTCACCACCACCCCGCTGGGGCGCTGGAACCGGGTGGTGCGTCAGCTACTGCCTACGGTCAGCGGCATTTACCAGACCACCCGTACCGGGCGTGAGCTGGAACGGATCGGCGAGTAGGAGGGAAGGATGTTCCAGCAAATACTCGTGGTGTGCACCGGCAATATCTGTCGCAGCCCGGTAGGCGAAGCCCTGCTGAAGCAGTTGCTTCCTGGCCATTGTATTTCATCGGCCGGATTGGGGGCTCTCGTCGACCATGGTGCCGAGCCTACCGCGGCGCGGCTGGCAGCCGCCGATGGCCTCGATCTCTCCGCCCACCGGGCTCGTCAGCTCGATGCCGGAATGGTGAGGGAGGCCGACCTGATTCTGGTCATGAGCGAGGGACAGCGCCTGGCCATCGCCGAGCGCTTCCCCTTTGCCACGGGCAAGACAATGCGCTTTGGCCGTTGGCTGCCGAGCCGGGAAGGCGAGGGAGAGGACATTGCCGACCCTTATCGCAGGGACGAAGAGGTCTTTGTACACGTACATCGTCAGCTGACCGAAGCGGCTCGTCTGTGGCAGGCCAGGCTGGGCAGCTCACGAAGCTGACGCCAACGTTTTACCTTTTCACTCCAGGAACTGTATCGATGGTGAGAGAGACCAAGACGGGTTCGCGCCCGGGGCATGACGATATCGATCTGGGCAGGCTGGTCGGCGTTCTGCTGGACAACAAGTGGCTGATCATGTTGGTCACGGCGATCTTTGCCGTAGCGGCCGTGGTTCATGTGCAGCTGGCAACGCCGATCTATCGTGCCGATGCCCTCGTTCAGGTTGAGGGCAAGACCGGGCTGAGTAACCCGCTGTCTGAAGTGCGCTCCCTTCTTGGCGATGAGCCCAAGACCGACGCCGAGCTGGAAATCCTGCGCTCGCGCATGGTGCTTGGGCAGGCGGTGGACCAGGAGCGGCTCGATATCTCCGTGATCCCCACCCGGTTTCCCTTCGTCGGGGATTTCTTGGTCCGTCGTGGAATGGAGCGGCCTGAGTTCGTTCGCCGTAGCGTATGGGCCGGTGAATATCTCAACGTGGGTGAGCTGCGGGTCGATCACGACTGGCTGGGGCGAGCCTTGTTGCTGGTGGCCGGCCAGGAGGATAGCTACCGGCTGTATCACGGCGACACCTTGCTCGGTGAGGGTCAGGTCGGCGTGACTGAGGCATTCGCAGACGGTGCCATCGAGCTGCGTGTAGCAGAGCTTTCGGCCGGGGAAGGCGCCGAGTTCACCGTGGTGCGTCGCACGCGTCTCGCCGCCATCAACCAGTTGCGCGCTCGCTTCAGCGTGACCCAGCGCGGTCGCGACAGTGGCGTGTTCAGTATGACGCTGCTGGATGAAGATCCGCGGCGCGCCCAGCGTACCTTGAGCGTCATCGCCCAGATCTACCTGACGCAGAACGTCGAGCGGCACAGCGCCGAGGCCGAGCAGAGCCTGGTATTTCTCGAAGAGCAGGTGCCTTTGGTGCGCACCGATCTGGCCTCTGCCGAGGATGCGCTGAACTCCTTCCGTATGGCGCACGAGAGTGTCGATCTCAGTATCGAGACGCGCTCGGTGCTGGATCGTGCGGTGGACATCGATGCTCGTCTCAGCGAACTGGAGATGGAGCAGGCCGAGCTGAGCCGTCGCTACAACGCTTCGCATCCGCTGTACGCCGCCATGATGGAAAAGCGCAACAACCTCGAGCGCGATCGGGAGCGGCTCAACGAGCGTATTCAGGATTTGCCTGAAACCCAGCAGCAGATCCTGCGCATGTCGCGTGACGTCGAGGTGACCCAGCAGGTCTACGTCCAGCTGCTCAACAAGATCCAGGAAATGGGCATCACCAAGGCGAGTACTGTGGGCAACGTGCGCATTCTCGACGATGCCGTGGCTCAGCCGGGGCCGGTGGAGCCGCGTAAGCCGGTCACGGTGGTGATGATCACTCTGGTCGGGGGCTTCCTGGTGGTGGCTTTCGTCATCGTTCGCAGCATTTTCAATCGCGGTGTGGAGAGCGCCGAGCAGCTCGAGGACCTGGGGCTGCCGGTCTATGCCACCGTGCCTCTCTCCGACGATCAGCAAAAACTGGTGCGGCGCGTCAAGCGGCGCAACCGGCGCCATGGGCGTGACGTGGCCTGTGGCGTGTTGGCGCAGAATGCACCTGACGATACGGCCATCGAGGCGCTGCGCGGCCTGCGTACTTCATTGCATTTCGCCATGCTCGAAGCCGGTAACAACCGCATCATGATCACCGGACCGAGCCCCAATATCGGCAAGAGCTTCATAAGCGTCAACCTCGGAGCCGTGGTGGCTCAGGGTGGCCAGCGCGTCCTGGTGCTCGATGCGGACATGCGCAAGGGGCATGTGCACACCGCCTTCAACGACGACAGCAAAGGTGGCCTTTCCGAAGTGCTGGCCAACAAGGCAGCGCTCGATGATGTGATTCGTCAGTCGCCGATCAATGGGCTGAGCTACGTGGCCCGCGGCAAGGCACCGCCCAACCCGGCGGAACTGCTGATGAGCGATCGCTTCGCCGCGCTGTTGGACGCGCTGAGTGAGCGTTTCGATCTGGTGATCGTCGATACCCCGCCCATCCTGGCCGTGACCGATGCCGCCATCATCGGCCACCAGTGTGGCACCACGCTGATGGTGGCGCGCTTCGCTCTCAACCCACCGCGTGAAATCGATGTCGCCGTGCGGCGCCTCGAAAGCGGCGGCATCAAGGTCAAGGGCGGCATTCTCAATGCCATCGAGCGCAAGGCTGCCACCAGCTACGGCTATGGCTACTACCACTATGCCTACAAGACCACCCAGAACTGAACGCTGATTGCGTACGAGTTTATGTCCAGGCCCGCAATGCAGGGCCACTCCCTGGCGTGAGGCCGTGGTGTCGCAGCGTACGCGCGGCCGGCTCGAGCGCCGATCACTACCACTCGAAAACCATGGAAGCGTCATGACCACTATCAAAGATCGTCTGATTGGCCGGCTCGAGCGCAAGGAAGCCGTGATCGGGATCGTCGGGCTCGGCTATGTGGGGCTGCCCCTGATGCTGCGCTACAGCGAGATCGGCTACCGCGTACTGGGGATCGACATCGATGCGGGCAAGGTGGACAAGCTCAATGCCGGACGCAGCTATATCGAGCATATTTCCTGCGAACGTATTGCCAAGGCCAGGGATGCCGGGTTCGAAGCCACCGCCGACTTCGCCCGAGCCAGTGAGGTAGACGCCTTGATCCTGTGCGTGCCCACGCCGCTCAACAAGTACCGTGAGCCCGACATCAGCTTCGTCATCGATACGGTCGATGCGCTCAAGCCCTACCTGCGAGAAGGCCAGATCATCTCGCTGGAAAGCACCACCTATCCCGGAACGACGGAAGAAGAGCTGTTGCCCCGCGTTGAGGAAGGGGGCTTGGAGGTCGGCGAAGAGCTGTTCCTGATTTACTCCCCGGAGCGGGAAGATCCAGGTAATCCGGACTTCGAAACCCGCACCATCCCAAAGGTAGTCGGTGGGCATACCCCGGCATGTCGCGAAGCCGGTGTGGCGCTCTATCGTCCGGCCATCGATCAGGTGGTACCGCTCAGTTCGACCCGTGCCGCCGAGATGACCAAGCTGCTCGAGAACATCCATCGTGCGGTGAACATCGGCCTGGTCAACGAGATGAAGATCGTTGCCGACCGCATGGGTATCGACATCTTCGAGGTGGTCGACGCGGCCGCCACCAAGCCGTTCGGTTTCACGCCTTACTATCCGGGGCCGGGGCTGGGGGGGCATTGCATCCCCATCGACCCCTTCTACCTGACATGGAAGGCCCGCGAGTACGGTCTGCATACCCGTTTCATCGAACTCTCCGGCGAGATCAACCAGGCCATGCCCGACTACGTCGTGAGCAAGCTGGTCGAAGGGCTCAACCACCGCGGCCAGGCGCTTAACGGCAGCCGCATTCTGGTGCTCGGCATCGCCTACAAGAAGAATGTCGACGACATGCGAGAGTCGCCGTCGGTCCATATCATGGAGCGTATTCGCGACCGCGGTGCCGAGG
The DNA here is from genome assembly GCF_020832045.1 of Halomonas sp. Classification (GTDB taxonomy): domain Bacteria; phylum Pseudomonadota; class Gammaproteobacteria; order Pseudomonadales; family Halomonadaceae; genus Halomonas. The sequence continues at coordinate 26,909 of NZ_JAFIFK010000005.1, forward strand.
TCGCTTACAGCGATCCTCACGTGCCTGCCTTTCCGACGATGCGTGAGCACCACTTCGATCTCGAGAGCGTCCCGCTTTCGCCTGCCGCCCTGGCCGAGTATGACGCCGTGATACTCGCCACCGATCACGACCGCTTCGACTACGACATGATTCGCGCCCACGCTCGGCTGATCGTCGACACCCGTGGCATCTACCGCGGCATGACCGACGAGCGCGTCATAAAGGCCTGACACCATGTCCAACGAACAGGTAAACGCCATGAAATACTTTGCTTTGATCGGCGCCTCCGGTTACATCGCGCCCCGTCACATGAAGGCCATCAAGGAGACCGGCAATCACCTCGCCATGGCCTACGATATCAACGATTCGGTGGGCATCATCGATTCGATCTCCCCGGAGAGCGAGTTCTTTACCGAATTCGAACGCTTCATCGAAAGTGCCTGGCAGCGCAAGCGCGACCCCTACACGGCACTCGACTATGTTTCGGTTTGCTCGCCCAACCATTTGCACCACGCGCACATTGCCGCCGGTTTGCGTCTTGGCTGCAATGTTATTTGCGAGAAGCCCCTGGTGCCCACGCCGGCCTTGCTCGACGAGCTGGAGAAGGTGGAGAAGGAGACCGGTCGACGCGTCTACAACATCCTGCAGCTGCGCCACCATCCGGCCATCCTGGAGCTCAAGGAGCGGGTCGCCAGCACTCCCCGTGACGACAAGTACGACGTCGAGCTCACCTATATCACTTCACGCGGCAAGTGGTATCACGAGAGCTGGAAGGGCGACCCGCGCAAGTCCTTCGGCGTGGCGACCAACATCGGCGTGCACTTCTTCGACATGCTGCACTACGTGTTCGGCGATCTCGAGCGCAACGTGGTGCACTACCTGGACGACCAGCGTGCCGCCGGCTACCTGGAGTACAACAAGGCGCGGGTCCGCTGGTTTCTGTCGATCGACAGCAATGACCTGCCGAGCAGCGTCCAGGGCGAGCAGCGCACCTATCGCTCGATTCTGTGCGAGGGACGAGAGATCGAGTTCTCGGGCGGCTTCACCGACCTGCACACTGTCTCCTACCAGGAGATTCTGGCCGGCCGCGGCTTCGGACTCGACAGTGCCCGTCACTGCATCGAGACCGTCGACACCATTCGCAATGCCTCTCTGGAGTTTCCGGAACGCCAGGAGGCGCACCCTTGCCTCAAGCGGCATCTGATGTGAGGTGCGAGATGCAGACTCAAGCGCAAGATAGCCTTCATCACGGGGTGCAGATTCACCCAAGTGCCATTGTCGACCCCGGCGCCCAGATCGGCGAGTCCTCTCGCGTCTGGCATTTCGTGCACGTTTGCGGCGGTGCCCGCATCGGTCGCGGCGTCTCGTTGGGGCAGAACGTCTTCGTCGGCAACCGGGTCGTCATCGGCGATCGCTGCAAGGTACAGAACAACGTCTCGGTCTACGACAACGTCACCCTGGAAAACGGTGTTTTCTGTGGGCCCAGCATGGTTTTCACCAACGTCTACAACCCGCGTTCGCTGGTGGAGCGCAAAGATGAGTACCGCAGCACGCTGGTGCGGGAAGGGGCGACCCTGGGTGCCAATTGCACCATCGTCTGCGGCGTCACCATAGGCCGCTACGCCTTCATCGGGGCTGGGGCGGTCATCAACCGGGATGTACCCGACTTCGCCCTGATGATGGGGGTTCCCGCCCGCCAACAGGGATGGATGAGCCGTCACGGCGAGCGTCTCGACCTGCCGCTCGAGGGCGAGGGCGAAGTGACCTGCCCGCACACCGGCGATCGCTATCGACTCGAAGGCGGCACCCTCAGTTGCCTGCCGGCGCAGCAAGATTCCACCCCATCCGTGAAGGACGACGGCCGCATGGAATTTATCGACCTCAAGGCCCAGCAGGTGCGCATCCGTGAGCGCATCAATGCCGGCATCCGCAGTGTCCTCGAGCACGGCAAGTATATTCTCGGCCCGGAGGTCGATGAGCTCGAGGCGCGGTTGGCGGAGTATGTCGGCGTTCGGCACTGCATCACCTGCGCCAATGGCACCGATGCCCTGCAGATTGCGCAGATGGCACTGGGTATCGCCCCCGGCGATGAGGTGATCACCCCCGGTTTCACTTACATTGCAACCGCCGAGACGGTGGCGCTGCTTGGCGCACGCCCCGTTTACGTGGATATCGACCCGCGCACGTACCTGCTCGACCCCGACAAGCTCGAGGCGGCGATCACGCCGCGAACCCGCGCCATCATCCCGGTATCGCTGTACGGCCAGTGCGCCGACATGGATGCCATCAATGCCATCGCGGCACGGCATGGCATTCCGGTGATCGAGGATGGGGCTCAGAGCTTCGGTGCCACCTACCGCGGTCGTCGCTCCTGCGGCCTGTCCAGCATCGCCACGACGTCCTTCTTCCCCAGCAAGCCGCTGGGCTGCTACGGCGACGGTGGCGCTCTGTTCACCGACGATGACGAACTGGCCACGGTGCTTCGCCAGATTGCACGACACGGTCAGGGGCGTCGCTATTACCACGTCAGGATTGGTGTCAACAGCCGCCTGGATACGCTGCAGGCTGCCATTCTGCTGCCCAAGCTCGACATCCTCGACGAAGAGCTGCTGCTGCGTGAGAAAGTGGCCGAGCGTTATGGCCGCCTGCTACGCGCCCATGGCTTTACGTCGCCCTACGTCGAGCCTCACAACACCAGTGCCTACGCCCAGTACACGGTGGAGGTCGACGACCGTGAAGTGGTGATGGCGCGGTTGGCCGAGGCGGGCATTCCCACCGCCGTGCACTATCCGATTCCGCTCAACAAGCAGCCTGCCGTGGCCGATCCGAGTGTGGATCTGCCGATCGGCAATCTGGCGTCGCGGCGGGTGGTGAGTCTGCCCATGCATCCCTATCTCAGCGCCGAGGATCAGGAGCGGATCGTTACGGCACTGGGCGAGGCGGTGGTCTGAGCCGCCGGTCAGGGAGATATCCAGTGCTAAATCGGCTCGTCATACCGGCAAGGAAGCTCCTGCCGACTCAAGCCTTCGCCCGCGGTGTCAGCGTGTTGGTGGGGGGGACGGCAGGGGCGCAGCTGCTGACCCTTCTCGCCGCGCCGCTGCTGACCCGGCTCTACGGCCCGGAAGACTTCGGCCTGCTGGCCGTATACGGCGGGCTGCTGGCGCTGTTCACCGTCGTGGCCAGCGGTCGTTATCAGCTGGCGATTCCGCTGCCGGAAACGCAGCGGGAGGCGGCGGAGGTGCTGGCTCTCAGCCTGCTGCTGGTATCGCTGACCACGCTGGGCGCATTGTTGTTGGTAGGGCTGGGGGGCAGGGGGCTTGCCGAGCTGCTGGGGGTGCCTGCCTTGACCCCATGGCTGTGGCTATTGCCGCTCGGCGTGGCCTTTGCCGGTACCTACCAGGCCGTTACCCATTGGGCGGTGCGCACCCGGGCGTTCTCGACCATTGCAGCTACCCGGATAAAGCAGTCCCTGGCGCTGTTGTTCATTCAGCTCGCGGCTAGTCCCATCGGAGCCGGCGGGCTGCTGCTCGGCCATGCCGCCGGGCAAGGCGCTGGAACGCTGACCCTCGCAAGGCCGGCGCTGCGTGCCATCAAGGAACACCGCATCGGCCCGGTCGGGATGTGGTCGGCGGCACGGCGCTATCGCAAGTTCCCGCTCTTCTCCACCTGGTCGGGGCTGTTCAACACGCTGGGTAAACAGCTGCCACCGTTGCTGTTTGCGGCGTTGTTCAGTCCGCTGGCAGCGGGGCTCTACGCCCTGGCCCATCGTGTATTGGCGATGCCCATGGCGCTGATCGGCGAGGCCGTGGGCAAGGTGTTCTTCGCCAGCGCCGCCGAGGCACATCGACGTGGCGAGCTGGGCGCGCTTGTCGCCAAGGTTCATGCCGTGCTGGCGCAAGTCGCCATGCCGCCGGCTATCGTCCTGGTTCTCATCGGTCCCGACCTGTTCGCCCTGGTGTTCGGCGAGCGCTGGCGCGAAGCGGGCGAATTCGCTCGCTGGATGGCTCCTTGGCTTTATCTGGTGTTCGTCACGTCACCGCTGAGTCACCTGTTCTCGGTGCTCGAGCGTCAGGGGCAGGGGCTCATCTTCCAGACGGTCATGCTCGTCGTGCGTGTGGCGGCCATCGCCATCGGAGCGGCGGCGGACGATTTACTGCTAACGGTGGCGCTCTTCTCGCTTGGCAGTGCGGCGTGCTGGATCGGCTTTCTGGGCTGGGTGGCCTATCTGACCGGCAACCGGCTTCTTACCTTGGCGCTTTCAACCGTTACGGCCTTGCTGATCGGCCTGGGGCTACTGGCGCCGCTGATCGTCGTCGAGTTCCTTGAGCCGGCATGGCTGCCATGGGGTGCTGCGCTACTGCTTAGCGCCGCACTGGTGGGAATGCGTTATCTCCTTCTGTTCCGTAAGGCATATAAATGAGTTCGATCCACTGTCATTTAACCTCCCCTCGCTGGCAGGAGTGTGAATACTCGGGCTGTCGCGGCTTCGTGCGCGGCACTGTCTGGCAGAACGGGCACCGCCTGTCTCCCAGCGGAAGCGTAAAGCAGCTGGACATGAACGACGACGTGCATGACTGGCGCAAGCGTATGGGCGATCTCAACGGTTTCTATGCCATCGTCCGCCATACCGACAATGCCATGGTGGCTGCGGTCGACCGTATTCGCTCGATCCCGTTGTTCTACGGCGTCCATGCCGGCAACGTATTTCTCAGCGACGATGCCGACTGGGTTCGTCAGCAGGTGGGCGAAGAGCATATCGATGAAGAGGCGCGGGCCGAGTTCGAACTTGCCGGCTACGTGACAGGCAGCGATACGCTGTTTCGTCGGGTCAAGCAGCTGCGTGCCGGTGAGGCGCTGTTCGTCAACGATACCGACCTGGGCCTAAAGCTCTCCTTGGAGCGTTACTTCAGCTTTCAGTACTACGGCATGTCCGACCGTGACGATAGCCGTCGCCTCATCCGGCTCGAGGAGATCGTCGACGAGGCTTGCGAGCAGATGATCCGTGTGGCCAACGGTCGCACCATCGTCGTGCCGCTCAGCGGCGGCTACGACTCGCGGCTGATCGCCACGTTGCTTGCCCGCCGTGAGTATCCTCGTGTACTCACCTACGCCTATGGCCATCGCGACAATCATGAGGCCAAGGTGAGCCGTGAGGTGGCCTACAGCCTTGGGCTGCCATGGACGTTCGTCGAGTACAGCCAGCAGGCGTGGAGCGGTGTAGCCGACAGCGAGGAGTACTGGAATTATCAGCAGTGGGCTTCAGGCTGGAACAGCATTGCCAACATGCAGGACTGGTTGGCCGTCAAGCTGCTGACCGAGCAGGGCAAGGTGGAACCGGGTTCGCTGTTCGTCCCCGGCCACTGCTGCGTCACGGGCTTTCTCCTTTCGAGCGTGTTCGAGGCCAAGCGCTCGGGCCGGCTGATGGAAGTGGGCGAGCTTAGCGAGGCGATCCGTCAGCGACACTTCTCGTTGAACGTGAGCGCCGAGGGTCAAGCACTCTTCCAGCAGCGCGTGCACTCCCGCCTGGCCCAGGATTACTCCCTGGACGAGGCGTTGGATCCCGACGAGTTCATTCGCCAGTTCGTGTTGTTCGGCTGGCAGGAGCGGCAGGCCAAGTTCATCGTCAACTCCGTGCGCTGTTTCGAATTCTATGGCCACGACTGGTGGATGCCTCTTTACGACCACGACTTCATGACCTTCTGGCAATCGGTGCCGCGCCATTGGCTCGAGCAGCGCTCCGGTTACGTCACCTTCGTCGAGAATCTCTTTGCCGAGGTCAGCGGCCACAAGGCGCCGCTGGGCAATGCCGCACACCAGTCGCGACAGAGCCTGCGGGCCCGGCTGAGCCGCTTGGACGTCTTCCGCCGGGGCCCTGGGATGCGTATGAAGCGAATGCTCAAGCGTGTGATGCCTGGGCTGGCCCAGGGGAACACCCTGGCCTCCACGGGGCGTTTCCCGGCAGATACCTTCGAGCGTCTGCGCTCGGAAGGGTATTCCCACAACGGCGTGGCGGCCCAGATGTTCCTCGAGAGGTTTGGCTGAGCCATGACATTTTCTACGCTGGCTAGATACCTGCGAGTGGGCTTGGCATCGGTGTCGCTCATTGTGCGAAACCTCGTGCAGGTCCGCCATTTCAAAGCCGTTCCGCTGCGCTGCCATGGGGCCTATCGACTGTGCGGCATGAAGCGCATGCATCTGGCAGGGGCTCTAGCCCTGTATGCCGAGCTGCATGACGGCAAGCCGCTCGATCTCCCACGGCGCTGTCTCTATCGCCTGGCAGGCGGTCGGCTGGGCGTGGTGGCGCTGGATATCGAAGGCCACGTGGTGGGGGCTGCCTTCTATGGCTTCACCCCTCGAGACTTGGCCGAGGGCAGAGTGCACTCGAGCTTCAGTGGCGTGCACCCGGCTCACCGGGGCCGCGGCCTGGCCACCGAGCTGCGGCGCAGCGCCATCCTCCATTTTCGCGATCACGGGGTGCGTGGCTACTCCGCGCGTATCACTGCCGACAATATCGCCTCTCTAAAGCCCAGCCTGCGCCTCGGGTTTCGTATCGTCGAGAGCTACAGCGACGAGGCCACGGGCGAGAAGCGCTTCTACCTGGTCTGCGATTTCGACCAGGACTATCGCGAAGTACCGCCAGCTGGCGCACCGCTCGAGATAGGGCATTAGAGCCGGAGACGGAAAGGAAAGCCGTACATGATCATCGATCCCTTGTTTCATCCTGGATGGATTCAGTTCAACGAGCAGCGCTGGTCGCTGACCGCCGAGCCGCTAGTGCTGACACCCGAGAAGGGGGATGCCTGGCGACTCGAGACGGTGCTGTATCGCAACCGGCAGGGCCGCTTGGTGACCCCCCCACGCAACCCCCATCTGCCCATCGACTTTCAATGCGCGAGCGAACGGCCTGCCTCGCGCAACCGGCGCAAGCGGCTGGCATTGACCGCACTGGCGGAGCACCTGCAGGAGTGCGATTTCGGCGGCAGCCTGAGTCTTTCCTCGGTGGCGGATGACGTCCGTCCGTTCGAGTGGGCCAACATGTCGGCGCGCCCGCGTTACACCTACCACCTCGATATTGCCACACGCGAAGACTCCATCGATCCCAACGCGCGCAAGAAGGCGCGCAAGTGTCGCCGGCTTGGCTACCGCTGTGAAGTCTCCCAGGACTATGCCGCGGTCGCCGCTTGCCTGGCGGGTCCGGAAGCGCGCAAGGGCTTCGATTATCGCCTCGACGCCGCCGAACTTAAGCGCCTGGGCGAACTGATGGGGCCGGAGCATTTCGTCTGCTTCCTCGCTTTCAACGCCGCGGGCGAAGCGATGGGTACCCGCGTCTGCCTTTACGCGGCGGGGGGGCACGCCCTGGCCTGGTCGGCAGGAATGAAGACCGAGGCGATGAAGGACGGCGTCAACAACCTGGTCGCCGAGGAGGCGTTGGACTACTTCGCTGGGCAGGGCTGCAGCGTGTTCGATTTCATCGGTGCCAACATCGCACCGGTGGCGGAAATGAAGGAGGCATGGGGCGGACGACTCGTGTGCCACTACTCGATCAGTCGACGAGGGATCCGTCAGTTGGCCCGTGAGGCATATGTCACGGCTCGCACAATGATGAAGAGGGAAGCCAAGTGAACGAGATGACCGCACTCTACGAACGGAATTCCCAGGCGGGGCTCGAGGCTACGCTGCATGCCCCATCTCTCCAGCCGTCCCATGAACTGGAGGCCGCGGCCAGCGAACCCGTGCTGGCCTGGCTGGAACAGGTTCTGCTGGAGCGATTCGGGCTCCCGCTGCGGCTGGAGCGCGACGGTCCCGAGCGACTCTATCTGCGGCATGCCGAGGCACCCGGTCACATCTTGTTCGATCGCCTGCAACCCGGTTTCTATCTGAGCGGGATAGAGCTGCCTCACACCCAGTGGGATGCCGCCGCCGAAGGGTTCAGCGCGCCGCTGGGAATGGCGCTGCCTGCCCCCGGAGCTGCCAGCCTCCCTCGGCCTTTGGTCGAGCCGATGACGGGTGGCCTGACGATCCACTACGACATCCTCGGCATGACGTTCTGGATGCTGTCGCGCCAGGAGGAGGTCGATGCCCAAACGCTCGATCGCCACTGTCGTTTCCCTGCCAGCGCCTCCCATGCCGGACGCCACGGATACTTGGATCGCCCGGTGGTCGATGAGTGGCTGGCAGTGCTGGGTCAGGTCATTCGCTGCCAGTGGCCCAAGGTGAGTTTGCGTCAGCACCAGTTCCGGCAGCGCCCCACCCACGACGTGGACCGTCCGAGCCGCTACGGCTTCGCCCGGGATGTGCGACTGGCCAAGGTGATGCTCGGCGACGTGCTGCGCAACCGGCGCCCGCAGGCGCTGCTGGTGGCTCCCTGGGTGCGTCTGCGTACCCGGCGCCGCCTGCACCGGTGGGACCCGCTCAACACCTTCGACTGGCTCATGGACGTCTCCGAACGTCACGGCCTGACCAGCGCCTTCTATTTCATCTGCGGACGCACCGATCCGCGCAAGGATGCCGACTACGAGCCGGAGCATCCGGCGTTGCGTGATCTCATGCGGCGTATTCACGAGCGCGGCCATGAAGTCGGTCTGCACCCCAGTTATCACACCTTTCGTAATCCCAAGGAGCTGGCCAACGAGGCCGAGCGCCTTCGCCGGGTTTGTGCCGAAGAGGGTATCGAGCAGGAGCAGTGGGGTGGGCGCATGCACTACCTGCGCTGGCAGATGCCGCTGACGCTTCAGGGTTACGAGCAGGCCGGCCTCGATTACGACACCACGCTGGGCTATGCCGAAGCGCCCGGCTTTCGCTGTGGCACCTGCTTCGAGTATCCGGCCTTCGATCCGGTCAAGGGGGAAGCGCTGGCCCTGCGTATTCGACCGCTGATCGCCATGGAGGCTTCGGTGATCTCGCCGCTTTATCAAGGGCTCGGCACGGGAGAGGCGGCATTCGAATGCTTCAGTCTGCTCAAGGCCCGCTGTCGCGCCATGGGCGGCACCTTCACCTTGCTCTGGCACAACTCGGAGCTGACCACATCGGCGCAGCGTGAGCTCTACGAGCGCGTGCTGGCGGATTGAGCGAGCCGGGAAGTCTATCCATGATTCTGTCTGGCACTGTATTGACCGAGCGCGCTTCGGCCGTCGGTTTCTTCGTGCTGTTCCCCGGTTTCATTCTCTATCACACCCTGGTGGCGATGGGGATGATCCCGGCCTTTCTGGGCGGTCTGTTCGGCGTGGTTTCGGTGATGATGTTCATCGTTTACTGCGCGCTGCTGCCCTCCCAGCTCCACCTGCTGCTGAGTGCCAGCCGCGGCTATGCGCTGCTGACCTTCGCCTTCTTCGCCTATGTCCTGCTGTGGGCCGTGGTCAATTACGGTCTTGTGGGGGGTGGTGTGATGCGGGCGGCAATGATCCAGACCGTCGAGACGCTGGTGCTGTGGCTGGTGCTGTTCGTAATGGGCTATCGCCTGCCGATGGATTCACCGCGGCTGTCGCGAGCCTTCTGGGTCGCCTTCGGGCTGATCGCCGGGTACCTGCTGATCCATGTTGCGACCACCGGGCAGTGGATGTTCTTCGCCCGGCGCATGCTGGAGGCGGACGGCGGGGAGAACGTTTCCACCTATCAGGGATACGCACGCAGCGCGCTGGTATTGCTGGTCTTTCTGATTGCGATCAGTGAACGGGCCCTGGTGCGGGCCGGCTTGATCGTGCTCGGGGCCTTTGTCATGTTCGTGCTGGGAGCACGCTCCGAGCTGTACGCCTTCCTTTCCCTCTCGCTGCTGCTGTTGCTGCTGTGGGCGGGCATGAGCGTGAAATACATGCTGACCTTGCTGGCAGTTGCCGCTGCCTTGATCGCTCTGGTGGTCAGTCAGTTCGAGGCACTGGCCAGCAGTCGGCAGCTGCAGATCCTCGACCTGTCGGGCACGAGCTCATGGCTGGCGCGCCAGAACCTGGGTCAGCGTGCCGTGGAGCAAATCACGGCCAACCCGCTGCTGGGTCGCTTTGGCGGCCACATCACCTCCGCGGACATGACCGGGGGGTATGCGCACAGCATGTTGTCGGCCTGGGTCAACTTCGGGTTGCTGGGCTTCCTGCTCTATCTCGGCCTTACGGCCACTGCCTTTCTTGGTGCCGCCCTCCGTCTGCTATCCGCTGGCGATTGGTCCGGGCGCTGGGTATTCGCCTTTTCCATCAATTTCGTTTGCCTGCTGCTGATCGTGCTGGCCAAGCCGGTGTTCTGGCCACTGCCGGCGCTGGGGTGGGGGGCGTTCGCCAACGCCTTGGTCGCCTCGCGACTGCAGCAGGACGGCCATGACGAATCGAGGCAGCGTAAGGCTGCAAGGGATCAACAAGGACGCAATGACAATGAAAGTGGTACACCTGACCTCAGCCCATCCGCGCTTTGATACCCGCATCTATCACAAGCAGTGCCGCTCCCTGGCGGCCGATGGCTACCCGGTCACCCTGGTGGTGGCCGACGGCGAAGGCGACGAGCAGCGGGATGGGGTAACCATCATCGACGTCGGTCGTCTGCCTGGCCGTCTCAACCGCGTGCTGAAGACCACGAATCGGGTCTTTGAGCAGGCCAGGCGGTTGGATGCCGATATCTATCATCTCCACGACCCCGAGCTGATGCCCGTAGGCCGCCGTCTCAAGCGACTAGGCAAGCAGGTGATCTACGACGCCCACGAAGACCTGCCGCGCCAGATGTTGGCCAAGCACTATCTGGGCAAGTTTTCACGCCAGGTACTGTCGCGCGGCGTCGACGCCTACCAGCGCCGCGTTTGCCGCCATTTCGACGCCGTGGTGGCGGCGACGCCGTATATTCGCGACCGCTTCAGTGAGTTCCATCCGCAGGTCGTGGACGTCAACAACTTCCCCATGCTGGGCGAGCTCGACGGTGCGCCCGATGCGCGCATGACGGCTGCCGTGGGTGAGTCGCCGGCAGTCTGCTATGTCGGCGGCATTGCGGACATTCGCGGCATTCGCGAAATCGTACGGGCCATGGAGAACGTCGGTCAGGAGTGCCGGCTGCAGCTCGCCGGTGACTTCAACCAGCTCTCCCTCGAGCAGGAAGTGATGACCTATGCCGGCTGGGCACGGGTCGAGGCCCACGGCTATCTCGACCGAAACGGCGTGCGGCAGGTGATGGCCAGTTCCATCGCCGGCCTCGTCACGCTGCACCCGATCATCAACTACCTCGATGCCTTGCCGGTGAAGATGTTCGAGTACATGAGCGCCGGCCTGCCGGTGATCGCCTCGGACTTTCCGCTGTGGCGCGAGATCGTCGAGGGCAGCGACTGTGGAATCTGCGTCGATCCTCTCGATCCTGCGGCCATTGCCGGTGCCATCGATTTCATCGTCACCCATCCCGAGCGCGCCCGGGAGATGGGTCGCAACGGCCAGCGGGCCGTGGTCGAGCGTTACAACTGGCAGCAGGAGGAGCGCAAGCTGCTGGCTACTTATCGCACCCTGCGTCGCTGATCGAGGAAGGCATGAAACACGTCTGGATACTGAATCACTACGCCAAGCATCCCGATGCGGCCGGCGGAGCCCGCCATTATCAGTTGGCCCGACATCTGCACGCCCACGGTTGGCACGCCACCCTGATCGCCTCGAGCGTCGATCACCCCAGCGGTGAGCAGCGGCTCGAGCAGGGCGAGGGGTGGCGACAGGAGGTGTGCGATGACGTGCGCTTCCTCTGGCTACGCACCTCGAGCTACCGCGGTAACGGCGGGGGGCGAATGAAGAACATGCTGGAGTATGCCTGGCAGGCGATACGTCCGTCGCGCCTGGCCGGGCTGGAGCGCCCCGACCTGATCATCGGTTCCAGCGTCCACCCGTTCGCGGCCTTGGCGGGATGGTGGCTGGCACGCCGCCATCGCGTGCCCTTCGTTTTCGAAGTGCGTGACCTCTGGCCCCAGACCTTGATCGATATGGGACGTCTGCGAGAGGGCGCCGTGGTGACCCGAGCGCTACGGGTACTGGAGACATTTCTTTATCGCCGGGCCCGACGCGTGTTGACCTTGCTGCCTCGAGCCGTGGACTACATCGCCCCGCTGGGTGTTCCCGAGGCGCGGGTCGAGTGGCTTTCCAACGGAGTCGATCTGGCCGAGTTTCCCGACCCCGGGCCAGCGCCGTCGAGGCCGCGCGGCATGCCCTTGACGCTGATGTACTTCGGCAGCCACGGGGAGGCCAACGGTCTTTCCGACCTGCTGGAGGCGATGGCGATCGTCAGGCGCGACGCCGGCGACGGGCCGGTTCCGGTTCAGCTGCGTCTGATCGGTGACGGTCCCGCGAAGGATTCTCTTGAACGGCAAGCCGGCACTCTCGGCCTCGATGGGCGCTGGGTACGCTTCGAGCCCCCGGTACCCAAACGCGAGATACCGGCGCTGGCGCGCGAGGCCGACGCCTTCGTCATCACCGTACGTGATCTTCCCGAGCTTTATCGCTTCGGTATCAGCATGAACAAGCTGTTCGATTACATGGCCGCCTCGCGCCCTGTGATCATCGCCTCGGCGGCAGTGAACGACCCGGTTGCCGAGGCCGGTGCCGGCATCACGGTGGCACCCGAAGACCCGCTGCTTCTCGCCGAAGGGATCAAACGGTTGGTGGCGCTACCGCCCGAGGAACGCGCCCGCATGGGGAGGTCGGGACGGGCGCACATGGAAGCCGTCTACGACTACCGGATTCTGGCCGGACGCCTGGCCGGCATCATGAATGACGTCATGGAAGAGAAATGATGAAACGACTGTTCGATATCGTGGCCGCACTGCTGGCCCTGGTCCTGCTTGCGCCGCTGATGCTCGTGGTGGCCTTGCTCATACGGCTGAAACTGGGTTCTCCGATTCTCTTTCGCCAGACCCGCCCCGGCCGGCACGGACAACCCTTCGAGATGATCAAGTTTCGCACCATGCTCGATGCCGTCGATCGCGCCGGCAACCCGCTCCCCGATGCAGCGCGGCTGACCCCGCTGGGCCAGCGGTTGCGCGCCAGCAGCCTCGATGAACTTCCCGAGCTGTGGAACGTGCTCAAGGGCGACATGAGTCTGGTCGGCCCACGTCCCTTGTTGATGGAGTACCTGCCGCTCTATAGCCCGCGTCAGGCCCGCCGCCATGAGGTGCGCCCCGGGGTGACCGGCTGGGCACAGGTGAACGGTCGCAACGCGCTCTCCTGGGAACAGAAATTCGAACTGGATGTGTGGTACGTCGATAACCGCTCGCTGTGGCTCGACATGCGAATTGTGCTGCTCACCGTCAAGAAGGTGCTGGTCCGCGAAGGCATCGCTCACGACGGGGACGTCGCCATGCCGCGCTTTCGTGGAGGTCATCATGAGTAATCGCGGACGCCTTGCCATTCTCGGTGCCAGCGGTCACGGCAAGGTGGTGGCGGACATCGCCATTCATGCCGGCTGGCAGGACATTACCTTTTACGACGATGTTTGGCCGCGCAGGACTCGTCTCGAGCATTGGGACGTGAGGGGCACCTTGGCCATGCTGCTGCACGATCTACCTCACTTCGACGGGGTGGTCGTGGCGATTGGCCACAATGGCATACGCGAAGCCAAGCTCGATGCGCTGCTGAATCATGGTGCCAGGGTGGTCTCGCTGGTTCACCCGCGAGCGACGGTCAGCCCCCTCGCACAGCTTGGGGCAGGTAGCGTGGTCATGGCCGGTGCGGTGGTCAACGCCTTTGCCGAGCTGGGAATGGGCACGATCATCAACTCGGCCGCCACCGTGGATCACGACTGTCGTCTGGAGGCCTGTGTCCATGTCGCTCCTGGGGCCAACGTGGCGGGCGATGTGGAAATTCGCCGCACCAGTTGGATAGGGGCAGGCGCCGTGGTGCGCCAAGGCGTGACCATCGGTGAAGGGGTGACGGTGGGTGCCGGTGCGGCGGTGGTTTCGGATATCGATGGCCATCTGGTAGTTGCCGGCGTGCCGGCACGGCCGATGACGCCCACCCAGGGCGACGACAGCATTGCAGACCCGCCAGCCGAGGGCTCGAACGTTCTGCGTCTCGATTTGACCTCTATCCAAGGAAGATCCTAATGCTCAATGGACCCTTCTCTCCCTGGCCTGCCTTTTCCCAGGATGAGGCCGATGCCGTGTCCCGCGTGCTGCTCTCCAATCGAGTCAATTACTGGACCGGCAGTGAATGCCGCGATTTCGAACGTGAATTTCGGCGATTTTCCGATTGCGAGTACGCCATCGCCGTCGCCAACGGTACCGTCGCCCTGGACCTGGCCCTGCAGGGGCTGGGCATAGGGGCGGACGCCGACGATGAAGTGATCGTCACCTCACGTACCTTCCTCGCCTCGGTATCGAGCATTGTTCTGGCCGGTGCTCGTCCGGTATTCGCCGATATCGATCGCGACTCGCAAAACGTCACTGCCGCCAGCGTGGCCGAGAAGATCACCCCGCATACACGGGCGATCCTTGCCGTGCACCTGGCCGGCTGGCCCTGTGAAATGGATGAACTCATGGCGCTAGCCGAGCAATACGGTCTGTACGTCATCGAGGACTGCGCCCAGGCGCATGGCGCCCGTTACCGCGGACGCAGCGTGGGCAGCATCGGTCATGTGGGCTGCTGGTCGTTCTGCCAGGACAAGATCATGACCACCGGCGGCGAGGGCGGCATGGTCACCACCAACGATGCCGCGCTATGGCAGCGGATGTGGGCCTTCAAGGACCACGGCAAGAGCTGGGCGGCGGTTTATGAGCGTGAACACCCCCCCGGTTTCCGCTGGCTGCACGAAAGCTTCGGCACCAACTGGCGGCTGACAGAGATGCAGGCCGCCATCGGACGCATTCAGCTTGAGCGCATGCCCCAATGGAAAGCGGCGCGCCAGGCCAATGCACGCCGTATATGGCAGGCGGCCGAGGCGTGCGAAGCGCTTCGCGTGCCCAAGGTGCCCGCGCATAGCGAGCACGCCGCTTACAAGTGCTACGTCTTCGTCGAGCCGGAGCGGCTGGCGCCGGGCTGGAATCGCGATCGGATCATGGCCGAGATCAACGCCGCCGGGGTGCCCTGTTTTTCAGGGTCGTGTTCAGAGGTGTACCGGGAGAAGGCCTTCGATGGTACCGGCTGGCGGCCCGAACGTCCGCTGCCCGTGGCGCACGAGCTCGGCGACACGAGCCTGATGTTCCTGTGTCATCCCACTCTGACGAAAGCGGAGATCGCGCGGAGCTGCAGGGTGCTCCAGGAAGTGATGGCCAGGGCGAGCGCGACCGTGCCCGCCTGAAGCCCCGAATCACGCGGACACGCAAGTGTCTGCAGTCATGGAGAGACGACATGCGAAACCTGCTGCAAACCCTGTTCCGTCTGCCGCGGCGCCAGAAACGCACCATTCAGCTCGTGGTCGACTGCGTAATGATCACCGTCAGTTTTCTGCTGGCCATGCTGCTCAGACTGGAAAGCTGGACGCCGCTCACCGAGGCGCGCACCTGGCTGGCGCTGCTGTTGCTGGTCCCGCTGAGCCTGGCGATCTACATCAGGCTCGGCTTCTACCGGGCGGTGATCCGCTATCTGGGACCCAAGGCGATACGCGCCGTCGTCATCGGCGTGGTGGTATCGGCGCTGTCGCTGCCGCTTGCCAGCTACCTCTTTGCCCTCGGTATTCCGCGCAGCGTGCCCTTTATTTACGCCATGCTGGCTCTGCTAACCATCGGTGGGGTGCGCTTCGGGCTGCGAGCCATCTATCTGCGTAGCCAGATTCGTCACAAGCCACGCGTGGTAATATACGGAGCCGGCTCGGCGGGGCGTCAATTGGCGGTATCGCTCAGCCATGGCCAGGAGTATCTGCCGATCGCCTTCGTCGACGATGCCGTGGGCCTGCAGAACACCTATATCGAGGGGCTCAAGGTATATCCGCCACGGCAGCTCGGCTACCTGGCCGATACCTACGGTGCCGAACGGGTACTGCTGGCGGTGCCCAGTGCCAGCCGGGCACGCCGGCGCGAGATCCTGGCCGAACTCGAGCCGCAGGGTTTCCCGGTACAGACCATACCTGGCGTGGTGGACATGGTGACTGGCCGTGCCAGGATCAGTGAAGTGCGTGACGTGGCGGTGGAGGACCTGCTGGGACGCGATCCCGTACCGCCCAACCCAACCCTGATGGATGCCAACATCCGCGGTAAGGTGGTGCTGGTGACCGGTGCCGGCGGGTCCATCGGTTCCGAGCTGTGTCGACAGCTGCTGCGCCATGGTCCCAAGCGTCTGCTGTTGCTCGATCTCTCGGAATTCGCGCTTTATCGCATCGAGCAGGATCTGCTGCGTATTGCCAGCGAAGAGGGGCTCGAGGCGCGAGTCGAAGCGCTGCTGGGCTCGGTACAGCATCGCCAGCGGCTGACCACCGTGATGAAAGCTTATGAGGTGCAGACGGTCTACCACGCCGCGGCCTACAAGCATGTGCCGATGGTCGAACATAATGTAGTCGAAGGCGTGCAGAACAACGTCTTCGGTACGCTGTCGGCGGCCCGCTCGGCAATCGAGGCGGGCGTCGAAACCTTCGTGCTGGTTTCCACCGACAAGGCAGTACGACCGACCAACGTGATGGGAACGACCAAGCGCCTTGCCGAGCTGATCTGCCAGGCCTTTGCCAAGCAGCAGAGCGCAACCCGATTCTGCATGGTGCGCTTCGGCAACGTGCTGGGATCCAGCGGTTCTGTGGTTCCCCTTTTCCGCCAGCAGATACAGGCGGGCGGGCCAATCACGGTCACGCATCCCGACATCACCCGTTTCTTCATGACCATCCCCGAAGCGGCCCAACTGGTGATCCAGGCCGGCGCCATGGCCCGAGGCGGCGATGTCTTCGTGCTCGACATGGGCGAGCCGGTGCGGATTGCGGATCTGGCACGGCAGATGGTTCGTCTGTCGGGGCTTAAGGTGCGTGACGAGCGCAATCCCGACGGCGACATTGCGATTGCCTACAGCGGCCTGCGGCCGGGTGAGAAACTGTTCGAGGAGCTGCTGGTGGGCGATGACGTTTCGGCTACCTCCCACCCCCGCATCATGACGGCCCAGGAAGTGTTCTGGGAGTGGCCGCGGCTCGAGACATACCTCGATCGTCTGTTCGAGGCCTGTCGCAACTTCCATCATGACGGTATCCGCAGCCTGCTGCTCGAGGCGCCTACGGCTTATCGGCCGCAAGGCGACATCGTCGATCTCGTGTGGCTGGAAAAGCGCCGCAGAGAAGCCTTGACGCCGGTGTCGACGGTGGCGGTCACGCCGCTGCGTCCGGTGTTGGAGCGCCACAAGTAGGTGGCACATGACACACCCTGTCGGACTGGGAAGGCCGGCTCTCATCTCGACCCTTGCGCAACACCGCAAATCACAGTCCCTAGTCAGCACTCCGCGACCGAGGGTCGCGGCGTCTTCATGGAGAAGAGAATATGTGTGGCATCGTAGCTGCCGTGGGTTCGGACAATGTTCTGCCCATTCTGATGGAAGGTCTCAAGCGCCTCGAATATCGAGGCTACGATTCGGCCGGGGTCGCCTTGGTGGAGGCGCCCGGCAAGCTGGGTCGCGCCCGTGAAGTGGGCAAGGTGGCAGCCTTGGAGCAGATGCTCTCCGCTGCACCGCTGACCGGCATGACCGGTGTGGCCCACACCCGCTGGGCGACCCATGGCGA
Organism: Halomonas sp.; assembly: GCF_020832045.1. GTDB lineage: Bacteria > Pseudomonadota > Gammaproteobacteria > Pseudomonadales > Halomonadaceae > Halomonas. The sequence goes on from NZ_JAFIFK010000005.1 coordinate 44,531, forward strand.
GCCCAGCCAGAACAATGCGCACCCCCATGTGTCGGGACGTGTCGCCGTGGTGCATAACGGCATCATCGAGAATCACCAGGCGCTGAAGTCTGAACTCATCGCCGATGGCTTCGTCTTCACCTCGGCTACCGATACCGAAGTCGTGGCCCATCTCGTCGAGCGTGAGCTGCAGGTCTGCAGTGATCTGATCGCCGCGGTCGGCGCCGCTGTGGCTCGCCTGGAAGGGGCCTACGCTCTGGGGGTGATCGACGCCGACAGGCCCGACCGCGTCGTCGGGGCGCGCCATGGCAGCCCTCTGGTCGTGGGTATCGGTGAGCACGGCTGCTACCTGGGCTCCGACCCGCTGGCGCTGCTCAAGGTGACCGACCGCTTTATCTATCTCGAAGATGGCGATCTCGTGGAGTTGACCCGTGAGGATTGCGTCGTGCATGGCCTCGATTCAGCGGGGCAACGGGCCCCGGTGGTTCGCGAGGTGCTGCGCTACGAGCACGACGACATGGCGATCGGCAAGGGCGAGTTCGAACATTTCATGCTCAAGGAGATTCATGAGCAGCCGGTCGCCGTGGCCAATGCACTGGAAGGGCGGCTGGGCCGTGATCAGGTCCTCGTGGAGGCCTTCGGGCCCCAGGCGCGTGAGCTTCTGAGTAAGGCACGCCAGATCCATCTCGTGGCGTGCGGCACCAGCTATCATGCCGCCCTGGTGGCACGCTACTGGATCGAAGCGCTGGCAGGTGTTGCCTGTCACGTCGAAATCGCTTCGGAGTATCGCTACCGCGAGGTGGTCGCCCCGCCGGGAACGCTGCTGTTGACCCTTTCCCAATCGGGGGAGACCGCCGATACCTTGGCCGCCCTGCGCCACGCACGCAAGCGCCTGCCTGGCCACTACATCGGTGCACTGTCGATCTGCAACGTGCCCGGCAGTTCCCTGGTGCGCGAGTCCGATCTCAGCCTCATGACCCATGCCGGCCCCGAGATCGGCGTGGCTTCGACCAAGGCGTTCACCACCCAGCTGACATCGCTCATGCTGGTAGCGCTTGCCTTGCGCCAGCTGCGCGGCGGCGATGAGACCCTGACGACTCGGCTGGTGCACCGCCTGCGCTACCTGCCGACGCTGCTTGGGGATACGCTCAAGCTGGAGGCGGATATCGCCACCCTGGCCAAGCGCTTCGTCGATTATCGTCATACCCTGTTCCTCGGCCGCGGCGCGCAGATGCCCATTGCCATGGAAGGGGCCCTGAAGCTAAAGGAGATCTCCTATATCCACGCCGAGGCCTATGCGGCGGGCGAGCTGAAGCACGGCCCACTGGCGCTGATCGATTCCAGCATGCCGGTGGTGGCGCTCGCGCCGAAAGATGAGCTGCTCGAGAAGCTCAAGTCCAACCTTCAGGAAGTGCGAGCCCGTGGCGGGCAGCTGGTGGTATTTGCCGATCCGGAAAGCGGTCTGGAGCAGGGCGAGGGCATGACGGTGGTGAAGGTGCCTGGCTGTTGCCGCTTCTTGGCGCCGATCGTCTACACCATCCCGCTGCAGTTGCTCTCCTACCATGTGGCGGTAGCGCGCAAGACCGATGTGGATCAGCCTCGCAATCTGGCCAAGTCCGTCACCGTGGAGTGACTTCCTTCCGGGATGGCTTGGCGCCACTATCTTGAGTGGTAACGCCCAGCACGGCGTCGGGAGAGCCAGGATGGCGGTTTCCCTGACGCCGTTTGACGGCAACCTATCAATGGATGAATGATTGCCATGATCGAACACGACTCCATGAGAGCCGAACCTGCGGCCATGACCCGTGCACTGAAGGTGGCGTACCCGGCTTGGCTGGCGTCACTTGCCCTGCTGTTGATGGGAACGTCGATACTCGTGTTGCCATGGGCCGCCCTTTTAGGCGTGCCGATGCTCTTGCTGGCGGCGGCCTGGCTCAGCGAAGAGGGATGGATCGATACGTTCCCCAGGCGACAAGACCTTTTGCTGGCGGCCGCACTCGGTTCGCAGGTGCTCGTCTGGAGCATCATGCCGCTGGTACACGGCGAGGGCACCAGCGGCTTGAACGATGCGTGGCCCTTCGCCCTTGGTCTGGTTGCCCTGGTGGCCTTGGCCAGGGTTCGAGTGTCGGCCACCTGGCTATGGGCGGGGCTGGCGCTGGGTAGCATGGCGGCTGGCAGCTGGGCGGTATGGCAAAGGGTGATAGAGCGTACCGTTCGGGCCGATGGCCATGATCCATTTCATGCCATCCTCTTCGGTAATCTCGGGCTAATGATGGGGCTGCTGTGTCTTGCGGGCCTGAGCTGGTCCTTCGCCCGCCGAGAACGCTGGCCTTGGTCGCTGTTGTTGGTGGCCGGTGGCCTGGCCGGGTTGATCGCCTCGGCCTTTTCCGGCTCGCGCGGTGGCTGGATCGGCCTGCCGCTGGCTATCTGGGTGCTCTACCGGGGCCACGGGCGACGCTTGCCGCTCAGCTGGCGTATGACGCTGATGGCCGCGCTGGTCACCCTGCTGGGCAGCCTCTATGTGATGCCGCAGACCGGCGTGGCATCGCGGGTCGACAATGCCGTTACCAGCCTGCGACTCTACGTGGCGGGCGATGACGAGATCACCTCGGTAAGTGCCAGGCTGGAGATGTGGCGCGGCTCCTCTCAGCTCATTCTCGAGCGCCCGCTTGAGGGCTGGGGCAATAGGGGCTATCAGGAAGCCATGCGCGAGCGTGGGGCCGAGGGGGTGCAGGATCCTTCATTGGGACGTTTCTGGCACGCACACAATGAAGTGCTGGATGCCTGGGTCAAGCGTGGTCTGCCGGGTTTGCTGGCGCTGCTGGGGCTCTATTTCACGCCGCTGTGGCTGTTCGCGCGGGGTGTGGGATCCGGTTCCGGCGAACGGCGCGCCTTGGCCGTAGCGGGCACTCTGGTGCCGGTGGCCTTCATCGATTTCGGCCTGACCTACAGTTTCCTGGCTTATCCGGCCGGAAGTCTTGTCTATGCACTCCTCGTCACCCTGCTATGGGGGCTCTATCGTCAGGCGCGCTGAACCGTGATCACGAGCGTACGTGACGAGACCCTACCTGGCGAAAGGTAAGACTGATGCGCAGCCCGGGGATGCGTCTTGGCAGCAGCGCATGCTGCAGGCGTATCTGGCAGCCCGGACCCATGACCAGCAGGCTGTCGTGTGGCAGCCAGACGTTGAAGGGGTCGTTTTCGCCCTGCTTCCAGCGGAACCGCAGCGGCCGTTCGGCGCCGAGCGAGAGGGCGGCGATGACGGGCTCGTGTCCCAGCTCCGGCTCGTCGTCGCTGTGCCAGCCCATGCGCTCATTACCATTCACATAGCGGTTCAGCAGCACGCTGTTGAAGCGTACCCTCAATTCCATTTCCCCCAGCAGAGTGACGACCCTGTCGCGTAGCGCCGCTACCGTGGGGTGCCAGGGTTCGGGCTGAAAATCTCGCCCCGAATAGCGGTAGCTGGCGTCGTCATCGCCCATCCATACCTGGCTGCGCGGTATCGAGTGTTCGCGGCCATACAGTTTCAGCGTTGGGCGTTGCCAGGCCAGCTCTCTCTCCAGGGTGGCCAACGTTTGACTGGCCGCGGGCTCGCCCAGTACCCCCTGGCAACGGTGCAGGGGGGGTGATGACAGCAATGCTTCCCATATGGCTGCCATATGTCTAACGCAGCACGCGCCGGGGATCGATGGGCTTGCCGCCGAGGCGAATGTCGAACAGCAAGTCGAAGCGTTCCGTGGCATTGCTGAACCCGACTTCGCACAGGGGGGTGCCGCGCGTGACGCGGGCACCGTCATCCACCAGCAGGTTGTCGCACAGGGCATAGACGCTCTGCAGGTTGTCGGCATGATGCACGATCACGACACGGCCTAGCTGGCGCATGCTGCCGGCAAACCTTACGTCGCCATCTGCCACTGCCTTGGCTCGGGCGCCACGACTGGTGGCCAACAGCATCGGCTGCAGCGTTCCGTGACTGTCGGTGCCATAGGCCCGTACGATGCGGTAATCGTCCAGAGGCCAAGGCCAGTTCCGCGCCGAGGAAGGCACCGAGCTGGGAGCGGGGGGAGGGCTGGCAGCGCGTGTCGGTGCGCTGGCGTTGGGTCGGCTGGCCGCTCCTGCACTGGGGCTCGATGCAACCGCTGCGGTACCACCGCGGAGAGGAACCTGGATGACCTGTCCCACCCTGAGACGTGTCGGCTCCACGCCGGGATTGGCCGATTGAATGCGCGCCGGGGTGGTGCTGAATCGACGCGCAACCGAAGAGTAGGTGTCGCCGGGGCGAATCTGGTAGCGGTAGGGGCCACCGGATGGCGCACGTTCCTGCTGGGTGGGAATCAACAGACGCTGGCCGACCGCCAGCCGCGTGGGGTTGGCGTCAGGGTTGAAGCGCTGCAGACGAGCCAATGGCACGTCGGCGCGTGCCGCAATGCTGCCCATGGTGTCGCCACGCTGAACCACGACCCAGGTGCCGGCGATACCGGGGTCGCTGCTGCGTTGCGCTTCGGCACTGCGCTGAACGCCACCGCCAGGCGAGCCGCAGCCGGCCAGGAGCAACGCCAAGGAGCAAAGCAGTATCAGCGCGATTCGAGCGTCTGGTCTTTTTCCTGCCACAGGGCGTTGAGCCATGAATGGAAGCGTTCCTTGTAGAGCGGGTCGTCATGATATTGGCTGTCGAGCATCCAGCCGGGAACTTCGAGTCGGCGCGCCTCGAGGGTAATGGCACCTTCGCGGCCGCATAGGAAACCCCAGAAGGTCGGGTGAGGGTTCTCGTAATGCAGCGTGACGTCGAGGATACCGTTGAGCTGCTCGCCCAGGTGACTGAGAACTTGGGCGACGCCGCCTGCCTTGGGGCGCAGCAGGTGGCGAAAGGGGCTATTCTGCGCGTCGCGCTTGGCCGGGGTAAAACGCGTTCCTTCAACGAAGTTGAAAATCGCCAGTGGCATCTCCCGCGCGCGATCGCACATGAGCTCGGTTGCCTTGCGGTCCACATCGGCTAGCCGAGGGTTGCGTTCGATCTGCTCACGACGGTAGCGGCGCATGAAAGGGTATTCGAGTGCCCACCAGGCGAGCCCGACGATGGGAATCCAGATGAGCTGCCGTTTGAGAAAGAAGCGCGGCATCGGGATGCGGCGATGCAGCGCCATCAGCAGCATGAAGATATCGGTCCAGCTACGGTGGTTGGAGATCACTAGCCAGCGTTGTTCAGGCGACAGGCCCTCGGGCAGGCTCGCGTCGAGCTGAGGTTTCAACCAATGGCGCATCCACCAGAGATTGACGCCTATCCAGTTCAGCGCCACGGCATTGAGTCCGCGCAGCACTATCAGGCGCAGGGTCCGGGTGGGCGTGACCAGCTTGAGCACGGTCAACAGGATCAGAGGTACCGACCAGAACAGGGTGTTGATCACCAGTAGCAGTACGCTGATGAGCCCTTTCAGGGTCGCCATTCCTGACTCCTTGCCGTCGTTTCGTGACTTTTCTTGCGATAGCCGCACATGCTAATGGATAGCGCCGATGCTGCCCAGCGTTACCTCATGTCGACTTCGTTTCACATAGCGTCGTCTGCAACACCTCATGGAGCGCCCGGGCGGCGATGGACAGCTCCTGCCCGGCACTCAACACTATCCCGACAGTGCGGCTTATCCGGGGGGCTATCAATGGCACGCAGCGGGCGCCGAGCTCATGCATCTGTTCGCGGCACAGCGAAGGTACGGCACTGACGCCAAGCCCGCTTGCCACCATGCGCCCGACGGTGGCGAGCTGGTGGCTCTCGAACGCCACCGGTAGTTCGGTCTGCTGACGCGACAACGCCTGCTCCAGCAGGATGCGTACCATGGACGGCCGCTGCAGGGTGATGAAGTCGTGAGTGAGCAAGTCCGCCCAACCGATCGACTCGGCACCTGCCATAGGGGAATCCGGAGGGAGCACGGCAACGAAGGTGTCGTCGAACAGCGGCATGAAGTCGATGCCTTCCCGGGTTTCCGGCTCGAAGGCGATGCCAAGTTCGACCTGCTGTCGGCGCACCATGTCGATCACCTGCTCGTTGATCACGTCGTGCACCGTGACATTCACTCTGGGGAAACGTACGCGAAAGCGCCGCAGCGCCCCCGGTAGCCGGTTGCAGGCGATGGAGGGCATGGCGGCCAGCGCCACGCGTCCGAGTTGCAGAGTGAAACGCTGGCGCAGCAGCTCCTCGGCATTGTCCCAGTCGGCCAGCAGGCGTTTGGCCAGGGGCAGCAGGGTCTCGCCTTCGGGCGTCAGGCGCACGCTGCGAGTACTGCGAATCAGCAGCGGCCCACCCAGGGTCTCTTCGAGTCCTTTGATGGCCAGGCTCAAGGCCGGCTGCGACAGGTGCAGACGCTCACAGGCCTGGGTGAAGCTGAGAGATTGTGCCACGGCCAGAAAGGCGCGTAGCTGCTTGACGGTCATCGGGTGACGCCTTTTATAAGTCTGTCATATGAATTGATAAGAAAAACAAACTTAACAAATATATTGGCGGGGTCAACACTGGTCAGGTACTGTCATTTTTACTCCATTCCACAACAAGACGAGGCTTTGCGATGTCAGGTTTCGACAAGCGCGTGTACTCCTACGAAGAAGCGATGGACGGCATCGAAAGCGGGATGACGCTGGTTGCCGGGGGCTTCGGTCTGTGCGGCATCCCGGAGAACTTGATTGCCGAGGTCAAGCGTCGCGGCGTCAAGGATCTGACCGTCATTTCCAACAACTGCGGTGTCGATGGCTTCGGCCTGGGGCTGCTGCTGGAGGAGAAGCAGATCAAGCGCTTCTACGCTTCCTATGTGGGCGAGAACGCGCTGTTCGAGCAGCAGATGCTCAACGATGAAATCGAAGTGATTCTGACACCGCAGGGTACCCTGGCCGAGAAGATGCGCGCCGGCGGTGCCGGTATCCCCGCCTTTTACACCGCCACCGGTTACGGCACGCCGATTGGCGAGGGTAAGGAAGTGCGCGAGTTCAACGGACGTCACTATATCCTCGAAGAGGCGTTCCATGCCGATTTTGCCATCATCAAGGGCTGGAAGGCCGACCGCTATGGCAATGTGGTCTACCGCGACACGGCGCAGAACTTCAATCCCCTGGCTGCTACCTGCGGCAAGGTCACCGTGGTAGAGGTCGAAGAGATCGTCGAGCCGGGCGAACTGCGTCCCGACCAGATCCATACGCCTGGCATCTACGTCGACCGCATCATCCAGGGTACCTTCGAGAAGCGTATCGAGAAGCGCACGGTGCGCGAGGGCTGAGCCCGCCACCTTCTTCCGGAGCCGGGCAGCGACCGGCATCGTTTCTATCGCTTCTCCCTGAACACAAGAGGCAAAACAAGATGGCACTGACTCGCGAACAGATGGCACAGCGCGTGGCGCAAGAGCTCAAGGACGGTTTCTACGTCAACCTTGGCATCGGCATTCCCACTCTGGTGGCGAACTATGTCCCTGACGGCATCGACGTGATGCTGCAGTCCGAAAACGGGCTGCTCGGCATGGGGCGCTTCCCTACTGAGGATGAGGTCGATCCGGACATGATCAACGCCGGCAAGCAGACGGTGACGGCCCGCCCCGGAGCGGCCATCTTCGACTCTGCCGAATCCTTTGCCATGATCCGTGGCGGCCACGTCGATCTGACCGTTCTCGGCGCCTTCGAGGTCGATCAGGAGGGCAATATTGCCTCGTGGATGGTGCCAGGCAAGCTGATCAAGGGGATGGGCGGCGCCATGGACTTGGTAGCGGGGGCCGAGAACATCATCTGCACCATGACGCATGCTTCCAAGCACGGGGAGTCCAAGCTGCTCGAGAAATGTACGCTGCCGCTGACCGGCGCTGGCTGCATCAATCGCGTCCTGACCGATCTTGCCTACCTGGAGATCGAGAACGGCGCCTTCATCCTCAAGGAGCGTGCCCCGGGGGTGAGCGTGGAGGAGATCGTCGAAAAGACCGCAGGCAAGCTCATCGTACCCGACCACGTGCCGGAAATGACGTTCGACTGACGGAGCGTCGAGATAATCGGTACGACACGGCGTCAGCCAAAGGCCTGAGTTCTGTACTCAGGCCTTTTTGTTTCTTTGTGTGATGAATTTATGATCAATTCGTGAGGAGCGTGTCATTCTTTGGGACCATCTCGGTTTTCAGGCTGTCTTGCACAGCGTTATCCACAGAAACTGTGGATAACGCTTCGTTCGCCTCAGGCGATTTCACAACGCGTGTGATGGGGCAGCAGCAGCTCCACGGCGCGCTCATGATCGCTGCTCAAGCGTTTCTGCATCAGTGCAAGGCCGCCCAGGCAAATACGGTGTTCGTCGCCATTGGCAAAGGCCAGGCGTTGGGAGCAGGTGGGATAAAAACGATACTGCAGTAGCGGCGAAATGGGAAAGACGCCATGTTGGCGGTCGTCGCTTCCCACCAGGCCGGCTGCCTCGACAGCGCCATTGAGCTCGTCGAAGCGGTGGCCAAGGCGCTCGCAGTCGAAGCCGGCATGATGCACGCTGGGTCCCATGACGGCAATCCAGCTCGCCAGGGGATGAGCATCGTCGAGCATGGTGTAGTCGTCCCAGCTGGGCATGGCCCAAGGACGCCCTCGGCTAAGCAGGTTCTTGCCACGGGTGTCCTGGGGGTGAGCATGGCTCACCAGCTCGGCGAGTTTCTCGCGCGGTTCGCGTGACAGGGTGCCGAGCTGCAGTTCCGCCAGGACCAGCCAGGGGCCGTCATCCGGGGGCGCCATCAGGAATACCAGCAGGCCGCGGTCGGCCATCGCGTAGCGATGAACGGGCCGATAGCCGAGGTGCCCCAGGGTCGGCAGCAGATCCTGCGCCGAAAAGGGCGACTGATTGAGGGTCAGCAGTGTCAGGTACTCGACGGGGGCATCGGTCGGCCACAGGCGTAGCATTCCCACATCAGGATGATGGTGGATATAGTCGAGCCACAGTTGTTGCAGAAATTCATCCCTTTGCATCGTCCCGTTCCTTATGTCCAGATGCGCTACGCTTGGACTTCAGTATAGGGGGTGGCCAGGAACGGCTTTCAACGCGACGGGAAACGTTAAACGGGAATTGAACGCTTCATCAGGCCGAGAGATTATCTCGGCCATGGCGTAGAGCGGAAGGGGTCATGCCAGCAGGGCGTTGTCGCGAACGTACTTATCGAATTCGGTAAAACCGCCGACATGGTCCTGGTCGACGAAGATCTGGGGCACGGTGGAGACGGGTTTGCCGATGGTCTTCTCCAGGTCCGCCTTGCTGATGCCTTCGGCCCAGATGTCCACATAGCGGTGCCCTTCGATGGCATTGGCGCTTTCCAGGCGCTGGGCGAGATCCTGAGCCCGCACGCAGAAGGGGCAGCCCGGACGGCCGAAGATGACCACAAACATAAGAAGTGTCTCCTGAAATTGGCTTGGCTTGCGTCATTGTGACGGATGGCGAGGGCAGAGGCCAATAGCCCACCGCTAGTGAATCGATTGCAGCCTGCTATTTATCGGCCATGAGCTGCCGGCTATCGGCCAAGAGCTGCCGGGGCCATTGAGTCATTCAATACTGCCTGAGTTCGTTGGCATCGGCAGCTCGCAGTAGGTCGCCGAGCTCGGCATGGATCTCCGGAGCACTGACCAGCAGATTCTCGCCGTAGAGGTCGTGAGGAATCCCCTCAGGACAGGGATAGAGATGTCCCGTACGTGCGCCGGCTTCCCGGGCGATCAAGACCCCGGCGGCGAAGTCCCAGGGTGAAACGCTTTCGTAGTAGGCATCCAGACGACCGCACGCTACGTCGCACAGGTCGAGAGCGGCAGAGCCATTGCGCCTGACATCCTGACAATGTTCCAGAACCGCCGCCAGCCGGCGCATCAGTGGCGGTCGGCTGTCGCGTCGGTAGGGAAAGCCGGTGGCGACCAGGCAGCGCTGCAGGTTGCCTCTGCGGCTGGCATGGATCGGTTTGCCGTTACACCAGGCCCCCTGGCCGAGAAGGGCCGTGTAGGTTTCGCCAAGGAAGGGAGCGTGAACCACGCCGAGGCGCGTCTTGCCTTCACTGACCCAGGCGATGGAGACGGCAACGTGGCGCAGGCCATGGGCAAAGTTGACGGTGCCGTCGATCGGGTCGATCACCCAAAGCGACTCGGCCGTTGTCATCACCTCGCGATCGGGGGCGAGCTCCTCGCTAAGCCGCTGCTCGCCGGGCAGGCTGGCCTCGAGGCGTTCGCTTATCAGGGTGTCCACGGCCACATCCACGTCGGTGACCAGTTCCTGTCCATGCTTCATTTGCTGATTGAAGGTCTGGTTGTGCCTGGCCATTACGATCTGCTCGCCGGCTTCGTGAGCGATGGCGACGGCGAGCTCGAGACGCTGCTGGGGAAGCATGGGCATTCCTCGTCATGCATGGACCTGCCAGAATAGCAGCCGAAAGGCGTCCTGCCGAACGGGATGCCTTACCATCTGTCTGGAAGGAGTGTGCCATGCTGGCCCCTACGCCTGATCAATACCGGCGCCTGAACGAAATGGCCCAGGCCTGGAAGCGCCGACAGGCCGAAGCGCTCGAGGCATCGCCATCCTGCAATCCGCATCTCGATGTCGATGCGCTGTGCTTTCAGGCTTGTCCTGACCGGGGCCAGGACTCGGCGGTGCGCGATTTTCTGATCGGCGCCCTGATCAGCCCCGCTTCACTGTCGTTGGTGCTGTTTCCTACCTTTGCCAGCGCTCCATCACCCGCGGAGGGCGAGCGAATGGCCTTCGACCTGCCCTCGGGCCGCTATCCTTTCGTTGCCGAGCGGGTGGACGAGCAAATTTGGCTGTGGCGCTGCCAGTTGCTCGACGACCTGAGCGATCTTGAAACCCGCGAGGAGGGCAGCCGGCTGGCGCAGCGCCTCATGGATCAGGTAATGGCCCCTTCTGCAGAGGCGTAAGACTTCCGGTGGGCTGGCCCCGATTGCACCCCGGGGCTTATGCTGAGCGCTAGAGTCTCCCATCGTCGTGTAGAAGGATTTACCCATGACTAACGCAACGTCTACCGTGCCACGTGTCGCCCTGGTGACGGGTACCGCCAGCGGCATCGGTGAAGCCGTGGTACGTCAGTTTCGTGATCTCGGCTATCAGGTGCTGGCCGTCGATTTCAACGATCAGGCCAAGGCCAAGGCCGATGCCGTCGGGGCGGCATTCTTTCAAGCGGACCTCGCTGACGGTACGGCGTGCAAGGCCGCCGTGGCCGAGGCCGTCAAGCGCTTCGGCAAGGTTGACATCCTGGTCAACAACGCCGGGATTCAACACGTATCGCCGATCGAGGATTTCCCCGAGGCCAAGTGGCGTCAAATCATCGATCTCATGCTGACGGCTCCTTTCCTGCTCACCCAGGCCGCTTGGCCCACCATGCGTGAGAACGGCTGGGGGCGCATCGTCAATATCGCCTCGGTGCATGCCCAGGTCGCCTCGCCGGGCAAGTCGGCCTATATCAGCGCCAAGCACGGCATGATAGGGCTGACCAAGACCGCGGCGCTGGAGGGTGGCCCGCAGGGCATCACGGCCAATGCCATCTGCCCGGCCTATGTGAAGACGCCGCTGGTGGAGAACCAGATCGCCGATCAGGCCAGGCTGCATGACATGCCCGAGGACGACGTGGTGCAGCAGATCATGCTCAAGAACGCCGCGATCAAGCGTCTGATCGAGCCCGAAGAGGTGTCGGCACTGGTGGCCTATCTGGCTTCAGATGCGGCCGGCGCGGTGACCGGCTCGAGCTGGAATATCGATCTTGGCTGGACAGCTCAATAATCAACGCCGCACCGGGCGCTTCTGCAGCTTGCGTTGCAGGGTGCGCCGGTGCATCCCCAGGGCGCGAGCGGTGGCGGAGATGTTGCCGTCGTGCTCCTGCAATACCTTCTGGATGTGCTCCCAGGCGATGCGGTTGATCGAGGGGGGTGAGTCGGCCACTTCGGCATCCGGGTCGCCCTGCTGCTGATCCAGCGCGGCGAGGATCTCATCGGCGTCGGCCGGCTTGCACAGGTAGTTGACGGCGCCGAGCTTGATCGCTTCCACCGCAGTGGCAATGCTCGAGTAGCCCGTGAGCACTACGATACGGCAGGCGGGCACCGCTTCGAGCAGTTCGGGAAGCAGTTTCAGCCCCGAAGTGTGTTCCAGCTTGAGGTCCAGGGTCGCAAACTCGGGGCGATGACGGCGCGCCAGGCTCAGTGCCTGTTCCGCATCGTGTGCCACCAGAACCTCGTAGCCTCGCCTGCTCAGGGCGCGTGAGAGTACGTGGCAGAACATTTCGTCGTCATCGACGACCAGCAGGCGGGTATCGGCGTCTTGCATGGTGTCCTCGTCGCTCAGGGCTCGCTGTGCGGCAGGGTCACTTCGGTCAGCGTCCCTCCCTCAGGGTGATTATACAGGCTTACACCGCCGCCGAAGCGGTTGATGGTCGCGTGGGTCAGAAACAGGCCGATACCGAGCCCTTTGCTTTTAGTGGAAACGAAGGTTTCCCCCAACTGATCGGCGATGTCCAGACTGACCCCCGGACCATGGTCGCGAATGTCGACGATCACCTCCGCGTCATTCCAGTCGAGGCGAATGCTGACGTCATCCGGATTGGCATCTGCGGCATTGTTGAGCAGGTTGGTAATGGCTTGGTCCAGGGTGGTATCGACCTTGAGCCAAGGCGTGCCACGCTGGTTGGCGATCTCGAGGCGATGGCTGACGTCAGGGCGCAGCACCAGCCAGCGCTGCACCACTCCCTTCAGCCACTCCCGCGCATCGCAAGTCTCCGGTTCGGCCATGCGCCGTCGGTCGGTGCTCTCCACCAGGTGACGCAGCCGCGACTTGCATACATCGACCTGACGACGCAGCAGGTCGATATCCTCGGCAAGCTCTGGGTCGTCACGGGCATCGTCGCGCATCTCGCTGAGCAGTACCGCCATGGTCGACAAAGGGGTACCAAGCTCATGGGCAGTGCCGGCCGCCTGGGTCGCCACTGCGATGATCTGTTCGTTGCGCAGCGCCGCCTCGCGGGTCTTGGAAAGGGCCTGTTCACGGCTGCGCAGGGCATGCGCCATCTTGTAAATGAAAAAGGTGACCAGCCCCGCCGAGAGGCCGAAATTGATCCACATGCCGAGAATGTGAAGGTTCACGCCGGCGGCTTCATGGTAGTGGGCGAACTGCGGAACCGGGTGATGTACCCACATCAGCAGCGTGTAGGACGCCATGGCTGCGCTGGCGATGATCCAGGCGTAGCGCCAGGGCAGGGTGGCGGCCGCAATGGTGACGGGGACCAGATAGTAGTTGATGAAGGGGTTGCTGGAGCCACCGGTCAGATAGAACAGCAGTGTCAGGCCCGCGGTGTCGGCCAGCAGATGCAGCACGTACTCGGTGTGGCTGACAGCCCACTGACGGCCGAGCCGCCACCAGGTGAAAAGGTTGACCAGCCCCATGCAGACGATCACCCCGATGACCGCCGCCACCTCGATATCGAAATGCAGCAGCTCGACGCCGACGATGGCGGCGATGAGAAAGCCGGTCCAGGTGATGCCGCGGACGAGGGTCAGGCGCACCAGGTTGCGAGTGGGCGTCGAGAGGGGCAAGGGGGTGGCAGGCATGTAAGCTCCGTGCGGTCGTCCTGGGCCGCATCATACCGTGTCGTTGCCCTCGACGTGCATTGGGGTGACGCTTTCGCCACGCTCGCCCTACAACTGTACGAGGCAAAGCCGTAGAATGCGCCCACTGCCATTCACGCACCGCTTGGTGCCACAAGACGAATTCGAGACTGATGTCTGATGCCGATCTGGCCCGGGAAGTCGGGCTGCGTAGAACCTTCGCTATCATCTCTCACCCCGACGCGGGCAAGACCACCATCACCGAGAAGATGCTGCTGTTCGGAAACGCGATTCAGCTTGCCGGTTCGGTGAAGAGCAAGCGCAACGACCGTCACGCCACGTCGGACTGGATGAAGATGGAGCAGGAGCGGGGTATCTCCGTGACCACCTCGGTGATGCAGTTCCCCTACGGCGGTCGTGTCGTCAATCTGCTCGATACCCCAGGACACGAGGACTTCTCCGAGGACACCTATCGCACCCTGACCGCCGTCGATTCCGCGCTCATGGTGATCGATGGCGCCAAGGGCGTCGAGGAGCGCACCATCAAGCTGATGGAGGTGTGTCGCCTGCGCACCACGCCGATCCTGACCTTCGTCAACAAGATGGATCGTGACATTCGCGACCCCATCGAGGTCATGGATGAAGTGGAAACGGTGCTCAACATCGAGTGTGCGCCGATGACCTGGCCCATCGGCATGGGGCGCCACTTCAAGGGCGTCTACCACCTCTACAACGATGTGGTCCATCTCTACACCCAGGGGCAGGGCAGCCGGATTCCCGATGACAAGCGTATCGAGGGGCTCGACAACCCCGAGGTCGACGCGGTGCTCGGCACCGAAGCGGCCGAAGAGCTGCGCATGGAGGTGGAGCTGGTGCGCGGCGCTTCCCACGAGTTCGACCTCGATGCCTACCGTCGCGGTGAGCTCACGCCGGTCTATTTCGGTACTGCCATGGGCAACTTCGGTGTGCGCGAAATGCTCGACGGCTTCGTCGAATACGCTCCGACGCCGCAACCGCGTGAGACCGATACCCGTACCGTCGAGGCGGCCGATTCCCGCTTCACCGGCTTCGTCTTCAAGATCCAGGCCAACATGGATCCCAAGCACCGGGATCGTATCGCCTTCCTGCGCGTCTGCTCGGGCAAGTACGAGAAGAACATGAAGATGCGCCACGTGCGTATCGGCAAGGACGTCAAGATCGCCGACGCCTTGACCTTCATGGCTTCCGACCGGGCCCATGTGGAAGAAGCTTGGCCCGGCGACATAATCGGTCTGCACAACCACGGCACCATCCAGATCGGCGATACCTTCACCATGGGTGAGGACATGCGCTTCACCGGCATTCCCCACTTCGCCCCGGAGCTGTTCAAGCGCGTACAACTCAAGGACCCGCTCAAGCTCAAGGCATTGCAGAAAGGGTTGCAACAGCTCTCCGAGGAAGGGGCTACCCAGCTGTTCCAGCCGCTGGACAACAACGACCTGATCCTGGGGGCCGTCGGCACTTTGCAGTTCGATCTGGTCGCCCATCGCCTCAAGGAAGAGTACAAGGTCGATTGTGTCTATCAGCCCGTCAATGTGCAGACCGCGCGCTGGATCTACTGCGACGATGCCAAGAAGCTCGAGGAGTTCAGGCGCAAGGCGAGCGCCAACTTGGCCCTGGATGGCGGCGGCTACCTGACCTACATTGCCCCCACGAGGGTCAACCTGCAGATGACCCAGGAGCGCTGGCCGGAGATACGCTTCGCCGCCACGCGGGAACACTAGAGAAACACTGCACGAATGCCTGCGTGAGCGAATCGCTGCGTTGCGCGGTACCGAAGAGTCGGCTGGTCGGGTCCTCGTCAGGGACGACGAATGAACTGCCAAGGAGAGCCAACGTGTTGATCGATGCCCACTGCCATCTCGATTTCGAGGCCTTCGACGATGATCGCGAAGCGATGTTCCAGCGCGCCAGGTCGGCTGGTGTGAGCCACTTCATGGTGCCGGGTACGACCCGCGAGCGCTGGTCCGCCGTGCTGGAGTTGAACCGGCGCGCGGACGTGCACATTAGTCTGGGCCTGCATCCCTACTTCATGCACGAGCATGGTGACGGCGACCTCGAGGCCCTGGCCAAGCTGCTCGACGAGCATCCCGAGGTGCGGGCGCTGGGGGAGTGCGGTATCGATGCGCGCTTCGAGGAGACCCTCGATCAGCAGTGGTCGCTGTTCAATGCTCAGCTGCGCCTGGCCAAGTCGCGTCAGCTGCCGGTGGTCATCCACTGCGTGCATGCCAACGACAAGGTCTCGAAACGGTTGCGTCAGCTCGACATGCCGGCGGGGGGGCTGATCCACGCCTTTGCCGGCTCGCCTGACCAGGCTTGGAAGTTTCTCGACCTCGGCTTCGTCGTGGGGCTGGGCGGCGCGGTCACCTATGAGCGCGCTCAGCGCCTGTGGCGTGCGGTGAAGAGCCTGCCCGACGATGGCTTCGTGCTGGAAACCGATAGCCCCGACATGCCGCTTTGCGGTTATCAAGGGCAGCGCAACGAGCCGGCACGCATCACTCAGGTGTGTGAACAGGTGGCAACGCTGCGGGGCGAGACGCCGGAGACGATCGCTGCGCAGAGCACCGCAACCGCCTGCCGGATCTTCGGGTTGGACGTCGCCGGGAACGAGGCCTAGGCGCTTGCCTTGGCAAGGCTCTCCGGGTCGAGCCGCTCGATGGGGTAGGGGAGTGGCAACAGCGTGAGGGGCTGGCCCTCGATCGAGAGCGGACCGATATTGTCGCGCGTCGTGAGAACCGCCAGCAGTTCGACGTTGCCGCAGCCGTCGTGCTCGGAGGCAATCGCCTCGCCCGCACTCTTGCCGCTCTCGTCGACAATGGCGCTCCCCAGTGGAGGCAGATGCTCACCCGTCAGGCGCGCTCGAGCCAGGCGCTTCTTCACCTGCCCGCGGAAGTGGGCGCGTGCGACCACCTCCTGGCCGGTATAGCAGCCCTTCTTGAAGCTTACCCCGCCCAGGGCTTCCCAGTTGATCATCTGTGGCAGCAGCGCGTCCTGATGGGTAGGCGTCAGCCACGCGAGCCCGGCCTGTATGTCGTGCAGGCACCAGACGGCGTTACCCACCCGGGCAGTCTCCTCTCCCAGTCCATCCACGGTCGCTTGCACTCGCTCCTGAGGCAGGCAAACCAGAGCGCGCGGCTGAGGCCCGGGGTGGGCCAGCAGCTGCACTTCCTCGTCGCCGGCCTGATGCCAGGCAGCGGGTAGTGGCACGTCGAACCGGTTTGCCACCAAGGCAGGCACCCGTTCGCCGATCAGACCCAGGATTGCCAGATCGTCGCGGATAGCGAGTTCGGACTTGTAAAAGGGGGCGAACTTCTTCAAATGGTCGCGTAGCGCCTCCAGCAGGCCACGATGCAGAATCAAGCGGTAGCGGTCGGGACTGATTTGCATGAGCTGGGCGTTGGCCAGCATACGCCCCTTGGCACTGCAGAAAGCGGTGAGCGGAGCGAACTCGCCATCGGCGAGGTCGACCTGAGCGCTGGTCTGCCCCTGCAGCAGCTTGGCAGCGCCAGGCCCAAGCACGTCGAGCACGCCAAGGTGAACGAGCGGTGCGATGACGGCCTTGCTCATGGCCTCCTGAAGGGGGGGCGGGCAGGCGACCGCGACCCGCTCATCGCTCACATAACGCCCATCCAGGGCGGTTATCCAATCGCTCATGCCAAGGCTCCGGGTCGTCTTTGGGTATCTCATCGCTCCGTTATGTGGGTTGGCGAATGAGATTGCAAGGGAACCGGCACAATACCATGAACGATAAAGCGTCTCGTTCATTGCTCGGCGCGATCCTGACCGATGCCCAGTCCGGGGTGCCATGATAGAATCGTCGCTGACTTATTCCGTGCACGAGGGGGGCAGGCATGCCGCATCAGTCGCTCGATTTCACAGGCGTCGAGAACGCCGATCAGGTCAACCGTATCACCACGGCTTTGATGATGGTGGACGGCGTGGAGAGCGCCGAAGTGGGTCGTCATGGTGCCGAAGTGGAAGGGCGTGCAAGCCGTGAGGCCCTGGTCCGAGCCGTTCTGGCACTCAAACTGCCCATTCAGGTCAAGTAACCCAGCGGAGCCGTCAATGAACAAGACCATCGAAATCGTCAGCGAGCGTAACCGCATTTTTCGCCAGCGAGTGCAGATCGAAGGCCTCGAGGACGTGTACGTCGATGTGCCCAAGGCATTCGGTGGCGAAGGCAGCGCACCCGACCCGCACGACTATTTCGATCTCTCGCTAGGTGCATGCAAGGCGATTACCGCTCAGATGTATGCCCAGCGCAAGAAGTGGCCGCTGGAAGGCATCACCGTGAGGGTCAACCGCGATGACAGCGAGGAACGCAAGGGCACCTATCGACTCGAAGTGGTGATGACCTTCCACGGTATCGAGGATGAGGAGCAGCGTGCACGTCTCGAAGAGATCAGTCACAAGTGCCCCATCCACCGGCTGATGACCAGTGCGACCGTGGAGGTCACCACCCGCAGTACCGCTGCCGGCGAGGCATGAGCCCAGCCGCAGCGCTATACTTGACCACTCATCGGTACGTTGAAATCAGGCGCTGTGATGGCGCCTGATGCCTTTCGGGAGCCACCATGAGCAAGCCGTTTCGCCTCAATGCCAATTTCAAGCCCGCCGGCGACCAGCCGGCTGCGATAGAGGCCCTCATCAAGGGGCTCGAGTCCGGGCTGGCGCATCAAACGCTGCTTGGTGTGACCGGTTCGGGCAAGACCTTCACCATGGCCAACGTTGTCGAACGGCTGCAGCGCCCGGCCATCGTCATGGCGCCTAACAAGACCCTGGCCGCGCAGCTCTATGGTGAGTTCAAGTCCTTCTTTCCGGACAATGCCATCGAGTATTTCGTCTCCTACTACGACTACTACCAGCCGGAAGCTTACGTTCCCTCATCGGACACTTTCATCGAGAAGGACGCCTCCATCAATGACCATATCGAGCAGATGCGTCTCTCGGCTACCAAGGCGCTGCTGGAGCGGCGCGATGCGCTGATCGTGGTGTCGGTATCGGCCATCTACGGTCTCGGCGACCCCGACCAGTACCTAAAGATGCGCCTGCACTTCACCCGAGGCGAACTGATCGACCAGCGCTCCTTTCTGCGCCGGCTGGCTGAGCTGCAGTACACCCGCAACGACATGGACTTCAAGCGCGGCACCTATCGGGTGCGCGGTGACGTCATCGATATCTACCCGGCCGACTCCGACGAGGAAGCGGTGCGAGTCGAGCTGTTCGGCGACGAGATCGACTCGATCCGCCTGTTCGATCCGCTCACCGGCGAAGTGCGCGGCCAGGTGCCACGCATGACGATCTACCCCAAGAGCCACTACGTGACGCCGCGTGAGACCATCATCTCGGCCGCCGAGCGGATCAAGGCCGAACTCGTCGAGCGGCTGGAATGGCTGCGCAAGAACGACCGCCTGGTGGAGGCTCAGCGGCTGGAGCAGCGCACCCTCTACGATCTGGAGATGATGAACGAGCTGGGCTACTGCAACGGTATCGAGAACTACTCGCGCTATCTCTCCGGCCGTAATCCCGGCGAGCCGCCGCCGACGTTTTTCGATTACTTGCCTGACGATGCGCTGCTGTTCATCGATGAGTCCCACGTCAGCGTTCCCCAGGTGGGGGGCATGTACAAGGGCGATAGATCGCGCAAGGAAACCCTGGTCGAGTACGGCTTCCGCTTGCCCTCGGCCCTCGATAACCGCCCCATGACCTTCGAAGAGTGGGAGCGCATATCGCCGCAAACGATCTTCGTCTCGGCGACGCCGGGCCCCTATGAGGCCGAGCACGCCGGTCAGGTGGTGGAGCAGGTGGTTCGACCCACAGGCCTTGTCGACCCCGATATCGAAGTGCGCCCGGCCACGACCCAGGTCGACGACCTGCTTTCGGAGATACGGCTGCGTGCTGAGGTGGGGGAGCGCGTATTGGTCACTACCCTGACCAAGCGCATGGCGGAGGATCTTACCGAGTACTTCGACGAACACGACGTGCGCGTGCGCTATCTGCACTCCGATATCGATACCGTGGAGCGGGTGGAGATCATCCGCGATCTGCGCCTGGGCAAGTTCGACGTGCTGGTGGGCATCAACCTGCTGCGCGAAGGTCTCGACATCCCCGAGGTTTCGCTGGTGGCCATACTCGATGCCGACAAGGAGGGCTTCCTGCGCAACGAGCGCTCGCTGATTCAGACCATCGGCCGCGCGGCACGCAACGCTCACGGTAAGGCCATCCTCTACGCCGACCGCGTCACCGACTCCATGCGCCGCGCCATCGACGAGACCGAGCGTCGCCGCGCCAAGCAGGTCGCTCACAACGAGCGGCACGGCATCACGCCCACCACCGTGACCCGTTCGGTGGCCGACATAATGGAGGCCGCTCAGGCGCCTGGTCGCAAGGGCAAGGGGCGACGCAGCGAGCGCAAGGTGGCCGAAGGTGCGGCGATCTACGATATCGATGCGTTGTCGCCAACGGATCTGCTCAAGGAGGTATCGCGGGTCGAGGATGCCATGTTCGAAGCGGCCCAGAACTTGGAGTTCGAGGAGGCGGCCAGGCTGCGCGATAGGCTGCATGAGCTCAAGGAGCGGCAGCTGGCGCTGGGTTAGTTTTACCCCTTAAGGCTTTCCGTCGACAGGGCTATGAGGGGGCGCTGTGAACCCATCCCTGGGCGCTACTTTTGCCATCCCTGGCTAAAGACCCCCTCTACGCCCTGTCCCCGGCGCCTCTCGCTGTGTTCCTGCACTGTCTTGAACTTGGAGTCACGATGCCCGAAGGCCCAGAAATTCGCCGTGCCGCCGACCGCCTGCACGAGCAGCTTGCCGGCAGGCGGCTGGAGGCCGTGTGGTTCGCCTTCCCTGAACTTGCCGACGAGGCCGACTCGCTGATGGGGCGAGAGGTCGCGGCGGTGGACAGCTGGGGCAAGGCGCTGCTGACCCGCTTCGACGACGGGCGGGTGCTCTACTCCCATAACCAGCTCTACGGTGTATGGAAGCTGCACGACGCCGAGCGCGAGCCCGATACCCAACGCTCGCTGCGTGTTCGGTTGACGGCGGAAGGGCGCTCGGCCAGCCTCTATAGCGCTTCGGATGTCTCGCTGTGGCCGGTCGACAGGCTCGACGAGCATCCGTTTCTCTCCCGGCTCGGCCCCGATCTGCTGACGCATGGCGTCACTCCGGAGCAGGCCATGGCACGCCTGTGCGAAGCCCGTTTCGCACGTCGCCGGTTGGGCGGGCTACTGCTGGACCAGTCGCTCTTCGCCGGGATCGGCAATTATCTGCGCTCCGAAATCCTGTTTTTCGCCGGACTCTCTCCCACGGCTCGGGTGGTGGATCTGACCGCTGAGCAGCTGAGTCGGTTGGCTCGCAGCATCCTCGATGTGACGCTGCAAGCCTATCAGCAAGCCGGCGTGACGAACCGAGACGAGTGGGCTAGCGCCGCCAGGCGGCAAGGCGAAAGCCGTCGCCAGAGCCGTTTTGCCGTGTTCGAGCGTGACGGTCATGCCTGCCATGCCTGCGGTACACCGATAGAACGGTGGGTCATCGCGTCGCGGCGCCTCTACCGCTGCCCCAGCTGTCAGCCGGACGAGAAGAGCGCCTAGTTATACCGTTATCTTCACGGTGCGCAGCCCTGATCGCCGCAACTGGGTCATCAGGGCGGGTGGATGCGCTGTTACTTCTTGCGCTTGAACAGTGAACGTCCTACCTGTTTGGCCGATAGCTTGGCGCTGTGCAGTCCGCTTGAATCTCCCTTGAGCATCGAGGCGAGGTAGCTTTTGGCTTGGTCGAACTCGATGTGGGGCGGCAGCGGGGCAATGTCGCTATCGGTGTAGGCATTGATCACGACCGGCCGTGCGGCGGTAATCGCCTCGGTCCACACCCGGTCGATATCGTCTGGGTGACGCATGGTCAAGCCCTTCAAGCCCAGCAGCTCGGCATACTCGTCGTAGCGGAACTCCGGAAGCTCCTGCGAGGTATCGAACTTGGGGTCTCCTTCCATCACGCGCTGCTCCCAGGTCACTTGGCTCAGATCGTGATTGTTGAGAACCAGCACGATGCAGCGGGGGTCTTCCCACTCCTGCCAGTATTTGGCCAAGGTGATCAGAGCGTTGTTGCCAAGCATCTGCATGGCGCCGTCGCCGACCATGGCAATGGCGGGGCGGTCGGGATGGCAAAACTTGGCGGCGATCAGGTAGGGCACTCCGTTACCCATCGATGCCAGCCCGCCCGACACCGAGCCCAGCATTCCACGACGAATCTTGAGGTTTCGCGCATACCAGTTGGTTGCCGAACCGACATCGCAGGCGAGCATGACGTTATCCGGCAAGCGCGGTGAAAGGCTCTGGAACACGGCCTGGGGATTGATGGGGTTGGCCTCGGTGGCGGCGCGTGCCTCGATCTTCTCCCACCAGTCGTCGATCCAGCCCTGTATCTGCTTGCGCCACTTGTTGCTGCGCTTGCGCTTGAGCCGCTCGGCCAGGGCGGCCAGGGTCGCGGCAGCATCGCCATGCAGGTTGATCTCGGTAGGGTAGCGTACCCCGAGCGCCTCGGGGACCGCGTCGATCTGCACGGCTCGGGCCTGGCCGGGTTCGGGCAGGAACTCCACGTAGGGGAATCGCGTGCCTACCAGCAACAGGGTGTCGCACTCCTTCATCATGCGGTCGCTGGCCTCGGTTCCAAGCAGACCAATGGCGCCGGTCACCCCCGGAATGTCGTCGGGCACCATGGTCTTCGCCAAGATCGCCTTGGCGATACCGGCACCGGTAAGGTCTGCTACGTGAAGGAGCTCGTCAACGGCGTGCTTGACCCCTGCGCCGGCCAGAATGGCGACCTTCTTGCCTTGATTGAGTATCTCGGCAGCGGTGTCCAGGTCGACGGGCTCCGGTACTAGCTGCGGGAAGCGATAGCCGACGCCGGAGAATACTGCCCCGTGCTCTCTGGGAGGGTCTTCCATGGGAAGGTCCTGCACGTCGTTGGGTAGGATCACGCAGGTTACGGTACGGCGGGCGATGGCGATGCGCATCGCCTGGTCGATGACGTGCCTGGCCTGAGCCGGCTCGGTGACCATCTGCACATACTCGCTGGCCACGTCCTTGAACAGCGCCATCAGATCGAGCTCCTGCTGGTAGTCCGTACCCAGACTCATGCGTGCCTGTTGGCCGACGATGGCCACGGTGGGCATATGGTCCTTGCGAGCGTCGTAGAGGCCGTTCAATAGGTGCACGGCGCCAGGCCCTGAGGTTGCCACGCAAACGCCTACCTGATCGCTGAACTTGGCGTGGGCGCAGGCCATGAAGGCGGCGACCTCCTCGTGACGCGGCTGAATCAGGCGCGGGTGGCCGTCGGCACGGCGCAGGGCGGACATGAAGCCGTTGATACCATCACCAGAGTAGCCATACAGGCGCTCTACACCCCATTCCCTGAGGCGCGAGACGAGAAAGTCGCAAACGGTAGGTTGCATGATCGGCTCCTTGATCGTGACTGCGATATCCTTGAGGAAACTACAGCAAGCGTAGAGCCGTCTGAGGCAAGTGACAAATGACCCCATCTGAGATTTATACCGTTATCGCCCCAAAGGCTGTCATCTCGCATTACGACCTTGGCGGCAGAACTCTGTCGAGCAGGTCTCGATACGGTATAATTCGCCACCGTTCGAACCCGCCGATTCCCCAGCGAATCCAGAAGCGGGCATGCCGACACTGCCGAGGAGCTCTTATCACATGACCGTGATTCGCCAGGACGATCTGATCCAGAGCGTCGCCGACGCCTTGCAATACATCTCCTACTACCATCCCAAAGACTTCATCGACGCCATGGCGGCGGCGTACGAGCGGGAAGAGAACCCGGCGGCCAAGGACGCCATTGCGCAGATCCTGATCAATTCACGCATGTGCGCCATGGGGCATCGTCCGATCTGCCAGGATACGGGAATCGTGACCGTCTTCGTTCACGTAGGCATGAACGTGCGCTGGGAGGCCGAGATGAGCCTCGATGACATGATCAACGAGGGCGTACGCCGCGCCTACCAGCTGCCGGACAACGTGCTGCGCGCCTCGGTGCTGGCCGACCCGGACGGGGCACGCAAGAACACTGGGGATAACACGCCGGCGATCATCCACCACAAGATCGTCCCGGGCGATACCGTGGAAGTCCATGTCGCCGCCAAGGGCGGTGGCAGCGAGGCAAAATCCAAGTTCGCCATGCTCAACCCCTCCGACAGTGTGGTCGACTGGGTCATGGAACAGCTGCCCAAGATGGGGGCCGGCTGGTGTCCGCCCGGTATGCTGGGCATCGGTATCGGCGGTACGGCCGAAAAAGCCATGGAGATTGCCAAGGAAGCGCTGCTCGATCCCATCGACATTCAGGAACTTCAGGCGCGCGGGCCTTCCAATCGTGCCGAGGAGCTGCGCCTGGAGCTGTTCGATCGGGTCAACAAGAGCGGCATCGGCGCCCAGGGTCTGGGCGGCCTGACCACGGTGCTCGACATCAAGGTCAAGGATTACCCGACCCATGCCGCGAACAAGCCGGTGGCGATCATTCCCAACTGCGCCGCAACCCGCCATGCGCACTTCACCCTGGACGGCACCGGCCCTGCAGCGCTGCCTGCTCCCAAGCTCGAGGATTGGCCCGAGATCACTCGTGAGATGGGGGACAACGTCAAACGCGTGAATCTGGACACCGTGACGCCGGAAGAGGTGCAGACCTGGCAGCCTGGGGACACCCTCCTGCTCAACGGCAAGCTGCTGACCGGGCGCGACGCGGCTCACAAGCGCATGGTCGACATGATTGGTAAGGGCGAGGCACTGCCCGTCGATATGAAAGGTCGATTCATCTACTACGTTGGCCCGGTAGATCCGGTTGGAGACGAAGTCGTGGGCCCGGCCGGACCCACGACCGCCACGCGCATGGACAAGTTCACGCGCACCATGCTCGAGGAAACCGGCCTGCTGGGCATGGTGGGCAAGGCAGAGCGTGGTCCCGCGGCGATCGAGGCGATCCGTGACAATAAGGCGGTGTACCTGATGGCAGTGGGCGGCTCCGCCTATCTGGTGGCCCAGGCGATCAAGAAATCCCGTGTGGTGGGCTTCGCCGATCTTGGCATGGAGGCGATCTATGAGTTCGAGGTCGAGGACATGCCGGTCACCGTGGCGGTAGATAGCCAGGGTACTTCGGTGCACCAGACCGGCCCCGCCAAATGGAAAGAGATCATCGCCGAACGTGTCACTGCCTGATTGAAGCCACCCATAGCGCCTGGGGGAACTCTCAGGCGCTGTGGTCGTCTTCGCGGGGCCCCCCACACGGGGGGGGGCCGCGGGGGGGGGGTGGGGGGGGGGGGGGGGGGTTTTATGGGGGGCCGCCGGGGGGCGCGGGGTTGGGGGGGG
>NZ_JAFIFK010000009.1 GCF_020832045.1 Halomonas sp.
GGGGCTTTGCAGGCAGGACAATCGGTCAGGGGGGCGGCGCTCAGCTTCTGGAGCTTTTCCAGACGATGGCCGCAAGCCTTGCACTGATATTCATAGATGGGCATGGTTCAATTCACTCCTGATTCGACAGTGCACAACCAATGGCGATATAGGGTCGGGCGGTACACATTCCAAGCCTGCCGTGAAAGCCCGATAGTATAACGTGCCAGACGTGGCCTGTCCCAGCCTTGCCACACCGCCCAACACAAGGAATCCAGCATGAAAGCCGTGATACTCGATGCCGCCAGTCTGGGCCCTGACGTCGACCTCGCTCCGATCCGCGAGCATCTCGATGTGCTGGACGTGCATCAAGCCAGCACCACCGAGCAGAGTCGCGAACGTCTGGCGGGCGCCCAGGTGGCCATCGTCAACAAGGTGGTGCTCGATGGCGCCACGCTCGACGCCCTGCCCGATCTCAAGCTGATCTGCGTCCTGGCCACCGGCACCAACAACATCGACATGCCTACCGCCGAGCGTCTCGGCATCCCGGTGCAAAACGTCACGGCCTACGGCACTGCCAGTGTGGCCCAGCACACCCTGATGCTGATCCTGACGCTGGCCAACCGGCTGCCGCTCTATCAGCGCGACGTGGCGGCCGGCCGTTGGAACCGGAGCCCCTTCTTCTGTCTGATGGATCACGGCACGCTGCAGCTCGAAGGCAAGCACTTGGCCATTGTCGGCCAGGGCGAGCTCGGCAGCCGTGTCGCCGCCCTTGCCGAAGCCTTTGGGATGCGTGTCAGCTTCGCCGCCCGCCCCGGCAACGAAGGCAACGACACACGCCCGGGCATCGCCGAACTCGCCCCGGAGGCCGACGTGATCAGCCTGCACTGCCCCCTCACTGATGCCACCCGACACCTGTTCGATGCCAGGCTGATTGCCAGCCTCAAGCCCGCCGCCCTGCTGGTCAACTGCGCACGTGGGGGTATCATCGACGAAGAAGCCGCGCTCTCTGCACTGCGAGCCGGGCGCTTGGGCGGGCTTGGAGTCGACGTGTTGCCGGTGGAGCCGCCGCGTGACGGCCACCCGCTGCTCGATGCGCTGAGCGAACCGCTCAATCTGATCGTCACGCCACACAACGCCTGGATCACCCCCGAAGCGCGGCAGCGTATCGTCGCCCTTACCGGGGAAAGCCTGGGCCGCTGGAAAGTCGAGAACGGAGCCTGACATGCTGCACAACCTGGGTTCGATCAATCTCGACCACTTCTACCGAGTACCTCATCTGGTTCATC
This sequence comes from Halomonas sp., assembly GCF_020832045.1. Taxonomy (GTDB): domain Bacteria; phylum Pseudomonadota; class Gammaproteobacteria; order Pseudomonadales; family Halomonadaceae; genus Halomonas. The sequence goes on from NZ_JAFIFK010000009.1 coordinate 1,269, forward strand.
CCGGCGAAACGCTGGCCAGCCGCAGCTACCATGTCGGTCTCGGTGGCAAGGGGGCCAATCAGTCGCTGGCCATGGCGCTGGCCGGCGGTCGGGTATGCCATTGGGGCCGGCTGGGCCGGCAGGACGCCTGGGCCCGGGATCGCCTGGCCCGCGCCGGGGTCGACGTTACCCATGTGGAACTGGTCGATGAAGCCAGCGGACATGCAATCATTCAGGTCGACGACCGCGGCGAGAACGCCATCATCCTGCATCCAGGTGCCAACCACGGCTTCACTCGCCGCCATCTCGATACACTGTGCGATAGCGCAGAGCCCGGCGACTGGCTGCTGGTGCAGAACGAGTGCAATGCCCTGCCTGAACTGCTCGCATGCGCTCACAAGCGCGGCCTTGCCATCGCCTTCAATCCCGCGCCGATGAATGACACAGTACTCGAGCTACCACTCGGAAGCTGCCACCTGCTGTTCGTCAATCGGGGAGAAGCCGCCTGGATGGCGGGTCTCCCCGAATCCAGCGATGCCGAGGTGCTGCTCCAGGGCCTGCATGAAAGGCTGCCCGATACGGCCACGGTGCTGACGCTAGGTAGCGAAGGCGCCTGGTACCAGGCCGGCGCCGAACGCCACTTCCAGCCCGCCCTGAGGGTCGAACCGGTGGATACCACCGGGGCCGGCGATACGTTTATCGGCTATTTCATGGCCGCGCTGCAGGAGCAACGCAGCGTTTCCGACTGTCTGTCCCTGGCAGCCCACGCCGCTGCCTTGAGCGTCCAGCAACCCGGTGCCGCCGACAGCATTCCGCCGCGCGACGAGGTCGAGCGGTACCACACCCGTCCATCCAGTAACTGACACCCACAAGGAGGCAACGTGTCACATCCGATCATTTTCGACACCGACCCCGGCGTTGACGACGCCCAGGCCATCGCCATTGCTCTGCGCCATCCCGACATCGAGCTGTTGGGCTTGACCACCACCTATGGCAATGTCGATGTGGAAACCGCGACCCACAACGCACTATTGCTCAGCGAACTGGCCGGACGTGAGATTCCGGTCGCTCAGGGGGCTGCCGGCCCCATGGTCAAGCCTCGCCACCCGGCACCGGCGCATATTCATGGCGCCAACGGGCTGGGCAACATCGAATTGCCCGCGGTGAAAGGCAGGCGGGAGTCTCGCAGTGCAGCTCAGTTCATCGTCGACACGGTCAATGCCCGTCCCGGCGAGGTGACGCTGGTTTCCGTCGGGCCGGTGGGCAATCTGGCCGCCGCCCTGCAGCTCGACCCGTCCCTCACCGAGAAGGTCAAGCGCGTGGTAGTCATGGGCGGATCGATACGCGAGGGCGGCAACGTCACGCCGGTGGCAGAAGCCAACATTTTCAATGACCCCCACGCCGCCCAGCGCGTGCTCACCGCCGGCTGGCCCCTGGTGCTGGTCGGGCTGGATGTGACCCACCGCTGCGTCCTGACCCAGGAACACATGCAGCGCATCGAGGCAGGCCAAGGAGAGCTGGGCAAGGTGCTGGCCGGCAGCTACGCCTTTTACCGCGATTTCTATCGCGAGTTTCTCGGTATCGACGGCTGCTGTCCCCACGACAGCTGCGCCCTTGCCTGGCTGCTGCGCCCGGAGCTGTTCACCACGGCTCCCGGCCATCTCTCGGTGGTCACCGACGGCATCGCCGAAGGTCAGACCGTTTTCGCCCCCGAGGGACGCGGCTTCATCCAGGAACGTTGGTCGCAGGCGCCACTGGCAGAAGTGTGTCTGGCAGTGGATGGCGAAGCCGTCGTGGAATGGATTGCCGATACCTTGAGCTGAGCCCATTCAAAGACAAACGAAGTTGTCAGGGTCACGGTGTTCGATCGCTTCGAGCTCGACGTGGGTGACCCTGGCATTCGGTGGTCCCTGCCATAGCCACGTCACCACCCGGTTGATTGACTCGCCGTCGCCGCACAGCAGCACTTCCACCTGGCCATCGGGCAGATTCTTGGCGTAGCCGGTCAGGCCTTGCTGAAGGGCCTGTTCCTGAACTGCACGGCGGTACCACACTCCCTGCACCTTGCCGGCCACCAGCGCCCTTACACAGGATTTATTCATCTTTTTTTTACTCCCTCTCGCCCGTCAATGATGCTCCTGGATGCTCTAATCTTGATAATAGGAAGGCGGTTTCGCCACAAGCAATGGCCGCCTAAGTGGAAACGGTGTCACCCACCGCGTTCATGACCACAACAATGCATCCTTACAAGGGAGACAACGCCATGCAGGTCTTCGACCACCCCGAATTCGACCATCATCGTCAGATCGTCTTCGGTTGCGATAGAGACAGCGGACTTCACGCCATCATCGCCATTCACGACACACGCCGCGGTCCCGCCCTGGGCGGCCTGCGAATCTACCCCTACGCCAGCGAGGCGGAAGCCCTTACCGACGTGCTCCGTCTGTCGCGAGGCATGACCTACAAGTCGGCACTTGCCGACCTGCCCCTTGGGGGCGGCAAGGCGGTGATCATCGCCGACCCACGACGCGAGAAGACGCCGAGCATGCTGCAGGCCATGGGCAGACTGGTGGAATCGCTGGGTGGACGTTACATCACCGCAGAGGACTCCGGCACTGACGAGGCGGACATGCGCATCATTCGCAGCGAAACCTTGCACGTCAGTGGCCTTGGCCATGACGGCGACTCCGGGGATCCATCCCCCTTCACTGCCTACGGCGTTTTCTGTGCCATGAAAAGCGCCGTTCGCCACCGCTTCGGCCACGACGACCTGCACGAGTTGCGCGTGGCCATCCAGGGCGTCGGCCATGTCGGTGCGCATCTCGCTCGTGAGCTGCACGCAGCAGGAGCACAGCTGGTCCTCACCGATGTGGACCGCGACAGTCTCGGCGTGCTGGCGGATGAACTTGGCGCCGAGAGCGTGATGCCCGACGCGATTTTCGATGCCGACGTCGAGGTGTTCGCCCCTTGTGCCATGGGCGCGGTACTGACCGAGGCGGTGGTCGGGCGACTCAAGGCCGGCGTGATCTGCGGTGCCGCCAACAATCAGCTGGCGACAGCCGAGGTCGCCGAACGTCTTCACGGACGAGGGGTCCTCTATACGCCGGATTACATCGCCAATGCCGGCGGCGTCATTGAAGTCGAAGCCCAGCGCCATCCCCATTACAACAGAAGCGCGGTGATGCGACACGTCGAGCGCATTGCGATCACCGTCGATGAAATTCTCAGCCGTGCTCAGGCCCAGGACATGAGCCCCGCCGTCGTGGCGGACCAACTGGCACGCGAACGCCTTGCCGTTTGATACCGAGGCCGGGCGACGCCGTCGCCCGGCCTGCTCACGCTACCCAGCGGCGAGTCACTCCAGCACCAGTTCGTGCTTGACGATCACCGCACTGTTGCGCGGCACCACCGGGCGCCCCCTGGCGATCAGGTAGCTGCGAGTGAAGGCGGCACCGAACAACAAAATCAGCGAGCTGTAGTAGACCCACAGCAGGATCATCACCACCGAACCGGCGGCGCCATAGGTCGAAGCCGTAGCGGTATAGGCCAGATAGGCAGCAATGGCGCTGCGACCGATGGCGAAGAGCAGCGCCGTGACCACGGCCCCCAGCAGTACGTCCCGCCAACCCAACACCACATCCGGAAGGACCTTGAAGATGGTGGCGAAAAGCGCGGCGATGACGACCATGGAAATGACGAACTCCGCCCCGGTTGCCAGGGGGCCCATCAACGGCATGGTGTCACCCACGGTTTGCAGCATGGCACGCAGCATGATTCCCACCATCAGCGAAACCAGCAGAATGAAGCCGATCGCCAGCACCACCGCCAGCGACAGCAGGCGCTGCTTGAGAAACAGCAGCACGCTGTTTCGACTTGGCTTGGCGGTCACGCCCCAGATGGTATTGAGCGAGAACTGCATCTGAGCGAAGACCGTGGTCGCCCCGATCAGCAATCCGCCAAACCCCAGCAGGGACGGCAGGATACCCGTCTCCTCGACACGCGACGCCGCCACGGCCTGCTCCACCGCCCGCGCCGCTTCTTCGCCAAGGGTGCCCTGGAGCTGAGCGACGATTTGTCCTTGAGCCGCATCCTCGCCGAATGCTATGCCGATCACGAAAACGGCAATGATCACCGTCGGTGCCAGCGAAAAGAGCGTATAGAAAGCCAGCGAACCGGCATAGCTGAAAGCATTGCGCTCCAGCCACAGGCTGAAGGCTTGCTGAAGCGTGTTCCACCAGAATTTGATCGAGAATCTATGCACGGAACCTCCTGGGCAATTCCCCTCTTCAGCATACGCAAATGTAAAGCCCTTGTCGGCCAACGGAGCGCATTGCAGCTCCTGGCTAGCCGCGCCCATAATGGTGCCCCCAGGTCAGCAGCAAAGGAAATCCCGATGAGCGACACCGATCACCAGTTCGACTGTCTCGTTTTCATCGGACGCTTCCAGCCCCCGCACCTGGGTCACCTTGCCGTGATCAACGAAGCCTTGCGCCATGCACGCCAGGTCATCGTGCTGGTGGGGTCGGCCTGGCAGGCGCGTTCGCTGCGCAACCCATGGCGCTTCGATGAACGCCAGGCGCTCTTGCGCAGCTGCTTCGACGATGAGGAGAATTCGCGACTCGAAATCGTGCCGCTGCTGGATGCGCTGTACAACAATGACGTCTGGGTGCGCGACGTGCAGCGCAAAGTACGTGACATTGCAGGACATCATAACGCCAGGTTGCCGCGCATCGGGTTGATTGGTGCCAGTCGCGGCCAGTCGAGTTATTACCTGGCGCTGTTCCCGCAGTGGGAGTCGGTCAGCGTACCGCTGGTGGACGGAATTTCAGCGAGTCAGATCCGTGAGCGTCTGTTCCGCTCACCCTCTTCCACCGAAGACTACCTCAGCACTGGCGCGACTCACGACCTCCCTCCCGGAGTATGCGATGCACTGCGCGACTTTGCCGGCAGCGAGGCACACCGGCAGCTGATGGAAGAGCAGAAGCTGCTCGAGCAGTACCGCCAAGCCTGGAGCGACGCCCCCTACCCTCCGATTTTCGTTACCGTGAACGCCGTCGTGGTGCAATCTGGGCATGTGCTGCTGGTGCGTCGTACTGCGGCGCCCGGCAAGGGCCTGTTGGCGCTGCCCGGCGGTTTCATCAACACCCACGAGCGGCTGCTGGATGCCTGCCTGCGCGAACTACGCGAGCGCGTGCGGCTCAAGGTACCGGAGCCCGTTCTCAAGGGCTCGTTGCGGGGCCAGAGACTATTTGACGAACCCCATCGCAGCTGGCGCGGCCGCACACTGGCCGAAGCCTTCTACTTCGCCCTTCGCCCGGATCAGCAGCTTCCACGGCTCAAGCCGGTGAAGGGGGGCGATCATGCCCGCTGGGTGCCGCTGGCCGAACTCGAGCCCGACAGCCTTTTCGAAGACCACTTCTTCATCATCCAGAATTTTCTCGGCCTGCCGGCCGATATCGGCGGGATATAGCGGCTAATAAAAAGTGCTTCACGGGTCGGCGAGCAGCCCAAGCGCAAGGCGCCCGGAGCGCAGGAGGTGGAGCATATGGGGTATATGTGACGCCGCCGAGCACCGCGTACAAATTCGTCGGGAACGAATTTGAACAGCCTTCAGGCTGGCCCGAAGGGTAGCCGCCAGGGATGGCGGCTATAGCGCAGCGATTGGGCGGCACAGCCATTCGTGGAGTGCTTTTTCAGGCTTGGAGGAAATCGCGGGGCAGCTTCATCATCTGCCTCCACAACTTCTCGACGCCAGGCTTGTGCACCAGCGAGCAACGGTAGAGACGAATTTCCAGCGGCACGTCCCACTTTTCCCCACCGGCTCGCACCAACCTGCCGCTTCGCAGCTCCTCGCGAACGCAGAAATCGGGTATCCAGGCCAGGCCCACGCCTTGTAGCACCATCCCCTTGAGCCCTTCCGCCATGGCGGTTTCATAGACGGTACGCAGCCTCAGGCGCAGCGGATCGTTCTTGAGCAGCATGCGTACACTGCGGCCGAGAAAGGCGCCCTGGGTATAAGCGAGATAGGGAATCGGTTCCTTGCTGTCGAGGCTGAAGCGCGGCTTGCCGGCAGCGTCGGCAAGGCTCACCGGCAGCATTTTCACCTGGCCGATGGAGAACGAAGGAAACACCTCGCCATCGAGCTGCATGGTGGCATAGGGATCGTGATAAGCCAGCATCAGGTCGCAGTTGCCTTCCCGCAAGACATGGATCGCCTCACCCACGTTCATCGCCACCAGGCGCGTCGGCAGCTCCCCCAGCCCCTCCTGGAGTCGTGAAATCCATTCGGGATAGAAGCTCAGGGCCAAAGAGTGGGCGGCAACGATATCCAGCGCCTCGCGTGCCATGGAGACACCGCGCAGATGGCCCAGGCACTCATTGAGCTGCTCCACCAGGTTGCGCGCCGTGACCACGAATAGCTGCCCTTCCGGGGTCAGGTTGATCGGCGTAGTGGAGCGATCGACCAGCGTGACACCCACGGCCTGCTCGAGAGCCCGTATGCGCCGGCTGAAGGCGGGCTGGGTCACATGGCGCTGCCGAGCGGAGGCGGAGAAGCTTCGGGTGTTGGCCAAGGCAACGAAATCTTCCAGCCATTTTGTCTCGAGGTTCACCGGGACTCCCGCTCACAGCAATCGCGATCTAGTTAGGCGCCCTGACAAAAACCTCAAGGACGAGAGTTTGTTAGGCGTCGCCTAATGTACCTCAGCTGCCATTCGAACCCAAGTGGCTTCGGCGGTGCCGGCTGGACTACTGAATGGGCGCCGTCAGATAAGCGGCTCGCGAGATTAGCTTGCTCCACAGCGGGCGATTCTCCAACTCGTCGTAGCTTATTCGGCGACAGTCGGCGAAGTCACGTTCAAGCATCAAACGCACCTGGGCCGCGAAGCGGCGGTCGGGAATGAAGGCCGTGATCTCGAAATTGAGCCGGAACGAGCGATTGTCGAGATTCACGGTACCCACCGATGCAGCACTGTCATCGATCAGAATCACCTTCTGATGCAGGAAGCCGGGCTGATAGCGATAGACCTTGACCCCGGCCCGCACCATATCGGGGAGAAACGAGAAAGCCGAGAGATAGATGAGCAGGTGATCCGGGTGTTCGGGGATCATGATCCGCACGTCGACGCCGCGCATGGCCGCCAGGCGCAACGCGTCTTGTACGCCCTGGTCGGGAACGAAGTAAGGGCTCGTGACCCACAGCCTCTCATGGGCACTGTGAATCGCGTGCTGCACCAGCAAGCTTGCCGTCTCCTGCCGATCGGCCGGCCCCGAGGGCACGATCACCACGTTCTGACACTCCTCGCAGGTGACGTGAGGCTCCCAGCGCAGATTAATGACATCGCCGGTGGCCCAGTGCCAATCCTCCCAGAACGCCTCCTGCAGCCCGAGAACGCTGGGCCCGATCAGCTTGAGATGGGTATCGCGCCAGGGGCCATGGCGAGGATGCTGGCCTAGGTATTCCACCCCGATATTGAAACCGCCGAGCCAACCCACATCGCCGTCGACGACGAGGATCTTGCGATGATTGCGGAAATTGAGCTGGAAGCGATGTTTGAATCCGCGTGAGGAACGGAAAGGACTGACCTCCACCCCACCCCCTCTCAGCTCATGCAGATAGCCTTCGGCAAGCTTGCGACTGCCGACCTCGTCGTAGAGAAAATAGACACGAACGCCACGCTGCGAAGCCTGCAGGAGATGATCTTTGAGTCGATGCCCCAAGGCGTCGTTGCGGACAATGAAGAACTGGATCAACACGTACTCGCGGGCGGCATCAATACCGGCGAACAGGCTATCGAAGGTGGCCTTACCATCGATGAGCAGCTCGGCCTGATTGCCGCTGGTCAGCGGCATCATTGCCAACTGCTCGACGGCCCGGACATCGGGATCGCGGGCATCGGCCAGGAACGGTTCGAGGCGGACCCGATAGCGCGCCAGGATACGACGCAGCACGGTATCGCGTTCACCGCGAGCAGAGACATAACCGTAGAAACGCGGTCGACCGAATATCCAGTAGGCTGGCACGGCCAAGTAAGGAATGGTGACCAGAGAGATGATCCAGGCCACGGCGCCTTGCGAGGTACGGCTGGATAGCAGCGCCAGGATCGCCGAGAGAAAACCCAGCAGATGCACCAGGAATATTGCCAGGCCGAAAAGCCAGGATGCCATGATCTCTCCCTGAAAAAACAGCAGGCTGCAGCATACCCTAGACGACAGCGGCCCCGCCAGTTGGCGGGGCCGTGCTACCAGGTCACTGCGCGCCTTTGTTCGTCAGGCAGTGATACGTTCGGCAATGATCTCCTTCCACTTGGCAGGACCCGTCTGGTGCACTGAGGTACCCTGGCTATCTACCGCCACGGTGACCGGCATGTCCTCGACCTCGAACTCGTAGATCGCTTCCATGCCAAGATCGGCGAAGCCCACCACACGGGATTTCTTTATCGCCTGGGCCACCAGATAGGCGGACCCGCCCACTGCCATCAGATATACCGCCTTGTTGTCACGGATCGCCTCGATCGCCGCGGGACCACGCTCTGCCTTGCCCACCATGCCCAGCAGGCCGGTTTCCTCGAGCATGGTGCGCGTGAACTTGTCCATGCGCGTGGCGGTCGTGGGTCCGG
>NZ_JAFIFK010000081.1 GCF_020832045.1 Halomonas sp.
CGCTGCTGCGCTTCCGTCAATACGAACATGGATGAATCCTTTTTGGGTGGCCGCCTGGACGACCTGAACGAAAACGAGGGGTGAGGGAACCCTCGCCGACACCCATCGGGTGCCGGTTGCGGCGGCGATTATACGCGGCAACCGAATGCAGGCCAATGCCTGTCGGTAACACAAGGCCAGAGACGACAGCGCCGCCCGAAGGGGCGGCGCTGTCAAAGGCCTGAGACCTGCATCAGATCTCACGCGCCTCGTGAGCGGAGCCGACGTCGCGCTCCTTCATGGCTTCGTGCACGTCCTGGAGGCTGGCGGGATCATCGATGGTGGAGGGAACCCCGTACTCCTTGCCGTCGGCGATGTTGCGCAGCAGTTTACGCAGGATCTTGCCTGAGCGTGTCTTGGGCAGACGATTGACCACCAGGACCTGCTTGAAGCATGCAATCGGCCCGATCTGGTCTCGCACCAGGGCAATCAGCTCGTTCTCGAGGGCAACTTCATCACCATCGAAGCCATCCTTGGGGATGACCAGGCCTACCGGAATCTGTCCCTTCAGGGCGTCGTGGATACCGATTACGGCGCATTCGGCCACTGCCTTGTGGGCACCCACCACCTCTTCCATCTCACCCGTCGAAAGCCTGTGGCCAGCCACGTTGATGACGTCATCGGTGCGGCCCATGATGAAGAGATAGCCGTCTTCATCGAAATACCCGCCGTCGCCGGTCAGGTAGTAACCGGGAAAGGCAGCCATGTAGGCGCTGTGGAAGCGCTTGGGGTCGCCCCATATCCCTACCAGGCAGCCCGGTGGCATGGGCTGCTTGATCACGACGCTGCCCTGCTCCATCGGGGCTGCCTGCTCGCCCTCACGATCCAGGATCTGGACGTTGAAGCCCGGCACGGGGACTGTGGCACTGCCGGCCTTGGTCGGCATCGGCTCGAGCCCTTGCAGGTTGGCGGCTATCGGCCAGCCGGTCTCGGTCTGCCACCAATGGTCGATGACCGGAACGTCGAGGAGGTCATCGAGCCAGTGATAAGTCGGTGGATCGAGGCGCTCCCCTGCAAGATAGAGCGCGTTCAGACAAGAGATATCGTACTGCTGTAACAGCTTGCCGTCGGGATCTTCCTTCTTGATCGCGCGGAAAGCCGTCGGGGCGGTGAAAAAGCTCTTGACGCGATATTGACTGATTAGGCGCCAGAAAGCCCCGGCATCCGGCGTCCTGACCGGCTTACCCTCGTAAACCACACTGGTGCAACCCCGCAGCAGTGGCGCATAGACGATATAGGAGTGCCCCACGACCCAGCCGACGTCCGACGCAGAGAAGAATACGTCGCCTGGTGCAACGTCATAGATGGCTTCCATCGAATAGTGCAGTGCCACTGCGTAACCGGCAGTGTCGCGCACCACGCCCTTGGGCTTGCCGGTGGTTCCGGACGTATACAGCACATAGAGGGGGTCGCTCCCCTTGACGGGAACGCAATCTGCCGGCTCGGCCTCTTTTACCAGCTCGGCCCAGTCGTGATCCTTGGGGCCGAGCTCGGCAAGCTGCTGTTGCCGCTGCAGGAATATGCTGGCGACCGGCTTGTGCTCGCTCAGCTCGATGGCAGCGGCAATATTGGGCTGATAGGGGATGAGGCGATCGACCTCGACCCCGCAGGAGGCAGCCACCACCACTTTGGGCTTGGCGTCGTCGATACGAACGGCGAGCTCATGTGGTGCAAAGCCGCCGAACACCACGGAATGCACCGCACCCAAGCGCGCACAAGCGTACATGGCAACGAGAGCTTCGGGGACCATCGGCATATAGATGACGACACGATCTCCTTTCTCGACGCCCAGCCCCTTCAAGGCGCCGGCGAACAGCGCCACTTCGTCACGCATTTCGCGATAAGTAAGGGTGCGCTTGCCGCCGGTGACCGGTGAGTCCCAGTAGATGGCTGGCTGATCGCCGCGTCCCTGGTCGACGTGATGGTCCAAGGCGGCGTGACAAAGATTCATCTCGCCATCGGTAAACCAGCGCGCATGGCCTTGCTCGTCGTAATCGAGGATGGTGGTAGGTGGGGTGAACCAAGGGATCCTCCGAGCCTGCTCGGCCCAAAAGGATTCCGGCTGTTCGATCGAGCGCTGATACTGATTTTTGTAAGCTGGCATGAGCATTCCGTCCGGCATCGGAGACTTCGATTGTTGACACTTTAGAGGTTTTTTCTTTTTTTTCTCTCAGACCATCGGCTAACAAAGCGAATATTAGGCATAAAAGCCTATTTTCATGACCTTGATTGTTGACAACCGGCTAAAATGACCGCCGTTTAAAACGACAAGGATTTATTCTCCGTTTGACAGTCGCAGAGTCACTATCAATGATGACTAAATCAGCAATGCCATGACCAAACGGGCACTGCCGGGTTGCAGCGTCTGCGACATTCCATTTGCGCTGTCCTGTCTCAGACCGAGGTAGCTGCCTGAAACCGCCAGACCTGAGCGAGACCAAATTGCTCGGGCATCAACGGGAGAACATCATGAGCACCTCGCACAGCGCTTCCTCTCGCCTTCTGCAGGCCGGCAATCCAGCGATAGACCATGCTACTGCCCTGCTCAAGGCGCTAGCCAATGACAACCGCCTGCGTATCCTGTGTCTGCTGGACGAGTCCGAACTATCCGTGACCGAACTCAACCAGCGCTTATCCCTCAGCCAATCGGCATTGTCTCAACACCTGGCCATACTGAGACGTGAAGGATTGGTATCGACACGCCGGGCATCGCAAACCATCTACTATTCGCTGCAGGGTGATCAGGCTCGCCAAATGATCGAGGCTCTGGTCCGCCTGCAGGAATGATGACGACGGCACGAACGAAGGCTCATCGCTTTTCCCAACGGCTCGCGTCCAGCCGTTCGAAAACTCGTTCAACGCCGCCCTCTACCCCTTTGCTTACCGCCATACCGAGTTTTGCTCCCATGGGGTGGCGCGTCTCTAAACGCACGCTGACAACGCGCGCATTCTGCATACGCGAGACCAAATAGGCTTCGCTGGTGCCGAGAGCATCGATCAGCCCCTTGTTCAAGGCGTCACGGCCATACCACACCTCTCCCGTCGATGCCGCTTCGATATCCAGCGCGGGGCGCCGCTCGGCTACATGTCGCTTGAACAGGGCGTGGATGTTTTCCAGGTCGGATTGGAACTTCTCACGCCCCTCTTCCGTATTTTCGCCGAATACGGTGAGCGTTCTCTTGTACTCCCCTGCCGTGAGCAGTTCGACGTCGATATCGTGTCGTTTGAGCAGGCGATGCACGTTGGGAAGCTGAGCAACGACGCCGATCGAGCCCAGTACGGCGAAAGGAGCAGCGCGCAGGTGATCCGCCGCGCACGCCATGAGATATCCGCCGCTGGCTGCCACCTTGTCCACGCAAACCGTTATTCTGAGCCCGGCATCACGCAAGCGATCGATCTGGGCGGCAGCAAGACCGTAGGCGTGAACCAGCCCGCCGGGAGACTCCAGGCGAATCACCACTTCATCCTCTTCGTTGGCCGTCGCGATTACGCTGGAGATCTCTTCCGCAAAGCGGTCCACGCCGGTTGCCTTGATATCACCGTGAAAGTCGAGCACCCACACGGTACGTCGTTCCTCTTCCGGCTGGCTGCGGCCTTTACGGGAGCGACCCTTGTCGTCACGTCGAAAGGCCTTGAGCAAGCGCTTGCGTCCCCCCGGCTCGGTAGCCGCCACTGCCAGGCGACGGCGGCGAGTCTCGAGTCGCTCATTCAACTCCTCGACACGCAGCCGAGTACGCCCACCGCTCTCGCTCTTGATTCGGGCGACGACCACTATCACCATGACCACCAGAATAGTGAGTATCGACATCTGAATGATGAAGCGCCCGATGTCCATCAACCATTCGTTCACATTGCCACTCCTGTAGGGGTTGTACATTCAATCGTGACGTCGCCGCGCGACGTTGACAACGGGCTTGATTGAAACAATCGTTTGAAATACCCTCTGGGATGGCTTCCCCTCTGCTCACCAACATAGGATTTGACCATGTCCGTTTCGACCCTAGACAAACTGCAAGAGCGTTTCGACCCCCAGGCTGCCAAGGGCATGGATGACATCTTCCAATTTCATTTCAGCGACAATGGCAGCCACTATCTGATCGTCAAGGACGGCACCCTGGTGATCGAAGAGGGTGAGCATGACGACCCCTCCGTTTCGCTTTCCATGAGTACCGATACCTTGAGAGGCATTATGTCGGGCGATGTCAACGGCATGACGGCCTTCATGACCGGCAAGCTGAAGGCGACGGGTAACGTGATGCTGGCTACCAAACTCACCAGCCTGTTTCCGAATCGCTGAAACGATCAGCGGTATCGCTGCACCGCCGACGGGCCGCCATCAGGCGGTCCGTTTCATTTCCGAAGGGTGCGACGGCCAACGCCGCCGGCCACCTCTGCAAGGTGAGTCTCGATCAAGGCGCGCGATATCGAGTAGGTCGGTGGGAGTTGGGGCAGTCGGCTAGGCAGGAACCAGGCAGCATCGGCAATCTCTACGCCATCAATGCGGATGCGCCGAGTCGCCGCTTCGGCAAAGAAGCCGAGCATGAGGGCGTGGGGAAAGGGCCAGGCCTGGCTGCGGTAGTAACGTATTCGCCCTACGCTGACACCTACCTCCTCGTAGATCTCCCTGTGCACCGCCTCTTCGGCCGATTCGCCAGGCTCGATGAAGCCGGCCAGGGTCGAATAGCGGCCCGGTGAGAAGCGAGGGCTACGGGCCAGCAGCATTGCCTCACCATGGGTTACGAGCGTGATGATGCATGGAGAGATTCGCGGATAGTTGCGGTGTCCGCACTGCTCGCAGTGCATGGCAAATTCGGCATCGAGTCGCGCTGAAGCTGAGCCACAGCGGCCACAGAAACGATGGTCGCGTATCCATGCCGCGACCTGAAGTGCCGTTGAAATCAACGGATACCAGGATTCGGGCAGCTGCGCGAGCCACTGTCGACCGTCAGGCCAATGCGCCTCGGCACGCTCTTCCACCGACAAGGCAATCGGCTCGTCGTGCCAGAAGGCGAGTGGCTGAACCTGGGCCGGCCAGGGTTGCTCCGGTTGTAGCGGGCTGCCGTCAGGGGCCGGGGCGATTTTGCCTTCGGCCACTCGGAGCAGGCGACCCTGGGCAATGCCTAGGGGCAGTTCACGGCGCAGCATCGCTGCCCTCTTGGCTTTGCTGCAGCGTATCCCAATGGCAGCTGCCGGCCACCTGACGAATCTGTTCGAGCTTGTTGCGGTGGGCGTCCAGCTCCGCCTCTTCCGGCTGCAACACGCACAGGCTGCCGGGTGGAAGCGCCAGGCGCCTGATTGACAAGCCGCTAGCCATGGCTTCGCTATCGCTGCCCTCCTCCGCATCCAAGGAGAGCGCGGTCTGCCCGCCGGTCATGGCCAGGTAAACCTCGGCCAGTATCTCGGCATCGAGCAAGGCGCCGTGAAGCACGCGGTGGCCGTTGTCGATCTCGTAGCGTTTGCACAGCGCATCGAGGTTGTTACGCTGACCTGGGTGGCGTTCGCGTGCCAACTGCAGCGTATCGAGGATACGGCAGTGTTCGGCGACCGGCCCCAGGCGAGGCTCTCCGCGTGCCGCCATTAGCAGTTTGAACTCGTGATCGATGAAGCCTACATCGAAGGCGGCATTATGGATCACCAGCTCTGCACCGCGGATGAACGCCCAGAATTCATCAGCGACGGAAGCGAATACCGGCTTGTCTTCCAGAAACTCGTTGGTGATGCCGTGGATGCCGATGGCTTCCGCTTCCACCACTCGTTCCGGGTTGATGTATTGATGATAGGTACGGCCAGTGAAGCGTCGGTTGACGAGCTCCAGCGCGCCGATCTCGATGAGGCGATGGCCTTCCCGCGGGTCGATGCCGGTAGTTTCGGTATCAAGAACGATCTGACGCATTGACTATGACTCGGGTTGGATGACTTTCGCTCTGCTGCGCGACCAGTGAGCGTCGATGGCGGCATTGGCCAGCGCATCGGCACGCTCGTTGCCCGGGTGGCCATTATGTCCCTTCACCCAGTGCCACTGGATGCGATGACGCCGGGTCTCTTCCAGAAGCTCTCGCCACAGCGCCTCGTTCTTGACGGGCTGACGGCTTGCCGTCTTCCAGTTGCGTTTCATCCAGCCATGGATCCACTCGGTGATGCCGCGGCGAAGGTACTCGGAATCGGTCCAGAGCTCGATCTCGCAGGCACGCTTGAGCGCGCGCAGCGACATGATGGCCGCCATCAGTTCCATGCGATTGTTGGTGGTGTTTTCTTCGAAGCCGTTCAGCGTCTTTTCGTGGCTGCCACTGACCAGCACCGCCCCCCACCCCCCCGGTCCCGGGTTACCGCGACAGGCGCCATCGGTATAGATCGTGACCCTGGGAAGAGTCTTGTCCTGTTCGCCTTCACTCAACTTCTGTGGTCCTTCTGCTTGGTTCCGGTACGGCGTTGCCGACCCGTGTAGCGTGCCCCAGCGCACCGCCGCCCAACGACCCCTGGAGACGTAGCTTGGGACGCTGGCTTTGGGCAAGCCGCGTGCGACGTCGGGCGTGAATGATGTAACTGTCGCCCAGCGGCACGTTATGGCGCCGTCCCAGAGTCTCGAGAGCAGCATTGCTCGGCAGGCTGCCGGGGAGGTGAAAGCCGCAGTAGTCTACCCGCTCGATGCGGAAGTCGACAAACGCCAACCAATCGCCCAGCTTGCCTGGCGTCCGCCATTGTCCGCGCCAGGGCAAGCGGGTGCGACGTCTGGGCGATAACCGAGAGAGCCCTGCGATTCCCAGCGGCATCCAACCCAGCACGATCAGACAGCCATCGTCTGCGGTAACTCGAGCGGCTTCCTGCAACAGGCGGTGCGGTTCGGGAACAAGCTCCAGCAGATGATGCACGAGGACCAGATGAAGGCATTCATCAGGCAATGCCAGCGCATCCAAGGGGCACACCAGGCTCGACGCACTTTCGCTGAGCTCGGCTGTGGGCGCCCAGCGAATGTTGTGGCGAATGGGAGACATATCGGTCAGCGCCGGCGCCATGCCCAGCTCCAGGCTATGTCCACCATGGCGACTCTCGCAGATCGGCCCCAGGCAAGCCCGCTCGGCTCGCCAATGGGCCTGGCCGTTTTCGCTTGACCAGTAACGACGTCCTTCGCGGTAGAGCTGGGCCAGGGCGAGTGCCCCCTCCGGGTTTGACATTGCTGGCCTATACCTCCATGATCACCGGTTTTGTAGGCAATTCACCGCAACATGGCTGCGCATCGCCGCCGTGGAGTCCTAACTTGGGCGGCTCCCGGGCAAGCAAGCGTGGCGGCAAGCCGAGTTCACTTTTATCTCGTTATGGCACTTCTTCGTTATGACACTCGGTTGACGACGCGACAAGGAAAACCCCTATGCTGAGCGTGACACCGATTCCCGCATTAAGCGATAACTATATCTGGCTATTACGCCAGGATACGAGCCCCGAGGTCTGCGTGGTGGATCCGGGCGACGCCGAACCGGTCATCAAGACGCTCGAAGAGGAAGGCCTAACGCTCGACTCCATTCTCGTAACGCATCATCATCACGACCATACGGGTGGCCTACCGGAATTGGTCGAGCGCTTTTCTCCCAGAGTCATCGGTCCGCACAATCCGAACATCGACGCTCTCACGGAACGGGTCGCTAACGGCGATACCTGCCGCGTCATGGGACGCCGCTTCGATGTCTTCGAAGTCCCAGGTCACACCCTCGATCATATCGCCTTCTTCACTGCCGGCATCCCACCGCTGCTCTTCTGTGGCGATACATTGTTTTCGGGTGGCTGTGGCCGGCTTTTCGAAGGCAGTCCGGAGCAGATGCATCGCTCTCTGCAGACCCTGGCTGGCTTGCCGGACGATACGCTGATTTTTGCCGCCCACGAGTACACTCTTGCCAATCTCAGGTTCGCGCAGGCGGCCGACCCCAACAACCGCGACGTTGCCGACGCACTTGCCCAGGCCCAGCATGCGCGCGGGCACGACCGCCCCACGCTGCCGAGCCATCTGGCTCGCGAGAAGCGCATCAACCCCTTCCTGCGCTGTGCGGACCGCGACGTTCGTGCCACGGCTGCGCAGCATGGCAAGACCGACACCGATCAGGCCACGTTCGCGACCCTGCGAGCCTGGAAAGACAGTTTCTGAGAATTGACACATCCCATGGGTAACGCTTGAAGCGAGCCCAGAAGGAGAACGTATGACCTATCGAACGACGCGCCAATGGACGCTGGCTCTCGCCGGCGGCATTGCCATGATTGGAGCGCTTTCGACGACCAGTCCGGCACTTCTGGCGGCACCTCACCCAGGCGCTAAGCCCGCCATTCCCACCCATCACTTCTGGAATGATCTGAACATCGAGTACCTTCCGGGAGATGCCTGGGAACGGCTGCGCGACAACTTGTCCTGGCAAGAACACCGCCATGAAGCACGCGTCGTGCAGTGGATCGAGCATTATCGTGCCAACCCTCATAACGTGGTCGAAATCATCGAACGCGCACGACCCTGGATGGCATGGATCACCGAGCAGGTTGAGGTACGAGGGCTGCCGGGTGAAATCAGCCTCATACCTTTCATCGAAAGCTCCTACGATCCTCTCGCTCGCAGCCCCCGCGGCGCCGCTGGGCTGTGGCAATTCATGCCCGGCACTGCCGACGCCCTGGGGCTCCGCCGCCACAGTGGCTATGACGGTCGGCTCGACGTAGTGGCATCCACCAAAGCCGCTCTTGACTATATCGAACTGCAGGCCGATCAGTGGTATGAGGGTGACATCGAACTCTCGCTCGCCGCCTACAATGCCGGCGCCGGCACGGTTAACCGGGCCCGCCATGCCGCCATGGGTCGCGGTGATGGCAGCGATTATTGGCACTTGCAGTTGCCCAACGAAACGATGAACTACGTGCCTAAGCTGATCGCCATTGCCGCCATCATCGACGAGCCTGACAAATATGGCGTTGCCTTGCCCGAGATCGACGACACGCCGGCGTTTGCCAAGGTGCCGGTGAACCAGCACATCAGCTTGTCGCAACTGGCCAACGTGGCCGGCGTGGCCAGCGCCGAGCTTTCCGCGCTCAATCCCGGCTTGACCAACGGCAGCGCCAGTCCTGCCACGGTTGACGTAGTCCTGGTGCCCATCGAGCAGGAAGAGGCCGTGCTGGCCGAACTGAGCACTCCCGCGGCAAGCGAGCCCGCCGACGCAGGCCATTACCTCGTACAGCGCGGCGACAGCCTGTCAGCCATTGCATCCCGTCATGGCCTAAGCGTGGCCGAGCTACGCCAGCACAATGGCTTGCGCGGAGACGCCATACAAGTGGGCCAGACACTCGATATTCCGCATCGCAGCCTGGCATCTCGCTGACATGGCAAGCAAACCGATAAAAACCAAGGTTTACAAGCGACGGGGGGCCTGACACCTTATGGCGGTAATGCTCGGAGTTCCGGGATAGCCCCAACCAAGGATGTCATTGA
>NZ_JAFIFK010000024.1 GCF_020832045.1 Halomonas sp.
TGGCCCATGTGCAGGCTGCCGGTGACGTTGGGCGGCGGGATCATGATCGAGTAGGGTTCGCCCTCGCCCGAGGGGGCGAAGCGGCCGTCGGCCTCCCAGCGCTCGTACCAGCGGGATTCGATCTGCTCGGGTTGGTAGGTCTTGTCCATGGGGCGTTCCGGGTCCAGAAATGATCGCCGCCGGGTCGTGGCGCCGGGCGGCAGGAAAGTCGTCTAAGCGGTCGAAAAATGGGCTCAATTATAGCGCGATGGGGCGCTTGGCGTCAGCCTTGCCGCTCGGGGCTGATTCGGCAATAGGAGAGGGGGCGCCAGGAGTTTCGTCAACGGGGCTGATCCGGGGGCAGGCCTGCGAGGAGGCGCTGTGAACCCATCCCTGGGCGCTACTTTTGCCATCCCTGGCAAAAGACCTCCTCTTCGGCCTGCCCCCGGCGCCCCTCACCTCGGCGTTTTGATGACTCAGCCGCGTAGCTGATGTGCTTTGACGGGATAGCCGCGCTGCTTGTAGGTCTGCCAGCACTCGCGCTTGGCGACGAGTACCTGCTGATGCTGGTTGATGATCTCGGCAACCCGCTCGAAGCGCGAGAACCACTCGGGAATTCCCGGGTCGAGGTTGAGCAGCGCCATGGGCGCCTCGGCACTCGGTTCGGGCGGCTGCTCCCAGCCGATGGTCACCGCCACGCTCTCGGCCATCTCGCTGCCGAGCAGGGCGTGGGGCAGGTAGGCCTCGGGTCGAAAGGTCCACAGCCGCTCGTCGAGGTCGCTGGCCATGGCCTCGTCCTCGGCGTGCAGGTGCAGCCGGTAGCCCTTGCCGGCGATGGTCTCGGCCAGCCGGCAGGCGAAGTCGAGCCGCGCTTCCAGCGTGGTGTCGGGAAGGATGTAGAAATCTACTTGCGTCATCTAACTCTGCCCGGGGCTTTCCCTCAGGGCAGGCCTTTGCGGAGGCGCTGTGAATACTTCCCTGTACGCTACCGACGCCATCCCTGGCGTAGGACCTCCGCGTCGGCCTGCCCTTCGGCGCCCCTCGCCTCGGTGGTGATAGTCGTGGTCGCAACGGGCTCGCTCCAGCAGGCCCATTGCTGTGACTTTGCTGTTACACCAGCCGAGTCAACCAGCCGTGCTTGTCTTCCGCACGGCCGTACTGCAGATCGAGCAGCTTGCCCCGCAGGCGCTTGGCGACCTCGTTGCCGGCGTCGGGCATCTGCACGGTGCCGTCTTCGGTGACCAGCTGGCCCACCGGGGTGATCACCGCAGCGGTGCCGCAGGCGAAGACCTCGCTGATCTCGCCGGAGGCCACGCCGTCGCGCCACTCGTCGATGCTGATGGCGCGCTCTTCCGGTGTCAGGCCCTCGTCGCGGCCCAGGGTGAGCACCGAGTCACGGGTGACCCCTTCCAGGATGGTGTCGGTCAGGCGCGGGGTGACCAGGCGACCGTCCCTGTAGACGAAGAACAGGTTCATGCCACCCAGCTCCTCGATCCACTTGTTCTCGGCGGCGTCGAGGAAAGCCACCTGACTGCAGCCGTACTTCTCGGCCTCCTTCTGGGCGGCCAGCGATGCTGCATAGTTGCCACCGCACTTGGCAAAGCCGGTGCCGCCGGGAGCGGCGCGCTTGTAGTGCGAGGAGAGCCAGATCGATACCGGGGCGATACCGCCCTTGAAGTAGGCGCCGGCCGGGGAGGCGATCACGTAATAGTCGACTTCGTGGGCCGGACGCACCCCGAGGAACTTCTCACTGGCGATCATGAACGGGCGCAGATAAAGGCTCGACTCATCGCTCTCGTCGCGGGGTGTCGGCACCCAGGCGTGATCCTGCGCGAGCAGGGCCTTGAGCGATCCGACGAAATCTTCGTCGCTGAGCTCGGGCAGGGCGAGGCGACGAGCGCTACGGCGGAAGCGCTCGGCATTCTTCTCCGGGCGAAACGACCATATTGAACCGTCGGCGTGACGGTAAGCCTTGATGCCCTCGAAGATCTCCTGGCCGTAGTGCAGCACCGCGGCCGCCGGGTCGAGGGTCAGCGGGCCGTAGGGCCGCACCTCGTGGCCGTGCCACCCGGCATCGGCCGTCCAGCGCACATGGGCCATGTGGTCGCTGAAGTGACGCCCGAAACCGGGGTTGGCAAGGATGTCGTCGCGAATGTTGGCTGCCATGGGAATGGCGCTGGGCAGCGTCTCGAAGGTTGCGTTGGGCACGGCAAATGAGTCTCCGCTATGCCGGGATTCCGGCGTTTTATTGAGCGTTTCGGCGCTCCGGGCTGACGAGCCCGGAGCGCGCTATGCGACAGATGTAACGGTTGGCGCCTGGGATGGCAACCTTGGCGGTGTCAGACCTCGTTCTCGACCTGTCGTGCCTCTTCCTCACGGTCGAGCAGGAACTGGGTCAAGAGCCCTACCGGGCGGCCGCTGGCGCCCTTCTGCTTGCCCGAGGTCCAGGCGGTGCCGGCGATGTCGAGGTGTGCCCAGGGAAACTTGTCCGCGAAGCGCGAGAGGAAACACGCCGCGGTGATGGTGCCGGCCGGGCGGCCGCCGATATTGGCCATGTCGGCGAAGTTGGAGTCGAGCTGCTCCTTGTACTCGTCCCAGAGCGGCAGGTGCCAGGCGCGGTCCCAGGCGGCCTCGCCGGCCTCGAGCAGGTCCAGCGCCAGGTCGTCGTCGTTGGAGAGCAGGCCGGTGGCATGGTGCCCCAGGGCGATGATCGCCGCTCCGGTGAGAGTAGCGATGTCGACCACGCTGGCAGGCTCGAAGCGTTCGGCATAGGTCAGGGCATCGCACAGCACCAGGCGCCCTTCGGCGTCGGTGTTGAGCACCTCGACGGTGAGCCCCTTGAGGGTCTTGATGATGTCGCCGGGCTTGGTAGCGCGGCCGTCGGGCATGTTCTCGGCGGCGGCGACGATGAACACCAAGTTAAGCTTGGGGCGAATGCCGAGCACTGCCTTGGCGGTGCCGAATACGCTAGCTGCACCGCACATGTCGAACTTCATCTCGTCCATGCCCTCGCCGGGCTTGAGCGAGATGCCGCCGGTATCGAAGGTGATGCCCTTGCCGACCAGGACATGAGGCGAGTCATCGGCCTTCTCGGCGCCTTGGTACTTCATTACGATCAGCCGCGAGGGTTGCTCGCTGCCACGGCCCACCGAGAGCAGGCTATGGGCACCGAGTTCCTCCAGCGCCGCCTCGTCGAGGATTTCGACCTCAAGGGCCCCGCCGGATTCGCGCCCCAACTGCTCGGCCTGCTCGGCCAGGTAGCTGGGTGTGCAGACGTTACCCGGCAGATTGCCCAGGGTGCGGGTATAGGCCACGCCTTGGCCCACCGCGTTGCCGATACGGGCGCCTTCGCGGGCATCATCGGCGGCGTCGACGTCGCTGAGCAGCAAGGTGACCTTGGCGAGGCGCGGGCGCGGCGCCTTCTCTGACTTGAACTCATCGAAGCGGTAAACGGCACGTTGCGCTGCCTCGGCGGTCATACGTGCCTTCCAGGCAGTGCTACGCTCAGGCACGGGAACGTCGGTAAAAGCTGCCGCGACCTCTTCCACCGTCAGCCCTGCCACAGCGGTGAAGGCGGCGTCCAATGCCTTGATGAAGGCGCGCTCCTGGCACTTATTGCGCTCACCCAGGCCCACCAGCATCAGGCGATCGGCGCTGAGGCCGGGGGCGAAGGGAATCAACTGCACATTGCCCAGCTTGGCGTCGAAGTCGCCACGCTCGATCAGCTGGCCGATCAGCCGCTCGCTGGCGTCATTGAGCTTTGCAGCGGCGGGCAGCAGGTCGCCGTCCTTGAAAACCGGTACCACGAGGCAAGCCGATTCGGCCTTGGCGGGATTGGCCGTCTGAACGGGGAATTCCATGGTGACTCCACAAGACAAGCGATGGGGGATTCAGGATAATGCCGGCACGGCTCCGGGGCCTGCCGAATCCCCCCAAGTGTACTCAAGGCATGGCGCCATTGCATGGAAGACCGCTGAATGATCATTTTTCGTTACCTGACACGCGAGATCCTGCTCACCATGGCCGCCGTTGCCGGCGTGCTGCTGCTGGTCATCATGGGCAGTCGCTTCATTCGCTATTTTACCGATGCGGCGGAAGGCGACATTCCTGCCACCATTCTCGGCAATTTGATGCTGTTTCATCTGCCAGGCTTTCTCGAGCTTATTTTGCCGCTGGCCTTCTTTCTCGGCATTCTTCTAGCCTATGGCCAACTCTACCTCAATAGCGAGATCACCGTGCTGGTGGCCTGTGGCATCAGCCCGGCTCGTCTCTTCCAGGTCAGTCTGGTGCCGGCCACCCTGGTGGCGTTAATGGTGGGGCTGTGCAGCCTGTGGCTGACCCCGGCGGGTGCGTTGCACAATGCCGTGATGCTCGAAGAGCAGCGCAGCCAGCTCGACTTCTCAGCACTGGCTCCCGGGCGCTTCCAGGACTTCGGCGGTGGGCGAACCGCTTACACCGAGTCTTTCAGCGATGACGGCAGCCGCATGCAGGAAGTGTTCATCAGCGAGCGACAGCGGCGCCGTGACGGCACGCCGGAAACCGCCGTGACCCGTGCCGGTAGCGGCTATCAAACCGTCGACCCCGACACCGGCAGCCGCTTTCTGGTGCTGGCCGACGGGGAGCGCTACAGCGTCGACCCCGGGCGCTTCGAGGCCGAGCGACTGGAGTTCGAGACCTATGCCGTGCGCCTTTCTCTCGGACGCGAGCAGCGTGAGCTGGACTCGGCAGATTATGCCACTACGCTCGCACTGTTAAACGACGACTCCGACCGGGCTCGAGCGCAACTGCAGTGGCGGCTCTCGCTGCCGCTGATGGTCTTCATCCTGACCTTGATGGCCATGCCGCTCTCACGGGTCAACCCACGCCAGGGGCGCTTCGCCAAGCTGTTGCCGGCGATCTTCCTGCATGTCTGCTACCTGAGCCTGCTGTTGGCGGCCCTGGATGCCGTCGGT
Source organism: Halomonas sp. (assembly GCF_020832045.1). Classification (GTDB taxonomy): domain Bacteria; phylum Pseudomonadota; class Gammaproteobacteria; order Pseudomonadales; family Halomonadaceae; genus Halomonas. Next base: position 4,932 of record NZ_JAFIFK010000024.1, read on the forward strand.
CGGGGGACATTGCCGGCGGCCATCGGCATGTGGCCGATCCATGTTCTGTTCCTGGCGCTGGGCGTGGCGCTATTGATGCACAACCAACGCAGGGGGATGCGTTGATGCTGACGGATCGTCTCGACCGCTATATCGCCCGTAACGTTCTGGGAGCGATCATCGTCGTTCAGGTGGTGCTGCTGGGGCTCGACCTGGTGATCTCCTACATCAACGACCTGGATGACGTGGAGGGTAACTATGGTGCCTTCCAGGTGCTGCTCTATTTGCTGATGCGGATGCCATGGCGCTTCTATCAGTACGCGCCGGTAGCTGTACTGATCGGTGCACTGATCGGCCTGGGCAGCATGGCGTCGAGCAACGAGCTGACGGTGATGCGTGCCGCCGGGCGCTCTCTCACGCGAATCCTTTGGGGGGTGATGAAGCCCATCATTCTGGTGGTGGCAGTGGTCCTGCTGGTTGCCGAGTACGTCAGCCCACGTACCGAACAGCTCGCCAGCGCCTGGCGCCTGGAGCAGATGCAGGGCGAGGGCACCGTGCTGGTCCAGAGCGGCGGATGGCAGCGCGAGGGCGACAGCGTCTATCGTTTCGGCGCCATTCGCGCCGACGATACCGTCCTCGATCTGACCCGGTACCGTTTCGAAGGGCGCGAGCTGCGCGAGGCCGTCGTGGCCGAACGTGCGGTATGGCGCGATGGCAGCTGGATGCTGGAAGAGGTGGGCACTACGCGTTTCCTGGATGACCGGACCGAGGCTGAACACCTCGACCGACAGCCCTGGGAAACCAGCCTGACACCGGCACAGCTCAATCGGCTCTTGCTGCCGATCAACAGCCAGGCGCCCAGCGAACTATGGGCCTATGCCCGCTTCCTGCAGAACCAGGGGCTGCAGGCGACCCACCCGCTGCTCTATTTCTGGCAGAAGATGCTGATACCGCTGACCATGGCATCGCTGGTACTGGTGGCAGCCTCGTTCGTGTTCGGTCCGCTGCGTACCGTGGCGGCTGGTACCCGCGTCTTCTACGGCGTGATCGTCGGCCTGGCATTCAAGTACCTGCAGGATCTACTGGCACCGGCCTCGACGGTATTTGGTTTCTCACCGGTTTGGGCGGTGCTGATGCCGACCCTGCTGAGCGCGGGGCTTGGGCTCTATCTTCTGCGCCGCTCCGGGTGACCCGCGTATTGCCCGGCCGCAGATCCCGGGACGCCCGCCCCCTTGGTAACGTTAGGAAAGGACTGTAATGCAACGACGTTTCGATCAGCTCGACGATGCCTGGCCGGCCGGCCTGGCGCGCCGCCTGGGTGCCATGGTGTACGACGCCTTTCTGGTAGCTGCGATCTGGATCTCCCTCACCGTGCTGCACGTGGCTTTCGTGCGCCACGTGCTGGGCCTAGGTCCGGAAGAGGTGGGAGCGGGAGAGCCGCAGCGCCTGGTCCTGCAGCTGTTGCTGCTGGTAGGGGCTTTCGTATTCTTCGCCTTCTCTTGGATGCGTGGCGGCATGACACTGGGTATGCAGGCCTGGCGCTTGCGCGTGCAGACCCTCGATGGCCGCTCCATCACCCTACTTCAAAGCCTGGTGCGCTATCTGGTGGCCTGGGTTTCTCTGGCGGCCTTGGGCCTGGGGTATCTATGGGTGCTCTTCGATAGCGAGCGCCGCAGCTGGCCTGACATCGCCTCGGGCACCCGGGTGGTTGTACTGCCCAAGGAGAAGCGGTGATGTGACACCGATCAAAAAATGTTCGATTCGCTCTTGCGATAGTCTATGCGAATCATTTACATTAATCCTCGTAAGCACAGCGAGGTGATGTCGATGTACGTATGTATTTGCAAGGGCGTATCCGACCGCAAGATTCGTGAAAGTGTCGCGGAAGGCGCGCGTAGCTGGCGTGAAGTTCAGCAGGAAACAGGCTGCGGCACTCAGTGCGGCAAATGCGCCTGCGTGGGCAAGGCCATTGCCCGCGATGCCATCACCTCCGAAGTCATGGCTTCCACCAGCGATCTCGCCTACGCCGTATAGTCATCCTGTCTAGGCATCTCAACCGATGCCAATCTTTCTCATTCTAGTTGTGATTAATCCAACCGCCTGTCCCGGTTGGATTTTTGCGTGTTGGGCCGATACTGCCTATGATGGTTTGATCAACTCGCTGTTGTACTGGCAAGACCCGTGATCGACTGATAGGGAGAAGGCAATGAAAGGCGATGCCAAGGTCATCGAGCATCTCAACAAGGCTCTCGGCAATGAGCTGGTGGCGATCAACCAGTACTTCCTGCATGCCAAGATGTACAAGGATTGGGGCCTGAAGGCACTGGCCAAGTGGGAGTATGACGAATCCATCGACGAAATGAAGCATGCCGACAAGCTGATCGAACGTATTCTGTTTCTCGAAGGTCTGCCCAACCTGCAGGACCTTGGCAAGCTGCACATCGGCGAGAACGTACGCGAGATGCTCGAGAGCGACCTCAAGATCGAGCATGAAGGCCGTAACGACTACATCGAAGCGATTACCTACTGCGAGCAGGTCAAAGACTATGTTTCCCGCGATCTGTTCCGCGAGATTCTGGCCGACGAAGAAGAGCATATCGACCATATCGAAACCGAGCTCAGCCTGATCGACAAGGTCGGCATCGAAAATTACATGCTGCGCCAGATGCAGGCTGCCGGCGACGAATAATATCTGCGCCGGGATGTATCCCAGCGGCACCGACCCTCGTCGGTGCCGTTTTTTTTGCTTCGCAATAAGGGCTCGTTTACGCGGCGTTACCTGCGTGGCATGTTGTTTCTGCAATGAACTAAGCTGGTGCAGATGTGCCGGCCCGACGTCAGCGGCTGCACCTTACTGGTGCCTCCGGCGCTGGTGGCGTGCCCCGTTATGGCTCGCCGAGCCAATGCCGGAGCGAACTGACGCCTTTGGCAGGCCGATTGCATAGAACAAGCACAACCAAAAACGCTTCGCGAGGGTAGCATTCATGAGTCGTCAACTTACCGCCGGCCTGCTGGCCGGAGCGCTGGGCCTTTCCCTGCTCGGAGCCGCCGTGGCCCAGGCAGATGAAACTCGGATCCGTTTTCAACTCGACTGGCGCTTCGAAGGCCCCTCGGCGCCCTTCCTGATGGCCGTGGAGCGCGGCTATTTCGTCGAGGAAGGGCTGAATGTACAGATCGATTCCGGCAGCGGTTCCGCCGGGGCCATCAACCGGGTCGCCTCGGGGGCCTACGAAATGGGCTTCGGCGATCTCAATGCGCTGGTGGAATTTCTCGCCGAGAACCCGGACGGCCCGGGTATACAGGGCGTCTACGTGGTCTATGACGGGAGCCCGGCTTCGGTCTTTGCGCGCAAGGATCGCGGCATCGAGTCGCCTGCGGACCTCGCCGGCAAGTCCATCGCCGCGCCCGCCTTCGATACGGGCTACCGGGCCTGGGGCATCTTTGCCGCGGCCAACGATCTCGAGGCGGGCGCCGTCGAATGGCAGAACGTCGACCCCACCCTGCGCGAGACGTTGCTGGTGCGCGGGGATGTGGATGCCATCACCGGCTTCTACTTCACCAGCCTGCTCAATCTCGAAGGACGTGGCATGGACGAGGAGCAGCTCTCCATCATGCCGTTCCCGGACTATGGCGTGCCGCTTTACGGCAACGCCATCATCGCCAGCGAAGCGTTCTCCGAGGCCAACCCCGAAGCGGTGGAAGGCTTTCTGCGCGCCTTCAACCGCGCCCTGGCAGAGACCCTGGCCGACCCCGAAGGAGCGATCGAGTACGTACGCAACCGCGATTCGTTGATCGATGTCGAGATGGAGACGCGGCGGCTCAAGCTGGCCATCGACAGTGTGGTCGATACCGAGGACGCGCGTGCCAACGGTGCCGGCGGTGTGGACGAGCAGCGCCTGCGCGAGGCCATCCAGCTGGTAGCGGACGCCTATGAACTGCCCTCGGTCCCCGAGCCCGAACGCGTCTTCACCTCGCGCTTCCTGCCGCCCCAGGAGGAGCGCATGATCTTCCCCGAGCGCGCGGAATGACGGCAGTGGCAGACTCAACGCCCTTCGTTGACTTCGATCGGGTCAGCCTGGCCTACGACGACTCCGGCAATGCCATCGAGGACATCTCGCTCTCCATCAAGGAGGGCGAGTTCGTGGCTTTCGTCGGCCCTTCGGGCTGCGGTAAGTCGACCTTCATGAAGCTGTGCACCGGGCTGCATGCGCCTACCGAGGGCAGCGTGCAGGTGGATGGTGCCCCAGTGGGTGGTCCCTTGAAGATCTGCGGGATGGCGTTTCAGAGCGCCAACCTGCTGCCCTGGCGCACCACGCTGGACAACGTGCTGCTACCGCTGGAGATCGTCAAGCCCTACCGTTCGCAGTTTCGCAAGCGGCGCGCGGAGTTCGTCGGCTGGGCCCGCGACCTGCTGCGTACGGTGGGACTCGAAGGCTACGAAGACCAGTATCCCTGGCAGCTCTCCGGTGGCATGCAGCAGCGCGCCTCGATCTGCCGCGCACTGATCCATCGCCCACGCCTGCTGATGCTCGATGAGCCTTTCGGTGCATTGGATGCCTTCACTCGGGAGGAGCTGTGGTGCGTGTTGCGCGATCTGTGGGAAGCCCAGCGTTTCACCGTGGTGCTGGTGACCCATGACCTGCGCGAAGCGGCGTTCCTGGCCGATACCGTCTACGTCATGAGCCGCCGTCCGGGTCGTATCATTGAGCGCCGCGAGATCGATCTGCCGCGGCCGCGCGAACTGGCGGTGACCTACGAGAAGCCCTTCATCGATCTGGTGCAGGAATTGCGCAACCTGATCGGTGACATTCGCAGCGCCTGAGGAAGTGAGCATGAGCAAGAACGACAAGCTGCGCGAGCGGCTAGCGCCCTGGGTGGCGATGCTGGCACTGGTGGCGATCTGGGAGATCAGCGTGCGCCTGCTGCAGGTGCCGGAGTTCATCTTCCCCAGCGCTTCGGCCACCGCCCAGGCCCTGGTGACCTTCGCCGGCCCCATCGGCATGCACTCCTGGCAGACCCTGTGGACCACCATGGCGGGTTTCGCCCTGGGTGTGGCGGTAGGTCTGGCGCTGGGCTTCATCATCGGTTCCTCGCGCTTTCTCTACCACGCCTGCTACCCGCTGCTGGTGGGCTTCAACGCCATCCCCAAGGTCGCCTTCGTGCCGATCCTGGTGGTGTGGTTCGGCATCGGCTCGGTGCCGGCGATCCTGACCGCCTTCCTGATCTGCTTCTTTCCCATCGTGGTCAACGTGGCCACGGGGCTCGCCACGCTGGAGCCGGAAATGGAAGACGTGCTGAGGGTGCTGGGTGCACGGCGCATGGACGTGCTACTCAAGGTCGGCCTGCCGCGCTCGCTGCCCTACTTCTTTGCTTCGCTGAAGATCGCCATCACGCTGGCCTTCGTTGGCACCGTGGTCTCCGAGACGGTGGCCTCCAACCAGGGCATCGGTTACCTGATGATGAGTGCCGGCTCGCAGATGCGCATGTCACTGGTGTTCGCAGGCTTGATCGTGATCAGTGCCATGGCCATGGTGATGTATGAGCTGTTTGCGATTCTGGAGAAGCGCATGACCGGATGGGCGCATCGGGGGCAACGGTGAGGCGCTGTGCAACGGGAGCATAAGAGAACTGTCACCGTGCTGTAAGCCAGTAGCAGTAATGTCGATGAGATTCACTCATCGGAGGCTTACTCATGCAGCGCCCCTTGATAACCGCCCTTGCCTTATCCTCGCTGCTTGCCGGCCTGGCCTTGCCGGCTCTCGGCAGCGAGAAGCTGGTGCTCTATACCAGCCAGCCCAACAGCGACGCTCAGCAGACCGTCGACGCCTTCCAGGCGGCGCATCCAGAGATCGAGGTGCAGTGGGTGCGCGACGGCACCACGCAATTGATGACGCGCCTGCGCTCCGAGCTGTCTGCCGGGGTCAGCAATCCCGACGTGCTGCTGATCGCCGACAGCATGACCATGGAGTCGCTCAAGCAAGAGGGGCACCTGCAAGCCTACCTGAGCCCTGAGCGTGAGAACTACGACGACGAGCTGTACGATCCCGAGGGCTACTACTACGGTACCAAGCTGATCACTACCGGTATCGTCTACAACACCGGGGCCGAGCGTCAGCCACAGAGCTGGAAGGAACTCACCCAACCCGAGTACGCGGGCCAGATCACCATGCCGAGCCCGCTCTATTCCGGTGCCGCGCTGATCCACATGGCGGCGGTCGAAGCCCACCCCGAGCTGGGTGAAGGCTATTACGAGGCGCTGCAAGCCAACCGTACCGAGGCCCAGGGCGGCAACGGCGGCGTGTTCAACGCCGTAGCAGCAGGTAGCAAGCCCTACGGTATCGTGGTCGACTTCCTGCCGATTCGCGAGGCCGCCAAGGGCTCGCCGGTGGCGTTCGTGTTCCCTGAAGAGGGCGTGAGTGCCGTGACCGAGCCGGTCGCCATCATGCAGGGTGCACGGAACCTCGACGCGGCACAGAAGTTCGTCGACTTCGTGCTGTCGCGGGAAGGACAGGAACTGGTGAGCGACCAGGGCTACTTGCCCGCCCATCCCGACGTCGCTCCACCCGAGGGTTTCCCCGCACGTGACGACATCGCCATGATGCCGCTGGATGCCCAGAGCGCCCTGGCCAGGGAAGCCGAGCTCAAGCAGCGTTTCGGCGAGCTGTTCGGTAGCTGATCATGTCGCCGAGCCTGATGGAAGGCAGCCAGCAACGCTGGCTGCTCACCCTGTTGACGGTCACCATCGTGGCATTCAGTCTCGTGCCCAGCCTGCGTCTGCTGATGGAGGCACTTGGGGACCTGGCCCAGGGCAGCGAATCACCGCTGTGGCGGGTGCTTCAGGCCGAGAGTACCTGGCGAGCGCTCGCGCGCAGCCTCTACACCTCGGGGTTGGGCATGCTGATTGCGCTGGTGCTGGGCAGTCTGTTCGCTTTCGTGATCACCCTCACCGACATTCGCGGCAAGGCCTGGCTGGTGTTCTGCTTCATGCTGCCGATGATGATCCCGCCCCAGGTCACGGCGCTGAGCTGGTTGCAGCTGTTCGGTCCCGCCAGTCCGCTGCTCAAGAGTATCGGCATGGCACCGCCGCTGGGCAGCCCGCAGCCGCTTTATTCCGCCGAAGGTATTGCCCTGTTACTGGGCATCCAGAGTGCGCCGCTGGTGTTTCTGGCGCTGCGTACCTCGCTGTTGTCGCTGCCCCGCGAGCTGGTCGAGGCAGCCCGTATCAGCGGCGCGCGCCAGGTCCAGGTCTGGAGGCAGATCATCCTGCCGGTCTCCCGCGGCGGTCTGGTCGCGGGCGGCGCCATGGCGTTCATTTCCAGTCTGGGCAACTTCGGCATCCCCGCCATGCTGGGCATTCCCGCCGGCTACTACGTGTTGCCGACCCTGATCTACCAGCGTATGGCCAGCTTCGGCACCGGCGTACTGGCGGAGATGGCGTCGCTCTCGCTGCTGATTGGCGTGCTGGCGCTGGCCAGTGTGGCGCTGCAGCAGGCGTGGATGAAGCGCAGCCGATTCGGTCTGGTGGGGCACGGCGGTCGCCCGCACGATTTTTCGCTGGGGCGCTGGCGCGGCGGGGTGACCGCGCTGCTGGTCGCCGTACTGCTGGCCATTCTCATCGCACCGCTGGCAGCGCTGGTGGTGAGTTCGCTGGTGCCTGCCGTGGGAGTGCCGCTCAACGGGGAGACCGCTACCCTCAATGCCTACCACGAAGTGATCGGCCGTCAAGGGACGACCTGGCGCGCGGTTCGCAACAGCCTGTGGCTTGCGGGTGGCGCCGCACTGCTGCTGATACTCTTCAGTCTGCCGCTGGCTTACCGTCTTCAGCGTCTGCCCCAGCGCTGGCAGAACCTCTCCTTGAGCGCCATCGAGCTGCCCTACGCGCTGCCGGGTGTGGTGCTGGCGGTGGCCTGTATCCTGCTCTTCGTGCGCCCCATCCCTGTGGTCAACGTGGCGCTCTACGGCACCCTGGGATTGATCTTCGTCGCTTATCTGGCGCGTTTCCTGGTGGTATGCCTCAAGCCGGTAGCTGCCGGACTATCCCAGCTCGACCCCTCGCTGGAGGAGGCTGCCCAGCTCGCCGGGGCCGGGCCCTGGCGGCGCTTGGGCAGCATCGTATTGCCGCTGGTGGCGCCGGCGCTGTTCGCCGGTGGGCTGCTGGTATTCCTGCTGGCGGTCAACGAGCTGACCGTCTCGGCGCTGCTGTGGAGCGCCGGCAACGAGACCCTGGGCGTGCTGATCTTCAACCTCGCCGAAGGGGGAGAGAGCGTGCTGGCCGCCGCGGTGTCGGTGCTGGTGGTATTGATGGTGGCGGTGCTGATGCTGGTGCTGAGCCTGCTGGCGCCGCACCTGCCCAAGGGGGTCGTGCCATGGCAGGGTTGATGATCGATCATGTCTCCAAACGCTTCGGTGGGCAGACCGCCGTCGATGCACTATCTCTGGACATCGAGCCGGGCGAGTTCGTCGCGTTGCTCGGCCCCAGTGGCTGCGGCAAGACGACCATGCTGCGCATGCTGGCCGGCTTCGAGCCGCTCAGCGAGGGCGAGATTCGCCTGGGTGGGCGTACCCTGGCCAGTCCAGAGCGACACGTGCCGCCGGAACAGCGCAACATGGCCATGGTGTTCCAGTCCTACGCCCTGTGGCCGCACATGAATGTGGCCGCCAACGTCGGTTACCCGCTCAAGCTGCGCCGTCTGGATGGCGAGACGTATCGACGTCGGGTGGCGCAGGCGTTGGACCTGGTGGATCTCGCGCCCTACGCCGAGCGTTCACCTCAGGAACTGAGCGGCGGCCAGCGCCAGCGTGTGGCGCTGGCTCGCTGTCTGGTCACCGATCCCGACGTCGTGCTACTCGACGAGCCCCTGGCCAACCTCGACCGCAACCTGCGTGCGACCATGGAGCAGAGTTTTCGCGAGTTTCATCGCCGCACTCGGGCCACCATGGTCTATGTCACCCACGACCAGAGCGAGGCCATGGCGCTGGCGGACCGCATCGCCGTGATGCGCGCCGGCCGCCTGGAGCAGTGGGGTACGCCGCAGGCCTTGTATCGTCAGCCTCGCAGCGCTTGGGTGGCCAGCTTCATCGGCCAGGGCAGTCGGCTGAACGTGGCCGCGGGTCGACCGGGACTGCGGCTGGATGAACATGCGCTGATGCGAGGCCTCGCCGCTGTCGCTGCCGAGCGCACCCAGCCGGTGCTGGTGCGCCCGGAACATATCACGATATTGCCCGAACCCGTTGCCCAGGACGGCCTACGGGCGAAGGTCGAGAGCGTGACCTTTCGCGGCGAGCGCTATGAGCTTCATCTGCGCCTGGCCACGGGTGAGTCGCTGCTGGCCTATCATCATGCCGCGCCTGCCGAAGGTCAGCAGGTCGCCGTGCTGCTGCACGAGGGCTGGTGCCTGGAGCCCGAAGCATGAGCGTGCGTATCGAGGTGCTCAGCGGGCTCGGGGCGAAGGCACCCGCCGCCATCCTGGTGGAGGCTGCCGGCAAGCGCCTGCTGCTCGACGCCGGCGGCGCCCTGCACCCGGGGCAGTCCATTGAATGGGTGAAGGGGATCGATGTCGATGCGGTGCTGATCAGCCACGACCATTTCGATCATATCGGTGCCGTATCGGCGTTACCTTCCGCGTTGCCGCTCTACTGTACGCCCCAGGTGGCGGCCGCGCTGCCGAGCGGCCGCGACTGGCGCCCCTTGCCCGAACGTGGGGAGTGCCGAATTGCTGGCATGCGTGTGACTACCGGTCAGGCGGGGCATTCGCTGGGTGGGGTCTGGTTGCATCTTGGTATTGCGGACGGCGTGTTCTACAGCGGTGACGCTTGCCTCGAGTCACTGCTCTTTCCCTTCGACGAGCCGCCACCAGCGCGAGTGGCGTTGCTCGACGCTTCCTATGGGGTCTACGACACGCCTCAGGTGCAGTGTCGTGAGGCAATCCTGCAGCGCTTGACCGAGCCGCGAGTGCTGCCGGTTCCGGTCTCGGGCCGGGCACTGGAGATGGCGCTGTGGCTAGATGCCCAGGCCGCGCGGCTGGGCATGACCTGGAACCTGGACGATGCCTGTCGCGAGGCGCTCGAGGCACTGTTGCGCCTGTCGCCTGAGTTGCGGCGAGAAGGGTCCGACACGGCCATCCGGCGGCTGCTCGACGCTTCCCGCACGGCTTCGCCCATGCTATGGCTAGTGGCTGACCGCGATGACGACCCGGAGGACTGGCCGGAGCACCGCCTGCTGCATACCGGTTATCTCACGCCACGGCGGCAGCGCCAGCGGGTGGGCGGCGAGATCGACTGGCAGCGCTGGAACGTACACCTGCGGCTGTCGCATCTACGTGAGGTGGTACGTCGGCTTGGGGCCAGGCGGGTGATGCCACTGTTCACCACCGGGGTCGATGAGATAAGCAGGTCGTTGCTGTTGTCGCGAGAGAGGACCTTGTCCGGGGAGATATTCGATGCTGTTGGCTAAACCCTTCGTCTTCATTCGTCATGGCGAAACGCAGCTCAACCGCGAGCAGCGCATATGCGGGCACAGTGACGTGCCGCTGACGGCGTGGGGCGAGACCCAGGCGCGTGAAGCAGCCAGCTGCTTGAATCGGCCATGGAGTCGAGTCGTGACCAGTACGCTGCAGCGTGCCTGGCGCACGGCAGAGCTGGCCGTGCCAGGCCAGCAGGCGGAACGCCTGAGCGGGCTAGATGAGCGCGATTGGGGGCTCTTGGACCAGTTGCCGCTGAACGAGCAGCCCCCCTATGAGGAAACGCCACCCGGCGGCGAGAGCTGGGCGGTTTTTCAGGCGCGTGTTCTGGCGGCTCTCAACGGCGTATTGGCAAGCACCGAGGTGCCGCTGGTGGTGGCACACTCCGGGGTCTTTCGCGTGATACGGGCCCAGTTGATCGGCACGCCACATGGCCCACGTCTGTCCAATGCGACCCCTTACCTGATATGCCCCGGTCTGTTGGGCTGGCAGGTGGAGCGCTATACGTCTCGCGATTCAGCCTTTGGCAAGCGTCAGCTGACAGCCAGGGTGGGCTAGAACGCCTTTTCCAAATCGAAGCGCGGCACCGGCTCGCCGCGTACTTCGACGGTTTCGGTGAACATGGCCAGCGGCCGTACCCACAGACCGTAGTCGCCATAGAGGGCGCGATACACCACCAGCGGCTCCTCGGTTTCGCTGTGATGGGCGACGCCGAGCACCTCATAGCGGTTACCCTTGTAGTGGCTGTAGATGCCGGGGACGGGGAAGGCTGTAGACATGGCGTCGGGCTCCTGATCAGGGGTTTTTTTCGTTATCGCCGGCGGTTTGGGCCGCCTTTTTTGCCAGGCGTGCCAGCACTCGCGACGCGGCCACGAAACCGAAGCTGCCGGTGACGAAGGTGGCCGCACCTACGCCGCTGGCGCAGTCGAGCCGGGTCGATTCGCCGCTGCCCGGTTTCTGCAGGCAGACCTCACCGTTCTCGTCTGGATAGACCAGTTGTTCGTCGGAATAGACGCATTCCACCGCAAAGCGCCGCTTGGGGTTACGCGAGAAGCCGTAGTCCCGCCGCAGCCGTGCACGCACCTTGGCCAGCAGCGGGTCGTGCTCGGTGCGGGCCAGATCCGCCACCTTGATGCGCGTGGGGTCGCTCTGACCGCCGGCGGCACCGGCCACCACAATAGGCAGTTTGCGTCGCTTGCACCAGGCGATCAGCGCGGCCTTGGCCACCACGCTGTCGATGGCATCGACCACGTAATCGGCATCTTCGGGTAGGCGCTGGGCCAGGTTGGTCGGTGTGACGAAGGCGGTATCGGCCACGACCTGAATGCCGGGCTGGATCGCCCGGCAGCGCTCGGCCAGCACCTCCACTTTGGGTCGCCCAATGGTGCCATCCAGCGCTGGCAGCTGGCGATTGACGTTCGATACACAGACATCGTCGAGGTCGATCAGGGTGAGTCGGCCGATGCCTGAGCGCGCCAGCGCTTCAACGGTCCAGCTGCCGACACCGCCCACGCCGACCACTACCACATGGGAGACGCGGAAGCGCTCGAGGGCACGAGTACCATACAGCCGACGAATTCCACCGAAGCGGAACGCATAGTCGTCCTGAGGCGGAGCGGTATCCTGTGCGGGTGAGGGGTCGGTCATGGGGGGTAGGAATCTCCGGTTGAGAGCGGAATGTCAGGCCGGGGTGGGTGAGGCGTCAATATCGGCACCGTCGCTCGGCAGATGGCCGGCCCAGCCGAAGCGCTGGAAGAGGGCGGTCATGGCGGCGTCCAAGCCGCAGCTGAGCATCAGCCGGCTGCCATCGACGGGGTGCTCGACGTGCAGTCCCACGGCAGCCAGCAGCAGCCGCGGGCAGTCCAGGCGTTCGGCAAAGAAGCGGTTATGATTGCCCTTGCCATGTTTGGCGTCACCGATGATCGGATAGCCGCGCCGCGAGAGATGACGACGAATCTGATGGCGGCGGCCGGTCAACGGACGTACTTCCATCAAGGAGTAGCGGCAGGTGGGATAGCGGTCCACCTGCACCGGCAGCTCGACGCTGTCGAGACGTCGGATCTCGGTAAGAGCCTCGAGGGCGGGCATTTCCGCCTTGGGGCGGCTGCCATCCTCTTCACGCAGAGCATAGTCGAGCCATTCGTGTTCGGGCCCGACGCCGCGCACCACTGCCAGATAGCGCTTGGCGATCCGGCGTTCGGTGAAGCTTTCTCCCAGGCGTGCTGCGGTGCCCGAGTCCAGGGCGAAGACCATCACCCCCGAGGTGGGGCGGTCCAGTCGATGCACCGGATAGACGCGCTGACCCACCTGGTCGCGCAGGCGTTGCAGCAGGAATTCTCTCTCCCCGCCGGCGAGCTTGGAACGGTGCACCAGCAGGCCTGCCGGCTTGTGCACTGCAACCAGATGCTCGTCCCGATAAAGGATGCTCAGGGGCTGGGTCATGGCGGCCCGAATTTGCGAAACGAAGGCCGCCATTGTCGCTGTCGCGGATGGCCTTGTCACCCCGAGACACCTGGCAGGCTGCTTTGTTACTCGCTGTCCTGACAGTTGCCCCGCAGTTGAATCGCATGTGCGATGCGTTCGATGCCCTGTCGATATGCTGCCCTGCGATAGGATATCGTCTCCTTCTCGGCACGTTCGAAGACCAGCTCGCTCTCGCGCACCAAGCGTTCGGCCAAGCGCTTGTTGATTTCCTCTTCCGACCAGCGCTCACCGCTGCGATTTTGCAGCCACTCGAAGTAGCTGACGATCACCCCGCCGGTATTGGCCAGTACGTCGGGCAGCACCGGAACACCGCGCTCCTCCAACTGCTCATCCGCATGGCTAGAGACCGGGCCGTTGGCGATCTCGAGCAGCGCCCCGGCCTTGATCTGATCGACGTTGCCTTCATGAACCTGGTTTTCCAGGGCTGCCAGGGCAAGGACGTCCACTTCGAGGGTGAGCAGGTCGTCACGGTCGAGTTTTTCCACGTCCTCGGCGATACACACCGAGTCGTCGCAGTAGACCATGTCGTGGAGACGCTTGTTGCGCTGCTTCTGCTCCATGATGGCATCGGGATCGAGGCCTTCCTGGCTGTAGATCGTGCCTTTGGAATCGGACACCGCGACGATGCGAAAGCCCTGCTCATGAGCCAGGCGGGCGAAGTGATAGGCGGCGTTACCGAAGCCCTGAATGGCCACCGTGGTCTCTTCGGGTTTGCGCTTCTCGCGTTCCGCCCACAGATCCAACACGTGAAGGGCGCCGCGGCCGGTAGCGGCCACACGACCGTGCGAACCCCCAAGCTCAGGCGGTTTGCCGGTAATGGCTGCGGGCACCTTGGCCCGCGCCAAGTGGTCGAATTCGTCGGCCATCCAACCCATCACCGTGGCATTGGTGTTCACGTCCGGTGCGGGTATGTCTCGATCGGGTCCCATGATGTCGGCGATGCCACGAATGTAGCTACGTGCCAGACGCTCGAGTTCCAGCTTCGACAGCTGCTTGGGGTCGACCTTGACGCCGCCTTTACCGCCGCCGTAAGGCAGGTCGACCACGGCACATTTCACCGCCATCCAGAAGCTCAGCGTAGTGACCTCTTCCTGATTGACGTCGGGATGAAAGCGGATACCGCCCTTGGCTGGCCCCAAGGTGGTGTTGTACTGCACCCGCCAGCCAGGAAAGACCTTTAGACTACCGTCATCCATGCGCACCGGGACGCTGACCTGCAGCGAAAGGCTGGGCTGCATCAGCCGCTCTCTGGCATCGCCGTGGACTTCAATGGCATCGAATACCTCTTCCAGGCGCGAGCGCGCATCGTCGAACAGGTTGGCGTGATCCTTTTGCCCTGACATCGGCTTCCTCCTGATTTACCCATCATTGCTGATTTAGCGTAGCAGCCCTGTTCGGGTACAGCGTCTTGGGCGATAAAACATAAAATTTCAGTCTGTTACATGGCGACGCACTATCTTGAACAGAATCTTTGGTTAAGGAGGACCATGTGAGTCGACTGGCTCGAAGCGCTCTGCTCTGGTGTACGGGATACCTCTTTCTGGCCTTGGTGCCCCTCGGGCTGGCCTTGCTGATCCGTCCGCACGAGGTTCGCGAGTTTGGCGCCGAACTCGGCGCTCTGCTTGGCCTGCTGGCGCTGGGTGTACTTGCCAGCCAGGCCGTCATCTCAGGGCGCCACCGCTGGTTCGCGGAGTCGGTCGGCTACGACAACATCCTCCAGTTTCATCGCCAGACCGGTATCTTCGCTCTGCTACTGGTACTGGCTCACCCCATCGTGATGATTGCGACGCGCCCCGGGTGGCTCGAGTATCTCGATCCGCGTGATGACACCCTGCGTGCGATCACTCTGATACTACTGGTACTGGCAACGCTGGTACTGGTAGCCAGTTCGCTGTGGCGAACCCGCTTCGGGCTCTCCTACGAATGGTGGCGTGCACTGCATGGAGCGCTGACTCTGTTCATCGTGGCCGGAGGGCTAGGGCATGCGGTCATGGTGCAGCACTACACCCAGGGTGTCATCACGACCCTTCTGCTCGGCGCGGTGGTAGGGGGCTCGCTGCTGCTGGTGGTGGAAACACGCCTGCTCAGGCCGTGGCGTTTGCGCAAGCGTGCCTGGAAAGTCGTGGCCAATGAGCAGGAGCGCGGCGATGCCACCACCCTGACGCTGGAAGCCGAAGGCCGGCATCGGCTCGACTTCGCTCCCGGGCAGTTCTTCTGGATCACCCTGGGCGATACACCCTTCTCACTGCAGCAGCATCCATTCTCGGTAGCATCCTCCGTCAGCGATGGTCGCCGTTTCTCTTTCACCGCCAAGCGATTGGGTGACTTCACCAATACGCTACCCGACGTGAAGCCAGGGACCCGAGCCTTCATCGAAGGTCCTTTCGGTAGCTTCATCCCTGAGCCGGATAATGGGTCCGGCGCGGTGCTGATTGCCGGTGGCATCGGTATTACGCCGATCATGAGCATACTGCGCACGCTGCACGACCAGGGTGACACCCGCCCGCTGTGGCTGCTGTATGCCAACAAGACATGGGAAGACGCAGCCTTCCGCGACGAGCTGGCCGAGCTCGAGGGGCAGCTCGATCTCGACGTGATACATGTCATCAGCGACCCCGAGCCAGAGTGGAAGGGCGAGCGTGGCAAGATTGATGAAGCGCTGGTTAAACGTCGGGTACCCGCGGACGATGGCCGTCGTGAGTACTTCATCTGTGGACCCGAACCCTTGATGAATGTGGCCGAGAAAGCGTTGCTCGCTCAAGGGGCGGCGGCCACACGCATCTATTCGGACCGCTTCGATATCGTCTAGGAGATCGCCATGCTGCATGTGATCGCAAAATGGGCCGGCACCGTGGCCAGCGGAATGCTGCTGCTGATCGTGGTACTACTGGCACTGAGACTGTCCTGGTAGATCCTTGCGGGAGCTGGCCAGCTAGGGTGGCCTGGGGCATGATCGTCCTGTTCGACTGACCGAGACGGAGCTCCTGTGACCCCTGAAAGCGCGCTGATCTACTTCCTGGCCATCTTCCTTTTTGCCATCACGCCCGGCCCCGGTATCTTCGCCATCCTGGCGCGAGGCATGGCATCGGGTGCGCGGTCCTGCTGGCCTCTTGCGCTGGGCATGACCGTCAGCGACCTGCTTTATCTCATGCTGGCCTTTCACGGGCTGGCGGTACTGGCCGAACACTGGGGCGAGGCGTTCACTGTGATTCGCTATCTTGGGGCCGGCTATCTTTTCTACCTTGCCTGGAAACTGTGGACCTCGCCCGTTGGTGACGCCGACCTGCCGGCGGGGTCCCGGCGCGTCGACCTCGTGAAGGGATTTCTGCAGGGCTTTCTCATCTCCGCCTCCAACCCCAAGGTCATCCTCTTCTACATCGCCTTCTTGCCGACCTTCGTCGACCTTGCTGCGCTGGCCTCGGGCGATATGCTGCTAACCGTATCGCTCACTTTCGCGGGCCTGATGCTCGGGCTGATGCTGGTCGCCTTGGGGGCTTCCGGGGCACGCCGTTATCTGCAAAGCGAGCGAGCCATGAAGGGAGCCAACCGTTCTGCGGGGGCGCTGATGGTAGCGGCAGGCGCTTTCCTGGTGGCCAAGGGCTAAGCTACCGACGACCTCAGGCCAGCCAGTCGGGACGCTCCAGCCGATAGACGCAACAGATATCATCGCCAAACTGTCGCTGCTCGACGAAGCGGAAGCCCAGGCGTTCATAGAAGCGCTGGGCGCGGCGATTCTCGGCCAGAGGATCGATCACCACGGCGGAAACGGACGGGTCGGAAAAGCAGTGCGCCAGGGCCAACTGCATCATGGTGGTGCCGTAGCCCTTGCCCAACTCATCGGGTTCGCCGATCCAGATATCGATGGCGCGCAGGTCTTCACTGACCTCTCCCCAGTAGCCGCTATCATCACGGGCAGGATTCAGTATCTGGATGAAACCGATGGGAAGTCCTTCCCGCTCGGCGATGAACTGCTGGCGCCAGTCGACCGGATGGGCCAGCTCAGCCTGCCACTCCCACTTGTCGTTGGGGTTGGCGGCGATGACATGGGGCTCGGCGTCCCAGCGCTCGAGTAGGGTGCGGTCCTCGGGAGTTGCGGGGCGTAGGCGAAGCCTTCGTTTGACGCTCACTTCCATATGTCTGCGGGCCGTGGGCCACGTCTCCAGTACGACGAACTACCGCAAGCATAGCAGCTGTCGACGATCAGACATTCGGTGGGTGAGTCGCAAGAGGGGAAAGCATGTACGACCGGCCCCGCTGAGCAAGCGAGGCCGGCTGGGTCTCTTCGTCTATTCGGAGCTGAGCAGCAGGGTAAAGCTGCCGCCTTCGCTATTGCCGTAGGCTCGGGCTGTTGCGCGGTAGGTGCCCGCATCCAGGTGGGTACTGATGCGAGAGTTCATACCTTCGCCGCCGTCGTCATCGCTGAGGAAGAGGCCGTTTCCATCGAGTTCGAGGAAGGCGTCGAAGTCGTCCGAGTGCAGATCGAAGCGATAGTGGCCAGGCTCCTCAATGACTACCTCATAGGTATTGCGCGCACCTGGCTCCAGCCAGGCCTGCAGCGCACGGCCGCTTTCGAGCTGCCCTTCATTGGCGATTTCGTCGAGGGCGACGGCGCCGGCACGCAGCTCGAACAGGCCGCTGCCATGGCCACTGTGGCTGCGGGCCATGATGGAGTAGTCACCCGCTTCCAGAGGGCGCATCAACCGTGCATTCAGCCCTTCGCCGCCATCGTCGTCGCTGACGAAAATTCCTTCACCGTGCAGCTCGAGGAAGGCATCGAAGTCGGACGAGAGCATGTCCAGCGTGATTACCGCAGGGGCTTCGAGATGCAGCCTATACTCGAGCGCGGCGCCGCTGTACCAGCCGAACAAGGGCTCTTCGATCATCAGCTCGCCGCTGTTACGCAGTGACTCTCCGCTGGCCAGCTCGTGAGGGCCAAGTTCCAGTGTATAAAGGCCGCTATTCTGTCCATAGGCACTGCGTGCAGTGAGACGATACTCCCCTGGTTCCAGGAAGTCGGCGATGCGCGCATCCAGATTGCCGGCACTGTCGTCGTCTTCACGCCGATAGCCGTTGGGACCTTCGAGCACAAGGTAGGCGTCCACGTCGCTCGACCGCATTTCGATCTGGTAGAGGCCGCTCTCTTCGATGGTGATGGTGTAGGTGTCACCCCCGTCCTGCAGCCAGCCGTCGGCTCGTGAGGGCATGGCCAGGGTGTCTTCGGTGGTGAGCTCCATCTGCCGACTGGAGAGGGTGAAGGGGCCGTAGCTGTGCATGTCCTGGCCGCTTACCACCAGCACATAGTCACCGCTCTCGTCGATACGGCGCCGCAGCGAGGCAGCGGCGGGCACTTCGTAATAGGTCGGGCCGGCACTGGCCGCGAGCAATTGCAGTTCGGGATCGTAGAGCGTGAGGCTTCCGTGCAAGGGGCCGCCCAGTTCGATCTCGATCAGAGTTCCTTCCTCCAGCGACAGGCGGAAGCGCTCGAAGCGACTGCCATCCTTGCCATTGAGCTCACTGGCGGAGGTGAGCTCGCCACGCAGGCGCTCGCCCAACTCGAGCGCGGGCGATGAGGCGGTATCGGCAACGGCAGTCTCGATGGCCGGAGTAGCGCTCAGAGCGCTATCCGGTAGCTGCCAGCCGACGACCAAACCAATGGCGGCACCGCCCAAGGCGGCAAGAGTGATGGAGGAGGCGCGTTTGGCCATGAAAGCGTCCTTGTTCGATGGCAGGCATCGGTGAGGGGCCCCGGAACGGGGGGAGGTTACATTGGGTAACCATTATAAGCTGGCCTGGGCGTTGAGGGATATGTGCCGAATCGGAACTTGCACTTCGCCCTGCGACAACCACACTGGAGGGCGTCTTCAAGCGAGAACGAGAGGGAAGTCGTCATGGGGTTACGTACGTTGATCACCGGTGCCAATCGAGGCATCGGACTGGCACTGGCCCGCCACTACAGCGCCGCAGGCTGGCAGGTCTTCGCTGTCTGCCGCCAGACGTCTGCCGAGCTGGATGAGGTGGCCGAACAAGTCATCGAGGGTGTCGATGTGACTCGCGACGAGGATGTGGCGCGGCTTGCCGAGGCCCTGCAAGGACTCCACCTGGACCTGCTGATCAACAATGCTGGACTGTTACGCGATGAGTCGTTGGGGTCGCTCGATTTCGCCACCATTCGCGAGCAGATGGAGGTCAACGCCTATGGCCCGCTACGGGTCACCGAGGCGCTACTCGACAATCTCGGCTCGGGCAGCAAGGTAGCGAACGTGACAAGCCGAATGGGCTCGATCGCCGACAACGACTCCGGCGGCCGCTACGGCTACCGAGCCTCCAAGGCGGCGCTCAATGCCTTCGGCAAGTCGCTGGCCGTGGACCTCAAGCCCCGCGGCATTGCCGTGGCCCAGCTGCATCCGGGCTATGTTCAGACCCGCATGGTCAACTTCAGTGGGCTGATACCGCCCGAGGCGGCGGCGGCCGGCATCGCCGCGCGCATCGAAGCGTTGACGCTGGAGAACAGCGGCGGTTTCTGGCACAGCAACGGCGAGGCGCTGCCCTGGTAGCGGCAACGAGCGCTACCATTTGTCATGGCGTTGGTGATATCGCTGAATTTGTGTGTAGGCTAACGGTTTCCGCCCTGCCCCGGAGCCTGCCATGCCAGCCTCGTCCCCCGCTGCCTCGCCTTCATCACCCCGCGCTGAGGGTTGGTGGGTTCTGGCCGCTACCACGTGGGTACAGGTGTTGTGCAGCGGTGGGATGCTGCTGGTACCGACCCTGGCGCCTCAGGTAGCGGCTCACTTTGGCGTACCGACCCGTTGGGTCGGTTTTCAGGTCAGCTTGTTATACGGCATCGCCATGCTTGCCTCATTGCAGTCGGCTGCGGTGGCACGGCGCCTGGGCGGTTGTCGCGCCAGTCAGGTGGCCATGGCGCTGGTCATGGCGGGTTGTATGCTGGCGCTGCTCGGCACCCCGTTGGCGCTATTGAGCACCACACTGCTGCTGGGTCTGGCCTATGGCTTGACCAGCCCCGCAGCGGCAGAGCTGTTGAGCCGCTTCACACCTGCCGAACGCCGCAACCTGATCTACTCGATCAAACAGACAGGGGTTCCCCTGGGCGGGGTGCTGGCCGGCCTGATGGCACCGCCCCTGGCGGCTCACTGGAACTGGCAGGCCGCCTTCCTGGCAATTGGTGTTGCTTGTTTGATGACGTTGATGCTGCTGCAGTGGCGGCGCTCCTTCTGGGATGCCAGCCGTGACGCCGCCGTGCGTATGCAGGGGGTGGGAAGCCTTGAGGTGCTGAGGCGCCACCGTCCAATGCGCTGGCTGGGCGCAGCCGGCTTCTGCCTTTCGGCCGCGCAGCTCTCGTTGCTCAGTTTCTCGGTGGCCTTTCTGGTCGAGGAGTTGCTTCTGAGCCTGGTGCTGGCAGGAGCTGTCGTGTCGTTGGTTCATATGGCCGGGGTGACCGGACGAGTGGCCTGGGGGGCGCTGGCCGATCGCATGGGAGGCAGCCTGGCCGTGCTGCTCGGCCTGTCTGGGGCCATCCTGGTGGTGTTCATGCTGCTCGCCCTGCTCGGCCTGGTTCTACCCATCTGGATGGTGGTGGTATTGATGGTGGTGGCGGGAGCCACGGCGGTAGGCTGGAATGGCGTCTACCTGGCGGAGGTGGCCAGACGCTGCCAGCCCGGCGAGGTGGCCGAGGCCACTGCCGCCGTGCTGGTACCCACTTACATGGGCGTGCTGGTGGGCCCGGCGCTGTTCACCCTTATCGTCTGGCTGACCGGCAGCTACTCGGTGAGCTTTCTGCTGCCCATGGTGAGTGGCGCCCTGGCTCTCTTCTGTCTGCTGCGCTGCGCGCGGGTCGACGCGGCCGCCATCAGATAATGGCGTGACGTACCCGAGCGGAGATCCACTCAGAGGCGAGCACGGTGACGAAGATCATCACGAAAATGACGCTGACCTGGCTCCAGGCCAGGCTGTTGATCGCGGCGTTGAGCTGCAGGCCGATGCCACCGGCGCCCACCAGCCCCAACACCGTGGATTCGCGGATGTTGATGTCCCAGCGATAGACGCTGATGCCGGCAAAGGCGGGCATGATCTGGGGCAGCACCCCGTAGCTCATCACCTGCAGGCGCCCCGCACCGGTGGCGCTGATCGCCTCGACCGGGGTGGGGTGGATCTCCTCGATGGCTTCGTAGAGCAGCTTGCCGATAAAGCCGATGGAGCGTAGGGCGATGGCGATGATGCCTGCCAACACTCCGGGCCCCAGGATGGTCACCAGCAGCATGGCCCATATCAGCGAGTTGATGGAGCGCGACGAGACGATGATCATCAGGGCGGCGCTACGCACCAGCGGGTGCGGCGTGGTGTTGCGGGCCGCCAGGAAGGCCACTGGAAAGGCCATGGCAATGCCGAGCAGCGTGCCAAGGGTGGCGATATTGAGGGTGTCCCACATGGGCTTCCACAGCCGGTAGGCGTAGGCCCACTGGGGCGGCAGCATGCGGCTGATGAGATCGCTGCCCTGGCGGCCGGCGTCCTCGACGAACACCCACATGGTGTTGTCGGAGATCGCCTTCCAGCACAGCAGGAAGAGACAGGCGCCAGCCAGCCAGCCGAGATACTGCAGCCACTGGGTGCGGGTCGTACGCAGGCGCCAAGTCGGCGTGCCTTGCGGAGTGGTTACAAGAGGCACCAGATTTCTCCTGGGTTACTGAGTCCAGCGACGGATATGGCTCGAGCTGTATTCGCACAGCAGCACGATGGCGATGATGATCAGCAGGATGGCCGCCGAGGTGTCGTATTCGTAGCGGCTGATCGAGGTGTTCAGCGTGGCACCGATGCCGCCCGCCCCGACGATGCCGATCACTGCCGACTCGCGGAAGTTGATGTCCAGCCGGTACATCGAGAGCCCGATCAGTCGCGGCATCACCTGCGGCTGCACGGCGTGGTTCATTGTCTGCCACCAGTTGGCCCCGGTGGCGCGGATTGCTTCCACCTGGCGCCAATCCAGGTCCTCTATGTCCTCGGCCAGCAACTTGGCCATGAAGCCGATGGTGGCGAAGGCCAGGGTGATCATCCCGGCCAGGGGGCCGAAACCGAACATCACCACGAAGAGGATGGCGATGATGATCTCCTGAAAGGTACGGGACACGGTGATGATGCCGCGGCATGCATAGTAGATGGGCCAGGGGGCGATATTCCGCGCCGCGCCCAGGCCTACGGGAATCGACAAGGCCACCCCAATGACGGTCGACGTGAGTGTCATGGTCAGGCTTTCGAGAATCCCAGCGGTGATGTCTCCCTGCCGTGAAACGAAGTCGGGCCGGGTGAAGGCGGCCAGAAAGTTGAGCCCGCGGCTGGCTCCTTCGGCGACCCGCGCCCAGTTGACCTCCACCGAGGCCAGGGCCAGCAACAGATAGGTCGCAAGACCCACGACCAATCCCCAGCGTAGCTTGGGATTTTCGATCATCGGCAGCCGACGCCACTGGCCCGCCTGGGCTTGGGCTTGGCGGCTCACGAGGCGCCACCCGTGGCCAACGCCAGACGGGGAGAGGGGGCGATACCGTGTTCCGGTTCGTGCTGCGTCTCGTCTTCGGAAACCCGGGTGTCCCACTCCTCCTCACCGTAGATGGTGGTGAGCGTTTCCGCGTCCAGTGCCTGGGGGCTGCCATCGAAGACGATCTTGCCGGCACGCAGGC
Organism: Halomonas sp.; assembly: GCF_020832045.1. GTDB lineage: Bacteria > Pseudomonadota > Gammaproteobacteria > Pseudomonadales > Halomonadaceae > Halomonas. The sequence goes on from NZ_JAFIFK010000024.1 coordinate 27,541, forward strand.
CGACGATGCGATCGGCGAACTGCTGGGCCAAGGCCACGTCGTGGATGTTGATGATGGCGGCCAGATTGCGCTCGGTACACAGCTCGCGGATCAGTCGCATGATCTGCCGTGACGTCTTGGGATCGAGGCTCGCGGTGGGTTCGTCTACCAGCAGCAGGCTCGGGCTCTGTATCAGGGCTCGAGCGATCCCGACCCGCTGCCGCTGGCCGCCGGAGAGTGCGTCGGCGCGCTTGTCCAGGGCATGGGGCAAGCCTACGCGATCGAGCAGTCGAAAGGCTTCGGCGATATCTTCCCGCGGGTAGCGGCGCAGGAAGCTGCGCCAGAAGCCCACATACCCCAGCCGACCGGAGAGCACGTTCTCCATGACGGTAAGGCGGTCCACCAGGGCGTACTCCTGAAAGATCATGGCCATGGAGCGACGTGCTCGGCGCAGAGCCGAACCGGAAAGCCGGGTCAACTCGGTGTCTTCGAGCCGGATACTGCCGCTGGTGGGCTCTACCAGTCGGTTGACGCAGCGAATCAGGGTGCTCTTGCCGGCCCCGGAGGGGCCGATCAGGGCCATGACCTGGCCGCGTGGCAAGGTGAGGTCGATGTCGGTCAGCGCACGATCCCCGGTGGGGTAGCGCTTGGTGACCTGGGACAGGGTCAGCATGGGATGCCTCTCTTCATACGCACGGGTCATACGCACGGGTCGGATGGTTTGGCCACCCGACCTCGATTTCATGGCTTCAGCCCGGTGTAAAGCAGAGCTGGAGTCGTCAATACGTCACCGGATCAATCGCAGTCGTAGGTCACACCATTGGCCTCATCGATGGTGCGAATCACTTCCCAATGCTCCTGGTAGGTGATGGGGATGAACTGCGATTCTCCGGAATTGGCGAACTCGGCCTGCAGAGCGCTGCCTTCCCAGTCGAAGCTGAAGAAGGCTTCCTTGACCTTCTCGGCCAGCTCCGGATGCAAGTTGTAGACATGGCCATAGCCGGTAGTCGGGAAGGTTTGCGAGGTGTAGATAACCTCGTAGTCGCCCTCATTCACCACGCCGCGTGAGATCATGCGAGCGGCAACGGAGTTGGCGATGGCTGCCGATTCATAATCGCGATTCACCACGCCGAGAACGGAGTTGTCGTGGGAACCTGAGAAGGCGGTAGCGAAGTCCTCATCCGGCACCAGGCCGAACTCGCTGGTCAGCAGCGCCGAGGGTGCCTTGAAGCCGGAGTTCGAGGTGGGTGAGGTGAACGCCATGCTGCGCCCTGCCAGGTCGGCCATGGACTCGATGCCGCTGTCCGGGTGGGTGATGATCTCCATCTCGTAGCCGAAGCTGCCGTCTTCGGAAGCCATCATGGCGAACGGTACGAACCCGGAGCAGTTGACCGCTATCGGGTTGGAGCCCGTATTGAAGCCCGCGACGTGCAGGCGGCCCGCACGCATCGCCTCGAGCTGGGCGGCATTGGATTGAACCGGGAAGAACTGCACCCGCTTAGCGGTTACTTCTTCCATGTGCGCGAGAAATCCGGCCCACACTTCGGCATAGACTGCCGGGTCCTCGACCGGGGTATAGGCAAATACCAGCGTGCTCGGGTCGACCCACTGAGATTCATCGGTGGGGGCATCGGCCACCAGGTCGCCATCGGCATCGGAGAAACGAGGAGCGAGATTGGCACTGGCCTGCAGCGCTGTAGCGGCCAGGATGCCGGCGATAGTGGTGCGCAGCAGAAGAGGGTTGAATCGCATGGACGTCATGACAGTTACCTGTTCAGAGAGTGTGACGAAACGTTACGGCAGCCATCTTGCGGCCTTGGCATGACGACTTCCGGTCGGGTTCGTGACCGTTGCATGACGACGCGATGACGCTACCTTCAACCGGCCAGGTAGAGGCTGACCAGGCCGAAGGCGTAACCGATGGCACCGCCGGCGATGACATCGCTGATGTAGTGCAGCCCGAGGCCGACCCGGGAGAGGGCAATCAAGGTCGCCAGCGGCATCAGCAGGGGCAGCAGCCAGGGAGCATGAACGGAGGTCATGACGCAGAACATCACGGCGTGCATGGTGTGTCCGCTGGGAAAGCTGTAGCGATCCCGGGCCGGCTCGTTGCAGCGGATGAGGTTGACGAAGGTAATGAAGGGCCGCTCGCGACACAGACGCGTCTTGACCAGCCGGTAGATGAGAATGGCGATGATCCCCGTGGCGGCGTACTGCAGGAAAAAGGCCGGACCGGCATGGGGCTGGAGTAACGGCTGAGCGGCAATCAGTGCGACCCAGAGCGGCCAGTCGCCCAAGCGACTGGACAGGCGCAGCAGGGCTCGCCAGGGCGCATAGAGGCTGAGATTGGCAAAGCGCTGGCACAACCGCCACTCCAGCAGATCGAGCCGATCAAATACCGTAAGGGTGCGTGGGCGCATAACGTATCTCCCGGGCCTGCTCGAGTGTCGAAAGAAAGGTATCGGCGATGGCGGGCCAGCGGCAGGCCTGGCTGCGCAAGCGTGCGGCACGGCCCAACTGGGCATAGCGAGCGGGATGCTGGCACAGCGCAACCGCGGCCTCCTGGAACGCCGCTGCGTTTCCTGCCGGTACGGTAATCCCATGGCTGCCACTCTCGATAAGCTCGGCAGCTGCCGCATGGTGGTAGGAAACCACGGCCAGGCCGCTGGCCATGGCTTCGGGCACCACATTGCCCCACGTCTCCGAGAGCGAGGGGAACAGAAACAGATCGGCACTGGCGTAATGCCGCGCCAACTCCTCCGGCGATATGAAACCGGTGAAGTGCACTTCCGGCAGGGCTTTTTCGAGCGAACGGCGTGCAGGCCCGTCGCCGACGATCACCTGAGCCATATCGGGACGAGCATTGCGCATGGCATGCAGCGTTTCGCGCAGCAGCGTAAGGTTCTTCTCCGGCGCCAGCCGGCCAACGTGCAATGCCACGGGGGTATGGGCATCTGCTCCCCAGCGGCGACGCAGCTGGGCGCAGCGTAAATCGGGCGAGAAACGCTCCTGGTCGATACCGCGCCCCATCACCTCAAGGCGCTGGAAGCCCTGGTTGCCGAGTTCGTCTGCCTGCTGGCGGGTAGGCACTAGGGTGATCTGGCAGCCGTTGTGGAAGTGCCGCAGTCCACGCATCAATGCCGGAGCCAACCATGGCAGGCCGTAGTCACTACAGTAATGGTCGAAGTTGGTGTGCCAGCCGGCCACTAGTGGAATGCCCAAGCCCCTGGCCACACGCCTCGCCGACCAGCCCAGGGGTCCCTGAGTGGCCAGATAGACCACATCGGGGCGCTGTTCCTGCCAAAGTCGCTTGAGGCGTCCGCCTGCGGGCATGCCGATGCGCACGGCGCGGTAGCCGGGGATCCCGATGCCGCGCACTTGCAGCTCGGCCTGCATTCCCGCTGGGCGCCCTCGTGTCTTGCCGCTTGCCGGTCGGGGGCGGACGAGCTGCATGGCCACCCCGCGCTCCACAAGCTCGCGGCTCAGCTGTACAAGGGTATGAGCGACGCCATTGATATCGGGTGACCAGGTCTCGCTGACAAGACAGATTCGCATGGCATCCTCCTTGCCTCGTACTCACGCCCGAGCATGTCATGGGCGCATGACGACCCTGCGACAAGGCGATGATGGATGTATGACAGGTGTCTTCATCGCCTCTTGTCGCTGGACTACAGCCCGCACCACCATGGTTGGCTCGCATCCCGGGCGAGAATTGGCGAAGCTGTCGACTACGCTGCCCGGAGTCCGCCATGAAGCATTCCCCCGCCTATCGTCTTGCCGCAACCATCCTGCACGGCTTCGATGAGTACCGTACCCGCTTCAAGGAGATCACCGCCGATGCGAGCAGGCGTTTTCGCGATGCCGCCTGGCGCGAGGCGCAGCAGGCGTCGGCCGAGCGCATCAATCTCTATGAAGAGAAGGTCGGCGAGACCCTGGGGCGGCTTCGGCGCGCGCTGCCCGAGGAGGAGCTTACCCACTGCGAATGCTGGCGTGAGGCCAGGAACCACTATGCCGAGCTGATCAGCGAGCGACTTGATTACGAGCTGGCCGAGACCTACTTCAATTCATTGTTCTGCTCGATCTTTCATCATCGCCATATCCGTAACGACTGGATGTTCGTCTACAGCTCTCGGGATGCGGCGGCTCACCATTCGGGACTCGAGCCGTGTCGACGCCGCCGGGTGGAAGGCGATTGGGCGGGTGCGGTTCGTTGGGCACTGGCAGAGGCGCCGTTCGAGACACCCTTCGAGGATCTGGAGCGGGACGCGGGTCTGGGAAGCGACTTTCTGCGCGGGCATTTGCCTTCAGCGATTCTCGAGGCGCCGGATGCCGAGGTGGAGCTGCTCAATAGCGTCTTCTATCGCAACAAGGGCGCTTATCTGGTGGGGCGTATTCGCGGGGCGGGGGAGCAGGTGCCATTGGTGCTGCCGGTCCTGCATGAACAGGGCGAGGGGCTGCACCTCGATACGGTACTGATCGAGTCGGATGAGGTCTCGATCATCTTCTCCTTCACCCGCGCCTATTTCCAGGTGGAGGTACAGGTACCGGGTGAATTCGTCGACTACCTGCAGGAGCTGATGCCCGACAAGCCCGAGGGCGAACTCTATTCGGCCATCGGCTTCTTCAAGCATGGCAAGACCGAGTTTTTCCGCGCGCTTAACCGCCAGGTGGCCAAACGCGAGGATCAGTTCATCATTGCGCCCGGCGTTCGCGGTATGGTCATGGCGGTGTTCGTGCTGCCCTCGTCCCGCACCGTGTTCAAGATCATCAAGGACCGCTTCGACCCCTCCAAGCAGATGAGCCACGACACCGTGCGCGAGAAGTACCGCCTGGTGAAGCGCCACGACCGGGTCGGGCGCATGGCCGACACCCAGGAATTCTCGAACTTCATCGCGCGCAGGGACCACTTCGCTCCGGAGTGCCTCGAACACCTGCTGGAGGTAGCGCCCGCCACCGTGCAGCTGCGCGGCGACAAGGTGATCATCAAGCACTGCTACACCGAGCGGATGATGACACCGCTCAATCTCTATATCGAGCAGTGTGGTGAGGAGGAAATGCGTGCGGTGCTCAAGGATTATGGTAATGCCATCAAGCAGATGGCCGCTGCCAACATTTTTCCTGGCGACATGTTGCTGAAGAATTTCGGCGTCACCCGACACGGCCGGGTGATCTTCTACGACTATGATGAGGTGTGTTACCTCACCGAATGCAACTTCCGTCACATTCCCGAAGCGATGTACCCCGAGCAGGAACTCTCCAGTGAACCGTGGTACTCGGTAGGGCCCAATGATATTTTCCCCGAGGAGTTCGGCCCGTTCCTGTTCGCCGACCTCAAGCTGCGCAAGCTTTTCTACCAGCTGCACGCGGAGCTTTTCGACGCCGACTACTGGAAAGGGTTGCAGCAGGCGATCATCGACGGTCGAGTGATCGACGTCTATCCCTATCGCAACAAGCAGCGTTTCAGCGCCGGCGAGGAGAACGGCTTGGTCTATTGAGCGCGTTGAATGGCAGCGCGATGACGTGAGGAGGCACATGGCAGAGGCAAGACGCCCCCATCTAGTGGTCTTCAGCGGCTCTGGCATCAGTGCCGAGAGTGGTATCCAGACGTTTCGCGCCAGCGACGGCATGTGGGCCGAGCATCCCATCGACGATGTTGCCACGCCCCAGGCCTGGCGGCGCGACCCTGCTCGAGTACTCGAATTCTACAATCTGCGCCGAGATCAGGTGCGCCGGGCGCGCCCCAATGCCGCTCACAAGGCGCTGGCGGCGCTCGAGCGACAGGGCTTCCGTGTCAGCATCATCACTCAGAATATCGACGACCTGCATGAACGCGCCGGCTCGCGCAACGTCTTGCACCTGCATGGCGAGATCCTCAAGGCGCGCTCCACGGTGGATAGCCGCATGCAGTACCCGCTGCCGCGCGGCGGAATCCAGCTCGGCGATATCTGCGACAAGGGCAGTCAGCTGCGCCCCGACGTGGTGTGGTTCGGCGAGAGCGTGCCGCATTTCGCCGATGCCTGTGACATCGTTGCCGAGGCGGATATGCTACTGGTGGTGGGCACGTCGCTTGCGGTCATGCCGGCAGCTTCGCTGCTCGAACACACGCCGCTGGATGTCCCCAGCCTGCTGGTGGACCCCGAGGCCGAGGCGCTGGCGCCCCCGGGCGTGACCCGCATTAGCCAACTTGCCGGCAAGGGCGTGCCGGCACTGGTACGCCATTGGCGGCGCGAGGGGAGGTTGTGGGTGCCCCAGACCCTGCTGGGTTGAGCGGGCAGGCATGCTAGAATGCTGCCCCTTTGGCGCAATGGCAGGCCCGCATGGCAGATCACGATTTGCAGACGACCCTTGACCCCGCTGCCGGGTTCTCTCGTGACCCCGCTGCCGGTCTTTCTCGTGACCCCGCCACCGGTCATCCACGCCCGCCACGGCGCGAGTTCAAGGCGCGGGGCAGCTTCACCGAGCGTTGCCCAGGCTGCCAGCTGCCGGTGCTCAACTGCCTCTGTCCCTATCGTATCAGTGCCGAAAGTGAGGCGCGGATCTGGCTGGTCACGCACCCGCTGGAGCATCTCAAGCCGACCAATACCGGGCGCTTGATCTGCGATGTGCTGCCGACGACCGAGGTCTTTACCTGGTATCGCACCGCGCCGGACGAGCGGCTCTTGGCCCTGCTTGACGATGCGCGCTACGCCCCCTTCGTGATCTTTCCCGATGACCAGCCCGATTATGCCGATCGCGTCGTGGGCATGGAGGCGGTCGGTGAGGTCAAGACGAACGGCCGGATACCGGTGTTCATTCTGCTCGATGGCACCTGGCGTCAGGCACGGCGGATCTTTCGCAAGAGCGTTTATCTCGACGGGCTGCCGGTGTTGCCTCTGGCGACCCAACGCATGACCCGCTATCAGTTGCGCAAGCCCGCATCCCAGGCCCATCTGTGCACTGCCGAGGTAGCGGCCGAATTGCTGCGCCAGAGCGGCGACGTCGATGCCGCGCAGGTGCTCGACGACTACTTCGACGCCTTCAATGTCAGCTACGCCGCCAGTCGCCGCTACGAGAAGATCGAGACGCCCACCGCGGCGATGCGCAGGCTGCTGGCGTACCGAGCCGAATGTAAGCGGTAGCGCTAGGCGTCGAGTGCCTGGGTTCGCACGCAGGCGCGGCCCGCCCGCTTGGCGCAGTACATGGCCCTGTCGGCGCGTTGCACCAATTTACGCGAGGTATCCCCAGGCTGGCTGACGGCAATGCCGAAGCTGGCGGTGACCCGGCCGACGGGAGCGATGCGGCATTCATTGAGGGAGCGGCACAGGCGCCAGGCCAGCTCCTGTGCCAGTTCCAGGTCGCAGCCGGGCACCACGGCGATGAACTCCTCGCCGCCCCAGCGGCCCAGATGATCGCTGTCGCGCAGCTGAGCCTGGGCAATCTGGGCCACCCGGTGCAGCACCTGGTCGCCCACGCCGTGACCATGGGTATCGTTGATCGATTTGAAGTGGTCGATATCGAAAAGCAGCAAGGCCAGGGGGCTGCCGCCTTTATCGGCCACCGTCAGCTCGGCTTCGAGAAGGCGTTCGATACGCTGGCGATTCGCCACCTGGGTCAGCGGATCGGTATAGGCCAGCCACTGGAGCTTGGTATTGCGTTCGTGAAGCTCACGGTAGCGATGTCGGGTTTCCCGCTTCTGGTTTAGCAGTGTCCCGCGCAGCGCAGCAAGCTGAGCGAGCTGCAAAAGCAGATGGCGTAGGGGGGGAGCCAGGTGTCGCGGCTGGCGGTCCCGACAGATCGCCAGGCTGCGGCCCGGGGTCGTCTCGTCGATATCGAGGATCAAGGCCGCGCGAGCCTGGCGGCCGGACAGCCACGCCATCAGCGATGGCGGCGGCAGGCATAGTGGGCTGTGCGACAAGTCGGGTTGCGGCCCCGGTGCCCTTTCCAGTCCGATCGGTTCCGCCCGGCTGTCGACCAACACCATAGGCGCGGTGGTGCGACGTCCCACGGCGCTGGGAAAGGGCTCGAAACGCGTGCCTTCCTGACCCAGCCGCACGCTGTGTCCGCCATACTCATGACTATAGAGGGTGCAGGATTCGAAGCCGGTCAGTGCGTGCAAGGCCCGCAGCAAGTGAGCATAGAGCTCGCTGACGCTGCTGGCCTGAGCGATACGCATCCCCCAGGCGTAACCGAGGCCCGGAAGCTCGTGACTATCTCCTGGCTGGGGCTCCACTCCCAGGATGACATGCCGTTCTGTCATTTGCGTGGAGACATAGAGATGCCGCGAAGTCACACCCGCCTGACCCGAGGGAATCGTCATACCGGGAGCGCCCTTGGCCAACGTGCTTGCCAAGGCCGTGGCGATATTTGCCCCCAGTACCTTTTCGGGCGGCTGACCGAGCGCTTCGGCGGGCGTCAGGCCGAAGAAGCGAGAGAGATTGGCACTGGCCAGGCGTATACCCTGCCAGTCGCTGTCGAATGCTATGAGACAACCATGAGGCTGGACCGCCTCGACGGGGGGCGGTACGGATGGGCGAATGCTCGCATCGAGTTCCCTATCAAGCGAGTCCGGCATGGGATTTCCCTGTTGTGTACCCGGCAGCGGATGGCTGCCGTTCCTCCCTATTGCGTACCTTGCCCACCGGGATGTCCGGCAAGAAACGCGAGGGCACCGACATGCAGAAAGTAAACCATTTGTTGTTGTGTATTATCAACCGTTGGTTCAACTGCGCTCGTGGCGAGCGCGGCACATTCCTTCGATGAATGAAAAGATCGCCTTCGCCGAACGACTGGCTGCCGCCATGCGTGCAGCCGGCTACGAGCCGCGCCCAGCCGTGCTGGAGCGGGAATTCAATCTGCGTTACTGGGGCAAGCCGGTAACGCTGCAGGGGGTACGCCGTTGGCTGTGCGGGGAGACCCTCCCTCAACAGGAGAAACTGCAGGTCTTGGCCGAGTGGCTGGGGGTGGAGCCTCAGACGCTCCGCTATGGCGATAGCGAGGGCTATCGGGTGAGTGAGCCGCGTGGTGCCTGGGACCCGTCGATCAGTGCCGAAGAGCGGCGAGTGCTGCAACGCTACCTGGCACTGCCGGTGGATCAGCGCAAGGTGGTGGCCCGAGTCATCGAGGCCTTCGACCAGGCCGAACGAAACGACCCGGGCGCAGGCCGGACAGGTCCAGGCAGCGGCCCCGACGAGAGCGCTTGAAGCTAGGTCGGGCTGCCCATCAGCGCGCCGGCAATACGAAAGCCCGCCACCCAAGTGCCCGCGGCGGAGCCCAGTGTCGCGAACAGGAATACCAACAGCGTGCGCGAAACGCGGTTGCGCCACCAGCCCTTCAGCTCGGTGACGTCATGCCGCAGGGTCGAGAAGTCATGCACCTTGGGCTTGCGCAGCCACAGCTCGACTCCGGCGGCGACGAAGCCGGCACCGATGGTTGGGTTGAGCGAGGTCAATGGCGCGGCCACCATGGTGACCAGTACCGTTACCGGGTGGGCCAGGGCGACCAGCGTGGCCAGCCCCGACAGCACCCCGTTGATCAGGAACCACTCGCCGACCAGCTGCCAGCCGAGTTCGGTATTGCGCGAAAAGCCGATGGCGAAGCCGGTGAGCACCAGCGCCGTGATCAGCCACGGCAGGGCGCGCCACACCTTGGACGGAGGCGGGGTGGCCTCAAGCGCCTGGCGCTCTACTTGCGGAGCTTCGGGCAGAGGCGACTCGAGATGTTCGACCATGCCTTTCATATGGCCCGCACCGATGACCACCAGCACGTTGCCATAGCGCCCGGGGGGGGCTTGCTCCGCCAGGCGCAGCACCATGTAGCGGTCGCGCTCGGTAATCAGCGGGGTATAAAGCGCCTTCGACTCGGCGGCGAACTCGCTGAAGGTCGACTCCAGCACGTCACCCTCCTTCAGCCGCTCGATCTCCTCGGGCTTGACCTCCTGGCGTGACATCACGCTGCCCAGCAGGCCGGTGAACAGCGACATGCGCTGCCACCAGGGTACGTTGTGATAGATACGCTTGAGCGTCACGCCCACATCGCGGTCGACGAGCAGAAGCGGCAGGTCGTGTGAGCGAGCTTCCTCGAGGGCGGCACGCATTTCCGCTCCTGGCTCGATACCGGACTGCTCGGCTACGCGCTGCTGGAACGCGCCCAGCGCCAGGTTGGCGGCCACCATGCCGGCCTTGCCCTGACGGAAGATTTCGAAAAGATCCTGCTGAGCCAGGGCATCCGGGTGGCTGAGGTTGTGATGGCGGGCATCGCACAGCTCGATGGCCACGGCGTCGAATTCGCCGGAGCGAATCATCCGGCGCACATCCTCGGCGCTTTCGGCAGAGACGTGGGCGGTCCCCAGCAGGGTGTAACGAGAGCCGCCCACCTCGACGACACGATGGGGGCCGCTGATGGCGCCTTCCTGGCGCGGGTCGGTCACGGGTTCCTGGGAGTCGGTCATGAACGCTCGGGTCGCAAGGGATGAAGATACGATTATCCACGAAGCCGAGCCCTGCACCAAACCCGACGCCGCCGATCAACGTCGCCAGAAGGCGGGCGTGAACAGTACCAGCACGGTGAAGATCTCCAGGCGGCCGAGCAGCATTGCCACCACCAGGATCCACTTGGCGAGCTGGGGAAGTTCGCCGTAGTTCTCGGATGCCTCGCCCAGGGCGGGCCCCAGGTTGTTGAGCGACGAGGCTACTGTCGACCAGGCGGTGACCTGATCGACACCGGTAGCCATCACGCCCACCAGCATCAGGAAGAACAGCATCAGGTAGGCCGAAAAGAACCCCCACACCGCCTGGGCGATACCGTCGGGCACGCTCACCTTGCCCACCTTCACGGCAATCACCGCGCTAGGGTGGATCAGGCGCATCACCTCGCGCATGCCCTGTTTCATGATCAGGATGATACGAATCACCTTCATGCCGCCGCCGGTGGAGCCGGAGCAGCCGCCGACGAAGGCGGCCATGAACAGTAGGAAGGGCAACGCCCCTGGCCAGCCCGAGAAATCGGCCACGCTGAAGCCCGCAGTGGTAGCGATGGAAACCGCCTGGAACAGACCGTGGCGCAGGCCGCGCTCGGTGTCGTAGGTGCCGGTCAGCCACAGCGAGACGACGGTAATGACGGTGAGCCCGGCAAGAAAAATCAGCAGGAAGCGCGCCTCGGGGTCGAGCAGATAGTGGCTGAGCTGGCGGCCACGCCAGGCCAGGAAGTGCAGGCTGAAGCTCATCGCCGAAATGATCAGGAAGAACACGCAGATCAGCTCGATCACGGCGCTGTCGAAGTAGCCGATGCTGGCGTCGTAGGTGGAGAAGCCGCCGATGGCCACGGTGGAGAAGCTGTGGCCCAGGGCGTCGAACCAGTTCATGCCGGCGGCCAGGTAGGCCAGGAAGCAGGTCAGCGTCAGGGCGGCGTAGATGTACCACAGCGCCTTGGCCGTCTCGGTGATGCGCGGGGTCAGCTTGGAGTCCTTGAGCGGGCCCGGGATCTCGGTGCGATAGAGCGCCATGCCGCCTACCCCCAGGGTCGGCAGGATCGCCACTGCGAGAACCACGATCCCCATGCCACCCAGCCACTGCAGCTGCTGGCGATAGTAGAGCACCGATTCGGGCAGGAATTCGATGCCGGTGATGACCGTGGCGCCGGTGGTGGTCAGCCCCGAAAACGACTCGAATACCGCGTCGGTGGGTGCCAGGGCGGCGTCCCCGGTGAGCATGAACGGCAGCGAACCGAACAGCCCCAGTACGCTCCAGAACAGTGCTGCAATCAAGAAGCCGTCGCGAATGCGCAGCTCCTTGCGCGCGTTGCGATTGGGCAGATACATCACCAGACCGGTCATCACGGTGATCATGATGGCGATCATGAAGGCATCCCACTGGCCATCGCCGAATAGCAGCGAGATCAAGATGGGCGGCATCATGGTCAGGCTGAACATCATCAGCAGCAAGCCGAGGATGCGAAGAATGACTCGCAGGCTCATTGGGCGGCGTTCCCTGCGTCGCGGGGTGTCATCGAGCCGTCCATCAGAAGAACGTCAGCCCGACCTGGAACAGCCGTTCGACGTCGCGGATGCGGCGCTTGTCGATCACGAAGAGGATCAGGTGGTCGCCGGATTCCACCACCACGTCGTCATGGGCGATCAGCACCTCCTTGCCGCGCACGATGGCGCCGATGGTGGTGCCGCGGGGCAGGTCGATCTCGCCGATTGCCCGGCCCACCACCTTCGACGACTGCATGTCGCCGTGGGCGATGGCCTCGATCGCTTCGGCGGCACCGCGGCGCAGCGAGTGCACGTTGACGATGTCGCCGCGGCGCACGTGGGTCAGCAGGCTGCCGATGGTGGCTTGCTGCGGCGAGATGGCGATGTCGATCTCGCCACCCTGCACCAGATCGACGTAGGCGGCATTGTTGATCAGCGTGAGGACTTTCTTCGCACCCATGCGCTTGGCCAGCATCGACGACATGATGTTGACCTCGTCATCGTTGGTCAGGGCGCAGAAAATATCGCACTCCTCGATGTTCTCCTCTTCCAGCAGGCGCTTGTTGGTGGCGCTGCCGTGCAGCACCACGGTGCGGTTGAGGCGTTCGGAGAGCACCGTACAGCGCTCCAGGCCGTGCTCGATGATCTTGACCTGATGGCTGTGTTCGAGATGCTCGGCGAGACGCTCGCCGATGTTGCCGCCGCCGGCGATCACCACCCGGCGGAAGTCGCGGTCGACCCGGCGCAGCTCGCTCATCACGGCACGGATGTCGCGGCGGGCAGCGATGAAGAAGACTTCGTCGTCGGCCTCGATCACGGTGTCGCCGCGGGGAATGATCGGCCGATTGCGGCGGTAGATGGCCGCCACCCGAGTGTCGACGCTGGGCATGTGACGGCGCAGGAAGCCGAGGTCCTGGCCCACCAGCGGGCCGCCGTAGTAGGCCTTCACCGCCACCAGCTGCACCAGGCCGCCGGCGAATTCCAGCACCTGCAGGGCACCGGGGTGCTCGATCAGACGGCGAATGTGGTCGGTGACCACCTGCTCGGGGCTGATCAGCACATCGATGGGGACCGCCTCGTGGGCAAACAGACCCTTGCGGGTGAGGTAGGCGGTGGCGCGGACGCGGGCGATCTTGGTGGGGGTGCGAAACAGGGTGTGGGCGACCTGGCAGGCGATCATGTTGACCTCGTCCTGGCTGGTCACGGCGATCAACATGTCGGCGTCTTCGCAGCCGGCCTGACGCAGCACCACGGGGTAGGAGCCGGGGCCGACCACGGTGCGGATGTCGAGGCGGGTATGCAGTTCGCGCAACCGTTCGCCGTCGGTGTCCACCACCGTGATGTCATTCTCCTCGCGGGCCAGATGCTCGGCCAGCGTACCGCCGACCTGGCCGGCGCCCAGGATGATGATCTTCATATGCTGTCAGGCCCGTCCAAACGACTCTGCGACGCCGTTATGGCGCCGCAGCATCCGTGGCTAGCATAAACCAGCCGAAGGTGATGTAACAGGTGCGTAGCGCGACTGGCGTCAGTCGAGGGTGAAGCCCACCTTGACGGTTACCTGCCAGTGGCCGATGCGGCCATTCTCGATATGTCCCCGGGTATCCGTCACTTCGAACCAGCGCATGCCGTGCAGGCTATGCGAGGCCTTCTCCAGGGCGCGCTGGACGGCATCCTCGATGCCCTTCTCGGAGGAACCGGTCAGTTCGATATGTTTGTAGACGTGATCGCTCATGGGTGCTCCTTGCTCATGTAATCGATGACAGGGCAGCTCAGCCCTGCCGCTTCAGTCTGGCATAAAAAAAGCCATCGTGGCTGTCGGGCTCGGGCAGCAGCTGGCGACCGGCGCCAACCGGTGTACCCCAGCTCATCTCTTCCGGAGTGGTGACGATGGCGTCGGGGGTTCGCTCGAGGAAGGCGCGGATCTGCTCGTCGTTCTCTTCGTGAAGCACCGAGCAGGTGGCATACAACAGCGAGCCACCGGGGCGCAGTAGTGGCCACAGATTGTCGAGCAGTCGTGTCTGCAGCTCGGCCAGCTTGACGATGTCGGAAGGCCGCCGCAGGCGCTTGATGTCGGGGTGGCGGCGAATCACGCCGGTGCCGGAGCAGGGAGCGTCGAGCAGAATGGCATCGAAAGCGGTGCCGTCCCACCAGTCGCGTCCCGTGGCGTCGGCATGGACCAGCGTGGCCGAGAGTCCCAGGCGCTCGAGGGTATCCTCGACCCGTGCCAGGCGCGTGGCGTCGCTGTCGAGTGCCAGCAGTTCGATGTCGAACAGTTCCAGCAGGTGCGCCGTCTTGCCGCCGGGAGCACAGCAGGCGTCCAGCACTCGCCCGCCGGGCCGTGGAGCCAGCGTTGGCCCGAGCAGTTCGGCGGCCAGTTGGGCGGCTTCGTCCTGCACGCTGACGTCGCCCTCGGTGAACCCGGGCAGGGCCTGAACGTCGCAGGGCTTGTCCAGCACCAGGCCGTCCGGAGAATGGGTGCACAAGCGTGCCTCGATGCCGCTCTCCACTAGTCTAGCCAGATACGCCTCGCGGTCCCCGCGACGGCGGTTGATGCGAAGGGTCATCGGCCCGGGTTGGTTATTGGCATCGGCAATGGCACGCCAGTCGTCGGGCCAGGCCTGCCGCAGCGCCTTGAGCAGCCAGCGGGGATGCAGCAGGGCCACCGCCGGGTCCTGATCGACCTCGGCCTGCAGCGCGGCGGATTCCCGCGTGAGTCGGCGCAGGCAACCGTTGAGGACCCGGGTGGCCCACTCTTTGCCCAGCTGGCGAGCAGCGCCCGCCGTCTCGCCTACCGCGGCATGGGCGGGAATGCGCAGATAGAGCTGCTGATAGATGCCCAGCAGCAGCAGCGCCTGGACATCGGCATCGCGAGCCTTGAGCGGTGACTTGAGCAGCTTGGCCGCAAGTGCTTCAAGGCGGGGCAGGGTACGGCACACGCCATAGCACATCGCCTTGAAGAGGGCGCGGTCGCGGGTCACGACTTGATGGTCGTCGAGCTCGTTGAGCGAGCCCTTGCCGGTAATGACGGGCACCAAGGCGCGGGCGGCGCTGGCACGTACCGCCTGGCCGCCGTCCTGGACCGATTTTCCAGCACGGGTGGAGGGGGTGGAACGATGCATCAGACGCTCTCCTCGCGGGCATGGCCGAGAACCTGGCCGGGGCACAACCGTTCACTGCCGGCGTTGAGCAGGTCGCGCGCCGCAAGCGGCTTGCCGCCTGGCAGCTGGGCCCGGGTCACACGCAGCACCTCGTCACCCTGTGTGCCGCAGGCGATACGCAGCGCATCGGCATCCGGAGAGAGCAGGGTGCCGGGAGCAGTCGTTGCTTCGTCTTCGCGTCGATCGGCTGCTTCGGCCATCAGAAGCCGCAGCCGCTCATCGCCGCAGGCACACCAGGCCACAGGCCAGGGGTTGAAGGCGCGCACCTTGGCGGCAAGCTCGTCGGCCGGCCGGGTGAAGTCGAGTTCCGCCTCGGCCTTGGAAAGCTTGGCCGCATAGCTCACCCCTTCTTGCGGCTGAGGCGTGGCGGCAAGCCCCTTGGCTGCCAGAGCGTCCAGCGCCTTGACGATCGCTTCACCGCCCACCTGGGCCAAGGTATCGTGCAGCTCGCCGCCGGTGGTGGTCGCGGTGATGGGGGTGCGACGCGTAAGCAACATGTCGCCGGTATCGAGTCCGGCGTCCATCTGCATGATGGTCACGCCGCTCTCGCTGTCGCCCGCCTCGATGGCACGCTGGATTGGCGCCGCTCCGCGCCAGCGCGGCAGCAGTGAGGCGTGTACGTTGAGGCAGCCCAGGCGGGGGATGTCGAGCACCGCTTGGGGCAGAATCAGCCCGTAGGCGACCACCACCATGATATCGGCCTGATGAGCGGCCAGCTCGGCCTGGACATCGGCGCTCTTCAATGTGGCGGGTTGCAGTACCGGCAGGTCATGTTCGAGAGCCAGCGACTTGACCGGGCTTGCCGTCAGCTTGCGGCCGCGTCCGGCCGGGCGGTCGGGCTGGGTGTAGACGGCCACGATCCGGTGCTGGCTCGCCAGCATGGCCGCCAGGCTGGCAGCGGCAAAATCGGGGGTGCCGGCGAAGATGACGCGCAGAGGTGGGGACATGTGTCGAGCCTTGCCAGTGTACGGGTGCTCTCATCATAACGTGGGCGGCGCCAAACGACGAAGGCCAACGCGGTAGCGTTGGCCTTAATGGGCGCGAGTCAGGCGTTATCAGGCGGATTGCATCTGCTTGTGACGCTTCTGCATCTTCTTGAGCACCCGGTCGCGCTTCAGTGGCGAAAGATAGTCGACGAACAGCACGCCTTCGAGATGGTCGTACTCATGCTGGATACAGTGGGCCAGCAGGCCGTCTGCCTCGAGCTCGTAGGGCTTGCCGTCACGATCCATCGCCTTAAGGTGAACCTTAAGTGCGCGCGGCACCTCGGCATAGTATTCGGGAATCGACAGGCACCCCTCGGACATCAGCTCACGTGCCTCGCCGATAGGCGTGTACGCCGGATTGATCAGCACCAGGGGGCTTGAGCGTTGGTCGCTGACGTCCATCACGATCACGCGACGGTGCACGTCCACTTGGGTGGCCGCAAGGCCGATGCCGGAAGCGTCGTACATGGTTTCGAGCATGTCATCGACAAGCCGGCGTACCTCGTCGTCAACCGCTTCGACCGGTGCTGCCTTGGTACGCAGCCGCTCGTCGGGAAATTCGAGGATAGTCAATTTGGCCATGGCGTTGTAACCACCGTTATGCTGTCATTCGGGAATTGCCCCTATTCTAGGGGCCAGCAGGCCAGGGTGAAACTGCTGGCGCGCATATCAATTCAATAGTATTGGACTATAACATGGCACGTCGGTTCCGGCGTGGCGCGGGCTTCGAGAGGGTTGGCGCGAAGGGCAGGTATGGGGCAGGGGGAAGGGGAATGAACAGCAAGATCAAGCGGCGGACAGGTGCGCCGCTGAAGAAGATGCTGGCATGGATTGGCGCCGTCGTGCTGCTGCTGGCGGCGACACTGGTTCAGGCGCAAAGCCTTAGCTGGGACCAGGGGCTGCGCAGCGATGCGCCGGATCGCTACACGGTGGTGCGTGGCGACACCTTGTGGCACATCGCCGGACGCTTTCTGCGCCACCCCTGGCAATGGCCCGAGGTGTGGCAGGTCAACCCTCAGATTCGCAACCCGCACCTGATCTACCCTGGCGACGTGATCTATCTCTACGACTGCAATGGCCGCCCTTGCCTGGGGCTCGAGCGAGGTCAGGGCGCGGTGCGGCTTTCGCCCGAGGTGCGTCGCATCCCGGTGCGCGAGGCGATCGAGCCTATCCCCCTCGATACGGTCCGTCATTTCCTGCGCGATCATCGGGTCATCGACGACCCCGAGGCACTCGATGAGTTGGCCTATGTCGTGGCAGGCGACGACCGGCGCATTATCAGCGGAGCCGGAGATCGTATCTACGCCCGCGGCGAGTTGCAGCGCGGGAATCGCTACGGCATCTACCGGCTGGGTGAGCGCTACCACGACGCAGCCACCGGCGAGCTGCTGGGTCTGGAGCTGATCGGCATCGGTCGAGCCCGCGCCGAGCGCAGCGAGGACGGTATCGCGGTCATGGAGTTGCTTTCCGCCAACCAGGAAGTTCGCAACGACGATATCGTGATGCCGCTGGAGGAGCGCGAGCTAACCAGCGAGTTCATGCCGCGAGCGCCGGATGCCGACGTCCAGGGCACCATCCTGGCGGTGCCCGGTGGCGTACGCTTCATCGGTCGGCTGCAGGTGGTGGCCGTCGATCGGGGACGGCGCGATGGGCTCGAGACGGGCCATGTGCTCGAGGTCGAGCAGCAGGGCGAGCGGGTAGTCGACCCGCGTACCGGCGAGTCGCTGCGCTTGCCCGGCACCGATGCCGGCCTGATCATGATCTTTCGACCCTACGACAAGGTCAGCTATGGCCTGGTGATGCAGGCAACCCGCGCTCTCGAGGTTGGCGATCGCGTTCATAACCCCCGGCGTGGGGTGGGGGTGGCGCAGCGGTGAGCAGAGGAGAGCCCGCACCAGGCTTGCCGGAGTGGCTGGCATTGACCAAGCTGCCGGGCGTGGGCCCGGCGAAGTTGACCGAAATCGCCTCTGCCGCTCCGGCGTGGCCCTCCGGATGGCTGGCAAGGCTGCCGCGGCAGGCGGCCACCATGCTGCGGCTATGGCTCGATCATCCGAGCCGCAGCCCGCTGAGCCAGGCGGTAAAGGCCGATCTGGCCTGGCTTGCGGCCACGCCCCAGCGGCATCTGCTCTATCCGGGGCATGCCGCCTGGCCCGCACTGCTGGAACAGATCGGCGACCCGCCGCCGCTGCTTTGGGCCTTGGGCGATCTGGCTGCACTCGAGCCACCCGGGATTGCCATTGTCGGCTCGCGCCGACCCACACGCGATGGGCTTTCCAATGCCGCTGCCTTTGGCCGGGAGCTGGCCAGCCGCGACTGGTGTGTGGTCAGCGGCATGGCACTTGGCGTCGATGGAGCCGCCCAGCAGGCCGCGCTGGAGGCCGGCGGGCGCAGCGTGGCGGTGCTAGGCTGTGGCGTCGATGTCGTCTATCCGCCGCGCCATGCGCGGCTCTACCAGCAGCTGCTCGATCACGGCGGGCTGATCCTCTCCGAACACCCGCCTGGCACCCCGGCACGGCCTGGCTTCTTTCCGCGACGCAACCGCATCGTCACCGGGCTATCGCTGGGTGTGCTGGTGGTGGAGGCTACCGAGAAGAGCGGTTCCCTGGTCAGTGCACGGCTGGCCATGGAGCAGAACCGCGAAGTCTTTGCGCTGCCCGGTTCGATCAACAACCCTCAGGCAAGGGGCTGCCTGCAGCTGATTCGTCAGGGCGCGGTGCTGGTACGCCACGTCGATGACATGCTTGAGGAGCTCAGCCATTGGGCGGTTGCGGCAGCATTGGCGGCCCCCGCTGCCACGCCCCTTGTATCCCCGAGCGCAGGCGCTCCCACAAGCGAGGGGGCTGCCACGGTCGATCCGCTGCTGCGCTGGCTCAGCGATTCTCCCTCTCCCCTGGATGCACTGGTCAACCTCACGGGGCTTGCCGTACCCGACTGCCAGCGGCGTCTGCTGGAACTCGAGCTGGAGGGCCGCGTCGCTCAGGCTCCCGGCGGCTGGGTGCGCCTGCGTGAGAACGCCTGAGCGTGTTAGCATCCGAGGCCTTTCCGTATCGCTGCGGCCGCCTGCCGTGACCGGCGCCGCTCTGCAGGAGAATCGAGAACGTGGTTGATACACTTGATGCCGTCGTTGCCGCGTTGCGTGCCGGCGGTGTGATCGCCTATCCCACCGAAGGCGTGTGGGGACTGGGCTGCGATCCCGACAACGACGAGGCGGTGGCCCGCCTGCTGCGGCTGAAGGAGCGCGATCCGGCCAAGGGCCTGATCCTGATTGCCGCCTCGATCGAACAGTTCGCGCCATGGCTGGTTGGTCTACCGCCGGAGCTGCATGCACCCCTGGTCGCCAGCTGGCCGGGACCCAACACCTGGCTGGTGCCGGACAACGGTCGCACCCGCCCCCTGGTGCGTGGGGCCCACGAATGCGTCGCCCTGAGAGTCAGCGACCATTCGGGGGTCGTTGCGCTGTGCCAGGCCTTTGGTGGACCGCTCGTCTCGACTTCGGCCAACAAGGCCAGCGAACCCTCGGCCATGAGTGCCGCGCAAGTTCGCGAGATCTTCGGAGACGAACTCGACGCCATCGTCGAGGGGGAGCTGGGTGGGCTCGACCGGCCCAGCACCATCCGCGATTTACGCAGCGGCCGGGTGCTGAGAGCCTGAGGGCGGCGACCCGCGTCCACGGCCTGTCAGTAGCCTGGGCGCATACCTCGTATGACATGAACCGGAAGCACAGGAAGACGACATGGCGCATGCCAATCTCGATACGGTGAAGAGCTACCTGCTCGACCTCCAGGACAGGCTCTGCTCCGGCCTGGCTGCCGAGGACGGTGGCGCCGGGTTTCGCGAGGAGAGCTGGCAGCGTGAGGCCGGCGGCGGCGGGCGCTCACGGGTGATCGAGAACGGTCGCGTGTTCGAGAAAGGCGGGGTCAATTTCTCGCACGTATACGGCGAACGGCTTCCGCCCTCGGCCACTGCGGCGCGGCCTCAGCTTGCCGGTCGCGGTTTTCATGCGGTGGGCGTCTCCTGGGTGTTGCATCCGCATAGCCCGCACATCCCTACCAGCCATGGCAACGTACGCTTCTTCATCGCCGAGAAGGCGGGCGAGGCGCCGGTTTGGTGGTTCGGCGGTGGCTTCGATCTCACTCCCTACTACCCCGTGCACGAGGACGTGGTGCACTGGCACCGGGTAGCTCGCGATGCCTGCGAGCCCTTCGGTCCCGAGGTGTATCCGCGCTTCAAGGCGTGGTGCGACGACTACTTCTATCTCAAACATCGCGAGGAGACCCGCGGGGTGGGCGGTTTGTTCTTCGACGACTTCAACGAGTGGGGCTTCGACAAGAGCTTCGCTTTCCAGCGCGCCGTGGGTGACGCCTTTCTCGATGCCTACCTGCCCATCGTGCAGCGTCGCCGCGACATGCCTTGGAGCGAGCAGGAGCGTGACTTTCAACTCTATCGCCGCGGCCGCTACGTGGAGTTCAACCTGGTGTGGGACCGCGGCACCCTGTTCGGGCTGCAGAGCGGCGGGCGCACCGAGTCGATCCTGATGTCGCTGCCGCCGCTGGCACGCTGGGAGTATGGCTGGGAGCCCGAGCCGGGGACGCCGGAAGCGCGGCTGTACGAGGAGTATCTGCACCCCCGCGACTGGCTGGGTGAGGAGGAGTCTGGGCATGAATGACCGCTACTGCGTCTTCGGCAACCCCATTGCGCACTCGAAATCGCCGATGATCCATGCCGCCTTCGCCGAACAGACCGGCGAGGCTATGGAGTACACCGCCATCGAAGCACCGCTGAACGATTTCGCCGGCGCCTGGGAACGCTTCGTGGCGGAGGGCGGGCGGGGGGCGAATGTCACCGTGCCGTTCAAGGAGGAGGCGTTTCGGCTGTGCGATACCCTGAGCCGGCGCGCTCGTCGGGCCGGCGCGGTAAATACGCTGCTGCTGGGCAAGAACGGCCTCACCTACGGCGACACCACCGACGGGGTCGGTCTGGTGCGTGACCTGCAGTACCACGAAGTGGGGTTGGGCGGCGCGCGCATACTGGTCCTGGGGGCCGGAGGCGCGGTGCGCGGCATTCTCGAACCGCTTCTTGCGATGCAGCCTTCAAGCGTCCATGTCGCCAACCGCACGGCGTCAAAAGCACTGGCGCTGGCCGAGGATTTCGCCGACCTGGGTCCGATTGATGGCGGCGGTTTTGACGCGGTAGCGGGTCCTTTCGACCTGGTGATCAACGGCACCAGTGCAAGCCTGTCCGGTGAGTTGCCGCCATTGCCCGATGACCTTTTCAGCCGGGGAGCCTGTGCCTACGACATGATGTATGGCGCCGAGCCCACCGTATTCCTGCATTGGGCCGAGGGCCGCGGTGCGCGTGGCATCGACGGCCTCGGCATGCTGGTGGAGCAGGCCGCGGAGTCGTTCTTCCTGTGGCGCAACAGGCGTCCCGAAACGGGGTCCGTGCGGGCGGCGCTCAGAAATCTGCTGCTGGAATAGCGTTGAAGCGCTGGGTTGACAGCTTCAACGCTGCTTTCTAGGGTTGTTTGGAGATATTCATGCCAGGTTGAGTATCTGACATGAATAACAACTACAATCCGAGGAAAATTTAGTGAATAACAAGATCAGGGCCGGAGTGCCCGGCAAGGTAGTTACCGCAGCAGTGAGTCTGGGATTGATGGTGGCGAGCGGGCAGGCGTTGTCCCAGCAGCGCGTCGCTTCCATCGACCTGATGACCACCACCGAATCCTACGATCCCATCCGCTATGAAGCCGCCTTCATCATCGCCGAGCGCTGGCGAGAGCTGGGCTTCGAGGTCAACGTTCAGCCCACCGAGTTCAGCACCGCGCTTGAGCGTTTCTACGACCAGCAGGACTTCGACGCCACCATCCTGGGCTGGAGCGGGCGCACCGATCGTCTCGATCCGCAGTTCTTCCTAAGCACTCTCGATTCGCGCCAGTCCAACCCCGGCGGCAACAACCCGGGAGGCTACGAGAATCCGGAGTTCGACGCGCTGTTCGACCAGCAGTCCCAGGCCTTCGACATGGACGAGCGGCAGCGCATCGTTCATCAGATGCAGGAGCTCTACAAGCCTGACGCACCGCTGGTGGTGCTGTTTCATCGCGACGAGGTGGTGGCCTTCAATCACGACGCCTTCGAAGGCATCAACCCGATGGCGGGCGAGGGGCTTTACAGCGAATGGGGTCCCATGGAGGCGCGGCCGGTAGGCGATCGTTCCACCCTGCGTATCGGCGGGCCCCAGGAGCCGGACAATCTCAACCCGCTGGCGTCCACCTCGGTGTGGGGCTGGAAGTGGATGCGTCTCTACTACGACCGTTTGGTGCGCCTATCCGCCGACGTGGAGCCGCTACCCTGGGCCGCCGAGTCGGTGGACCAGGTGGACGACACCACCATCGCCGTGACCCTGCGCGAGGGCATGACCTTTCATGACGGCGAACCGCTCACCGCCGAGGACGTCGCCTTCACCTGGAACTACTATCTCGACCAGGACTATAGCTACTTCAATTCCTATCTGGATGCGCTGGAACGTGCCGAACAGGTCGACGAGCGCACCGTGCACTTCCATCTGAGCGAACCGTCGGCCTCTTTCGCCAGCATCTCGCTGTCGCAGATCCCGATCCTGCCCAAGCACCTGTGGGAGGAGATCGAGGATGCCTCCACGCTAGCGCCAGGGCAGATCCCCACCACCGGTTCCGGGCCCTTCGTACACGAGCGTTTCGACCGCGGCGAGTTCATGGCGCTAAGCAAGTTCGAGGATCACTTCCACGCCGATGAGATCGCCGTCGACGGCGTCGAGTTCATCATCTATGCCGACATGGAAGGGGTCTATACCGGCCTGCAGACCGGCCAGATCGACGTCACCGCCTGGCGCATGGAGCCCGGCCAGATCGGCCTGGCCGAGGGCGAGGATCACCTCACCGTGGTCAACGTGCCCGACTTCGGCTACTTCCACATGACATACAACCTGCGCCGCGAGCCGTTCGACGACCGTGCCGTGCGCCGTGCCCTGACCATGGCCACCGATCGCGAGCGCATGGTCAACGTGCTGCTGGATGGTCGTGGGGAGGTGGGTTCCAGCGTGATCGCGCCGGTCAACACCTTCTGGAACGATCCCTTCGTCGAGCGCTTCGACTTCGACATGGATGCCGCCCGAGCAGAGCTGGAAGAGGCCGGTTACTCCTGGGACGACGAAGGCCGCCTGGTCAGATAAGCCATTTCCGACCCCGTGCACGAAGCTACCTCTCACCGCCCACAAGGCGGTGAGAGGATGCGTCAGCCGTTTACAGCGAGCCTTCCATGTCGTCACGCAGAAGTTACTTGATTCGCCGTGTGCTGCACGGCTTGATGGCGCTGTTCATCATCGCCACGATGCTCTTCTTCTTGTTCCGCTTGGGCCTGCCCGACCCCACCGCCGCCTTGATCACCGAGGGGCTGAGTCCCGACGAGCGCGAGCGCATTCGCGCCAGCTTCGGTCTCGACCGGCCGATCTGGGAGCAGTATTTCCTCTATCTCGGCAACATCCTTCAGGGCGATTTCGGCTACTCCTTCCACTACCGGGCGCCGGTGGCCGACATCATCTGGGAGCGGCTCGGCAACACCATGGTGCTGATGCTGCCGGCCATTGTGCTGGCCTACGCCGTGGGTGTGCCACTGGGGGCCTGGCTCTCCTGGCGTCGCGGCAGCCGTACCGATACCACAGGGATCTTCGTCGGCCTGATGTTCCGCTCGGCGCCGATGTTCTGGACCGGCATGATCGCCATCCTCGTGTTCGGCATCGCGCTGGGCTGGCTGCCCACCAGCGGCATGCGCACGCTGCCCTACGAGGCCAGCGGCTTCTTCGACAAGATATTCACCCTCGATTTCCTGCACCACCTGATCCTGCCGGCGCTGGTGGTGGCGCTCTACTATCTCGGCTCGCCGCTATTGATCATGCGCAACACCATGCTCGAGGTTTACGGCGAGGATTTCATCGAAATGGCCCGCGCTAAGGGGTTGCCGGAGCGGCGCATCCTCTATGCCCACGCGGCGCGCAATGCGCTGCTGCCGGTGGTGACCCAACTGGCGGTGACCGTGGGACTGGCCGCCGGTGGCCAGGTGGTGGTGGAAGTGGTGTTCTCCTGGCCGGGGCTTGGCCGCGAGATCCTCAACTCGGTGCGCACCTCGGACTTCCCCCTTGCCCAGGCGAGCTTCCTGGTGATGGCGGCCTTCGTGGTAACGCTCAACCTGCTGGTGGATATCCTCTACACCTTGCTTGACCCGAGGGTGAGCTTCAAATGATCGGATCCCGCATACTCAAGAGCGCGCAGGAACCGCTGCGCGCGATGATCGGCGATCGCCTCTCCCTGGTCGGAGTCGTGGTGCTGTTGTCGATCATTTGCATGGCGCTGTTCGCGCCGTTTCTTTCCACCCATGAGCCGCTGGCGGTGAACGAGCGCGAAGAGGGCTCGCTGCTGACGCGCAGCGTCGACGGCGAGCTCACGCGCTGGGTGCAGCTGCCCGCGCTCGGCGAGCGTACCCTCAACGCGGCGGATTATCGCAACGGCGTTGGCCTGGCCGTGGGGCGTGACGGCGCCACCTGGCGCTATCTCGAAGGCGAGTGGCAGGAGCTTGACGCCCCGCTGCCGACGAGCCTGATCGATGTCGCCATCGGCCCCGGCGCTGCCGCGCTTGCCGTTGGTCTGGGCGGAAGCGTAGCGCTGCTCGACGATGCCGCCAGCGGTAGTGACTGGCAGCTACTGGAGGCGCCGGTTTCGGTTGCGCTGACCGGCGTGGTCTGGCTGGACGACACCACGGCACTGCTGGTCGGGGTCGACGAGACGATTCTGCGCCTGGATACCGCCAATGGTGAATTCGAAGCGCTGGAGAGTCCGCTGGGGCGGGGCATGAGGCTCAATTCGGTGGCGGTGGATGCGGACGGTAGCGCCTGGATGGTGGGCGAACGGGGCCTTACCCTGCGCCTCGACCCGGGCGACGACACTCTGGCGCTTGAACGTCTGCCTACCAACCGCGACCTGAATCACATTCATCTGGCCGCCAGCGGCCACGGCCTGATCGTCGGCGAGCGGGGCACTCTGCTGGCGCGTAGCGCCGTGGGCGAGCGTTGGGAGAGCCAGGACTCACCGGACTCCCGCGCCATGCGTGCCGGCTGGGTCACCGACGAAGGCCACGCCTTCGCCGTGGGTCGCAGCGGCATCGTGTTCGAGCGCGAGGCGGACGAATGGCGCCTGGTGCCCAGCGAAGAGGAACGCCACCTGCGTACCCTGATGGTCACCGATGATGGCTACTTTGCCCTGGGTTCGGATCGCTTCGTCAATCGCCTGGCGCCGCCTTCCGGCGAGCACTGGTTCGGCACCGACCATCTCGGTCGTGATCTCTACAGCCAGAACGTGCACGGTTCGCGCATTGCGCTGCTGGTGGGTTTCATCGGCGCCGCCCTGGTGGTGCTGATCGGGGCCAACGTGGGCCTGATCGCCGGCTACTTCCGCGGCCGTACCGAGACCGTGCTGATGCGTACGGTCGACGTGATGTACGGCATTCCCTTCGAGCCCTTCGCGCTGATCCTGGTGCTGCTGTTCGAGCCGAGCCTGTTGATCGTGATACTCGCCGTGTCGCTGCTCACCTGGCGTACCGTGGCGCGGCTGATCCGTTCCCAGGTGCTCAGCCTGCGCGAGCGTCCCTTCGTCAAGGCGGCGCGGGTGGCGGGCGCCTCGGACCTGCGCATCATGTACCTGCACATCTTCCCCAACGTGATGCCGCTGGTGTTCCTCGAGCTTGCCATCATCGTCGGCGTGTCGATCATCGCCGAGGCGACGCTCTCCTTCCTCGGCCTGGGGCCGCCCCAGTCGATCTCCTGGGGTGGCATTTTGCATAACGCACGGCTTTCCGGCGCCTGGCGCGATGCCTGGTGGTGGAACCTGCCGCCGGGGCTGTTCATCATGATCACGGTGCTCTCCGTGTTCTTCATCTCCCGCTCGCTGGAGCTGGTGGCCAATCCACGACTGAGGGCACGCCGATGACCGATCAACGTTTGCTGAAGGTCGAGGACCTGGCCATCCACTACCGCACCGGGGCGGGGCCGGTCCAGGCGGTGGACGGTATTCACTTCGACCTGCGACCCGGCGAGGCGCTGGGGCTGGTGGGCGAGTCGGGCTGCGGCAAGACCACCGCGGCCAAGGCCATGCTGCGGCTGCTGCCGCCCAACGGAGAGGTCCCCCGTGGGCGCATCGACTTCGACGGGCGCGATCTGGCGGCGCTCGACGAAGAGAGCATGCGCAAGGTGCGCTGGAAAGAGATCGCCTGGATCTCCCAGGCCGCGATGAACGCGCTGGACCCGGTCTATACCGTGGGCGACCAGATCCTCGAGGCGATGAACGCCCACATCAAGATCGATCGCAAGTCCGCTTGGGCTCACGCCGAGGAGCTGTTTCGTGCGGTGGGCATCGATCCGGGCCGGCTCTCCGCTTACCCCCATGAAATGAGCGGCGGTATGAAGCAGCGCGCCGTCATCGCCATGGCCCTGGCGCTGGATCCCAAACTGATCATTGCCGACGAACCCACCACGGCGCTCGATGTCGTGACTCAGGCGCAGATCCTGGCGCGGCTCTCCAAGCTGCGCCGTGAACGCGGCATGGGGCTACTGTTCATTACCCATGACATCTCGGTGGTGGTGCAGACCTGCGACCGGGTGGCGGTGATGTACGGCGGCCATATCATGGAGACGGGTCCGGTGCGGGAGGTGTTCGGCACACCGTTCCACCCTTACACCATGGGACTGACCAACGCCTTCCCGACCCTGGAAGGGGCCCAGCGCGAGCTGATCTCGATCCCCGGTAGCCCACCTGACTTGCTCAACCCGCCGTCGGGCTGTCGTTTCGCCGAGCGCTGTCCCTTCGCCACCGAACGCTGCGTCAATGAAATCCCGCGGCTTCACCCTGTCGGTGAAGATCGCCAGGCGGCCTGCCACTACCCGGACCAAGCCGAGGCCTTTCGCGTGAAGGCGGCACTGAACCAGACCTGGGCGGTAGTCGGCGAACGCCTCAACGAGCCGGTGCAGGGTGCCGGCACCCTCGAGCCTGTCACGGCGGATACCCCGCTGCTGCTCGAAGTGGAGGGTCTCAAGAAACACTTCCCGGTGGAGCAGGGATTCCTCGATGGCCTGCGCGGCAGGAACAAGGATCGTAAGGTCCATGCCGTCGATGGCATCTCTTTCGACCTGCGCGAGGGCGAAATCCTCGGGCTGGCCGGCGAGTCGGGCTCGGGCAAGACCACCACCGGTGAGATGCTGGTGCGCCTGCTCGACATCACCGAGGGGGAAATTCGCTTCGAGGGTGCCGACATCGCCAGGCTCAGCGGCAGCGAACTCAAGACGTTCCGTCGCCGGGCGCAGATGATCTTCCAGGATCCCTACCAGACGCTCAATCCACGTTTCACTATCTACGACATCGTGGCCGAGCCGCTTATCATCCATCGCCTGGCAGAAGGGGAGGCATTGAAAGCCCGGGTGGTGGAAACGTTGGAGCGGGCCGGGCTCAAGCCGGCCGAAGTCTATGCCGAGAGATTCCCGCATGAGCTTTCCGGTGGGCAACGCCAGCGGGTCGCCATTGCCAGGGCCATCGTGCTGGAGCCGCGCTTCATCGTCGCCGACGAGCCGGTATCGATGCTCGACGTCTCGATTCGCGCCGGGGTGCTAAACCTGATGCACCGCTTTCGCAACGAGCTGGGCATTTCCTTCGTCTACGTCAGCCACGATCTACCGACCATCCGCTA
Organism: Halomonas sp.; assembly: GCF_020832045.1. Lineage (GTDB taxonomy): Bacteria > Pseudomonadota > Gammaproteobacteria > Pseudomonadales > Halomonadaceae > Halomonas. Next base: position 55,382 of record NZ_JAFIFK010000024.1, read on the forward strand.
CGTGGCGGATCGCACGGCGATCATGTACCTGGGGGAAATCGTCGAGGTGGGGCCCACCGAACAGGTGGTGCGTGAGCGCAAGCATCCCTATACCCAGCTGCTGTTGGCGGCGAGCCCCGAGCCGGACCCTGCGGTGGTCAAGCCGCCGCTGGAAAGCGCCGGCGAGATCCCCAGCGCCGTGGAGCCTCCCAACGGCTGCCATTTCCATACCCGCTGCCCCAGGGCCATGCCTCACTGTGGATGGGAGGGGCGCGATGTTGTGACCGCCATGAGCGAGTGGCGTATCGCCGGCAACGAGCTGGAACATCTGGGGCGTGCGGAGGTGGCCGGGCTCGACGTGCACCTGCAGGTGCGTGACGGGAATGTCGATGCTGCGGAGCGAGAGCTCGACGCCTTGATGAGGGCCAAGCACCCGTCACTGGCCGAGGCAGGCGGCGTCGTGCGCCGAGAGGGGCAGCTGAGCGTGCGCTTTGAACCTCAAGCGTCGCCCGAGCGTCGGGCGATAGCCGAGCGGCACTCGGTAGCGTGTTACCTCTATGAATAGCAGGGTGGAGTGACAAACGGCACATGGTGATCCCACCGTGTGCCGTCCACGCTGCTAGCGGCGGCGGACGTAGAGCCCCACCATGCACATGAAGACACCGGCCACGGACAGCAGCATGCCCCCGTTGACCAGCCAGGGTTGCCGCTCGACCCAGGGTACGAAGGGCTGCGGGCTGCTAAGGCAAGTGGCATCGAGATAGTCCCAGTAGCCGCCTTGCACCAGGGTGCATTCACGGACCTGACTGAATTCCCAGAAATAGATCCCCATCAGTACCAGAATGGGCAATATCAACAGCAGTAGGCCGAGTCTCAGCATTGGTACTCCGTCGAGGCAGCGGGATAGCGGCTACGCCAGGCTCTCATGGGCGCTGGCAGTTGGGCGTACGTCCCGCTTGCCGAGCTTGTTCATAGCGAGCCAGGGCACCCTCCATTTCGGACTGCAGCACCTGGGTGCGCTCACCGTGGCTGGGGTGAGTCGACATCCAGGCCGGGGGGCGGGCACCGCCTTCGGCGCTCATGTTGTCCCACAGATCGAGGCTAGCCCGTGGATCGAACCCGGCATCGGCCATCAGCCGTACCCCGATGACATCGGCTTCGGTTTCGTGGCGGCGGGAGAAGGGCAGCATGATGCCGTACTGGGCGCCCAGACCCAACGCCCCCATCAGCTGCTGACCGCCGGCACCCTGCATGCCGGCTGCAGATGACAGTACCGAGAGTGCCAGTTGGGTCGAGGTCTGCGTGGAGACTCGCTCGTTGGCATGGCGCGCCAGCACATGGCCGATTTCATGGCCCACCACGGCGGCTACCTGGTCCTGGTTGCGGGCGACCCGCAGCAGGCCGGTGTTGATGCCCATATAGCCACCGGGCAGGGCGAAGGCGTTGGCCTGTTCCGATTCGAACACGCGGATCTGCCAATCCTGGTCGCGTTCGCGCTCCGGCAGTACGGCGATCAGCGCATTTGCGATGCACTGGGCATAGCGCTGCTCCGCCTGGCCGGCGGGGGGCAGATCCTGCTGGTACTGGTCGAATGCCTCGCGGCCCATCTGGTTGAGCTGGGCATCCGACATCAGCGTAAGCTGTTGGCGGCCGGTGGGCGAGGTAGCACAGGCGGTAAGGGTCAAGGCCAGGGTGGCCACGGCAACAAAACGAAACCAGCGCATTATCGATTCCTCATTCGTACAGGTCCCTTGAGACTCTGGACGGCAGTGACGGTTCGCCACAAGATACCCCGATCCGCCTCAAGGTCAACCGCAAACCGTGGAACTTCCAAGGAGATGCCAATGGATGCCGAACTGAGCAAACGCCTCAGTCGCCTGCTGGATCATGTGGAGCACTGGCTGCCACCTGCCCCGCAGGAGGTCGACTGGAACCGCGACGTGGCCGCGCTGTGGCAGCGTCATGTATTGGGTGGGCGGCTGCAGCCGGTGCCGCCTCGCGATGCTCTTAGCCTCGACGATCTGCTGGGCATCGAGCGCCAGAAGCTGGCGTTGGTCGACAATACCCGCGCCTTTCTGCAAGGGCTGCCAGCCAATCACGCCCTGCTATGGGGCTCACGCGGGAGCGGCAAATCTTCGCTGATCCGGGCCCTGCTCAACAGTCTGGCCGAGGAGGGGCTGCGCCTGGTGCAGGTCGATCGTCACGACCTGGCCGGGCTCCCGCTGCTGGTCGAGCACCTGCGCGGCCAGCCGCATCGCTTCGTGGTCTACTGTGACGACCTCTCGTTCGAGGGCCACGACGATGCCTACAAGGCGCTCAAGAGCGTGCTGGACGGTGCACTGACCGGGCCGCCACCCAACGTGCTGCTCTACGCCACGTCCAACAGGCGTCATCTGCTACCCGAATCCATGGCCGACAACGAGGGGTCGCGCCTGGTTGGGGAGGAGCTGCACCACGGCGATGCGGTCGAAGAGAAGATCTCCCTTTCCGACCGCTTCGGCCTGTGGCTCGGTTTCTATCCCTTCAGCCAGGATACCTATCTCGAAGCCTGCTGCCACTGGGTCAGCCAGTTGGGCAGCGCCAAGGACTGGAACGGCGAAGCCCGCGCCGAAGCGATTCGCTATGCCACCCTGCGCGGCGGTCGCAGTGGCCGGGGCGCCTGGCAATTTGCCTGCCAGTGGGTGGGACGCCGCCGTCTCGCCGAGGGGGCGGGCAACCCGCTACCGTAGCGCGCCAGCGTTTGCCATCAGGCCATGATCAGCAGTGCCGTCGTCACGGCGGCACCGCTGGCAAAGTACCAGAAACGACCCTGACGTTCCTCGGGTAGTTCTTCCTTCAATACGTTGAGTATCAGGCCGCCCGCCACGAAGGCGTACAAGGCGGCAATGACCTGCTCGTTCACTTCCTGTATCAGGCCAACACCCCAGCCGGCGAGTACCGCTGCCGTCAGCACCCACCTGCCCTTGTCCAGATAGACCTTGCGATGATGCTGTACCAGGCCGTAGTCGTTGACCAGGAAGTGAAAGCCCATGGCCAGATAGAAGAACAGCAGCTCGGGAAAAAGCGTCTCCTGATAGGCCAGGAGATAACCGATCAGGCTATTGTAGAGTCCGAAAGAGCCGATATGCAGCCAAAAGACGCCGGCCTCGGTAGCCGTTGGCGCTCGCGACTCCTCCTGGTGCTGCGAGGGCTGCGAATGACGCTTGGCTAGGCGCTCCAAACCATAGAAGGCCGACAGGCCGATCAGCGCCACTACATAGGCGTTGTACTCGATCCACAGCAGCGCCCCGTGATCACTGAAGGCTTGGTGTGCCTGGTGAAGGCCGGGAAAGATGTAGACGAATACATAGGCGACGGAAACGCCGCCTGCGAAGGAGAGCCAGGCTCGATGCGGTAAAAGCTTCTGGTAGTGAATGCGGGCGGCAAAGAGGTGAACGAGTGACAGGCCGACAATGAACATGAATTCCAGCAGCATGAGTGGGTCCCTCCCTGGACACCCGTTCTTGGCTCAGCGCTGTGGCGTCAGCTCGCCATTCTCGCCGACGGCGAAGCGCAGGGTCGGCGTCCAAAGCCCTGCGGGTAGGGTCACGCCCAAGCCACGAAGACTCCCCGGGGTAATGGCGAGTTCGCTGCCCGCGGGCAGCTCACCCTGGCTGGCAAGCTGTGTAGCCAGTTCCACCATGGGGCCCAGGCGCCGCCGGTCGGTAGCCAGTACGTCGAAAGCCACCGGCAGGCGCAGACGCGCATCGTCGCCCGAGGTCAGCGTCACGTCCTGCTGGTAGTTGCCGCTGACCGGTTCGGCGCCCGGCACGTCCAGGGTCCAGCGGAAGCCTGACATCTCCACCGCCGGCATACCCGCCGGCAGCGACAGCCCCATGGCCAGGGTGGCCTGCACGGGCAAGCTGCCCATGCCGAGGCTCGAGGCGATCAGCGAAGCGACGTCGCTGGTATCGAGCCCGGCCTGGATCGAGTAGTGGCCTATGCGGACCTCTTCCACGCCCAGCGAGGTCACGGCCAGGCGGAAGGCGAACAGGCCGGTCTGGGGAATGGCCAGACAGCCAGCAAGCAGCAGGGACAGACTCAATGGCGCCAGCAGGCGCCAACGGCGACGCGGCAGCATGAACGACAGCATGCGACTCAGGAACATCGGTTCCTCCTGTGGGATGACTCGACTCAGGCGAAGGTTCGATAGCAGGGTAGTCCAGAATGGACCGTTCAATGTAACACCGGCCCGGCAGGGGATGCCGGGCGTCGTTGGGCCGCGCTCAGCGTCGTTTGTTGCGAGCGTCGCGGGTACGCCCCAGTTCACGCTGCTTGGCTTTCTCTCGGTCGCTGGCACCCGCCAGCGGGTCGAATGGGTTGTTGCCGGAGCGGAATTCGAAGCGAATCGGCGTGCCGCGAACCTTGAGTACCTTGCGAAACGTATTGATCAAAAAGCGTTTGTAGGCTTCCGGCAGCGCTTCGGTCTGGTTGCCGTGGACCACGATGATCGGCGGGTTGCTGCCGCCCTGATGGGCCATGCGCAGCTTGATCCGCCGCCCGTGCACCAGCGGGGGTGGGTGCTGGCTGACGGCATCCTGCAGTAGGGTGGTGAGCCGGTTGGTCGACCAGTGGCTGTTGGCCGAGGCGAAGGCGCGCTCGATGGAGGGGTAGAGATCGCCCACGGCGGTGCCGTGCAGCGCCGAGATGAAGTGCAGCTCGGCGTAGTCGGCGAAGCCGAGACGTCGCTTGATGTCGGCGCGCATCTTCTCCTTGGCCTCATGCTCGAGGCCATCCCACTTGTTCACTGCCAGTACCAGGGCGCGGCCGGTCGTCAATACGTAGTCGAGCAGGTGCAGATCCTGTTCCACCAGGCCGCTGCGTCCATCGAGCACCATGATGGCGACATGACACTCCTTGATCGCATCGAGTGTCTTGATGATCGAGAATTTTTCGGCGATCTCGCTGACGTTCTTGCGCCGCCGCACGCCGGCGGTATCGATCAGCACATAGGGTTTGCCGCGTCGCTCGAAGGGAATCTCGATGGCATCGCGGGTGGTGCCTGCTTCGTCGAAGACGACTACTCGCTCCTCGCCGAGGAGGCGGTTGACCAGCGTCGATTTACCGACGTTGGGACGACCGATGACGCCGATGCGAATACCCTTGGTGCCGGTGTCCGCTGGGATGCTGAGGTCGCGCTCGGGGAAGGGCTGGAGCACTTCCTCGATCAGATTGGTGACGTTTCGTCCGTGGGCGGCGGCGATGGGATGAGGATCGCCCAGGCCCAACTGCCAGAAGTCGGCCATGGCCGAGTGTTCTTCCAGACCGTCGGTCTTGTTGACCACCAGCCAGGTCTTCTTCTGGTTGACCCGCAGGTGGTTGGCAATGGCCTCATCGGCCACCTGCAAGCCGGCTCGGGCGTCCACCATGAACAGCACGATGTCGGCTTCGTCGATGGCGGCAAGAGACTGCTCGGCCATGGCGGCATCGATACCCTCTTCGTCACCGCTGATACCGCCGGTATCGATCACCGTGTAGGCCTTGTCGCCGAGCATGCCGTTGCCGTACTTGCGGTCGCGTGTAAGGCCCGGAAAGTCGGCCACCAGGGCGTCTCGGCTGCGAGTCAGACGGTTGAACAGGGTCGACTTGCCCACGTTGGGGCGACCGACCAGGGCGATCACGGGTGTCATCGTCTAATGTCCAGGGCTTCCAGGCGTCCATTGTTGGTCAACACATAGATACGGCGGAAATCGGTGACTGGACGCACGCTGATACCGGAGCTGTCGACCCGGGTGCGGGCACTGAAGCGGCCGTTCTGGACGTCGATCAGATGCAGGTAGCCCTCGAAGTCGCCCACCACCAGGTTGCCATCGGAAAACGCCGGGGCCGTCAGCCAGCGGCCTTCGAGGTCGCGGTTGCGCCACACTTCTTCGCCGGTGCGGGCGTCGAATGCGGTGACGTGGCTGGCTTCATTGACGGTGAACAGACGCTCGCCCACCAGTACCGGCGTAAGGTGGCTGGAGTGGTCGCGTTCCCACAGCATCTCGCCACTGGTGGCATCGAGCGCCACCAGCCGGCCATTGTAGCTGGAGACGAACAGTCGGCCGTCAGGGGTCAGTACGGGTTGCCCGCCTAGGTCCACCATGCGGTCGATCTCGCTGCGACCGCGAGGCACGGCGATACGGCGCTCCCACAGCGGCTGGCCGCTGCGGTTGTCCAGCGTGGCCAGACGGCCGTTGGCAAAGCCGGCAAACGTCACCTGGTCGATCACCGAGGGGGTACCGGTACCGCGCAACGTGAGGGACGGTTCGTTGGTCGTGTGAACCCAGCGCTCCTGTCCAGTGCGGCGATCCAGCGCCGTGACGGCGCCGTCAACGCTTTGAACGACCAGCAGCTGCTGGTTGGGCTGGGGAGCCGCGAGTACCTCGCTGGGAACGCGCGAGCGCCAGGCGACCTGCCCATCGCTCTGGTTCACGGCCAGGACTTCACCGTTTCGTGTGCCGAGATAGACCTGCCCCGCCGCGGCTGTCAGGCCACTGGAAACCCCGACATCGAGATCGGTCTGCCAGCGACGCTCTCCGCTCTGGGCGTCTACCGCCATGACCCGGCCGCGCTCGTCGGCGGCAAAGATCACACCGCCATCAAGGGAGGGCGAGATGGGGTAGACGGCACGGCCAAGGCCCTGGCCGACACGCTGACGCCAGTCGGTGGAGAGCTCTGCGCTGGCCTCGAAGCGCTGAAGCTCCTTGGGGCTGTAGCGCGGTTCCGCCTTGTTGGCACAGCCGGCCAGTGTTCCCAGGGCCAGAATCGCCATCAGGGTAAGCGCAGATTTACGAGCGAAGGTCGTTTTCATAGCGTGGCCTCTTCGGCACCCAGGTCGTCGAGCTTCAGCTGGACGCCATAGATCGGCTGATTACGTTGTTCGGCAACGGCAAGTGCTTCCTGCCAGGCCTGGCGAGCCTCATCGGTGCGGCCCAGGTTGAACAGGGCATCGCCGCGTACGTCGGCCTGCTGGGCAGCCAGGGCGGCCGGAACATCTCGCGCCAGAGTATCGAGAGCGGCTTCGGCATCGTCGCCGGCCACCTGCAGCCTGGCCAGGCGCAGCCTCGCCAGGCCCTGTACGTAGTCGCGTCGGCTGCTGTCGATTACGCCTTCCAGCACCTGACGGGCTTCGTCCAGATTGCCCTCTTCGACGGCCAGCCGGGCATCGATCAGCCGAGCCAGGTCGGCATAGAGGGTGCGGCCGTGGTTATCGGTGATCTCGGCGACCAGGCTACGTGCCTCGGCGACTTCACCGCTGTCGGTCAGATTGACCAGATGCTGATAGCGCATTGAAGCCGATACCGCCTGGTTCTCCTGGTGGTTCTGCCAGGCGTTCCAGCCCACCACACCGGCAACCGCGATGGCGACGCCGGCGATCAGCGCCATGCCGTTCTCTTTCCACCAGCGTTTGATGGCTTCCAGCTGCTCTTCTTCGGTTCTCAGCTCCGCCACGGGCGGTCTCCTTTAACAGCAATATGCGGTTCGGTCAGGCGCGCTCGTCGCTCGCCAGGTTGCCGAGGGTGTCGATCAGCTCGGCCTGTGCCAGGCTCAGCTGTTCGCGCTCCTCGCGCAGAAACTTGAGGGTTGCACGGCCTTCGGCGAGTTCAGTCTCGCCCAGCAGCAGTGCCAGTCGGGCGCCGCTCCTGTCGGCCTTCTTGATACGGCTCTTGAAGCTGCCGCCGCCACAGTGCAGCTGCAGACGCAGCGCGGGCAGCTCGCTGCGCAGCCTTTCGGCAAGCAGCATCGCCTGGGTAGTGGCGCCATCATCCATGGGCAGCACGTAGAGGTCCAGCTCGCCCAAGGCTGCGCCGGGAACCAACTCCAGGGTTTCGAGCAGCAAGATCAGGCGTTCGATACCCATGGCGAAACCCACCGCTGGTGTCGGTTTGCCGCCGAGCTGTTCGACCAGACCGTCGTAGCGGCCGCCGGCACATACGGTGCCCTGGCTGCCGAGCGCTGTAGTGGTCCACTCGAAAACGGTGCGCCCATAGTAGTCGAGGCCGCGTACCAGGCGTGGATTGATCACGTAGTCGATACCAGCGGCCTGGAGCAGGGCCGTCAGGCCGTCGAAATGCTCGCGGGAGGCGTCGTCGAGATGATCCATCAGCTTGGGCGCATCGGCCAGCATCGGCGCCATGTCCGGGTTCTTGGAGTCGAGAATGCGCAGCGGGTTGCTGGTGAGGCGACGCAGGGAGTCCTCGTCGAGCAGGTCGCGATGCTGCTCGAAGTAGGCCACCAGCTTGTCGCGATAGGCCGCGCGTGCTTCGCTGGAGCCCAATGAATTGAGCTCCAGCGTGACGTGATCGCTGAGGCCCAGCTCCCGCCAAAGGCGGGCGGAGAGCAGAATCACCTCGGCATCGATATCCGGTCCTTCAAGGCCGAAGGCTTCCACGCCGACCTGGTGGAACTGGCGATAGCGCCCCTTTTGCGGGCGCTCATGGCGAAACATCGGCCCCTTGTACCACAGCCGCTGGGTCTGGTTGTGCAGCAGGCCGTGCTCCATGGCGGCACGTACGCAGCCTGCCGTACCCTCAGGGCGCAGGGTCAGGCTGTCACCGTTGCGGTCCTCGAAGGTGTACATCTCTTTTTCGACGATGTCGGTGACTTCGCCGATGGTGCGAGCGAATAGGGCGGTCTGCTCGACAATAGGCATGCGGATCTCGGCGTAGCCGTAGCGCTGCGTCAAGCGCTGAACCGTCTCTTCGAAGTACTGCCACAGGGCGGACTGATCCGGCAGCAGGTCGTTCATGCCGCGGATGGCCTGGATCTTCTTGGTGCTTTCGGGCTTGCTCAACGATGGCTCCTTGATGGTCGAGACGGATCATGCCCCACGGGCGATCACGTCCTTCTCGGCCTGTTCCTTCTCGCGAACCTTGTCGCGGATCAGACGTTCCAGGTCGTCGACCAGATGCTCATTGGTCAATTTGATGGCGGGCTTGCCGTCGATGTAGATCAGGTTGTTGGGGGTGCCACCGGTCAGGCCGATATCGCTCTCCTTGGCTTCTCCGGGACCGTTCACCACACAGCCGATCACCGAGACATCAAGGGGCGTCATGATGTCTTCCAGGCGCTCTTCTAGGGCGTTCATGGTGCCGATCACGTCGAAGTTCTGGCGTGAGCAGCTGGGGCAGGCGATGAAGTTGATGCCCTTGCTGCGCAGGCGCAAGCTCTTGAGCATGTCGTAGCCGACCTTGATCTCCTCCACCGGGTCGGCGGCAAGCGAGACGCGAATGGTATCGCCGATACCGTCCATCAGCAGCATGCCGAGGCCGATCGACGACTTGACGGTGCCCGAGCGCAGCCCGCCGGCTTCGGTGATGCCCAGGTGCAGCGGCTGCTCGATCAGCTTGGCCAGCTGTCGATAGGCGGCCACGGCCATGAACACGTCGCTGGCCTTGACGCTGACCTTGTACTCCTGGAAATCGAGGCGCTCGAGGTGGTCGATATGGCGCATGGCCGACTCCACCAACGCCTCCGGCGTCGGTTCGCCGTATTTGCGCTGCAGCTCCTTCTCCAGCGAACCGGCGTTGACGCCGATACGGATCGGGATACCGTTGTCACGGGCGGCGGAAACCACGGCGCGTACGCGGTCTTCCTTGCCGATGTTGCCGGGATTGATGCGCAGGCAGTCGACGCCGAGCTCGGCGACACGCAGGGCGATCTTGTAGTCGAAGTGGATATCGGCTACCAGCGGCACGTTGACCTGCTGCTTGATGCGCCCGAAGGCTTCGGCGGCGTCCATGCACGGTACCGAGACGCGCACGATATCCGCACCGGCATTTTCCAGGCTATGGATCTGGGCCACGGTTGCGGCCACGTCGAGCGTGTCGGTGTTGGTCATGCTCTGTACCGAGATGGGGGCGTCGCCCCCGACCGGCACCTTGCCGACGTGAATCTGGCGCGACTTGCGGCGCACGATGGGCGATGGCGAATGCATGATCGTCACTCTCCCAGGGTGAAGCGGGCTACGTTGTTGGCCCCGGCCCGAGCACGCAGGTCGACCGGCTCACCGGCCCAGATCAGCTCGACGCCGGTAGCGTTACCGATGGTCAGGCGAAACGGAGGCTCTCCTTCGACGATGGCCGTGGTGCCGGGTTCCTGAAGGCCGACGAAAACGCGGCTATTGGTGGCATCGAAAATTTCGGTCCAGGACTGCTCGTTGAAGGACAGCTGTAGCATGGTGCGGTCGGCCGGCGCCGCCACCTCAGCCACTTCCGGCTCCTCCTCGGTGACGATGTCCTGAGCGGCGGCCTCTTCGGCGATGGCTTCGTCGGTGGTAGCGGTTTCGCCAGTCTGCGCCAACAGCGCCTGGGCGCCCGACGGGTCGACTTCACCGAGCGCCATGTCGGCCTCGCCGTCGATGGGATCGACGCCCTCGACCGGGACCGGCGGCAGTGCCTCTTCGACTTCGGGACGCGGCTCCTCCTCGATGGTGGTGGTGCCGTCGAGCGTCTCGACCGAAACCGGCTCGCTGTCATCGACATCCGGCGGCTGGTTACCGTCGCGACTTTGCCACCACACCAGGGTCAAGCCGATCAGGCCGGCGATCACCAGCAGGGTAACGATCTTGAACAGCCAGGCACCGAGGCGGGATGGCGGCTTGGTGACCTGCACCGGTGTGACTCGCTGTTCGGTTTCCTGCGTGGCATAGCGGTCCGCATATGCCTGCAGCACGGGTCGGTCGTCGATGCCCAGCAGGCGGGCATAGGCGCGCAGATAGCCACGACGATAGGCGGCTACCGGCACCTGCTCGTAGTTATCATCTTCCATTCCGGTGACGACGGCAGGGCGCAGATTCAGTGCCGTTGCGACCTCTTCACGGGTCAGGCCTTGCGTTTCACGCTCTCGGCGAAGCATCTCTCCGGGAGAGGTCGGAGAACCGAGGTCGCCGGCATCGATATCGTGGTTATCGCTCATGGCTGAGCATCCTTCGTCTTGGAATCATTGATCAAGGTGCGTCACGCTGGGCGTCAGGTCCGGGTGTGACGGTCATGTTCGGGGCGCTGCCGGCGATCTGCTGGGCCAGCGCCTGAGCCGCCGGGGTCATACCGGCTAGCCCCACGAAAATCTCCAGCTGCTGTCTGGCGCGGTCCGGGTTGCCCTGGTCCAGCTCCAGCTCAGCCAGAGTGAAATAGCTCCTGGGATTGCGCGGCTCGAGATTGCGGGCGCGCTCCAGGCTGCGGCGTGCCTTGTCGATCTCGCCGAGTTCCCAATGACACTGCCCCAGATTGGCAAAGAGCTGGGCACGGTTGGCATAGCGCGTGTCCTGAGACGCCGCCTCGAGCTGATCGCAGGCGCGTCTTGTCTGGCCCTGCTCATAAAGGAAGACGGCGTAATTGTTGCGCGCCCGGCTGTTGTTCGGCGAGGCATTGATGGCTCGTTGGAACATTTCCTCGGCCTGCTGCCGCTCGCCTTGCCGCTGGTAAACGATGGCCATGGCCTGCAGTGCTTCGGGATCGTTGGGGGCAATGTCCAGGGCCCGATTGAGTGCCGTCATGGCGCGCGGCAGGTTGCCTCGCTCCAGGTAGGCCATGCCCAGCTCGGTAAACGCCTCGGCCGGGTCCATATCGGTCTGCTGCTCGGGCTGGGCAGCGCAGCCGGAAAGCCACGACAAGACGACCACCATGGCTACCAGCGGCATGCGTCGGCTTGGCAGATAGGGGAAGCGCGTCATGGCATCCTCATGGTCGGGCCTGGTGGGCGGTGCGTGTACCTTCACCCGAACGGCACTGGCCAGGGGCGAAAAAAGCCTGTCCATCAAAGCGCCGTGACGAGTTGAAGTCAAGGCGACCCCCGTTCAATCGGCGTCGATCTGAATCGAGCGAATATATCGCTCGTGACGCCGGGTGCGGTCCTTCACTCGGCCCACCAGCTGGCCACAGGCAGCATCGATGTCGTCGCCGCGAGTGCTGCGAATGGGCGCCGTATAGCCCAGCTCATAGAGCCACTGCTGAAAGCGCACCACCTGATTGCGCGACGGCTTTTCATAACCCGAATGGGGGAATGGATTGAACGGAATCAGGTTGATCTTGCAGGGCAGCTCGCGCAGCAGCTCGGCCAGCTGTTGGGCGTGTTCCTGCTGATCGTTGATATCCTTGATCACCGTGTACTCGATGGTGACCATCCGCGTGTCGTCGCACTTGGCCAGATAGCGGTGACAGGCATCGAGCAGCGTGCGGATATTGTATTTGCGATTGAGCGGTACCAGTTCGCTGCGCAGCTCATCGGTGGCGGCGTGCAGCGAAATGGCAAGACTCACGTCGAGCTCGTCGCCAAGCTTGTCGAGCATCGGTACCACACCCGATGTGGACAGGGTGACGCGGCGCTTGGAGAGCCCGTAGCCGTTATCGTCGAGCATCAGCTTCATTGCCGGCACGACGTTGTCGTAATTCATCAGCGGCTCGCCCATACCCATCATCACCACGTTGGTCACCGGGCGGTTGGCGGTATCCTTGCGCGGGCCCACGCTGCGCTGAGCGACCCACACCTGACCGATGATCTCGGCGGCGGTAAGGTTGCGCTGAAAACCCTGCTTACCGGTGGAGCAGAAGCTGCAGTCGAGTGAGCAGCCCACCTGGGACGATACGCAGAGAGTGCGACGCTTGCCGTTGTCGGCCGGAATCAGCACCGTCTCCACATAGCTGCCATCTTCCACCTCCAGCACCCATTTGCGGGTACCGTCGCTGGACGTGCCTTCGTAGACCACGCCGGGCCCGCGAATCTCGGCCACCTCGGCGAGCCGCTGGCGCAGCGCCTTGGAGAGATTGGTCATGGACTCGAAGTCGTCGCAGCCGTCGTGATGGATCCACTTCATCACCTGGGCGGCGCGGAACTTCTTCTCGCCGATGGAAAGGAAGAAGGCTTCCATCTCCTCACGGGTCATGCCGAGCAGATTGGTACGTTGGATGGCGGTAGCGGTCATGGCGTCACGTAGGTCGGGGCAGGATGAGAGCGGGGACGGCACCCCGCTCGCAGAGATCCCTTAGCGCGGGCAGATCTCGTCAGCACTGAAGAAATAAGCCACTTCACGCTCGGCGGAAGCCGGCGAGTCGGAGCCGTGCACCGCGTTGGCGTCGATGGTTTCGGCGAAGTCGGCGCGGATGGTGCCGGGGGCGGCTTCCTTGGGGTTGGTAGCCCCCATCAGCTCACGGTTCTTGGCAATGGCGTCATCGCCTTCCAGCACCTGGACGACCACCGGACCCGAGGTCATGAAGCCGACCAGATCCTTGAAGAAGGGGCGCTCCTTGTGCTCGGCGTAGAAGCCGCCGGCCTTGTCGTCGGACAGCTGAAGCATCTTGGCGGCAACGACCTTGAGGCCGGCCTTCTCGAAGCGGGAGATGATTTCGCCGATGGCGTTCTTGGCGACGGCGTCGGGCTTGATGATGGACAGGGTGCGTTCGGTTGCCATGGGGGCCTCTTCGTTGATGTGGTGGAAGGGTGATGCGAATGGTACGGCGCCACGCCGCACCTGCTCACGGTGGAGTCGGTACGGCGCGGCGCTATGGGATTCTGATGCGTCGCTGTCGCTAGCCTCGGGTCAGTACCGTGGCGGCATCAGCATCAATGGGCGCAGAGTATACCGCCGCGGGCGGGCGTTGAACAATCGTCGTCCATGCCCGAGCGCCTGTCATTTAGACGGTGAAGCTCTCGCCGCAGCCGCATTGATCCTTGACGTTGGGATTATTGAAGCGAAAAAAACGATTCAATCCCTCCGAGACATAGTCGACTTCGCTGCCGTCGAGCATTTCCAAGGCCTCGGGAGCGACGAAGACCGTGGCGCCATGCGCCTCGAACACGGCGTCGTCATTGGCGGCTTCGTCGGCGAAATCGAGCACGTAGCTGTAGCCGGAGCAGCCGCTGGGCTTGACCGTGACCCGCAGCCCCAGGCCTTGTCCACGCTCCTCCAGTACACGCTGGATTTGCTCGGCGGCGGAGGTAGTAATCGAAAGGTGCGCCATGTGCGTTCTCCTGCAGCAAAAGTGGCGGGGCGGCGGTTAGCGTCTCAGGCCCGGGAGGGCATGGTGCAGCGCCTCCAGAGCGGTATCGATATCGGCCTCGGTGGTGAAACGACCGAAGCTGAAGCGCAATGAAGCCAGCGCCAAGGCTCGCGGCACGCCGATACCCTTCAATACATAGGATGGCTCGACGCTGGCGGAATTGCATGCCGAACCGGTCGACAGCGCAATGCGGCGAAGGGCCATCAGCAACGACTCGCCGTCCACTCCCTCGAACGCCAGGTTGAGAATGTTCGGCACCGCCACGTCGATCACGCTATTGCAATGGATGCCGTCCAGCTCGGACAGTCCATCGAGCAGTCGGTTCCGTAACGCCAGGATATTCCGCTGGTCGGCCTCGCCTTCGGCGGCAGCCAGAGCGAAGGCTTCACCCATGCCGACGATCTGATGAGTCGCCAGCGTGCCGGAACGCATGCCGCGCTCGTGCCCGCCGCCATGAATCAGCGGCTCGATGCGGATGTCCGGGCTGCGCCGAACGTAGAGGGCGCCGATGCCCTTGGGGCCATAGGCCTTGTGGCCGGAAAGGGACATCAAATCGACGCCCAGGCGACTCACATCCAGCTCGATCCGCCCGACGCCCTGGGCAGCGTCGACATGAAAGGCGGCGCCGCCGGCGTGGGCCACCTCGGCGAGCTCCGCCAGATCATGCACGCAGCCCAGCTCATTGTTGACCGCCATCAGCGACACCAGCGTGGTATCCGCACGCATCGCCTCGCTCAGCTGGTCGGGCAGGATGCGGCCGTCGGCCCCGGGGGTAAGCCAGGTGACCTCGAATCCCTCCTGTTCGAGTGCCGTCGCCGTGTCTACCACCGCCTTGTGCTCGATAATGGAGGTCACGAGGTGGCGCCCGCGTTCGCGATTGGCACGCATGAAACCGATCAGTGCCAGGTTGTCGGCCTCGGTGGCGCCGCTGGTCCAGACGATTTCGCGTGGGTCGGCGGCGATCAGGTCGGCTACCTGGCGCCGAGCGTTCTCTACGGCCTGCTCGGCCTGCCAGCCGAGCATGTGGCTGCGAGAAGCGGGATTGGCATAGATGCCATCCAGCGTGAGATGCCGCTGCATGATCTCGGCGACACGGGGGTCGACCGGGGTGGTGGCGGCATAGTCGAGATAGACGAGGTCGCTCATGGTCTCGCGGGAGTCTCCAGTGCGTTCCTCGAGCAGGGGCTCAAGGCGAGGAGGTCAGAATGGTATTGGCGTCGTTGCGGCTGTTCTGGCGAGCAGCGATGCGGCGCACGTCACCATGCTCGACCAGTTGTGCCAGGGTGATGCCGTCGAGGAAGCCGCGGATCTGATCGGAGAGTTCACACCACAGGTGGTGCGTCAGGCAGGTGTCACCTTGCTGGCAGTCCGACAGCCCTTGGCAGCGCGTGGCATCGACCGATTCATCGACGGCGTCGATCACCTTCGAAACCGAAATCGCTTCGGCAGGCACCGCCAGCAGATAACCGCCGCCGGGGCCGCGCACGCTATTGACCAGTCCGGCGCGCCGCAGACGAGCGAAGAGCTGCTCCAGATAGGGCAGGGAGATTTCCTGACGACGCGCAATATCGGCCAGTGAGATGGCTCCCTTGTCTACGTTCAGAGCCAGGTCGAGCATGGCGGTGACGGCGTAGCGTCCTTTGGTAGTCAAACGCATGGTGAGCTCTTCAGGCGCATCGAGAGACCTCGGCCCAGACAATGACGGCAGGGCGGTAGGCATTGGCTCGCCGCAAGCCGCGAGCGTGGATGAAACGCCATTATGGGAAAGCCCGACTACCAAGGTCAACCATTGCCTCGCGGTGGCTTGCTGCCGTCTTGATCTCCGTCATGCTTGGGGCTTGCATCGACGGCTGTAGGGCCGCAGCAGGCGTCGACATCCGAAAGGATGTCGGCAAAGTCCTCGTCGCGCAGTTGGGGCATCTTGCCCTCGCGATAGCTGGCATCGAGCTTGCGCAGCGTGCCGCACATGCGTTCGATGCGTTCGTCCACGGCATGCATGTGATCGAGCATGGCCTGAATGGAGCGTGCAACCGGGTCGGGCATGTCCTCGCTCACGCCGTAGGCATCGAAGCCGAACTTGCGGCGCATCGCCTCGCGACGCTCGGGGTCGACATCAAGCACATCGGCGGCATCCGGGTCGGCACGTTTGACGATCTTGCCGGGTATGCCCACCACCGTGGCCCCGGGGGGGACCTCCTTGGTGACTACCGCATTGGAACCCACCTTGGCTCCGGCGCCCACGCTGAAGGGCCCGAGTATCTTGGCGCCGGCACCGACGATGACACCATCCTCCAGAGTCGGATGGCGCTTGCCCTTATGCCAGCTGGTACCGCCCAACGTCACGCCTTGATAGAGGGTGACGTCATCGCCCACTTCAGCGGTTTCCCCGATCACCACGCCCATGCCATGGTCGATGAAGAAGCGCCGACCGATCTTCGCCCCGGGATGGATCTCTATCCCGGTGAGCCAGCGCGAGAAGGTCGAGAGGGTGCGGGCCAGCCACTTGAGGCGCATTTGCCACAGCCAGTGGGCCAGTCGATGCAGCAGCAGCGCATGCAGTCCCGGATAGTTGGTGAGCACTTCCAGGAAGTTGCGTGCTGCCGGATCGCGGGCGAATACGCTATTGATGTCCTCGCGCAGTCGTTGAAACATGCAGCGGTCCTTGGTGGCGGTGAGGCAGCCTGGCGGCGGGTGCGGGTGATAGAGTGATCATATGGGGGCGCGGCAGCAAGGCTTCAAGGTGCTTCGCGTGCGAACCATGACCGTCGTGTTAGACCTCCTCGTCGCTGCGCTGCCCGGTCTGGTTCTGGCGCCCCTTGGCGGCTCCGGCGGGATGAGGCTCGGCGCATTTTTCCGTGGCCGTCAGCATGCCGCGAAGGATATTGAGTTCCATGCGTTCGGGGCGTGCGCGCAGGGTGAAACGTCTCAGCCGGGCCATCAATTGACGCGGCATGGCGGGGTCATGAAAGCCGATGGCGACCAAGGTTCGTTCGAGATGGGCGAAGTAACGTTCCAGCTCTTCATGGCTGGCCAGGGGCTGGAGGGTTTCGTCGTCCGTCTCCCTGGGTTCGCGTTCGGCCGAGAGGCTTGCCAGGCGGCACTCATAGGCCAGCACCTGCACGGCCGCGGCCAGGTTCAGCGAGCTGAAGTCCGGGTTGGTAGGGATATGGACATGAGCATGGCAGCGTTGAAGTTCGGCGTTGGAAAGGCCGCTGTCCTCGCGGCCGAATACCAGTGCCACCCGCGATTCGCTGCCGGCCAGCTCCCGAGGCAGTCGTTCACCCAGCTCGCGTGGCGTGATCATTGGCCAGGGCAGTGTCCGCGAGCGCGCACTGGCGCCCACGGCCAGCGTGCAGTCGGCGACTGCTTCATCGAGGGTCTCGACCACCTTGGCGGCGTGCACGATGTGATCGGCGCCGGAGGCTCGCGAGATGCTCTCGCTGGTCAGTGGTTCGCAGCGCGGTGCCACCAGGGCCAGATCGCCCAGCCCCATGTTGTGCATGGCGCGAGCGGCGGCGCCGATATTCCCGGGGTGACTGGTGCCGATCAGCACGATACGAATGCGCTCGAGCATGGAAAACTGCCTTTGCCGATGACGTGGTGAAGAGGGTTAGCCCGCTGAAGAGGGCGAGTTTATCACGCCTGTCGGCGGTAATGGCGCACGCCTGACGATTCTGCTAGGATGCGCGCCACGCGTTCGTACCATCTGCTTTGGGTTCGAACTAGCCTGTTCTTTAACATCCCCGACGCTCCAAGGCCCGATCATGCATCCGATGGTCCAATTTGCCCTGCGCGCCACGCGCAGCGCCGCTGAACAGTTCTTGCGTATTCGTGAGCGCATTGAAAATGCTCACGAGGAACACAGTCTCGAGCGTCTGCTCGAGGATACCGCACGCAATGCCGAGACGCTGATTGTTCGTCAGCTCAGTCGCGGTTACCCCCAGCACGGGGTCATCGGCCGGTTCACGCCGCACCGCCCCGGTGAAGGCGAAGGCCGGGATATCGAATGGCAGATCGAGCCCTTCCATGGCTATTCCAGCCTGGGCGTCGCAGGCAGTGGCTTTGCCCTGTCGGTGGTGTGCCTGGTGAAGGGTCGCCCGGAGCATGCGGTGGTGATCTGCCCCTTCAGCGACGATGAATACCTGACCAGCCGTGGCCGCGGTGCCCAGCACAACGGCAAGCGGATTCGTGTGCCCAAGTCCAGCGCCATTCCCGGCACCCGGATAGCCATGAGCCTGCCCGAGAGCGGGCAACGTTCGCGCCATCTTCCCGCCTATCTGACCCTGGTTCAGCAGCTCGGTCCTCAGGTGGAGGCGCAGTTGGCCACCGGCAGCGGCCTGCTCGACATGGCCGAACTGGCGGCGGGCCGTGTCGACGCTGCCTTCGTGCTGGGGCTGGAAGAGCAGGACCGCCTGGTCGGTACCCTGCTGCTCAAGGAGGCCGGTGCGTTGATGGGTACTCCTGACGGACAGCCCAGTATCGAAGCCGAAGGCCAGCTGATGGCTGCCGGTCCACGCCTGTACAAGGCTCTGGTGCAGCAGCTCAAGCCGCATTTTTAAGCATCCATTCAGATCGAAACGAAACCGCCCCCGCAGCGCTGCTGCGGGGGCGGTTTGCGTTGCAAAGCCAAAACGGAAAGGCGCCCGAGATACCGAGCGCAGCACGTCATGGAGTCTTTCCTAGGGCAACTGCTCCTCTTCCTCGTGCTCCTCCTTCTTCGGCGGGATCAGATCCTTGCGCTCCAGCTTCACGGCAAGCAGCAGAGCGGCCGCCACGTAGATGGAAGAGAAGGTACCCACCACCACCCCGAGGATCAGCGCGATGGAGAAGTGGTGGATCATGTCACCGCCCAGCAGCAGTAGCGCCATCAGTACCAGCAAGGTGGTACCAGACGTCGCCAGCGTGCGTGACAGGGTGAGGTTGATCGCTTCATTGAAGATCGCCGGCATGTCGTCGATCCGCGAGGTGCGGATCGTTTCGCGAATCCGGTCGTAGACCACGATGGTATCGTTGAGCGAGTAGCCGATGACCGCCAGCAGCGCCGCCATGACGGTGAGGTCGAAGTCGAACTGGAACAGCGAGAAGATGCCGACCACGATGAGCACGTCGTGGAACAGGGCGAGCACGGCCCCAATGGCGAACTTGTACTGGAAACGGAAGGCGACATAGAGCATGACCACGCCCAGTGCCACCAGCAGCCCCAGGCCGCTCTGATCGCGCAGCTGTTCGCCGACCTGGGCGCCGACGAACTCGGCCCGTACCAGCTCGACCGCCTCCCCTTCGGCGCGCAGCAACTCGATCACACGATCGCCTACTTCGGGGTCGAAGGCCTGCTGCAGTCGGATCAGTACCTCGGTAGAGGCACCGAAGGTCTGCACCGAGACGTCACGGAACTCGGCGGCTTCCAGTATCTGGCGTACGGCGTCCAGCGAGGGTGCCACTGCATAGCGCACTTCGACCAGAGTACCGCCGGTGAAATCCAGCCCCAGATTGAGCTGCTGCAACAGCAGCGAGACGATCGATACCACGAGCAGCACCGCCGAGATCGCAAAGGCGATCCGGCGCTTGCCCATGAAGTCGAACTGTCGATTGACGAGGGTTTTCATAACCACCTCAAGTTGGTGAGCCTTAGATCCAGAGCTTCTTGACCGGTTTGCCGCCATAAACGAGGTTCACCATCGAGCGTGTCACCAGCAGTGCGGTGAACAGCGACGTGATGATCCCCAGCGACAGGGTCACGGCGAAGCCCTTGACCGGGCCGGTGCCGATCGAGAACAGAATGACCGCCACCAGCAGGGTGGTGATGTTGGCGTCGACGATCGAGCTGAAGGCGCGTTCATAGCCGGCATGGATCGCCTGCTGGATCGACAGGCCGTTGCGCAGCTCCTCACGTATTCGCTCGAAGATCAGCACGTTGGCATCTACCGCCATGCCCAGTGTCAGCACGATCCCGGCGATGCCCGGCAGCGTCAGGGTGGCGCCTAGCAGCGACATGGCGGCGATCAGCAGGGTCAGGTTCAGCGCCAGCGCAAGATTGGCGAAGATGCCGAACACCTTGTAGCGGATCAGCATGAACAACACGACCAGTAGTAGACCGATCTGCACCGACATCACGCCACGGGCGATGTTCTCGGCGCCGAGGCTCGGCCCGATGGTGCGCTCCTGCACGAAGTAGATGGGGGCCGCCAACGAGCCGGAGCGCAGCAGCAGCGCCAGCTCGCCCGCTTCGGTGGGCGAGTCGAGCCCGGTGATGCGGAAGCTGTTGCCCAGTGCGCTCTGGATGGTGGCCAGGCTGATCAGGCCGCGCTCGGTATAGGGCTCGCGCACGGTGATCTCTTCGCCATCCTCCATCACTACCCGGTCGCGGGTCTTGTGCTCGATGAAGAGCACCGCCATGTTGCGCCCGATGTTGGTGCGGGTGGCACGGTTCATCAGGGTGCCACCGGTACCGTCCAGGTTGATGTTGACCTGGGGGCGACCGTTCTCGTCGAAGCTGCGGCTGGCGCTGGAAACGCTGTCACCGGTGATGATGACATCGCGCATCAGGTCGGCGGTGCGGTTCGGGTTGTTGCGGAAAGCGAAGCTCTCGGTTTCGATGTCAGGGGTGTCCGGGCGCGCCTCGAGACGGAATTCGAGGTTGGCAGTCGCACCTACCACGCGCTTGGCGGCGACGGTGTCCTGAACGCCGGGCAGCTCTACCACGATCCGGTCCGGCCCCTGGCGCTGCACCAGCGGTTCCGCCACGCCCAGTTCGTCTACCCGGTTGCGCAGGGTGGTGAGGTTCTGGTTGATGGCGTAGTCCTGGATCTCGTTGACCGCCTGGTCGGTCAGCGTCATCACCAGCAGCGAGGCCCGCCCCTCTTGTTCACTGGCATAGTCGAAATCGCGGAACTCGCGGCTGATCAGCCGACGTGCCGTGTCACGGTCTTCGTCACCAGCAAAGGTGATGGTCAGCGTGCGGCCATCGATATCGGTGCCGCGGTAACGAATGCGCTCGCTGCGCAGCTGTTCGCGCATGGCACTGGCGTTGACCTCGAGACGCTGGGTCACTGCCGCATCCATGTCGACTTCAAGCAGGAAATGCACGCCCCCGCGCAGGTCCAGGCCCAGTGTCATGGGCGAGGCGGCCAGGCTTTGCAGCCAGGTCGGGGTGGATTCGGCCAGATTGAGGGCCACCACGAAGTCGTTGCCGAGTCGCTCGGTCAACAGGTCGCGGGCGCGTAGCTGGTAATCGGGGTCGTCGAGGCGGATCAGCACGCTGGCCTCATCGCGTTCCACGGCCTTGATGCCGATGCCGGCGTCGCGAAGGGTCTGCTGGACGCGCTCGAGCTGCGCGTCATCCAGGGTCGTGTCGCCCTGAGCGCTGCTGATCTGCACTGCCGGATCCTCCGGATAGAGGTTGGGCAGCGAATAAACGACACCGGCCAGGAGCACGATGAGTATCAGCAGATACTTCCACAAAGGATAACGGTTGAGCATGGGAGCCCTGCCTAGGTTGCGTAAAGAAGGCTACGGGACGGCAGCGCGGCCGTGTGTCCGCTCCGTTCGAGGAGTGGGGCACCCGGCCGCCATGCGACCCCCGCCGTTACCCGGCTCGGGACGAGCCAACGGCAAGGGCGAGGAGCGTCGACGTTAGATGGACTTGATGGTGCCCTTGGGCAGCACGTTGGCCACGGCACTCTTCTGTACGTTGACTTCGGTGTTATCGGACACTTCCAGGGTAATGAACTCGTCACTCACCTTGGTGATACGTCCTACCAGACCGCCGCCGATCACTACCTCGTCGCCCTTGGACAGGCCGCCGACCAGTTCGCGGTGCTGTTTGGCCCGCTTGGCCTGAGGACGCCACAGCAGGAAGTAGAAGATCAGCACGAAACCGACCAGCATGATGATTTGTGCCATGCCGCCGCCGGCGCCGCCGGCGTCCTGAGCCATGGCCGGGGAGATGAAGAAGTCCAGCATGAGAAGCGTTTCTCCTGAGAGGTAGGTTAAGTCGCGAATGTGTATGCTGCTGCCGGCCGATGCGGTCATGAACCGGGCGCCAGGCGCTCATCGGCCGGTCATTCAATCCGGTGCGTCAGGTACCGGCAGCCCCCGCTGCGCATAGTAGCCTGCCACGAAGTCAGCCAATGTACCCGCTTCGATGGCACCGCGCAAACCGGCCATCAGGCGCTGATAATAGCGCAAGTTGTGTATGGTATTGAGCATCGAGCCGAGCATTTCGCCGCAGCGGTCCAAGTGGTGCAGATAGCTGCGAGAGAAGTTCTGGCAGGTGTAGCAGTCGCAGTCGTCTTCCAACGGGCGAGTATCATGGCGGTACTTGGCATTGCGGATCTTGATCGTGCCTGCGGCGGTGAACAGGTGGCCGTTGCGCGCGTTGCGCGTGGGCATCACGCAGTCGAACATGTCGACGCCGCGGCGCACGCCCTCGACCAGATCTTCCGGCTTGCCCACTCCCATCAGGTAGCGCGGGTACTCCTCGGGCATCCACTGGGGCAGATAGTTCAGCACCCCGATCATCTCATCCTTGGGTTCACCCACCGACAGGCCGCCGATGGCCAGGCCGTCGAAGCCGATTTCCATCAGGCCTTCCAGCGAGCGACGGCGCAGCTCGGGATACATGCCGCCCTGGATAATCCCGAACAGGGCCGAGGGTGAGCTTCCGTGGGCATCCCGCGAGCGCTTGGCCCAGCGCAGCGAGCGCTCCATGGAAAGCTCGGCTTCCTGCTCGGTGGCTGGGTAGGGCGTGCACTCGTCGAAGATCATGACGACGTCGGAGCCCAGCGAGCGCTGCACCGCCATGGATTCTTCCGGGCCCATGAATACCTTGGCGCCATCAACCGGTGAACGGAAATGCACGCCCTCTTCGGTAATCTTGCGCATCTCGCCCAGCGAGAAGACCTGGAAGCCGCCGGAATCGGTGAGAATCGGCTTGTGCCACTGAGCAAAGTCGTGAAGGTCGCCGTGGGCCTCGATCACCTCGGTGCCCGGGCGCAGCCACAGGTGGAAGGTGTTGCCGAGAATGATCTCGGCACCGATCTCTTCCACTGATTTGGGCGTCATGCCCTTGACCGTGCCGTAGGTGCCCACCGGCATGAAGGCCGGCGTTTCCACCGTGCCGCGGGGGAAGGTGAGGCGTCCGCGTCGCGCCCGGCCGTCGCTGGCCAGCCGCTCGAAGGACATGAAGCTTTCGTTACGCATGGATATCGGTCTCGAACAGTAACAAGTAGGCAGAAATGGCCGGGCCCCTTGCAGGTCAGGTGTTCTTGCGGGTCAGAAACATCGCGTCGCCGTAGCTGAAGAACGCGTAGCGTTCGGCCACGGCTTCGCGATAGGCCGCCATGATCGTTTCGTATCCGGCAAAGGAGGAGACCAGCATCAGCAAGGTCGACTCGGGCAGGTGGAAGTTGGTAATGAGTGCATCCACACAACGCCACTCGTAGCCGGGATAAATGTAGATGTCGGTTTCGCCGCTGTAGGGCGCGATGGTGCCGTCGACGCTCTGTCGGCATGCACTCTCCAGACAGCGCACGCTGGTAGTGCCTACCGCAACGACTCGGCGCCCCGCCCCCTGGGCGGTACGGACCTTTTCGCAGGCCGCCTCGCTCACTTCGATCCACTCGCTGTGCATTCGATGCTCGCGAATGTCGTCGGCGCGCACCGGTTGGAAGGTGCCGGCGCCGACGTGCAAGGTGACGAATGCGCTTTCGACTCCTCTGGCCGCCAGGCGTTCCAGCAGTGGCTGGTCGAAGTGGAGTCCGGCGGTGGGGGCGGCCACGGCGCCGTCGCGGCGCGCATAAACGGTCTGATAGCGGTCGCGGTCGGCGAGCTCATCGGCACGGTCGATATAGGGCGGCAGCGGCATGTGGCCGTGTCGCTCCAGCAGCTCGATCAGGGGTGTCTCGCCGAGAAAACGGAGCTCGAACAGTGCTTCATGACGACCTTCCACCACGGCGCGTACATCGCCTTCGAACACCAGTTCGGTGCCCGGCTTGGGCGATTTGCTGGAACGGATGTGCGCCAGCCCGCGATGAGCGTCCAGCGGGCGCTCCAGCAGCATCTCTATCTTGCCGCCGCTGGCCTTGTGTCCGTGCAGCCGTGCCGGAATCACTCGGGTGTCGTTGAATACCAGCAGGTCGCCTGGCTCCAGTAGCTCCAGCAGGTCGGTGAAGCGGCGGTGGTCCAGTTCCCCGCTTGCGCCGTTCACGCACAGCAGGCGGCAGTCGCTGCGCCGTTCGGACGGGTAGCGGGCAATCAGCTCCTCGGGAAGTTCATAGTGAAAATCGGCGCGCTGCATGCAAGGTGGGTCCACGAAAAGTCGAGACGAGCAGCTGCCGGGCAGCCGCAAACAGCCGCCAAGGATACCGAAAATCGCTTCTCGCGTCAGGCCTGACGATTGACCTGCCGCGCCGGCCACGTATAATGCTCGGCGCTGCCGGCGTGGCGGAATTGGTAGACGCAGCGGATTCAAAATCCGCCGGGTGCAAGCCCTTGTCGGTTCGAGTCCGACCGCCGGTACCATCTCGAAAAAAACAGTCGCTTACGGGCGGCTGTTTGGGTTTCTGCCGCCCTGTTTTTAGGCTTTGGTCGCAGCGTACCGCGTCGCGCCTTGTAAGGACGCCCCTTACCCTGGTACCTGAAGCCTCTGCTCGCCAACAGAAGTACCATGCGGCGTGTTCTCAGCTTTCCCCATGGTGGAGGAGAGTTTTCGCTCCATTGTCCACATGTCATTCCGGGCATCGACCA
This sequence comes from Halomonas sp., assembly GCF_020832045.1. Classification (GTDB taxonomy): domain Bacteria; phylum Pseudomonadota; class Gammaproteobacteria; order Pseudomonadales; family Halomonadaceae; genus Halomonas. Next base: position 80,125 of record NZ_JAFIFK010000024.1, read on the forward strand.
GCTCGAACCCGTGGCGCTTGTAGAAATTGATGGCACGCGGATTGTCGTGATCTACTTGCAGCCTGACCCGAGTAAACTTCCGCCGTTCCATGGCGTCGATAACGTGCTCCAACAGCTCTCCCGCCAGTCCTGTGCCCTGTGCGGTATGCGCTACAAGAACCAAGGAGATATAACCACAACGACTCTCCTTATCGTTGCAATAATAGGCGATGAAACCTTGGCAGTTACCCTCGCTGTAATGGAATCTTATCTCAGCCCTGTTTAACAGCTTGCTAGCATAATCCTTGAGGTCAACGTCGTGCCAGAAGCCGGGTTTGAAGCGCTCTCCTTCCACTTGCATCATGTGTATTAGTTCAGTTGTTGTCATGATCTGCCTTGAGTCGAAGCTCTCAACGAGCAATCAGTTTCGTAGTTCTCCAGCAGGGGGCTTTTCGGTTAAGTCTAAAAAGCCGTGTTTGCACAGGATAGACAGTGAAGTGCACTTGGTGAACAAAAACAAAGTATGGTATTTTTAAATATACAAGCCCATGATTTTACTAGCCTTCAGCGGTGGGCTGCGGCAGAACCGGCATGGGCGACCTTATTGCGGACAGTGGAAAGTGCACTTGCGTGGCCCGCCCGCCGGATCTATGGTGGGCGCCACGCCAACACTGGGGGTCGCTATCTGCGCTTTTCTTGATGTAACTCCCTATTCGCTGCATGCTGAGGCCTATACTCGAGTCGAGGGTTGCGCAATGGGTGTGAAAGGCTTTGCCTGGGTGCTGGTGGCACTCGGGCTCGCACTGGTCCTGTACGGTTGGCAAACGCGGAATCCCGCCGCGTTCGTAGGCTTGGCGCTTGCCCTGGTGGGTATCGTGGTGCTTGCCACCTCGGGACGTCGGCCGAGGCGCTAGGGCGCGCAATTATCTCCCGGGCCTGACTTTCGTTGTGCTTGGGCTTACCATTAGTAGAGTCACAGTCCTTCTCCCGTTTTGGGCGAAGGGCTGTTTTCGTTGCATGGCCGGCAGCCACTATTGCAGCAATCGATGCTGCCGGTGCCAAGGAGGTTGTATGTCGTCTCGTCCCCCCATCATCATCAACCGCCTGGATGCGGAGCGGTTGCAGCGTTTGATCGATCAAGCCAGCGACAAGGATCGCTTCGTTGCCGATTGCCTTGAAGAAGAGCTCGAGCGCGGCGAGGTGATCGACCCGGAGGATATTCCGGAAGATGTCGTCAGCATGAACAGCCAGGTGCAGTTCACCGATCTGACACGTAACCGTCAGATGATTCGCACCTTGGTCTATCCGCATGCGCTGGCTAACACTGAGGATGGCATCTCGGTCATGGCGCCCATCGGGGCCGGTCTCATCGGGCTGCGTATCGGTGACGAGATCGAGTGGCCTCTGCCCGGAGGCGGCACTGCGCTTCTGCGCGTTGATGCAATTCTTTGGCAGCCTGAGCGCGCGGGCCAATTTCACCGTTGAGGTGGTGGCACAGTCTGTAGCGTATAGTCGAAGAGGAGCAGGGACTTGCCGCTTTCTTTATGGATGTCGCTGGTAGCCGTGTGCGCCATGGGGGCGATGTCGCCGGGGCCGAGCCTGGCGCTGGTATTGCGCCATACGCTCGGTGGCGGTCGCGCCCCGGGTATCGTGGCAGCCCTGTCACATGCCTTGGGCGTGGGCTTTTACGCGTTGCTCACGGTGATGGGGCTGGGGGCGCTGATCGTGCGTTTCCCTACCCTGTTTCAAGCCATCACCTGGGCCGGCGCGGCCTACCTGGCCTGGCTTGGCATCAAGGCGCTACGAGCCGGTCGGGAGGCGGCGCTGGAGGCAGCCGGTGTGGCGACGACGCGTCGCCAGGCAGCGCGCGAGGGCATGCTGGTGGCCCTAGGCAATCCCAAGCTGATCCTGTTCTTCATCGCGCTGCTCAGTCAATTCGTCACTCCTGACATGTCGCTCGTAGCCAAGGCGGTCATCGTGCTCACGGCGATGATCATCGACGGCGCCTGGTATGTATTGGTAGCGGTATCATTGACCCATTCGCGCATACTGCCCTGGCTGCAGTCGCGGGCCCACTGGATTCATCGCATCACTGGCGTGATGCTGCTGGCACTTGCGCTGCGAGTGGTGGCAGGCCCCCTCGGCTGAAGGGTTGTTCGATAAGCGAACCGGCTGTACGTCAGGGATGACGGAAGCCTCGGTATCATTCGAGAGCGATTTCCCCTGATGAATCCGTTAATGGACATAGACGAAGAGCGGGCCCTGGCGATGGTGCTCGACGAGGATCCCGACGTGGTGGCGGTCCTCTCCCTTCAGCTGCATGTCCTGGGCCTCGAGAGTCGCTGCTACCGGCGGGCAGATGCGCTGCTGGCGGAGCTGGACGATTGTGCCCCTCAGCTTGTGATCATGGGGCTTGAGTTCGGCGACCCGGACGGTATCGAGCTGTTGCGGTTGCTGGCTCAGCAACGCTTCACCGGCTGGGTGTTGCTGCTGGGTGGCGTCGAACGCAAGATCTCCCGCATTGCCGAGCGAGTCGGGCACACCTTGGGATTGCAGATGCTCGGCTCTCTGGACAAACCGATGCGCCTGGGTGAACTCAGGCAGCGGCTGGAGCGGCTGCGCCCCGGTTGCAAGCCGACCATCGTTCCGGAAGACAGTCCCTTCTTCTCCGCGGCCGAACTGGAGTCGGCGCTGCAGCAGCATGAGCTCACCGTGCATTATCAGCCCCAGTTCGAACTGTCTAGCGGCCGACTCAGCGGCGTCGAGGCGCTGGTGCGATGGGCGCACCCCCAGATCGGCATGATCGGCCCAGCCAGCTTTTTGCCTATGCTGACTGCCGGCCAGAGTCGGCGCCTTACCTGCCATGTGCTTGAGCAGGCGCTGGCGGATGCAAAGCGTTGGCGCGAGCAGGGCGTGTATTTGTCGCTATCGGTCAATGTCACCGCCGAAGACCTGATGGAGTCGCAGCTACCGTCATTGACGCGCCAACTGGCTCCGAACGATTCGCCACTGGTGGTGCTTGAGATTACCGAGACCGCGGCCATGGACGACGAGTTGCTAGGCTCGGAGATCGCCGCACGGCTCCACCTCAGTGGCATGGAAGTGGCGGTGGACGATTTCGGCGTCGGCTTCTCGTCGCTGTCGCGCTTGCAGATGCTGCCCATCAGCGAGCTGAAGATCGACCGCAGCTTCGTTCGCCATATCCAACAGGAGAGTCAGGATGCGGCCATCGTAGAGGCTGTTGCCCTGCTTGGTCGGCGCCTGGGAATCCGTGTGGTGGCCGAAGGGGTCGAAGAACTCGACTGCCTGCCGATGCTGGCCCGTTTCGGCTGTACCCACGTGCAAGGCTTCGGCTTGTCGCGGCCGGTCCCGGCCGAGGAGATACCGCTGCTGGCATCCGATCAGTCGCCGATTCGCGCCAGAATCGCCGCCAGCGGCGAACCGACCGGAAGCACGCCATAGGCCGGGCTGGCTTCCACGCCGAGGCGCGAGCGACAGAAGGTCTCGGCCACCTCGGCCGGTGCATGGCGTAGCAGCAGCGCGCCCTGCAGGCTCTGTGCCAGACGCTGGGTCAGCCAGCGGGCGCGGGGCTCCAGTGTCTCGGCGGTCAGCGTCAGGTCGTGTTCCAGGCCGGCCAAGGCCAGATCGAGATCCTGTTGCAGGCCCTGTGCGGCGCGCAGTTCGTCACGCAGGGCGGCGATCGATTCGGGGTGGTGCGCCAGTACCCGCAGCAGATCCAGACAGATCACGTTGCCCGAGCCTTCCCAGATGGAGTTGACCGGCGCCTCGCGATAGAGCCTGGCCAGCGGCGCCTCTTCGACATAGCCGATACCGCCCAGGCACTCCATGGCCTCGGCCATGAAGCCGGGCCCGCGCTTGTTGTGCCAGTACTTGGCCAGGGTGGGCAGCACTCGGGCTAGGGCCGTTTCGTGTGCCTCGCCGCGAGCGTCGCCGTCGAAGGCGCGCGCGGCGCGCATGACCAGTGCCACACCGGCTTCCACCTCCAGCGCTAGATCGGCGATGACCGCCTGCATCAGCGGCTGCTCCGCCAGCAGGCGGCCGAAGGCGTGGCGACCGCGCACGTGGCGCCACGCCTCGACCAAGGCCTGGCGCATCATGCCGACCGGGGCGGTGGCGGCATCGAGTCGGGTCTGTTGCACCATGTCGATGATGGTGGCCACTCCACGGCCGGGCTCGCCTACCAGGCTTGCCCAGGCGCTGCGATACTCTATCTCGGCGGAGGCGTTGGAGCGGTTGCCGCACTTCTCCTTGAGGCGCTGGAGCTCGATGGCGTTGCGCTCGCCGTCCGGCGTGAAGCGCGGCGCCAGGAAGCAGGTAAGTCCCGCGTCGGTCTGGGCCAGGGTGAGGAAGGCATCGGACATCGGCGCGCTGCAGAACCACTTGTGACCGGTGAGCCGCCAGCTCTCGCCGTCGCGTTCGGCGCGGGTGGTGTTGCGGCGCACGTCGCTGCCGCCCTGTTTCTCGGTCATGGCCATGCCGAAGGTGAGCCCGCGCTTTTGGTCGGCGGGAAGCGGACGCGGGTCGTAGGCGTTGGCCAGCAGCCCAGGCGCCCATGCCGCTTCGATGTCGGGGCTGCGGCGCAGTACCGGCATGGCGGCGTGGGTCATGGTCACCGGGCAGCAGAAGCCGGGCTCGGCCTGGGTCAGCAGGTAGAGCCCGGCGATATGGGCCTGGTGGCCGCCGCGGCCCTCTTCCTGCCAGGCCACGGCGTGCCAGCCGTTGTCGATGGCCAGGTGCATCAGCTCGTGGTAGGCGGGGTGATAGCGCACCTCGTCCAGCCGCCGGCCGTGGCGGTCGAACAGTTGCTGTTCCGGCGGGTGACGGTTGGCCTGTTCGCCCAACGCCTGTACGTGAAGGCTGCCCGCTTCGCGCCCCAGTGATGTCAGGCGCTGGCTGACCCAGGCGGGGGCTTCGCGCTCCAGCGCTTCACGCAATGGCAGGTCGTCGGCGAACAGGTCGCTGTCGCCGGGCGTGTCGGGTTGGTTGTCCACCACATGGGTGGTCAGTCGGCTGCGAGGGGCGTTGTCGCGCATGCAGGTCCTCCTCGGGCGCCGTCGTGCCTCGTTCTTGCAGCATGGTCAGTCCCACCGGGTCGGTCAACGCGCAGCGGGCGTGACCTGGTTGCCGCTTACCGGTAGGCTTGAGCCGGCGTGCGAATGACACTTCTCTGGGCAAACCCCAGCGAAAGGTTGCGGCGATACGCTGAGAGGTGCTACGTGTAAAACGTGGCGTGGGAGAGGTGACAGTGAGGCAGGCAGACATGACTATCCACCAACATGTATGCCGCACCTTTCGCGGCGAGCCCTTCAATCTGGGAGCCCTGCAGGGGCAGGTGCTGTTGATCGTCAACGTGGCCAGCCGCTGCGGTTATACGGCTCAGCTCGGTGAGCTCGAGCGTCTCTACCGAAGTCACCGGGATCGTGGGCTTACCGTGCTGGCTTTTCCCTGCAATCAGTTTGCTCGACAGTCGCCGGAAACGGCGCTGGATTTCTGTGCGTTCAGCTCCAGCCAATATGGCGTTACCTTTCCGGTCATGGAAAAGGTCAAGGTCAACGGCGGTGGCGCTCATCCCTTGTTCGTCGAGCTCAAGCGCAAGGCGCCGGGCGTAATGGGCACCGGCATGATCAAGTGGAACTTCACCAAGTTCCTGGTGGCGCGGGATGGCAGGGTGGTGCGTCGCTTCTCTCCACGGGAAAGTGGGCCGGCGTTGGAGAGTGCGCTGGAGCAGGCGCTCGATGAGCACTTCCAGCTATAAATGCCGGCTCTCGTCTCAATGAGGCGACTCGCCACGCTCCATCATTACCCTGGCGATCAGTTCGTTCCAGCGATGCCGGGTCATCATGGTGGTCAGGCCTGAGAACAGTGCCCAGGATTTGCGACGCCATCCCTTGAGCCTGAGGTTGTGGGCGACGAGCTGCTGCATCAACTGATAATCGTCGAAATCGCGCCAGCGTCCGGCAATGGACATCTGGTTGCGTGCCATTACCGGGGCCAGTTCCAGCCGAAAGATCCATTCCAGTTCGTGCAGCGTCAATTGCTGACGCTCAATCACCGCCACCATCCGCGTGAATTCGCGCTCGCTGGGCTCGCGGTCCAGCCACAGCGGGGCCAGCGTCAGCCACAGCTCGCCACGTTCATCCACCAGCGCCTGTGCGTTCATGATCATCTCCTGCCACGGATACCGGGGTTGCATCGTGCCCCAGTAGCCATCGTCGCTCAAGTGCGGACAGACGCAAGTGTGGCCGTTAGAATGTCGCCACTGCTCATTCGTATCGAGACGGCGCCCCGAGCGGCGCTGCAACACCAATAACGAGGTCTGTCGTGATCATCAAACCCAAGGTTCGCGGTTTCATCTGCACCACCACTCATCCGCTTGGCTGCGAGAAGAACGTGCTCGAGCAGATCGATGCGACTCGTGCGCGACAATTCGACAAGGCCAATGGGCCGAAGAAGGTGCTGGTGGTCGGTGCCTCCAGCGGGTATGGCTTGGCAGCACGGATTACCGCAGCGTTCGGCTTCGGTGCCGACACGCTGGGCGTGTTCTTCGAGAAGGCCGGCAGCGAGAAGAAGCCCGGCACCGCCGGCTGGTACAACGCCGCTGCCTTCGACAAGTTTGCCAAGGCCGAAGGACTCTACAGCAAGTCGATCAACGGCGACGCCTTCTCCCACGAGGCGCGCGATAAGGCCATCGAGCTGATCAAGCAGGACATGGGCCAGATCGATCTGGTGGTCTACTCCCTGGCCTCGCCGGTGCGCAAGCTGCCCGACAGCGGTGAACTGAAGCGCTCCGCGCTCAAGCCCATCGGCGAGACCTATCGCGCCACCGCCATCGATACCAACAAGGATGTCATTATCGAAGCCGAAGTGGAGCCCGCCACTGAGCAGGAAATCGAGGACACCAAGGCGGTAATGGGCGGCGAAGATTGGGAGCTCTGGATCGATGCCCTGGACCGTGCCGGTGTGCTGGCACCCGGCGCCCGTAGCGTGGCGTTCAGCTACATCGGCACCGAAATCACCTGGCCGATCTACTGGCATGGCGCTCTGGGCAAGGCAAAAGAGGATCTCGACCGCGCTGCCGGCGAACTCGATGCCAAGCTCAAGGCCACCGGTGGCGGCGCCAACGTGGCAGTGCTCAAGTCGGTGGTGACCCAGGCCAGCGCCGCCATTCCGGTCATGCCGCTCTACATCGCCATGGTTTACAAGGTGATGAAGGAAAAAGGGCTGCATGAGGGCACTATCGAGCAGCTCAATCGTCTGTTCGGGGATCGTCTCTACTCATCTCAAGGACAGGGCGGCGAGCTCGCCACCGATGAAGCGGGTCGGCTGCGCCTGGATGACTGGGAGCTGCGCGATGACGTGCAGCAGGCCTGCAAGGATCTATGGCCGCAGGTGACCACCGAGAACCTTTTCCAGATCACCGACTATGCTGGTTATAAGCACGACTTCCTGAAGCTGTTTGGGTTCGAGCGCGACGACGTCGATTACGATGTCGAGGTGAACCCGGAAGTGGATTTTGATGTCGTGACGTTATAGGTCCGCTGCAACAGGAAAGGGATGCGAGGCGGGCAAAACCAGCGTCAAAGGAGATTCCCATGGACACCAGGGAGAGCAAGACATCGCAAGAAGAATACGAGCATCTCAAGGAAGTGAGAATGCCCGAAGACTTCGAGCATCGCGAGCCGGATGCCGACCAGCCTGAAGCTAAGAGGCCCGCCAAAGGGTGGCACTGGCTGCTGCTGGGTGTCGCCATCGCCGCGGGGGTGTTCCTGACCTACAGGTTGCTCTCGGCAGCCTGGCTGTGATCTCTTTTTTGCCGCTCTGAACCGACGAACCCCGTGGCCCTGGTCACGGGGTTCGTCGTTGGGGCGGGGCTAGGAGCGCGCGGTATTGCCAACGCTGCCGATGGAGTACCATTTCCGCTTCGTCCCGGCTCATGGCACTGCTCAATGCCCGACAATTCCACGGCTACATCCTGTGTTGCCGCCACCCCCCGCTGGGTCGGCGTACTGACACTGCCGGGCTTCTCGTTGCTGGCTCAGGCTTGTGCCCTGGAGCCGCTGACGGTGGCCAATCAGCTGGCCGGCCGCCGGCTCTATCGTCTGCAGGCGTTCTCCCCGGCTGGGGGCGAGGTCGTCAGTATGGCCGATATCAGCCAGACGGCCTGCACCCCATTCGAGCTTGCTTCGCCCGAGCTGGACATGTTGATCGTCTGTGCGCCCAGCCCTTTGCCATCCATGCATGAAAGCGCCTTACCGGGCCAGCTGCGCCTGCTGGGGCGCAGCGGTGTGGTATTGGTGGGGGTGGGGGGTGGCACCGAGCTGTTGGCGCGTGCGGGTGTGCTGGACGGCTATCGCGCCACGCTGCCTTGGCAGCGCTTCGCCGCCTTCACACGGGATTTTCCTCGTGTGCGCTTGACCCAGCAGCTGTTCGAGATCGACCGCGACCGCCTCACCTGTGGCGGCGGCACGGCGGCCATGGACATGATGATGACGCTGATCGCCACCCATCACGGTAACGAGCTGGCAGAGCGCGTCTCGGAGCATTTCGTGCTCGAGCGGGTGCGTATGGGCGACGAACCGCAGCAGGTGCCGCTGCGCGCCCGGTTGGGCCATGCCCCGGCACCGCTGGTGGACGCCGTCATGCTGATGGAAGCCAACATCGAAGAGCCGCTGACCACCCATGAGTTGGCCGAGCACCTGGGCATCTCGCGCCGCCAGCTCGAGCGGCTGTTCAAGAAGTACCTTCAAGCCGTGCCTGGCCGCTATTACCTCGACCTGCGCTTGAAGGAGGCCCGCCGCCTGCTTCGTGAGAGCGACCTGCCCGCAGGGGAGATCGCCATGAAGACGGGTTTCTCCTCGCCCGCCCATTTCTCCACCGCCTACCGCAACCATTTCGGGGTAACCCCGCGCGAAGAACGCCTTTAAGTAAACACTGCACAAATGCCTGCGCGAGCGAATCGCTGCGCTATATCCGCCATCCATGGCGGCTACCCTTCGGGCCAGCCTAAGGCTGTTCAAATTCGTTCCCGACGAATTTGTGCGCGGTGCTGGTGCGCCAGCCCGGTCAGAATCCTCACATATACCGCATATGCTCCGGTTCTTGCGCTCCGTGCGCCTTGCGATTCTTCTCGCTCGCCGGTTTGTTCAGCGCTTCCTTGAGTCCTTATCTAGAAGTCGGGGTCCCATTGCTGAAAGCCGGCCGGCGCGTCGCTCCTTATACTCGAGTGACATCGTTGCGTTGCTATCACTTTTGCAGGAATGGAGACCGAGATGAGCCATACCCCGACCCGTGCCGACTTCGACCAGTACATGGTGCCGAACTACTCCCCCCAGAAGGTCATTCCGGTGCGCGGCGAGGGTAGCCGACTGTGGGACCAGGAGGGGCGCGAGTACATCGACTTCGCCGGTGGCATTGCCGTCAACTCGCTGGGGCACTGTCATCCGGTGCTGGTGGAAGCGCTCACCGAGCAGGCCGGCAAGCTGTGGCACCTCTCCAATGTCTACACCAACGAGCCGTCGTTGAAACTGGCCAAGGCCCTGGTGGAGCGCACCTTTGCCGACAAGGCCTACTTCTGCTCCTCCGGTGGCGAGGCCAACGAGGCGGCGCTGAAGCTGGCGCGGCGCTGGGCCCACGACAACTTCGGTGAGCACAAGCATCGCATCGTCTCGTTCTATCAGTCGTTCCACGGCCGTACCTTCTTCACCGTGAGCGTGGGTGGCCAACCCAAGTATTCCCAGGGCTTCGGCCCGGTGCCGGGCGGCATCGTCCATGGTGAGTTCAACAACCTCGACAGCGTGCGCGACCTGATCAACGACGACACCTGTGCGGTGATGGTCGAGCCGATGCAGGGAGAGGGCGGCATCCAGCCGGCCACTCAGGCGTTCCTGCAGGGTCTGCGCGACCTGTGCAATGCCCATGATGCGCTGCTTATCTTCGATGAAGTGCAGACCGGCGTGGGCCGCACCGGCTCGCTCTATGCCTACATGGAGTACGGCATCGAGCCTGACATTCTTACCACCGCCAAGGCCCTGGGCGGCGGCTTCCCCATCGGTGCCATGCTGACTACCGATCGCGTCGCCCCGGCGCTGGCCATCGGTACCCACGGCTCGACCTACGGTGGCAACGCCCTGGCCTCGGCGGTGGCCCTGGCCGCCGTGGAGCACATCGATACCCCCGAAGTGCTGGGCGGCGTCAAGCAGCGCCACGATCTGTTCCGCGAGCATCTCGAGTCGATCAACCGCAAGTACGGCGTCTTCAAGGAGATTCGCGGTATGGGGCTGTTGGTTGGCGCCGAGATGTCGTCCGAGTACGAGGGCCGTGCCAAGGACATCCTGCCGCTGGCCATCGAAGAGGGGCTGATGGCGCTGATCGCCGGTCCCAACGTGCTGCGCATGGCACCGTCTCTGGTGATTCCCGAGGCCGACATCGCCGAGGGCATGGCGCGGCTGGAGCGTGCGATCGAACGGCTGGTCGCGGCCAAGTGAAGTCTGGTCAAGCCATGCCCCCTCCCGCCAATCGACCTGGAGATCTCGCCATGATGGTCGTACGCCCCGTTCGGCCGGCCGACCTGCCGGCCCTGGAGCGACTGGCGGGCTTGGCGACGCCGAGCCTGACCAACCTGCCGGCCCATCGAGACCGTCTCGAGGAGCGCATCGCCCGCTCGCGGCAGTCGTTCGGGCGCGAAGTGGACTTTCCCGGCGACGAACACTACACCTTCGTGCTCGAGGACCTCGAGCGCGGCGAGGTGGTGGGCACCGCCACCCTGCGCGCCGAGGCAGGCGCGCGGGAGGCCTACTACACCTATCGTCAGGAAACGCTGATTCACGCCTCGCAGCAGCTCAACGTGCGCCGTGAGGTACAGACCCTGGCGCTCTCCCACGAGGTTTCCGAAACCACTCAGCTATGCGCGCTATCGCTGGATCCCCGCTATCGCGGTACCAGCGCAGAAAGCCTGCTGCGCCGCGCGCGGTTGATGTTCATCGCCCAGTATCCGGAACGCTTCGCCGAGGTGCTGGCGATGGCCTTCCCCGGCTATCTCGACGAGCAGAACGAATCGCCGTTCTGGAACAGCGTTGGCCGCCATTTCTTCGTGCGTGACTATCACGAGATCAATTATCTCGCCGGGGTTCGCTCGAAGAGCTTTATCGCCGAGGTGATGCCGCAGTTTCCCCTCTACCTGGCGCTGCTCACCCCCCAGGCCAGGGCCGCTATCGGGCGTGAGCATCCGGCTCATGAGGCGGCCATGGCCGAGATGCTGGCCGAGGGTTTCATGCGTTCGCGTCACGTCGACCTGTTCGATGCCGGCCCGGTGATCAAGGGCGAACGCGAACGCTTGCACACCTTCCGTCGCGCCGCCTGGCACCCGGTGCGAGTGCGTCCGGCACACGCGCTGCCGGATGCCGAGCCGGCAATGATTGCCAACCAGCGGCTGGCCGATTTCCGCTGCGTGATAGCGCGCTATGCGCTGTCGCCTACCGGCCAGCTGATGCTCTCCCCCGAGCACGCCGAGCTGCTCGGCGTGGAGGAGGGGCGAGCGGTGCTGGCGGCGCCATTGGCGCTGCCCACCGCCGGTGAGGACGAACTGGGCTTCGACGAGGGAGAGCTGTGATGCGTATCCGACCGATTGCCGAGGGCGACCTGGAAGAACTGCAGAAGATCGCCCGCGAAACCGGAGTCGGCTTCACCTCGCTGCCCGACAACCGTGAATTCCTCAGCGACAAGATCGCCGCCGCGGTCAGTGCTTTCGAGCAGCGCACGCCGGCCGACCGGCGCAACTACTTCTTCGTACTCGAAGACGAAACCAACGGCGAGTTGGCGGGCTGTTGCGCCATCGAGGGGCAGGTGGGCCGCGAGGTACCGTTCTATCACTACCGCCTGGGCACACTGGCCCACTCCTCGGTGCAGCTCGACCTGCACCGCACCATCGACACCCTGTTTCTCAGCTCCGACCACACCGGCGACGCTGAAGTGGCCTCGCTGTTCCTGCGCCCCGCCTTCCGCGGCAAGGAGCGTCGGCACCAGCGTAACGGCACGCTGTTGTCGCTGGTGCGCTGGCTGTTCATGGCCGAGTTTCGCGACCAGTTTCCCGACAAGGTGCTGGCCGAGATGCGTGGCGTGTTCGATGAGCGTGGCAAGAGCCCGTTTTGGGAGTGCCTGGGCAGCCACTTCTTCCCCATGGACTTCGACGAGGCCGATCGCCTCACCGGGCTGGGTCAGAAGAGCTTCATCGGCGAGCTGATGCCCAAGTTCCCCATCTATACCCCCTTCCTTTCCGACGAGGCACGGGCCTGTATCGGCAAGGTGCACCGCGATACCCGCCCGGCGCTGGCCATGCTCAAGAAAGAGGGCCTGCGTTGGGAAGGTTACATCGACATCTTCGATGGCGGGCCCACGGTGGAGGCTTACATCGACGACGTGCGCGCGATTCGCAAGTCGCGACGCTGTCGGGCCGAGATTCGCAGCGGCAGCGAGACGCCCAGCGGGCGTCCGCGCTGGCTGGCGGCGAGCACCGGCATGGCGAATTTCCGCTCCGCCTGGGTGGCCCATGGCCCCGACGAGGAGGGCACCCTCACCTTGAGCGAGGCAGAAGCGCAGCGGCTGGGCGTGGCGGCCGGCGACTCGCTGCGCGTCCTGGATACCGAGGAGACATCATGAACGCGATGCAACAGCTGATGATCGGCGGCCGCTGGCTGCCGGGCGAGGCGAAGGGCTTCACCAAGTGCGATCCGGTTTCTGCCGAGACCCTGTGGCAGGGGGGAAGCGCCAGCGACAGCCAGGTGGCGGCAGCGGTAGAGGCTGCCCGCAGTGCTTTCCCGGCCTGGGCGCGGCTCGGCTTCGCCGAGCGTTTGAGCGTAGTGGAGCGCTTTCGGGAACTGCTGGAGACCCACCGCGAGGACCTGGCCCGGGCGATTGCCTGCGAGACGGGCAAGCCGCTATGGGAAGCGCGCACCGAAGTGGGCGCCATGATCGGCAAGGTGGCGATCTCGGTGCGCGCGTATCAGGAGCGTACCGGCGAGCGCAGTCGCGATCTGGGGGATACCACGGCCGTGCTGCGCCACCGGCCTCATGGGGTCATGGCGGTCTACGGCCCCTACAACTTCCCCGGACACTTACCCAATGGCCATATGGTGCCGGCACTACTGGCCGGTAACACGGTGGTATTCAAGCCCAGCGAGCAGACCCCGCTGACCGCCGATCTGACCCTGCAGTGCTGGCATGAGGCAGGCTTGCCCGGCGGCGTGATCAACCTGGTGCAGGGCGGTGCTTCAGTGGGCCAGGCGCTGTCGTCGCACCCGGGTATCGACGGCTTGCTGTTTACCGGCAGCGCTCGGGTCGGTGGCTTGCTCAACCGCCAGTTCGCCGACCAGTTGGAGAAGATCCTGGCGCTGGAGCTGGGCGGCAACAATCCGCTGGTGGTCAAGGACGTTCATGACCAGGACGCCGCTGTGATGACCATTCTGCAGTCGGCCTTTCTCTCGGGCGGACAGCGCTGCACCTGCGCCCGGCGGCTGATCGTGCCCGAGGGGCAGGTCGGCGATCACCTGCTCGATGCCCTGGTCGATGCCATGGCCCGCCTGCGGGTGGCAGGGCAGTTCGAGGAGCCGGCACCGTTCTATGGCGGCCTCGTCAGCCGCGAGGCGGCACAGGGGCTGCTCGAGGCCCAGGACGAACTGGAGGCGCTGGGCGGCGTGGTGCTGGCACGCATGGAGTGCCTGAAAGAGGACACCAGCCTGCTCTCGCCGGCGTTGATCGACGTGACCGGACTCGATGTGCCCGACGAAGAGCACTTCGGCCCACTGCTCAAGGTTTATCGCTACCGCGACTGGGATCACGCTCTGGAGCTGGCCAACGACACCCGTTATGGCCTCGCCGCCGGGCTGATTGGCGGCGAGCGCGCCGATTGGGACGACTTCCTGCTGCGCATTCGCGCCGGCATCGTCAACTGGAACCGCCAGACCACCGGTGCATCCGGCGATGCCCCGTTCGGCGGAGTGGGCGTCAGCGGCAACCATCGTCCCAGCGCCTATTACGCGGCGGACTACTGCGCCTACCCGGTGGCCTCGATGGAGGCCGAGACCCTGACCCTGCCTGACAGCTTGCCGCCCGGAGTGGTGTTATGAGCCAAACGACGAACGCCGACTACCGGGAAGTCAATTTCGACGGCCTGGTGGGCCCCACCCACAACTACTCGGGCCTGGCCCACGGCAATGTCGCTTCCATGAGTCATGGCGGGCTGCTCTCCAACCCCCGGGAAGCGGCGTTGCAGGGCCTGGAGAAGATGAAGGCGCTGATGGATGCCGGCTACGCACAGGGTGTGCTGCCGCCTCAGCAGCGGCCTGATCTTGGCGCGCTGCGCTCGCTGGGCTTCTCCGGCAGCAATCGTGAGGTGCTGGCGCGGGCGGCCAGCGAGGCACCTCAGGTTCTTCGCGCGGTGTGCTCGGCCTCGAGCATGTGGACAGCCAATGCCGGGACGGTGACGCCGAGCCGCGATGCACCGGACGGGCGGGTGCACTTCACTCCTGCCAACCTGCAGTCGAGTTTCCATCGCTTTCTGGAGCCGGAAACCACCGGCCGCGTGCTGGCGGCCATCTTCCGCAGCGAGGCGCACTTCGCTCATCACCCGGTACTGCCGGCCACCCCGGCCTTCTCCGACGAGGGCGCGGCCAACCACACACGCCTGTGCGGCGAACACGGCGATGCCGGAGTACACCTGTTCGTCTACGGTCGCCAGGCCTTCGGCGGAGATTCGGCTCATGAGCCCAAGCGCTTTCCCGCGCGACAGACTCTGGAGGCGAGCCAGGCGGTAGCCCGCCAGCACGGCCTCTCGGAAGTCCAGACGGTATTCGCTCAACAGCATCCCGTCGCCATCGATGCCGGCGTGTTCCACAACGACGTGATCGCAGTGGGCAATGGCCCGGTGTTGCTCTATCACGAGATGGCTTTCCTCGACGAGCAGGCCACCCTCGAGGCGTTGCGCAGCAAGATGGCCTCGCCCTTGATTCCGGTGCGTGTGCCCAGCGAGGCGGTGAGCCTGGAGGATGCCGTGGCCTCCTACCTGTTCAATTCGCAGCTGCTCAGCAACCCCGACGGCACCATGACGCTGGTGGTACCCGGCGAGTGCCAGGAACGCGAAGCGGTATGGCGCACCATCCAGGACCTCCTGCTGGCCGGCCACAATCCCATCACCGATGTGATCGTCAAGGACGTCAAGCAGAGCATGCGCAACGGTGGTGGCCCTGCCTGCCTGCGCCTGCGCGTGGTCCTGTCGGATGCCGAGCGTGCCGCGTTGACCGGTCGCGTGCTGCTTACCGACGTCCTGCACGACGAACTCGTCGCCTGGGTCGAGCGCCACTACCGCGACCGGCTGGCACCCGACGACCTCGCCGACCCTCAGCTGGCCGACGAGACCCTGAATGCGTTGGATGAACTCACTCGCATACTTCAGATCGGCGCGGTCTATCCGTTTCAATTAGGATGAGGTCATAGAGCGCAGCGCAGGCAACGTCCGGATAAGGAAATCTATGCGAGATATCACCTTGGTACGCTTGAATGCAGACTCGCCCCATGTGGCTACGGTGTCGAGCTGGACCTACGCCGAATGGGGCCACCTGCATCCGGGCAGCACCGCCGAATCCTACCGCGAGGCATTTCGCCGCGAGTGCGGTGACGGCGGCGTGCCCTCCGTATTCGTGGCCATGGCAGGCCACCGGCCGGTAGGAACGGCGGCGTTGATGGCCGAGGACATGGACAGTCGTCGCGAACTCACGCCCTGGCTGGCCTCGGTGTTCGTGCTGCCAGAATGGCGCGGGCGGGGCATTGCCGCCAGGCTGATTCGCCGCGTCGAAGAGGAAGCCGCTGACAGCGGCTTCAGCCAGTTCTACCTCTACACCCCCGACCAGCAGGGTCTCTATCGTCGTCTCGGCTGGCAAGACCATGAAGCGCTGAGTTACCGGGGCGAAGAGGTCACCATCATGCTGCGCAGTCTCGAGGCATGACGACCGCCTCGCCGCTGGCGTTGTATCACCAGGCAGTCGAGCGTCAGGGCTTTGCCCCTGACGAAGCGCAGCAGGCAGCCGCCATCCGGCTCGACACCTGCTTCCGGTCGTTGCACGACGAGGGTGTTTCGACGGAGGGCCAGGTCATATCCGGGGTTTATTTGTGGGGACCGGTGGGCCGCGGCAAGACCTGGCTGATGGATGGCTTTCAGCGCCACCTTCAAGTGCCCTCCCGGCGCCTGCATTTCCACCACTTCATGCGCTGGGTGCATCAGCGCCAGTTTCAGCTCAGCGGCACCGCCGACCCTCTCGCCGCACTGGCGCAAGAGATGACCTCCGAGGTGCGCGTGCTCTGCCTCGACGAACTGGTCGTCAGCGACATCGCCGATGCCATGCTGCTCGGTCGCCTGCTGCAGGCCTTGTTCGAGCACGGTCTGGTGCTGGTGTGCACGTCCAACCAGGCACCGCACCAGCTCTATGCCGATGGCTTCAACCGTGAGCGATTCCAGCCCGCCATCGAAGCCATCCAACGTCACATGGAAGTGGTTGAGCTCGACGGCGGCTATGATCATCGCCTGCACCCCGGGCGGCCATGTCAGCGTTACTGGGTGACCGAGCCTGGCCGGCCGAGCCCACTGGCAAACGTCTTCGAGCGCTTGAGGCAGGCTGAAACCGCCAGTGCCGAGCCAATTGAATTGGGCCATCGACGAATTGAGGTGGAACGCCGCAGTGAGAGCGTGGTGTGGTGTCGCTACGCCGAGCTGTGCGAGCAGCCGCTCTCCGCAATGGACTTCATCGCGCTGGTCGACGAGTTCGATCACATCCTGCTCAGCGAGGTGCCGCGGCTGAACGATGCCCATGCGCTGGGCAGTATCGCTCGCGGTACCGAAGATAGCGGCGAGCGTGTCGAGGCGGGTGAGCGGGCGCTGCCGCCGCTGTCGCGTCGTGACGATGGCGTGCGCCGTTTCATCGCCCTGGTCGACGAGTGCTACGACCGCCGAGTGCCGCTCCATATCGAAGCCGACGTCGCCATGGACGAGCTATATGCCGATGGCTACCTGGCATTTGCCTTCCGGCGCACCTTGAGCCGGCTGCAGGAAATGCAGCTGGAAAGGTTTGGTGGGCCACCTGCGAACGATTGAACCGGCTTTGTCATTCGGTAAGCGGCGTCCCGATACACTGCCTGAAAACTGCGATCATGGGATCGTAATCACAGTAGTAAGCAGCGATGTTGGCTCGAATCCATTCGTCCCGATCCAGCCCGGCCCATGAAATCTCGTAGCCGCAATTGATGATCAGGTGCTCGAAGAGAATACGCTGCGCCCTGCCGTTACCATCCCGAAAGGGGTGCAGGACATTGAGATCACCGTAAAACTCGGCGGCGGCCACTATCAATTCGTTACGTTTAAGGCCTGTGAACCAGTCGGCTCGTTCTAACTGGGCGAATAGGTTTTTGGCTTCCGGCTCGAGGCGGTCGCAATGACAAAAGCGCGTATCGCCTTTGGAAATGTCGATGGCACGGATCTCGCCGGCCCAAGGATAAAGGTCGCCGAAGAGCTGCCTGTGCAGCCTCTTGAGATAGTCAAAATCGTAGGGCGGGAGAGAGAAAGGAATTCCGTCGGCAGCAATGATCGTCAGCTCGCGTTCGGCTTCCTGCAGGATTGTATCGTCACGAATCTTGAGAAGATTCTTGAAAACGTTGGTACCGTCGTAACAGTAGGGATCCTGGCCGACGCCGTACTTGTCCATGACAGCAGCTAGTAGCCACGCTCAACGCTGGCGATATTTTTCCAGCGTGGCGGACTTGCTGGGTAGCGCATGTGGCGCATCGGGAGCACTGAACCCTTCCAGGCGCAGGCTGGCCGCATAGTTATGCTGCTTGACCTTGGCAAAATAGTCCTGCTTGGTCTTGAGGGATACCTTGATCATGCGGATGACCTCGAATATGCCGATGCCCGTATTTTAACGCATTTCGGCCCACGATGCTTCCTGCCCGGTCGCTATTCGCTGTCATTGAAAGATGCTGGGACATCGGCCTGACAGCCGATGCCCAGCTTTCAATAATTAGCTACTGGCTGCTCCGCCGACGATGCCGCTGCGAAAGCCGCTCTGGCGGTCGCTGCCGCGCAGGTGCTGCGCCACGGTATCCTCCGGCGAGCCGGCCATCTCACGGAACATGCCCATGGAGCCGAGCAGCGCGGATGACTCATAGGGCACGAACACCCGCTCCCCCTCCTGAGCCATGGTCGGCAGCGCCTTGATGTAGCTCTGACCGAGCAGGTAGCCCACTACGGTTCGCTTGTGCTCGTCGCTGTCGCCGATGGCGCTGAGTACCAGCTTGATCGACTCCTGCTCCCCTTGGGCGCGCAGGATGGCCGACTCCTTGTCGCCCTGGGCGTTGAGAATTGCCGACTCGCGCTGGCCCTGAGCCTTGGCGATGGCGGCGGACTTCTCACCTTCCGCTTCGGTCACGGTGGCGCGGCGCTTGCGCTCCGCTGCCATCTGCAGCCGCATCGCAGTTTCAACTTCCTCGGGCATGGCGATGTCCTGCACCTCGACCCGCGAGATCTTGACACCCCATTTGGAGGCGGGTTCTTCCATCGCCGTCTGGATCTCGTTGTTGACCTCGGCGCGGGACTCGAACAGTTTGTCGAGTTCCATCTTGCCGACCACTGAGCGCAGGGTAGTCTTGGCCAGTACCTCAACCGCCTGGCTCATGTTTTCAATCTCGTAGACGGCACGACGCGGATCGATGATTTGATAATAGAGCGCCCCATTGATGCGTACCGTGACGTTATCGGTGGTTACCACCGGCTGGCCAGGGAAATCCATCACGGTCTCGCGACGGTCGATACGCACTTCGCTGGTCGTGATGGGAAGGTACTCCTCACCGCGTTTCTGGTAGCGAATCATGGTGATGGCGCGGGGCTGCTCGATGAAAGGAATGATGATGTTGATGCCGCTTTCCAGCAGGCGGTTGAACGACCCCAGGCGCTCTATCACCATGACTTCGGACTGGCGCACGATCACCAGGCCCTTGGCGATGATGAGAATGCCGATGACGACAACGATGAGGGCTATCAGCAGCCCCGGGTTGATGGGTAGGTCCATGTTCACGTTACGACTCCTTGTGTCGACGAATGTAATCCTGACGCTTGATGGAGCGAAGCGCCTAACGCTGTAGATCGGGTATGTCTAGCTCTGGGGCGCGTGGCTGACGATGGCCGTGGTGCCATCGAATTCCTGAAAGATCACCAGCGAGCCTTCCGGCAGCTCGGTTTCGCCGGTCTCGGCCACGCGCAGGCGATAGAAGTCGCCGTTGACCTTGACGCCGCTGGCGCCATCGTAGTCGCGCTTGAGCGTGGTGTAGGTATGGCCCTTCTCCACGCCGGTGCCGGTGGTGCCATAGGAGATGCCCCTGGGCGAGAACCAGGGCCGGATCACCTTGACCGCAACTGGAATCAGAATCCCCGAGAAAACTCCCATGGCGAGCAATTGCCAGGGCAGGGTGATTCCCAGCGCCGCCAGGGCCGAGGTGAGGGCGGCTGCGACTGCCAGTGACAGCAGCACCAGACCGCCGGATGAAAGCTCCGCCAGGCCCAACAGCAGGGCGATGGCCAGCCAGACAAGGGCAGGGTTCCAGTCCATGGTAGTCTCGTGATGGTTATTCCCGGGCGCAGGGTGACCTGCGTTGCACTTGGTTCTATCGTAGTCGTACGACACCCATGGTAAAGGAGAGCATCATGTCGCACACCCTGGCAGTACGTCCTTTTTCAGCATTGGCTCTCATTCTGGCGGGCAGCGCCCTGCTGGCGGCGCCTGCCCTGGCCTCGGAAGAGGAAGCCCAGGCCCAGGAGCAGATAGAGCAGGTTGAGCCCGCTGAAGCTGAAGAGCAGCAGGGGCAGGACGCAGACGATGACGCTGAAGCAGCCAACGGCGACGAGACAGAGACGCACGCGGGCCATCACGACCATGCTGAGCACGATGATGACGATCACGCCCATGGTGCCCATGAGCCTGACGAGCATGCCGACAACGAGGCGGTTCAGGCCTACCGCGACGTCAATCGGCGCATGCATGAAGATATGTCGATCGACTTCACCGGCAACCCCGACGCCGATTTCGCTCGCGGCATGATCCCCCACCACCAGGGCGCCATCGACATGGCCAACGTGGTGTTGATGCACGGCGAGGACGAAGCGATCCGTGACCTTGCTCGCGAGATCATCGAAGCTCAGGAGGAAGAGATCGCCTTTCTGCGCGACTGGCTGGCCAAGCACGGCTACGACGAGGAAGAGACGACTGCCGAGTGACTCACCCGGGGCGGCATGTTGCATGCCGTCCCACCCGAGCTAGCCATACCCCGCTTCCGCTACGCCCCACTCATACGCCACCGCTACGCCCCCCGGGGGGAGAACCCCGATGCCATAATTGGCAAGTTTGGGATCCTCGTGTCATCCTTTTTTCTACCGTTCATGGCCGGGTGGCACACGAGGTGTCAGCCCCTCGGCGCGCATCTGCTCGCGCACTTCGACAGGCGAGGGCGGGGGGAACTCGACGCCGCGCTCAATCATCATGTCGCGAAGCTTGATGAATTCGTCGCGAAGGGGGCTGTGCGGGGCGCCTTCGATGCGATTATGAACTCGCCAAGCAGTTGTAACACCCGTTGAGGTGCGAATGTTAGGTTCAGCCCCCTGGGTCAATAGATAAATCGCGATTTCGGGTTTCGTACCTGAGGTGCTTAAATCGAAGGCCGTTCTTCCTACGGCTCCAGGAGCCGCATCGATCTCTGCACCTCGCCCTACTAGCAGCTTAACGTGCTCTAGAGTGCCGCTGATAACAGCTTGCTCCAGTAGCGGTGTATCGCCCCCTTCATTGGGCGACAGGCCGCCATCCAGCATGGAAGCCAGATAACGCGTTTCACTGCTCATCAATGCCGCCCCCAGAGGAGTTCGAGCCTCAGCTTCTTCTATCGAACCTTCACCTGGATGTACGCCTAGCTCGACCAAGGTGCGCACGGCATCGGGATTCTGCTGCAGCAGGGCGAACCACATCAGGGTCATCTGCTTATCGCCCCGAGCGGTGAGGTCGACTCCCTCGGCCCCGCGGCGCAGCGCCGCCATATCGTTGCGCTCGATGGCTTGGGCCAGCTCGAGATGCGGGCTGCTAAAGAACTCGTCGGCAGTGTGAGTACGTGACATGGTCAATCCCTGGGTCGGCTGGCAGCCGCTGGCAAAGAAAAGTACTACCAGCAACAGCAGTGAGTGAAAACGTAAACGGAGAGGGCGCTGTGACTTGGTCTGCATGGTGTCTCCCTAAGCGCAGTGATGGCCCGTGACTTCTGCCAGGATACCTTGATCCATCGACTTCTGGGCCTCCAGCCCCTCGATGACCTGGGCCATGCTGTGACGCTCAACGGGATTGATGCCCCGGCCAGGCAACCGATACGGCGTGCCCACCGCATCCGGCATCAGTGTGGCCAGCAAGGCACTGCCGGCGGCCCCGGCAAGGGCACCGGTGCCGCCGCCCAGTGCCGCACCCACCCCGGCCGCCGCCAGAGTTGAGCTCAAGCGACGCTCCTGCAGCAGTGTGAGTATCTCTCCCGCCACGCGGAAAGCCTGGATATTCTCGGGTTCAGGCTGGTGTAGTGTGCCACCATAGCGTTCCACGGTATTGGGATGCAGGCCCGCGGAGTTGAGCGTAGTTGCGGGGAGGCCGCTTGCCCGTGAGGCGGCAGAGACCAAACCACCACCTAATGAATGCCCAACTAAATGTACTCTGGCTCCTGCTTCTTTAAGACTCTGACCTATGTGTACGGCCCTTTCGTAATAATCTGAAGGCTGATTTAATCCTTGTGACAAGTTATTTAACCAGTCTTCGCTATTCTGAGTCCCTTTGAAAGCTAGTGCTGGACCAAGCGTATTACCGAAAATAATTGGATCAGGTTCATATACTCCTGCTCTAAATCCACTGTTGGAGGGTTTCAACTGACTTGGCTTGAGATCCATTGCTGCGAGGTAATCTTCGTTTAGACTACTATCCCTCCAACCCATCGGCACGGGCTGGCTGGGGTCGTAAACATGCTGTGCCAGCCGGGCATGCTCCACGGCGATGTTGTTGCGCTCAAAGCGCTCGGTGGTGGCGGCCAGGGTGTCGCGGGGGCCGCCGGGGGGCATGGCATCGAGCTTGGCTCTGGCAGAAGCGATCTGGCCCTGGCGACACTGCCAGCGCGCTGCCTTCTGACGCCTGGCTTCTTCCATGTCGTCTGCGCTCGAGTCGGTCGTGTCCTCACTCGCTTCTGGCTCGACCTCGCCTTGCGTCGCTGCGGCGACGGCCATCGCCGCAGCCATGAAGCCTCCTGCGAGCGGTGCTCCGCTGGACTTGAGCGTTACATCCTCGCTCGCTTCCGGCGTGACGGCTCCCGGCAACAGCGCCGCCGCTGCGGCCTGCCCACTCCCCGACCCCGGGCTGCCCCCGGAGTTGATCTTGACCTGGGCGCCGACGATGGTGATGCCGCTGGGGTCAAGCTTGAGGAAGCTGCCGCCGGCCTTGAGGGTGATCTCGGCACCGGCGTCGATCACGGTCT
>NZ_JAFIFK010000029.1 GCF_020832045.1 Halomonas sp.
CTTGTGGGCGCGCTGGCCGGAAGGCTGACCGGACTGCGGGTCGGTGGGCACGGTCACGACGTGCTTGAACTCCTGGACCAGCATCTCGTCTTCGTGGCCTTCCACGTAGATGTTGCCCACGGAATCCGGAGTGAAGGCACCCGCGGTGATGTTGCCCTGAGTTTGGCCTTCGATGCTGATATAGCAGGGAGTCGGCATGGTCTGCTCCTTGACGATGTGAATGTATGTCCCCGATGGACGCTATTGAAAGAGCAGAAAGCGTGCCTAAGTGACTTCAATCTTTATTCATCAATGGTTTAACGAATTTTTCTTGCAGTGTGATTAAGAATGCTTAGGCAAGAAGTTGCCCAGGGCGAGCAAGAAGTTGCCCAGCGGGCAAGATCTTGCCTAAGCGACATTCGCTCCGACGCGCTGGTCAATGAGAGGTAAGCTTGCTACATGACATTAATGTTATGTTATAACGTTTATCTTTCAGGAGAGGATATCCATGCAGGTCGATCCCGAGGCGCAGCGGCTGCTGGCCATGCCCGAAGCGGCATATATGAACGAAGAACAGCTGACGTTCTTTCAGCACCGGCTCCAAACCGAGCAGTTGGAGGTCGAAACGCATCTGGAGGAGGTGCGCAAGGCCATTGCCGACAATGAACGCAGCGGCGACGACCTCGACCGAGCGGCGGTGGAGGAGGAGGTGAGGTTGCTGTTGCGCCAGGCCGATCGTGAGACTCGCCTGTTACGCAAGATTCGCCAAGCCCTGCGGCGCATTGAGGAAGGGGACTATGGCTACTGCGCGGAAACTGGCCAGCCCATAGGCCTGGGACGGCTGTTATTGAGGCCGACAGCCGAGCTGTGCCTGGAGGCCAAGGAACGCCAGGAGAAGCTCGAACACCACTACAGCAAACAGCGAGGAGACTCGTAATGACCAACAAGATCTTGCCCGTGACCGTGCTTTCAGGATTTCTCGGGGCAGGGAAGACGACTCTGCTCAACCATATACTGGCCAATCGGGATGGCCGCCGTGTGGCGGTGATCGTCAACGACATGAGCGAGGTCAACATCGATGCGGCCCTGGTGAGAGGCGGCCCCGGAGGCGGCAATGATGAAGTGGCGCTCAACCGGGCCGAGGAGCGGCTGGTCGAGATGAGCAATGGCTGTATCTGCTGCACGCTGCGTGAGGACTTGCTGATAGAGGTGAGCCGGCTCGCCCGCGAGGGGCGCTTCGATTATCTGGTGATCGAATCCACCGGAATCTCGGAACCGCTACCGGTGGCGGAGACCTTTACCTTCGAGGATGAGCAGGGGCAGAGCCTTTCCCAGGTTGCGCGGTTGGATACCCTGGTGACGGTGGTTGATGGTGCCAACTTCCTGACCCAGTATCATGAGGCGCAATCGCTGGCCGAGGCGGGCGAGAGCCTGGGCGAAGAGGATGAGCGCAACGTCGCCGACCTGCTGGTGGATCAGATCGAGTTCTGTGACGTGCTGCTTATCAGTAAAGCCGACTTGATCGACGAGGCGCAGCTAGAGGAGCTTATGGCGGTGCTTCGCTCGCTCAATCCCGATGCGGAGCTGATACCCATGGCCCATGGTCAGGTGTCACTCGACAAGGTGCTCGACACCGGTCGTTTCAGCTTCGAGCGGGCTCAGCTCGCTCCTGGCTGGCTCAAGGAGCTGCGCGGCGAGCATGTGCCGGAAACCCAAGAGTATGGCATCTCGAGCTTCGTTTACCGGGCCAGGCGACCCTTCCATCCTGAGAAGTTTCACACCCTGTTGCACGGCGACTGGTTTGGCGGCAAGCTACTGCGCTCGAAGGGGTTCTTCTGGCTGGCCACGCGGCCGCAGTTCGCCGGCCAATGGAGCCAGGCGGGCGGTATTGCTCACTACGGCTTTGCCGGTATGTTCTGGAAGGCGGTGCCCGAGTCGCGCTGGCCCAGCGATCCGGAGTCGCGCGGCTACATCATGGAAAAATGGGAAGAGCCCTTCGGCGACATGCGCCAGGAGCTGGTCTTTATCGGCCAGAACCTTGACGAGTCGCGTATCCGCCAGGCGCTAGACGCATGCTTGCTTGACGATGCCGCAATGGCGGATGGTCATCAAGCTTGGGCTGAGCTGGCCGATCCGTTTCCTGCCTGGGAGTAGCTCGACGGAAACGAAAAGATAGCGGACTGTTATTCCAGTTGATTAATAAACGTAATTTTAATGGAAGAAGCCGGTATATCTGCAAAAAAACCCCTTATTCCAGCTGTAAAGCGTTTCGTTAATAGCCATACTGGGGCAAGGTCCGCTTCAGAATCGGGCCACAGGGGAATCACAAGGGAACCAGAGGTCTTCGTCATGCGCTCCTACAACCGACCTAATTTCGGTGTGGCCGTCTTCTTTTTGCTCTTCATTCAGCTGTTGGTGATCAGTTCCGCGCAGGCAAACCCTCGCTATGCAGCCATTGTCATCGATGTCGAGAGCGGTGACGTGCTGCATGCGGCCAATCCCGACGCCACTCGGTATCCCGCCTCGCTGACCAAGATGATGACGTTGTACATGCTGTTCGAAGCGCTGGAGAACGGCACCATGCGTTTGAATCAGCCGTTGCCGGTATCGTCCCATGCCGCTTCGATGCCCGCCTCGAAGCTTTGGCTGGCAGCGGGTGGCTCCATAACGGTAGAGGAAGCCATCAAGGCCTTGGTGGTGCGCTCCGCCAACGATGTTGCCGTGGTGGTGGCCGAGGCGCTGGGCGGTACGGAAGCCAGTTTCGGGCGCATGATGACCCAGCGTGCTCATGAACTGGGTATGCCCAGTACCGTGTTCCGCAACGCATCGGGCCTGCCCGATAACGCCCAGGTCACCACGGCCCGCGACATGGCCACGCTGTCGATCCGGGTGATGCAGGATTTCCCCCAGTACTACCACTACTTCTCCACGCAGAGCTTCACCTACCGTGGCACCACACATACCAGCCACAACCGCCTGGTGCGTAACTACGCCGGGGCCGATGGTCTCAAGACCGGTTTCATACGCGCTTCAGGCTTCAACGTGGCGACCTCGGCGATTCGCAACAATCGGCGTATCGTATCGGTGGTGATGGGGGGCTTTACCGCCGCCTCGCGGGACACTCACATGGCTGACCTGCTCGACCGGGGCTTTGCCCGGCTGTCGATGCTGCAACGTGGTGACTGGATAGCGCAGGCCGACGTGCTGGGCGACAGCATGGACCTGCCCGCTAGCCCCCCCGCATCTGCTCAGCAGCTTGCCGCGGCCCCCGAGGCCGTCGCCCAGCCGTCCGTTTCGGAAAGCGAACGCCGGATCTCGTTCCAGTCTGAAATGGGGGTCGAGATGGGCTCCGCGGATGATCCCATTCGCGCCTTGATCGCCCAGGCGGATACGCCGCGGACATCAACGGCCAGGGGTAACTGGGCCGTTCAGGTCGGTGCGTTCAACAATCCGGATCAGGCACGTCACCTGGCGACGCGAGCCGCCGACCAACTTGCCAACATGATGCGTGACGTACGTGTCTCGGTAGCGGAGTCGGAGGGTGAGCAGCGTATCTTCCGCGCCCGGCTGGTCGATCTCCAGGAGAACGACGCACACTCGGCCTGTAACAGCCTGCGTGCCCAGGGCATGGATTGCATGGTAGTGGCCCACTACTGAGCCGTAGCTGCCTATGACCAAGTTCCTGACGCCCCGCCCATGCGGGGCGTCAGTCGTTTGAGCCTTCTCCGCCTGTCTGGACGGTTCAGGCCATGGCTGTGTCGAGTTCGCGTCCTGTCAGGCTCGACGTGCCGTCCAGGGAAATACGCTTGTCGCAGATACGCTCGACCAGCGCGGGGTCGTGACTCACCAGCATTACCCCACAATGACGCTCACGGGCCAGCTCCACCAGTAGTTCGAGGGTCTGTCGCTGGGTGATGGGATCGAGACGTGATGTCGGTTCGTCGGCGAACAGGAAGCACGGCTCGAGCAGCAGCACGCGCAGGATGGCGAAGCGCTGCAGCTCCCCGCCCGAGATTTCACCGGGGCGCCGAGTTAGCAGCCTCTCGTCGAGGCCCAGGCGCATCATCAGAGGAAGGATCTTGGCACGGTCCAGGCGGTGACGACGTATCAGGTCGTCGAGCAGGCGGGAGAGTCGCCAGTGGGGCGAGAATGCCGCCGGTGGGTCCTGATAGAGCTTCTGGAAACCGAGAGGATGCCCCGTGGCTCGCTGGACATGGCCGGCGTCGCTGGAGGTTATGCCCAGCAGCATGTCCCCGAGGGTGCTCTTGCCGCAGCCGGAAGGGCCGACAACACCGACGATCTCACCTGGGCTGACCGTCAGCGACAGGTCGCGGAACAGCTCACGCCCGCCACGAGTCTTGGCCAGACCGTCGGCGTTCACTACCGGTGCCTGCTGCTCGCCCAGCGGCTGCGGTCGCGGCCAACGGCTGGGCTCGGCAGCCAGCAGTCGCTGGCCGTACTCGCTCTGAGGGTGAGTGAGCACTTGCTGGGCCGGGCCGCGCTCTACCACCTGGCCCTGACGCAGGATGACCACCTCGCCACCCAGCCGACGAGCCACGTCGATGTCGTGGGTGATGGTGAGCAAGGCCCCGGCCGCCTCGGGAGTGCGGGCCAGCAGCTCTACTACCGCGTCGCGCCGTGGTGCATCGAGCCCCTTGGTGGGTTCGTCGGCAATTACGATGGGCGCGCCGCCGGCACTGGCGGCGGCAAAGGCCACCCGCTGTGCCATGCCGCCGGAGAGTTCGCCGGGGAGCTTTGTACCCGCCTCGGCCAGGCCGAGTTCGCCCAGGTCGGCCCAGGCTGCGTACATGGCGTCGCGCCGCCCGCGACCGGCAACGTGGCGATGGCTCTCGGCGACCTGGTGAACGGCACGCATGGTAGGGTCCAGCGCATGCCAGGGTTCCTGGGGCAGCAGCGCTAGGCGGTGGCCCCACAGTGCGCGACGTGACGCGTTGTCGGCGGCATCGAAGCGCTCGCCATCGATGACGAGTCGTCCCTCTGCCCTCAGGCCTTTGGGCAGCGTACCCATGATGGCTTGGGCGATCAGACTTTTGCCCGAGCCGGTTTCGCCGAGCAGGGTCAGGCGGTCGCCGGGTCCCAGCAAGTAGGAGAATGGCGCGATCGTGACTCCCTCGCCCTGGATCGCGATACCCTCGGCCAGAAGTAAGTGCGTACTCATCTTGGATCCCTTCCGGCCAGCAGGTTCAGGCTCAATACCAGCACGAACAGCACCACGATGGGCTGGGCCATGGCCCAGGGCGCCTCGTGGTAGTAGGGCAGCAGCTCGATCATCATCAGCCCCAACTCGGCGGTGGGAGGACGCAGCCCGACGCTGACGAAGCCCAGCGCGGCCATGGCGAGTATCGCACTGGCGGCACCAAAAGCAGCCAGTGTGAGCACCTGCGGTGCCAGCTCCGGCCATAGATGCCGGCGGAAAAGATAGAGCGGGCCGAAGCCGAGCAGGCGGCTCGCCTCGAGCTGCGGTGAGGTGACCAGCACGCGGGTGCGGGCCCGTACCACGCGGAAGTACTCGATCCAAAGTACCAGTGAGATGCCCACGTACAGCGCCCAGAAGTTGCCCGGGGCGATGGCGACCAGTAACAGCACCAGCAGCAGGCCGGGCAGGGCCAGACAGGCATCGGCCAGGCTGCCCAGTACGCGGTCGAGCCAACCGCCGCGCCAGCCGGCGATCACGCCGAGGAGCACCCCCGGCACGGCGGCCGTGGTCACGCTGAGCAATGCCATTCCCAGCGAGAGCTGCACGGCGGCTGCCAGCCGGGCCAATAGGCTACGGCCCAAGTGATCGGTGCCGAGCGGTTCGGCAAGCGACGGCAGCTGCAGGATGCGGGTGAGCTGCTGACGTGCTGGGTCGGCATCGAAGAGCCAAGGCACCAGCCAGGCGAAGGCGAGCAGCAAGGCTAGCAGCGTGGCGCCAAGGCGCTGACGGCCATTCAGGGCAGGCAGCCGGCGGCGAGCGGGATGAAGCGTCAAGGTACTCATGCGCTGCGCCTTCTGGGGTCGAGCCAGTGGCAGATCAGGTCTACCACCGTGTTGAGGGCGACGAACATCAGCCCCATCACCAGCGCGGTGCCCTGGATCATCGGTACGTCACGAGCGACGATGGCGTGCACCAGGGCGTGGCCGATGCCGGGCCAGGCGAACAACGTCTCGACCACTACCACACCTTCGATCAGATAGACGAACTGCACGCCAAGGTAGGCGACGACCGGTACCGCGGCATTGCGCAGGCCGTGGCGCAGGAAGCTGAGGCGCTCGCCAAGGCCCTTGGTACGCGAGAAGGCGTAGTAGGCCGACTGCGAGACGTCGGCCATGGCGTTGCGCGCCACCCGGCTGGAAATGGCCGCCAGGGCCAGCGCCAGGGTCAGCGCCGGCAGCACGCCGTGAGCGGTGCGGCCGTGGCCGGCGGCGGGTAGCCAGCCTAGCGACACCGAGAAGATCAGGATCAGCAGCAGGCCCACGGCAAAGGGGGGCAAGGCGCGCAGCACGCTGGCCGCCACTTCGCTGACCCGATCCAGCCAGCCATTGGGCTTGAGCCCGGCGATCAGTCCCAGCGGTGGGCCCAGCAGCAGCGAGAGCAGTACGGCCATCGCCGCCAGCCCCAGGGAGTGACCGAGTTGGTGCCAGAGTTCATGTACCACAGGCTGGCCACTGACCAGCGAGCGGCCCAGATCGAACTGCACCAGGTCCCACAGCCAGCCTATGTAGGCGGTCAGCGCCGGCTGGTCCAGCGCCAGCTCGGCACGCACCGCCTCGGCGGCACGGGTATTGACCATGTCGTGACCGTAGCGGCCGGCGGCGATGCGGTAGGCCATGTCACCGGGCAGCGAGCGGGTCAGCACGAAGGTCAGCGTGCCGACCATCCACGCCACCAGGCCGGCCTGAAACAGCCGTTGCAGCAGCAGGCCACCCAGGCCCTTAGCCCTATGAGAGGCCCAGCGCGGGGTCGTCCGTGAGGCCAACGCAGCCCTCATTCGCTCCACCTCAGCGCGTCGATGCGGTAGCTGCGCTCAAGCGGATCGATGGAGAAGCCTTCCAGCTCGGCGTTGACCGCTGCGGTCTGCTGGTACCAGGCCACGGGCACGACCGGCATGGCCTCGTTGAGGCGTCGCGCGACCTGCTCCGCCAGCTCGGTGCGGGCCTCGGGATCGGCTTCCTGGCGCAGGGTATCGAGCCAGGCAGCCAGATCATCATCGCGCCAGCCCATGGAGCCCCAGTCGCTGCCCATAGCCTCGGGGTCGGTGCCGAAGTCGTCGAGCAGGGTGCCGAGCGGGTCGGGCACCAGGCCGTAGTTGCGTGCCATCAGGCCCAGCTCCAGGCTACCGTCCTGATGGCCGGAAGGGATCGCGCTGGCGTTGCCCACCGCGACCTCCAGCGCCACGCCGATCTCGCGCCATTGATCCTGCAGAGCGGTGGCCACCAGCGGCAGCTCGGGGCGGTCGGAAAAGGTTCGCATGGTCAGGCGGAAGGGCTTGCCGTCGCGCTCGAGCATGCCGCTGCCGTTGGCTTCCCAGCCTAGCTCGGCGAGCAGCTCGCGGGCGCGCTCCACGTTCCGCGCTTCGCTGGCGTCGAGACCCAAGTGCCAGGCCCCGAGGCTGGCCGGAAACAGCTCGGCGGCGGCGGCTTCAGGATCACGCAGCAGGCCGGCGGCGATGCCTTCACGGTCGATGGCCAGGCTAAGCGCCTGGCGGGCACGCTCGTCTTCGAGAAGCGGATGCGAGGCATTGACCTTGAAGACGATAGTGCGCGGCAGCGGCTCGGCATGCACCGTCAGGCGGTCATGGCGTGCCAGGCGTGCACGGCTGGCCGGATCGAGGGTGAACACCACATCGGCATCACCGCTTTCCGCCATCAGCGCACGGGTTTCGCCGCGGCCAACGGCCAGGTAGCTGGCGCTGCCGATGGCGGGCGCCTCGCCCCAGAAGTCGTCGAAGCGCTCTACGTCGAGCCGTTGCGGAGGCGCCACGCTTGCCACCCGATAGGGGCCAGTTCCAATCACCTGGGTGACCCGCCCGTCGTCGTCATAGGAGTTCGGGGCGAGAATCAATGTAGTGGAATGGGCCAATAGGGCCGGTAGCGGGGCGAAGGGGCTCTCGAGCTCGATCACCACCTCGTTGCCCTCGGCCTCAATGCTGGTGATGGGGGCCGAATCAAGAATCCCCGGCTTGGCCAGGGCATGCTGCAGGCTTGCGGTCGCCGCTTCCGCCGTTAGCGAACTGCCGTCGTGAAAGGTGATGTCATCGCGCAGTGTGAAACGCCAGGTCAGGCCGTCTTCACTGGGCTGCCAGGCCGCTGCCAGGCCGGGGGTGGGCCGGCCATCGGCATCGGTATCGACCAGCGTCTCGGCAACGCCCATACGGGCGAATACATAGCCCGAGGTCGATGGGTCGGCGCCGGTAATCTCCCAAGGGGCCACGACCGACAAAGGACGGTCGGCGGCTGCCGCTACGGGCAGCAGGGTCAGGCCAAGCAAAAGTGAGCGAAAACACGGTGTCATCGATGATGTCTTCCTTGAGGGTAAAAAACGAAAGATAGGCTGGGCTCAGCCTGGGTCCAGCGCCAGCAGCAGGCGGCGTTCGCCGGGGGCCGGCTGGGGGCTGCGGTGAACGAGGCCGCGCTCCTCGTTTCCTACCCATCCGCAGCCCTTCAGCAGTGCGAGGTCGCCTACATTGAGCTGTTGAATGGCGCCGGGGTCGGCGACGATATCGGGCTTGGCGGGGTGCGGAGCGCCGAGCCCCGTCCGGTTGACGGCATGTTCGGGTAGCCATTCGCTGGCCGGACCGGCGTAGGTGGTGACGAGGCGCACCGCCAAATTGTCGACATGGAAGCGAGGACACATCGCCCCTTCCAGCGTGCGTAGTCGGATGCCGATGGTGTCGGTGGCGAAGAGATACGCCATGGCCTCCGCAATGTGGCCGATATCCTCGATCAGCGCGCCACCTGCCTCTGGGGCGGGGAGGCGGCGCGCCAGGTCATCCTTCATCGCCTGACCCGGCGCCCCTCGCCAGTACCACTCCAGACCGCGTTGGCAACCCAGTTGGCCGCGTACGGCCAGCGCAAGGGCCGGATCGAGCCGTCGCTGCATGACGGCCAGAGTGATGTCGTCGTCGAAAATTCGCGGCAGCACCTCGATGTCCGAGCCGAATGCCCAGTGCGCCGAGGCGCCGGATGAGGAATGGGGCAGCATGGGCTCCTCCTTGAAACTCTATAACATATCAATCATGCTGCGGCCGACCCGACTGGCGAAACGCAGCAGAGCTGAGACCGATCTAGCGCCCTATATCAGCTGAGCGCTGAGAATGATTCGTTATAACATAACGATAATGGCGTGACCATGCTCCCAAGCGTCCAGTGACGTTCCGGTTTCGACCTCGCTCCTTCTGTCTGCGTCATCCTGGTGCACAGCTCTTGCTGCTTTGTGTTCCACCCGTTAGGTTGTCAATCAACGAACCCCGCCGGCCATTACAGGTCGGCGGGGTGGTTTTTTGGCAGTCTGGGATGAAGCGAGGGGGCGACCATGACACCGTCACTGAAAGGCATCCTGTTCATGTGTGCCGGCGTGCTCTGTCTTGCCATTGGCGATGCCATCGCCAAATGGTTGGGTGAGGTGCATTCACCGCTTCAAATCATTTTTTTCCGAACCCTGGTTTCGCTGCCTCTTATCGCCCTGCTGGCGCACTATGGTGGTGGGCTGCGCAAGCTGCGTACCCGGCGGCCCGGTGTGCATCTGGTGCGCGGTCTGATCTATACCGGCACCATGTTTTGCTTCGTGTTCGGCCTGACCTTGCTGCCCCTGGCCGAGGCCACGGCGATCGCGTTCGTTGCCCCGTTGTTCGTCACACTGCTATCGGTGCCGCTCCTCGGTGAGCGAATCGACCCGCCGGTGATGGCAGCTTCCCTGCTGGGTTTTGTCGGGGTGTTGATCGTGGTACGCCCAGGTGGCGATGCCTTCCAACTGGGTTCTTTGATGCTCATCGCCGCCGCGGTGTTCTACGCATTGATGATGATCACCTCGCGGCGCTACGGCTCCACCGAGCATCTCTGGGCCATGGTGTTCTACATGACGCTTGTGCCTCTGGTTCTTACCGCCGCGGCGCTGCCCTGGGTATGGCAGACACCTTACCCATGGCACTGGCTGGGCTTCCTCGGGGCAGGGGTGATCGGAGTGGGGGCCACGGCCTGCATCACCATGGCGTTCCGCTTCGCCCCGGCGGCCATTGCCGCGCCGTTCGATTACACCGCCATGCTCTGGGCGGTGCTGCTGGGCTGGTGGTTCTGGGGCGAGATTCCCGATGTTTGGGTGTTCGTCGGTAGTGCGCTGATTATTGGCAGCGGCCTGGCGATCGCCTATCACGATCGCAGAACGACGCTCAAGCGGCGCCCTACCTCCTAAGCGCGATTAAGCCGCCAGCGCCGCCACTGGCGAGCCACCAGGCCGTGCTTGGGAGCGGCCAGCAAGGCGACGACAAACAGGCTTGACGCCACCAGCACGATAGCGCCGCCTGAGGCGACGTCCAGCGACACCGAGAGCACCAGCCCCACCACGGCGGAAATTACCCCGACGCCGACGGATATCGCCAGCATGGTCGGGAAACGGTCGGTAAGCAGGTGGGCCGTGGCGCCTGGAGTGATGAGCATCGCCACCACGAGAATGATGCCAACGGTTTCCAGGCTGGCGACGATGGTAAGCGTCAGCAGCAGGATCAGCCCATAGTGGATGAGGCTGGTATTGAACCCCAGTGCCTGAGCCTGCTGGGGGTCGAAGGTGTAGAGCAGCAGGGGGCGATAGGCCAACCAGATGACCAGCACCGCCACCAGGCTGGCCAATAGCGTAAGGACCAGCGCCCCGGTCTGCACTCCCAGCACGTTGCCGAACAGGATATGCATCAAGTGAGTGCTAGTGGCGATCTTGCTGATGATCACGATACCCAGCGCAAAGGCGGCAGTGAACATCAGGCCCATGGCGGCATCGGCTTTGATCCGGGTATGGCGTTCCAGTGCGCCGATACCCAGCGATGTCAGCGCACCGGTAATGAAGGCACCGATGAAGAATGGCCAGCCCAGCAGGTAGGCAATGGCCACACCGGGTAGTACCGCGTGGGAGATGGCGTCGCCCAGCAGCGACCAACGCTTGAGGACCACGTAGCAGGAGAGCAGTCCGCAAATCGCCCCCACCAGCACCGAGGTGAGCAGGGCGCGCTGCATGAAGCGGTACTCGAAAGGTGCCGATAAGGGGTCGGGCAGCAGGTTGACTCCGGCCATCAATAGCGCGATCAAGGCGTCGATGACGCCGGTCGCAAGGGCTTCAAGCGGCAACGCGCACACCTCCATGACCGCTGGCGGGGGCGCCCACCGCAAGACGCGCCAGCATGGCGTCGTTGAGCATCTCGTCGGGGCTACCCATACCGATCAGCGTACGATTGATCAACAGCACGTTGTCTGCATGATGACGCGCTCCCGGCAAATCGTGCGTGACCATGATGATCGTGCGACCCGCCGCGCGCTCACGCTCGAGCGTGGCGAGGATCAGTTTTTCACTGGGTGGGTCGACCCCGGCCAAAGGCTCGTCCAGCAGCAGGATTTTGGCCTGCTGAGCCAGGGCGCGAGCGAGCAGCACGCGCTTTTTTTGCCCGCCCGAGAGCTCACCGATGGGTCGTGACGCATGGTCGGCCATGTCGACGGCCTCGAGGGCATCGTCAACGGCCTGCTGGTGAACGGGGTTGGCCCAATGGCGTGGCAGCAGTCGCTGCCACAAGGGATCCTGGCGTATCAGGCCGTAGCGCCCGGTCAGCACGGTTTCACGCACTGAAATGGGAAAATCCCACTCCATGTTCTCCTGCTGAGCCATATAGGCGATATTCCCGACCCTGCGCTGCACGGCCGGGCTCTCGCCGAGGATGCGCAGTTCACCGCGTAGCGGTGGGAGTGTGCCGATGATCAGATTGAGCAGGCTCGACTTGCCGGCGCCATTGGGGCCGACGATAGCGGTCCACTGCCCCTGCGGCAGCGCCAAGGTAATATCTTCCAGCACCGGATGCTGGTGATAGGCCGCACTTAGGCGGCGCGCCTGGAGCGCAGGGGGTGTATCAGTCATGATCTTCTCCCAGGGCCTCGCGCAGCAGTCGCACGTTGTGGCGCAGCATGTCGGCATAGCTTGGTGCGTCGCCATCCGTCTCGCTGAGCGAGTCGACGTAGAGAGGCCCGGCAATTTCCACTTGCGTCTCTGTCGCCACGCTGCGCACATGGCGATCGGAAATGGTGCTTTCCCAGAAGATGGCAGACGGCTGCTTCTCCTCGATCAGATCGACGATACGCATGATCTGGCGCGGTGAACCCTCCTCTTCGGCGTTGGTGCCCCAGATGCCGTCATGTTCGAAGCCGAAGGCGTCGGCGAAGTAGACGAATGCCGCCTCGCTGGTGATAAGCAGGCGCCGTTCCTCGGGAATGGCCGCCAGGGTTTCCTGAAGTTCGTCATGGAGCGCATGCAGCGACTCCTGCAGGGCCTCAGCGCGCTCATGGAATACGTCGGCGGTCTCCGGCCGCGCTTCGGCAAGCGTCTCGGCGATCACCCTTGCATATTCCGCCGCCGCGCGTGGGTCCATCCACATGTGGGGGTCGATATCGCCGGCATATTCACCCGTGGCGATCGGCTGGGTGGCGTAGCCGCTCGCTTCGGCCAAAGCGACCACCGGTACGTCGCTGCCTACCGTGGCGTTGACCTGGTTGATCCACTGCTCCAGGCCGTACCCGTTGTAGAACACGATGTCAGCTCGTTCGATGGCGATGAAGTTGCTTGGAATCAGCTCCCACTCGTGGACCTCCGCTCCCACCGGGGTCAGCACGCTTACCTCGACCTCGTCGCCTGCCACCTCACGCACCAGGTCGCCGATCACAGAGAAGGTGGCGACTACCCGGAGAGGCGGTTCGTCGGCCTGGACGGGGATCGAAAGAACGAAGGGCAGTGCGGCAAGCAGCATCGATCCTTTGAAAAACGCCATCATTCCTCTCCTATGGGTCAGCGGTGACGGGAGCTGTTTCACCTTGGCGATATTTTAGGTGGATAGAATCTATTTTAGCCTAGGTTAACTTATAGAGTAGTAGGAAATCTCTATCGGGGCCTTGTTGCTGCGCTATGAGGAGATTGGCTATATTGGCGCGATGACCAACTCGCCCAACGATGTCACCCCTGATCGCCTTTGCAAGGCGGATGCTCTGCCGCCCAGCGACCAGCATGCGCAGCAGTACGCTGCCGTGCGCAACGCACACGAAACCGAACTGCTCGAAGATTACGTGGAGCTGATCGCTCACATGCTGAAGCATCAGGGCGAGGCGCGTTCGACCGACATTGCGGCGCGCATGGGGGTCAGCCAGGCGACAGTATCGAAAACGGTGGCTCGCCTGAAGTCGCTGGGGCTGGTCTCGAGCAAGCCCTATCGCTCGCTGTTTCTCACCGAGAAGGGGGAGGCGATGGCGGCCATGGCCCATGAGCGTCATGCCATCGTGTTGCAGTTCCTGCGCGCCCTCGGTGTCAGTGACCGCACCGCTCGCATCGATGCCGAAGGCATGGAGCACCACGTCAGCCAGGAAACCCTGGACGTCATGCAGCGCTTTGCACGCGAGCAGGAACGTCGCGACGCCTGAGGTCTTCACCTCGGGGTCTGCACTCCTTTCTCGAAGTTCCTCTGCTACGCGTCATCAGTGCCCGGTGAAGAACGCCCTGGCGGCGGCCTCGGGGTCGAGCTGGCCGCAGATGGCCGAGACCACCGCCGGCCCTTTCGCGCCGCTGGCACGTACCGC
This sequence comes from Halomonas sp., assembly GCF_020832045.1. Lineage (GTDB taxonomy): Bacteria > Pseudomonadota > Gammaproteobacteria > Pseudomonadales > Halomonadaceae > Halomonas. Next base: position 13,795 of record NZ_JAFIFK010000029.1, read on the forward strand.
AGCGGCATGTTCCGCCTTGAGGCCGCCGATGGCCACGGCCGGTAGCGGGCTCGCCGCCACCAGGGCGGTCAGGCCGTCGAAACCGAGCGGGGTGGCGTGGTTGCGCTTGGTCGAAGTGGCAAATACCGGGCCGAGGCCGAGATAGTCCAGCGCGGCCGGGTCGAGGCGGGCAAGCTGGTCGTGATTCTGTACGGAAAGGCCGAGAATCCTTCCCTCACCCAACGCGGCACGGGCCGCGGCTACATTGCCGTCATCCTGGCCGATATGCAGGCCATCGGCGCCGCTCTCCAGTGCCACTTTCAGACGATCATTGATGATCAGCGGAACACCGCTGCCGGCGAGCGCTGCCTTGAGACGGCGCGCCTGGTCGATCAGTTCGCCGTCGCTGGCTTTCTTGTCGCGCAGCTGTACGACGCTGACACCACCCCGTATGGCGGCCATCACGGTTTCTAGCAAACCCTGATCAGCGCAGAGGTCGGGGTCGGTTACCAGATAGAGGGAAAGATCGAGGCGCATCGCATCACCGGTTGGGTTGGCGGGCTCTTATCTTACCTCCTAGGCACCGAAGGGTCAGGGGGCCGGCCCGGCGGCACCCAGAAACCGATCCTGCCAATAGTCGATATGCAGCGGCACGCTGACCACCTCACGCCCGCTGCCTGGGGCGTGGATCATCTGGCCATTGCCGCGGTAAATGCCTACGTGAGTTGCCTTGCGCCGGTCGCCGAAGAACAACAGGTCGCCGGGCTGCGCGCGGCTCACGGCGGGGAGTGCGCGGAACTGTTCGTTGGCAGTGCGGGGCACCGGGATGCCTGCCGAGCGATAGGCCAGCTCCACCAGGCCCGAGCAATCGAGACCTTCCGGCGAGTTGCCGCCCAAGCGATAGGGGGTCCCCAGGGCGCTTTGCGCGGTAGCCAGGATTAGCGCCCGCTCGATCGAGAGGGCATCCGATCCGGGCCGGGGGTCGTGAGTCGCCAGATCGCGGCTGGCACAGCCGGCCAACAGTGCCAGCATCAGCAGGCAGGAGAAGAGGCGTAATAAGGGCGCTGCATCGTGAAAGCGGCTCGGCGCTATCGGGGCGAGCCTGGATGAGGTCGGCATCGGCTGTCGCTCTTCGTGGCTGTGCTTTTTCTACTTTAGCGCGTTCCATAGGTGATGACAGCTGCGCGACTGGAAAAACGTCGCGCGGATCCGCATCATCCTGATATCGACCACAACGGTGAGAGCGACGGCAAAGGAGGCAGGCATGAGCTTCAAGGGAGAACAACATCCGGGTGTCGCAACGCCGACGGCGGATTCGCAGGGGTTCCGACTCAATCACACCATGCTACGGGTGAAGGATCCGGAAAAGGCGCTGGCGTTCTACACGCGAGTATTCGGTATGCGAGTCATGCGCCGGCTCGATTTCGAGGAGATGGGCTTTTCCCTCTACTTCCTGGCCCGCTTGGACGACGCTGAACAGGTGCCCGAGGATGAGGGGGAGCGCACGGTATGGACGTTCAGCCAGACGGGGCTGCTGGAGCTGACTCACAACTGGGGTACCGAAACCCAGGACGATTTTGCCTACCACGATGGCAATGCCCAGCCGCAGGGCTTCGGTCACATCTGCTTCTCGGTACCTGATCTCGATGCCGCGCAAGCCTGGTTCGACGCCAACGACGTCACCTTCGTCAAGCGCTCGGATCAGGGCAAGATGAAGGATGTCATCTTCATCAAGGACGTGGATGGCTACTGGATCGAGGTGGTGCAGGCCGACCGGCTGGGAGCGCTGGGCGACTGATTTTGCCGCATCAGACATAACGACGCCGCCCAAGGGGGCGGCGTCTGCGTTCGAGCTGCCCTGTCTTGAGCCAGGGCAGTCGTCGTGATCACTCCTCGTCGGGCAGGCCGCCGAGTTCCTCGATCAACGCCTTGTAGCCCTCGACCTGGTCGCGCAGGGTCTGGGTCACTTCGTCCTCGGGGATATAGGTCACCGGCATCAGGATGCGCTCTTCGGTGATCTCGATGAAGCGCTCGTCCTGGGTCGCGGCTTCCAGCGCCTCGGCCAGGCGTTCGACGTGGGCGTCCGGCACGTCTTTCGGCACCATCACCACGCGGATCTCGGCGGCATTGATGTCGTAGCCGGCTTCCTGCAGGGTCGGTGCATCGGGGAAGGCCACCAGGCGATCCTCGGCCAGGCTCATCAGTACCGGCATTTCACCGGTGTCGGCGTAGCCGGAGTGAGTACCGCCGCTGTAGCCGAAATCGACATCGCCGGAGAGAATCAGCGGCGCCATGCCGGCACCCCCCGAGGTGGGAACGATGCGCAGCTCCAGGCCTTCCTGACGCGCGATGTACTCGATGATCATGCGATCCAGGGCGGTCTGGGTGGCATAGCTTACCCCCGGATTTTCACGAGCGTACTCGACCAGCTCTTCCCAGCTGTCGCCGAACGGACGGTCTTCACCGGTAACGATGGCCGACTGGCCCAAGGTCACGCCGGACACGTAGCGGAAGTCGTCCAGCTCATAGTCCGTTTCGCTGGAGAGCGGGCCGAAGGTGATGGTCATGGAGGTGCCGAAAACGAAGGTGTAGCCCTCGTCGCGGTTATTGGCCAGGCGTGCCAGAGCCACGCCGCCGCCGGCTCCCGGCTGATTCACTACGTTGACCGGCTGGCCCAGCTCTTCCTCGAGCACGTTGGCCAGTACGCGGGCCTGGATGTCGGTGGAGCCGCCGGCACCGAAGCCCACTACCATGGTCAGCGGCTTGGTCGGAAACTCATCGGCTTGAGCCATGCCGGCCATGCCGAAAGCCACGGCGGAAGAAAGAATGGCAGTACCCAGCAGTTTCATTTTCATGGTTGTAGCCTCGTGGTTACGTTGTTGTGGTGGTTGTGGTAACGGTGCCCGCCAGCGCCAGCCGCGGACTCAGCTGCTCGGCGCCTTGAGCCGCTTACGCAGCCACTGACGATAGCTGCTCCAGCCCAGGTGCAGCGCCATCAGGACGGTGAAGACGACGAAGGCCAGCGCGATGGGCCGATCAAGCAGGATGGCGATGTCGCCGCCCGATAGGATCACCGACTGGCGCAAATTCATTTCCAGCATGGGCGTGACGATGAACGCCACCAGAAAGGTCACGAAGGAGTAATCGAACTTCTTCAGGAAGTAGCCGAAGAGGGCGAAGGCAAATACGGTGACCAGGCCGAAGGTGCCGTAGCCCTGTACCTGAATGCCTGCCAGGCAGAGAAAGATGACCACCGGGATCACGATATGCGGCGGTACGCTGGTGACCTTGGCGAAGATGCGCAGACCGTACCAGCCCACCGCCAGCATCAGCATGCTCGCCACGATCATTCCCGAGAACAGTGTGAAGAGCATTTCGGGGTGGTCGCGCAGCATCAGCGGCCCCACCTGGATGCCGTGGATCATGAACGCTCCCACCAGCAGCGCTGCCGATACGCTACCCGGAATACCCAGGCCGAACAGGGGAATGTAACTTGCCGGGATCACCGCGTTGTCCGACGCCTCGGCGGCGGCGATACCGTTGGGATTGCCCTTGCCGAAGCTGTCCGGATCCTTGGCGCTGCGTTTGGCCAGGCCATAGGCCATGAAGGCGCCCACCGATGGACCGAGCCCCGGCAGGGCGCCGACAAAAGCCCCGATGCCGGTACTCTTGAAGATGGTCGGCAGGGTGCCCTTGAACTCCTGGTAGGAGAGGTCGTCTTCCTTGTCCTTGCTCAGCTTGATCACGCTGGCGCCCTTGTTGCGTCGATACTCGTCGAGCTGCACGAACATCTCGGCCAAGGCCAGCGTGCCGATCACCAGCGGCAGGATCGGCACCCCCTCCATCAGCTCGGCGTAGCCGAAGGTCAGGCGTGCCGCGCCCGTTTCAGGGTCGAGCCCCACGGTGCCGAGAATCACCCCCATGCCGCCAGCCGCCAGGCCCTTGAGAAAGGAGCCCCCCGCCATGCCGGCAATGAACACCAGGGCAAAGATCAGGATGGCCGCCAGCTCATACGGGCCGAACTTGAGTGCCACCGAGGCAAACGGAATCACTACGGCAATCAACAGCAAGGTGGAAAGCAGGTCGCCGATGACCGACGCCAGCAGCCCTACCTTGAGCGCCTTGCGCGGCCTGCCGGATCGCGCCATGGGATAGCCGTCCAGGCAAGTGGCCGCTGACGACGGTTCGCCCGGCGTATTGAGGAGGATCGCCGAGACGGCGCTGCCCGCCGCGGTGCCCTTGGAGAGCCCGATCAGGAAGGCGATGGCGGCATAGGCCGACATGTAGAACGTCAAGGGAATGGCGATGGCGATGGCCACTGCCCGATTGAGGCCGGGGATTACCCCGACGATATAGCCCAGCAGCACGCCGCCCAGAATGATCGCAATCGATTCATAGTGCAGCGCCGCGGCAAACGACATCAGAATGGCATCGAACCCGATCATTTCACACCACTCCAATGCGCATCAGGTGCGCCGTCAAGCCATATAGGCCGGCGGCAGGAATCACCGCGGTGAGTACCACCACGTACCAGCGCCGCTCACCCAGGATCACCAGCAGCGAGCCGATCAGGAACGGCGCCACCCAGGTCAGCGGAAAACGATCCACCAGCACGATGAAGCCAAGCACGAAGAGAAACGGCCAGGTCTGGTGCCATAAATGGCCGGGCTCGGGCAAACGAAAGAACGGCTGACGCTGACGGATGAGTACGATGGCACTGAGCAGCGAGAGCACTGAGGCACAGACCAGCATGACCCAGGCGCCCAGAGTGGCCAGGGTGCGGGGGTGCATACCTACGGCGAAACCGCGGCCTCCATAGGTGGGCACGATCCAGGCCAGCAGCAACACCGCGACGGCGGCGACGCCCAGCCCCGACCAGAAATTCATTCGCACTGTGTGAGTTTCGGTCATTTTGTTTTAGAAGCGCCGATTTGGATAACTGGGAAGACCTAACCTTTTGTAGGCAGGCAACGATTGAAACAATTGCAGCGGCTGAAGGGACTTGGCGCTGCGTTGCACTCTGGTGCACTTTCTGCGAAGGTTAGTGCGCCAGACTGCACCACCTCAGGCTGGTACCTGCGGGAGCGCCCTATGCACGACGACTTCGTCGACAATCTTCGGCTGTTGTGTAGCTACTATCCTTCGATCGCCGAAGTATGTCGGCGGCTCGAAATCAACCGCGCCCAGTTCAATCGCTACCTGAAAGGGCGCTACCGGCCCCGGCATGCCGCCATGCAGCGCCTTTGCGCCTTCTTCGGCGTGGAAGAGCATGAGCTCTACCTGCCCCACGAGAACTTCGTCAGCCTGGTGCAGGCAGGGCGGATACCGAACGAATCATCACGGATGGGCGTCGGCTGGCCCGACGAGTTGCTCCACCGCGGTCGCGAAGGCATGGCGCGGTATCTGGGCCGCTACTTCGAGTACTACCACTCGATGGCACAGCCGGGGCATGTCATCCGTACGCTGGTGTGTCTTGAGGAGCGTGAAAGCGGCATCGTCTATCAGCGTACTGAACGCATGCAGGCAACGACCCAGGCCCGGCCCTGCCACAATCGGTATCTGGGGGTTGCGGTCAAGCTGGCCGACCGAATTTTCCTGACTGACCACGAAACCCTGAACGGCTACGAAGTGACGCACACCATCCTGTTTCCGACCTTCCAGAGCCAGGTGACCCGCTTGACCGGGCTGAGGCTCGGGGTGGCGGACAACAGCGAGCGCATGCCATGTTGCGTGCGTGTGCTTTTCGAGCGTCTCGACGAGCAGGTGGGCATGCGTCAGGCGCTGTCGCAGTGCGGTTTGCTCGCGCTCGATGACCCCAGTCTGGATGCCGAACTGCTGGCGGCGGTGCGCAACGACGTAGCCCCGGGGGAGCAGCATTTTCGCGCCCGCCATCAGGGCGAATTCTAGGCGAATGCGTAAACGTCCATGGCCAGTACGCCGTGCTCCACGCTGTGGTGCAGCCGGCTGGCCTTGCCACCTGCGCCCATCGCCACCAGCAGTGGCTGGAAGTGCTCGGGGGTGGGGTGATTGCGCCGCGCCTGTGGAGCGGCTTCCCAATCGAGCAGGGCACGGCGTTCACCCGCCGTCAGCGTCTCATGTATCCAGTCGGTGAACTCGCCGACCCAGGTGGGCATCGGCATGCTCCGTTCCTGCATTTCGCTGAGGTTATGGGTCAAGCTTCCCGAACCGATCACCAGAACGCCTTCCTCACGTAGCGCTGCCAGCTTTTCCCCAAGCTCCATGAGGTCCTGGTTCGACCCGCTCACCGGCAGCGATAGCGATACCACAGGCACGTCGGCGGCAGGAAACATCAGCGACAGCGGTACCCAGGCGCCGTGATCCAGACCGCGCTCCACCGGCACGGCGTTCAACTTTCGGGCCAGGCGAAGGGCCAGCGCTGGGTCGCCCGGGGCCGGATACTGGCATTCGTAGAGTTCGCGGGGAAAGCCGCCGAAGTCGTGAATGGTCTCGGGCCGCTGGCTGACGCTTACCAGCAGGCGCTCGCTGGCCCAGTGGGCCGAAACCACCACGATCGCCTTGGGCGAGAGGGTCTGGCCGAGTTTACCCAGGAAGTCGTGAGCCGGCGTCTCGGTCAGCGCCAGCATGGGGGAACCGTGAGAAATGAACAGGCTGGGCAGCATGGTGAAACTCCTCGGTGGCTGGCGCCGACGGGGCGCCAGGTGAATTCGATCAGCAGTCGATTCGCTCTCCTCGCTCAATCTCAGTAGCCGGTCATCTCCAGGTAGCCTTCGCCCAACCGTTCACCGGTTTCAGCATCGCTGGCGATCACTTCGCCCTCCCAGTAGGGCACGCTGGTGTCCATCCAGCGTTCGGCGTGGGGCGCCTCGACGATCAGATCGAGCCCGGCGCGGGGGATTGTCAGGCGCCAGCGGGTCGGCACTTCGCGTCCGGCGGCCTCCTGGGTCGCGAGCGGTGCCATGTCGATCTCGTCCGGTGCCAGTGCGGTGGGCTCGCCCTCGGGGGTGATCCAGGTGCCTGAGCGGTAGTCGCCGCCGCCTTCACCGCCGCCGCGCAGCTGGAAGGCCATCAACTTGTGGCCGCTCTCCAAGTGTAGCGAGAACCAGTCCCAGCCTCGCTGCTCGGGCCCCAGCAGCTGGCTGCTCCACTCGCGGTCGAGCCAGCCGCGACCGCTCACCTTGCGGGTTATGCCGTCCAGGGTGACTTCGCCTTCCACGCGCCAGAACGGCTGGCTGTAGTACATCGACCCCTGCCCGTCGGCGGATTTCTGGCTGAAGCCTGCGGCCCCATGCAAGACCAGCGGCCCTTCGGCGGTAAGCGCCAGGTCGTAGCCGAAGCCGCCCTGATCATCAGACTGATGGGCGCTGAGGTTCAGTTCCGCAAAGGTATCGGCATCGGGCTCCTCGACACGGCTAGCCAGCTGCCAATGGTCGATCCAGGCGCGGAAGGGCTCGGCCACGGCACCCGCCTGTCCACTCTCATCCTGTGAATGGCTGCGGGCGAAGCGCTCCGCCACCCGGTGGCTGTCGCCCTGGGAGACCGCCATGTGCGCCATCCACAGCTGGTCGGCGGCCCAAGGAGCGGGCTTGGGGCGCTCGCCTGGGGGCGGCTCTTCCGGTACCGATAGCGCCTGGCGGAACAGAGTCCACTGCAGGCCCAGGGGTTCGCCGCGTTCGTCCTCGAGGTTGGCGGTGAGGTACCACCACTCGATGCGATAGTCCGGGTGGGCGGCGTGGTCCTCGGGGAAGCGCAGAGTGATCTCTTCATGAGCTTGTGCGAAGTCGCCGGCTTCCTCGCCCAGCCCGGCGAAACCGGCGGTCTCGGTGGGCGGCGACTCCTCGGTGCAGCCCGAGAGCCAGAACACGACCAGCAGCGACAACAGAGCGGCAACGCGCTTCATGTGGCCTCCTCCGCCAGCAGGGCGCGTGGCGGCGTACGCCACAGTTTCGCTGCCGGCAGCGCGGCGGCGGCCAGCGCCACGCCCACCGCGGTGGCCAGGGTCAGTGCCATTTCGGCAGGAAAGATGAACAGCGGCAGGCGCCAGCCGAAGGCCGCCACGTTGATCACCGCCACCAGTCCCAGAGCCAGCAGGGTGCCGAGCGGCAGCGCCAGGGCACCGACGACGAAGGCCGAGCCGCCGAGCTGGGCCAGCTGTATCGTCATCAACCGTGCGCGTGGCACGCCCAGCGCCCAAAGCGGAGCCAGTTGGCGGCGACGCTCCCGGGCCTGGGCCAGCAGGCTCGCCAGCAGCGCCAGGGCGGCCACCGCCAGAGTCAGCGCGCTCAGCGCTCGGGTAATGGTGAAGGTGCGCTCGAAGATGCCGGTGGCGATGCGCTTCACTTCGCGCTGGTCCACCAGTTCGTCGCCACCGATGGCGAAGCGCTGGCGCAGGCCCTCTCTCAGCGCCGTTCCGTCGCCGTTGGGGGCCAGCACGATACCGATGGAGCCCGGCGGTGCGGCGAAGCGACTGGCTAGCTGGGGCGTGGCCAGCAGCACCTCGCCTTGGGTGTTGCCGTAGTCGGGGTAAACGGCGGCTACCGTAAGAGTCTCCTCTCCGCCCGGTGCCGTCAGCGTAAGCCGGTCGCCCGGGGCGAGCCCCTCGGCAAGGGCGAGCTGCTCGTTGACGAAAGCGGCCTCACCCGCGGCAAAGGCCTGCCAGGCATCGTCACGTCCGGCCTGGGTTGCCAGCAGCGGCCAGCTCGGCATCAACGTCGCCCCCGGAGTGATGCCGTAGACCCCCACCGGCAGGGCCAGTTCGCGAGTTTGCTCGTCGCGCTCCTCTGCGTAGTACTGTATGGCCACCAGGGTGGCCTCGCTGCGGCGGGTGGGCAGCAACTCGTCGACCTCGGTGCTCTCGGCCAGCCAGGCGTGGATGTCGTCGTGCTGCTCGGCGGGTGGGCGCAGGTAGAAGTCCGCCACCAGACGCTGGTCGAGCCAGTCGAGGAAGGTGAGGCGAAAGCCGCCAACCATGCTGCTCACACCCAGGTTGGCGGAAAGCGCGATCAGTAGCGCCATCATGGCCAGGGCCAGCCGGGGTAGCTGCAGCTGCAAGTCGGCCAGAGCCCACTGGGCCAGGGGGCGGTGGGCGACGAGGCGGCCGAGTCCGGCCAGCAGCAGGGCGATCAACGGCGGCAGCAGCAGGGCGCTGGCGAGTAGCAAGGCCCCGATCAGGCCGAAACCGGCCAGCAACCCCTCACCTGGTGGCTGGTAGGAGAGCCACAGCCACAGCGCCAGGCCGCCAAGGGCCACTGCGCCGCCTGCCACGCCCATCAGCTTGAGCTGGCGATGAAAGCCGGCGCGCCAAGCCTGGGCCTGGCCCAGCCCCAGCACGCTCAAGTGTGCCGCCCGCCACAGCACGCCGCTGCCTGCCAGCAGCAGCCCTCCCAGCGTCACGGCCAGGCCGCCGAGCCAATAGTGCCAAGGCAGGTTGAGCGTCACCGCCACGTCGGCGCCATACAGGCTGCCCAGGGTGGCGGCCACGTCGGGCTGCAGCATCCTGGCCAGCCACACGCCGCTGACGATACCGGCCAGTGCACCGACGACACCCAGCAGCACGAGCTCGAGAGCGAGGAGCCCGACCAGCCCACGCCCCGACACGCCCAGCGCCCGCAGCGTGCGCAGCAGCCCCAGGCGCTGTTCCAGGGCCAAGCCCAGCGCCGCCTGCACAATGAATAGCCCGACTACCAAGGCCAGCAGAGCCATGGCGCTGAGATTGAGATGAAAGCTCTCGGTAAGCTGGCCCGGCGAGACCAGCGTGGCCGCCCGGGTCAGCACCATCCCCTCGGGGGCCTGTGCTAGCGCGTTGGGAGAGGTGACCAGGCGGGCAATGCGCTCGCCGCTGTCGAGCAGCGCGGCGGCGGCGGCAATGTCCATCACCAGGGTATCGGGCGGCAGTGCGGGGTCCAGCGTCAGCGGTGGCAGCCGGGCCTCGACCAGACCGGCCAGACGCGGCTCGGCGCCGGGAGCTTCGCGGTGGCTCACGCCCAGGGCGGACAGGGTGTCCGGGGCCAGGCGTGTTTGCCACGGCGGGGTGAGAAAGGCGGTTAGTTCGCTGGTGCTGCCTGCCGAGGCGAAGGCGTTGTCGCCGGGCAGAGTGAAGGGCTCGATGCCGATCACCGTCAGCCGGGTGCCGTCCGGTGCCTCGATGGTGCCTTCCAGCAGCGGCGAGACGGGCAGGCCGGCTCGGCGCAGGCGCAAATAGTCCTCGCGGGTCAACGGTTCGCCGTCGCGCCGTTCCAGGCGGTCGAGCCCGGTGGTGAACAGCGCCTCGGCGCGAGCGTAGCTGTCGCGGGCCGAGGCGTTGATCGCCTGCACGCCGCTCCACAGGGCGCTGGCCACCCACAGCCCGAGCAGCAGCATGGCGAGCTGGCCGGGGTGACGCTTGTAGTGGGAGAGCAGGGTGGCGAAGGCAGTCAGCATCAGCGGCGGCTCGGCTCCGGTCCCGTGGGCTCCGATTTCGTGGGAGTGCCCAGCCGACCATGGGTGAGGCGCAGGCAGCGGTCGAGCGGCGCCGCCACCTGGGGGCTATGGGTTACCAGAAGCAGGGCGCTGCCGGCTTCGCGCACCAGCTCCAGCAGCAGTGCCAGCACTTCGCCGGCGGTGGTTTCGTCGAGGTTGCCGGTGGGCTCGTCGGCCAGCAGCAAGGCGGGGCGGGGTGCCAGCGCCCGGCCGATGGCCAGGCGCTGCTGCTGGCCGCCCGAGAGCTGCTCGGGATAGCGCCGTCCCAGCCCTGCAAGGCCCAACCGCTGCATCAGATGCGCCGACCAGTCGGCCTTTTCGCGCCCGGCCAGCCGCGCTTGCAGGCGCAGGTTGTCGCCCACGTTCAGGCTGGGCACCAGATGGAACTGCTGGAACACCAGGCCCAGGGTATCGCGGCGCAGCCGGGCGCGGGCCGGTTCGTCCAGCGTGGAGATCGAACGGCCGGCAACTTCCACCTCGCCGGCGTCCGGCAGGTCGAGCCCCGCCGCCAGGTGCAGCAGGGTCGACTTGCCGCTGCCGGACTCGCCCATCAGTGCCAGGCTCTCGCCTGCGTCGAGCCGGAGGTCGACGCCGTCCAGCACCGCCAGCGGCCCTTGGGGTGTGGGGTAGGTCTTGTGAACCTGGCGGATTTCGAGCATGGCGGTTCCCGTCGAGGTTACTGCGATGATTCCATGGTCGCAGAGTATCTGGCCTAGGCAGCAAATAACTTACCATGACCACACGACTTCATGTGGTCAGGTTGAAAACAGAGGGAGCGGGGCGTGACCGTCACGGTATCCATGCATTTCGTCAACGAGCTGTTCCGCGGGGTGCCCGAGAACGAGGTGGCCCGCGAGACTTATCTTGTCCGCGCAGGGATCTCGCCGTTTCTGCTCACCGCCCCCCATGGGCGGGTCACCGTCGAGCAGTTCGCCACTCTCTACCGGCTGCTGGTCAACGAGTGCGACGACGAGACGCCGGGGTTCTTTGCCCGGCCGCTGCGCGGCGGCACGCTCAAGCTGCTTTGCCTGAGCGTACTGGAAGCCCCCACGCTTAAGGTGGCGCTGCATCGCTATACGTTGTTCTTCCGCATCGTCCTGGACGACTTCGGCTACGAATACAGCGTCGAGAACGGACTGCTGAGGGTGGCCCTGGTAGAACATCAGCTACCGAAAGGCAGTCGCATCCTGGTGCACGAGCTGATGCTCAAGCTGTTTCACGGTATCGCCTCGTGGATGATCGCACGCAAGCTACCCCCCGTGATGATGGAGTGCGCCTATGCACAGCCGGCCCACAGCGCCGACTATCTCTACTTTTACCCGGGCAAGGTGAGTTTCGAGCGGTCGCAAACGGCCATGTATTTCGATGCCGCCCTGCTCGAGCAGCCGATTCGCCAGACCAAGAAGCACCTGGGCGCCTTCCTGCGTCGGGCGCCGGCCGACTGGTTTTATGTCTCACTCGAGGAGCGGCTGGTGTCGCACCGGGTGCGTGAGCATCTCTCGCGCCATCTTGCCACGGCGGGCTCGGTGCACGACGTGGCACGGGCGCTGCATATGTCGGGCCGCACCCTGGCGCGGCGGCTGGCTGGCGAAGGCACCCATTTCCAAGCGGTCAAGGACGAGCTCCGGCGCGATTTAGCCATCCAGGCGCTGACCCGCTCCGAGCGGCCGCTGCTGACCGTTGCCGACGAGCTGGGCTTTCAGGACCTGGCCTGCTTCAGCCGCGCTTTCAAGGCCTGGACCGGCAACTCGCCCGCGGCCTATCGGCGGGCGATCGCGCCATCACCTGCATGATTCGCCCGCTCAGGCCGGCTCGACCTTGGCCTGATCCCGGGCCAGCTCCTCCTGCCGGGTCCAGCGGCGATAGAAGAGGGTGGCAAAGGTAGAGTTGATGACGATGAAAAGCGAATACATGACAGGCATCAGCAGGATGAGCTGCTGCGTTTCGCCGGCGAACGTCATGATGACGATCAATACCGCCAACGGACCGTTCTGGATGCCGGTTTCCAGCGATACCGTTCTGGCTTTCTGAGGATTCAGCCGCAGTACACGAGAGAACAGGTAGCCGAAAGCGAAGCCGATCAGGCCGATCAGGATGACGGCTGCATACACTTCCCAGCCGGTTTCGACCAGCAGACGCCAGTTCCTGGGCACCCAGGTCACTACCAGGAAGAGAATGACGACGGCGCCGAGAATTCCGCCCATGAGTTCGATAACGGCACCGATATTGGAGTTCTTGCGGCGCAACCACATGCCGATAAGGGTCGGAATCAGCAGCACGAAGAGCAGCCGGGCGATCTGATCCGGCGGGATGCGGAAGGCATCGTCGATGCCCTGGGTGTAGAACTCCATCAGCAAGGGCACCATGATGAAACCGGCCAGGGTGGAGCAGATGGTCATCATGATGCTCAAACTGAGCAGGCTTTTGGAAAAATAGGCGAAAATGTTGCTGGTCGTACCACCGGGCATACAGCCGATCAGCACCAGGCCCACCGTCTGCTCAGGCGTCAGGTTCAATACGCGCGATAACAAGAAAGCGATCAACGGCATCAGCATGTACTGGGAGGCAAAGCCCACCCCCACTGCCTGCGGATGACGCAAGGCCAACTTGAAATCCTTGAAGGTCAGCGATGCCCCCATGCCGAACATGATGATCACCATCATGATCGACAACAAACTCTCTTCCAATGGACTCAGCATTCTTTATTGCTCCACTTTTTTATTATCAGCGCCGAAAAAGCCACCGATGATTCGGTCAGGTGCGAGTCACGCTGGCGCGTACTTCCTTGCGCAAGACCTTACCGACCGGTGTCTTGGGCAATTCGCTCCAGAACACGACTTTCCTGGGCACCTTGTAGGCAGCCAGTTCCTGCTTGCAGTGCGCAATCACGTCCTTTTCGGTAATGCCTTCTTCGCGCAAGACCACATACGCATGGACGGCTTCGCCCGTCTGATCGTCGCTGATACCAATCACCGCTGACTCCTGCACCTGTGGAATGCGGGCGATACAGTCTTCGACTTCATTGGGATAAACGTTGAAGCCGCTAACCAGAATCATGTCTTTCTTGCGATCGACAATAGTGAAGTGCCCATCTTCGCTCATGACACCGATATCGCCCGTATAGAACCAGCCATCCTTGATGGACTCGGCGGTTTCCTCCGGACGATTCCAATACCCCTTCATCACCTGTGGCCCACGAACGACGATTTCGCCCGGCTCACCAAGCGCTACCGGCTCGCCCTGCTCATCGACGATCCGCACGTCGGTATCCGGTGCGGGGATGCCGATGGAGTCTGGACGCTCCTGGCCAATGGGGTTGAAACAGATGACCGGTGACGTCTCGGTGAGCCCGTAACCCTCGGCAATCGGGCTACCTACCACCGTGCGCCAACGCTCGGCGACCGCCTTGTGCAGGGCGGTTCCGCCCGCCAAGGCAACCTTCATGGACTGGGGCGGATAGACGGTAAACCACTCTTCGTTCAACAGCGCGTTGTAAAGCGTGTTGACTCCCGAGATCCAGGAAATGGGGTAGTTGTCGAAAGCGCGCTGGCAGTTCTGTATCGGGCGTGGATTGGGCACCAGAACGTTGTGCGCGCCCTTGTGATAGAAGGCCAGCAGGTTAACGGTGAAGGCAAAGATGTGGTAGATCGGTAGGGCCGTCAGGATGCACTCCTTCCCCGGCTCGATGTGGCCGCCGGCAACCGAGTCGACCTGCTCCAGATTGCTGATCAGGTTGCCGTGGGTCAGCTCGGCGCCCTTGCTGACCCCGGTGGTGCCCCCCGTGTATTGCAGCAAGGCGGTATCCGACCGGGTCAAATGCTGCCAATACTGGCGAACCTCGATGCCGGCAACGGCTTGCGCCTCCCGGCCTTTCTTCAAGGCTTGGTCGATGGTGTCGACATCCAGTCGGTGTGCGGGAATTGCCCGGTTCCAGTACTTGAGAACCAGCTTCAACACCCCTTTCACGACGGGCGGGAACCACTGGGCAACGGAAGTCACCACCACCTGCTTTATACCCGTGTTTTCAATGATGGCCTCAAGCTTGTCGACGAACATGTCGACGATGACGACGGCTTGCGCCCCGCTGTCATTGAACTGATGCTCCATCTCCCTTTTGGTATAGAGCGGATTGACGTTCACCAGAATGCAGCCGGCCTTGAGAATGCCAAAGGCAACGACCGGCAACGAGAGGCAGTTGGGCATCTGTACGGCCACTCGGGTGCCGGCCTCCAGTTTGACGCACTCACGCAGATACACGGCGAAGGCATCCGACATCTCTTCGACGTTGGCATAGCTCAGCCTGCCGTTCATGCCGTTGGGCATGCAGGTGGTGAAGGCGAGCTGTTGGCTGTAGTTCTGCCCGGCAGCCTGAATGAGCGCTGGAAGATTATCGTGCTGGTGGTGGCTGGCGGTTGCCACGCTAGTGTCAGATTGTGTGTCCCGGTAGTGGCGTGCCCAGGGCTTGTGATCGTAGTAATGTGCATTCGCCATGAATGGCCTCTCGTGATGGCCTGGCTGCTGTGTACGGTGGCACTCTTGGCCCCGCTCAGCGACTCAGACCCATTATTATTCATTGCCTACAGTAACCAGCTCTGTCGTTTAACAACAGTTGAACAGCAGTCGCCACAGGGGCCGCCGAGCAGCCCTTTCTCCTGCCGTCTGCCGGAATCACACCTCCTGGCGAATACGCTTCTTGTCGAGCTTGCCCACGCTGGTCTTGGGGATCTCATCGACGAAGCGAACGAAGGACGGAATCGCCCAGCGGTTGATGCGTCCCTCTTCCACGAAGCGCTCCAGGAATGCCTGGACCTCCTCGGCCTTGGGTGGATTATTTAAATCGCTGGGTACCGCAAGTGCAGCGGGGCGCTCGCCCCACTTTTCGTCGGCCACGCCGATCACCGCCACCTCCGAAATGCCGGGGAACTGGCCGATCAGGTTCTCCAGCTCCAGCGAGGAGATCCACTCGCCGCCGGTCTTGATCACGTCCTTGATGCGGTCGCGAATCTGCAGGAAGCCGCGCTCGTTGATCACCGCTACGTCGCCGGTATGCAGCCAACCGTCGCGCCACAGCTCTTCGCTGCGGGTCTCCTCCTTGTAGTAGCTCTGAGTGAGCCAGGGGGCGCGTACACGGACTTCACCGACGCTTTCGCCGTCGTGGGGCAGCGGCGTGCCGCTTTCGTCGACCACTTCCAGGTGTACGAACGGGACAGCGACACCCGCCTTGCAGCGCCACGCCAGCTGGGTGGCGAAATCGGCCTCGTTGATGTCTCGGGGGAGGATGTCGGCGGTGAGCAGCGGGCAGGTCTCGGACATGCCGTAGGCGCTGCGGGTGTCGATGCCCAGCTCCCACGCCTTCTGCGCCAGCGGCTGGGTCAGGGCGCTGCCGCCGACAAGTACCTTCCAGCCGGTGAGATCGACCTTGCCCGAGGCGATGGCCTCGGCGCCGACCACCATGTTGAGCAGAGTCGGCACGCAGTGGGAGAAGTCGACCTTCTCGCTCACCAGCAGCTTGACCAACATTTCAGGTTCGTAGCGCCCGGGATAGACCTGGGTGGCGCCCATCAGCGTGGCGGTGTAGGGCACGCCCCACGCATGCACGTGGAACATCGGCGTGATCGGCATATACACCTTGTCGCGGTTGAGCAGCTCGAAGCCCGGCGTCTGGAAGGCGTTGGCCTCGCCCAGGGTGTGCAGCACCAGCTGGCGATGGGTGAAGAACACGCCCTTGGGGTTGCCGGTGGTGCCGGTGGTGTAGAACAGCGTGGCCACCGCGTTCTCATCGAAGGAGGGAAAGTCGTAACGGGTCGGCTGCTCGGCCAGCAGCGCCTCGTATTCACCGGCCAGGTTGAGCGAACTTTGAACCTCGGCAGGAGCATCCTGGCACAGCAGGTAGCCGCGAACGCGCGGCAAGCGCGAGGCCAAGGGCTCGAGCAGCGGCACGAAGTCCTCATGCACCAGTACGAAGTCGTCCTCGGCGTGTTCCATGGTGTAGTGGATCTGCTCCGGCGACAGGCGCACGTTCACCGTATGCAGCACTGCGCCCAGCATGGGAATGGCGAAGAACGCCTCCAGGTAGCGGTGGCTGTCCCAATCGAGCACCGCCACCACGTCGCCGGCCTTGACGCCCTGGGCGCTGAGCACGTGTGCCAACTGATGCACCCGCTCGCGAAAGCGACGGTAGTCGTGGCGGCTCAGGTCGCGATAGACGATCTGGTTGTCACCGGCCATGCGCACACCCGAATCGAGCAGCTCGCCGATCAGCAGCGGCGGGTTGGTCGCGGAGGGCGTGGCGGGAAGGATTTTCGGGGTGACGGTGTTCATGTTCGGCTCCTTGTCGTTGTTTGTCGTCCTGGTGCGCCGAGCTGCTCAGCAGCGCTCGATCAATAGCGCAATGCCCTGTCCGCCGCCGATACACAGGGTGATCAGCCCGTAGCGGCCGCCGGTGCGCTCAAGCTCGGCCAGCGCCTTGATGGTGAGTATCGCGCCGGTGGCGCCGACCGGATGCCCCAGCCCCACGGCACCGCCGTTGGGGTTGAGGCGCTCGGCGGGGAAGTCGAGCTCGCGTGCCACCGCCATGGCCTGGGCGGCGAAGGCCTCGTTGGACTCGATCACGTCGATGTCGGCAATGGTAAGGCCGGCCTCGTCGAGGCAGCGGCGCACGGCGGGAATCGGCCCCAGGCCCATCACGCTCGGCTCGACCCCGGCAGTGCTGGCGCAGATAAGCCGGGCTCGCGGCGTCTGGCCGCGGCGGCTGGCCTCGTCGGCGTGGGCCAGCACCAGGGTGGCGGCGCCGTCGTTGATGCCCGAGGCATTGCCGGCGGTGACCACGCCCTCCTTGGCGAAGGCGGGCTTGAGCCGGGCGAGATCTTCCAGCGTGACGCCGTCACGCACGTGCTCGTCGCGGTCGAACTGGCGTTCGTTCTTACCCTCGCGCACCGCGACCGGCACGACCTGCTCATCGAAGCGGCCCTCGGCAATGGCGCGGGCAGCCTTCTGGTGGCTTTCCAGGGCGAAGCGGTCGATTTCCTCGCGGCCGAGCCCGCAGCGCTTGGCGATGTTCTCGGCGGTCACGCCCATGTGGCCGCTGCCGAAGGGGTCGCTGAGCACGCCCAGGGTCAGATCGGTGACGTTTGCGTGGCCCATACGCAGGCCGTTGCGCGCCTGGGGCGGCAGCAGGTAGGCGCCGCGGCTCATCGACTCAGCGCCGCCGGCCAGGGCCAGGCGGCTGTCGCCGAGCACGATCTGCTGGGCGGCAGAGAGGATCGCCTGCACGCCGGAGCCGCACAGGCGATTGACGTTGAACGCCGCCGCGCCTTCGGGCACGCCGGCCTCCAGGGCAATGTGGCGGGCCAGGTAGGCGTCCTGCGGCCCGGTGGTAATGATATGACCGTAGACGGCGTGGTCGATCTCGCCAGCCTCGACGCCGGCACGGGCCAGCGCCTCGCGGGCGGTAACGGTGCCCAGCTCATACGGGGCGAGCCCGGCAAGGCTGCCGCCGAAGCTGCCGATGGCGGTGCGCGCACTGCCGAGAATGACGACGGAATCGAGCCGCATGGAGTTCTCCTGTCTTCTTGAATTGCCGTGAGCAAGCGATCAGGCGGCGTCGCTCTTACCGAGCAGCGAGCGGGCGATCACTTCCTTCATGATTTCCGAGGTGCCGGCGTAGAGGGTCTGCACGCGGGCATCCAGATAGAAACGCGAAATCGGGTATTCCCGGGTATAACCATAGCCGCCGAACAGCTGCAGGCAGGCGTCGATGGTGCGGCACTGCATCTCGCTTAGCTGAAGCTTGAGGATAGCGGCATCGGTGCTGCTCATCTCGCCGCGGCGGTACTTGGTCACGCACTGTTCGAAGTAGGCGCGGCCCATGTCGATCTGCGCGCGCACCTCGGCCAGGGTGAAGCGGGTGTTCTGAAAGTCGCCCACGGCGCGGCCGAAGGCGCGACGCTCGCGCACGTAATCGAGAGTCAGCGCCAGCGCGCCCTCCATGGCGCCCAGGGCCTGGGCCGCCACGCCGAGGCGCTCGCGGGGCAGCTCCTGCATCAGGTAGGTAAATCCCGAACCCGCTTCACCGAGCAGGGCATCTTCGGGTAGTTGCAGGTCATCGAAGAACAGCTCGGCGGTGTCGCTGGCATGCTGACCGATCTTCTTGATCGGCTGGCCGCGGGAGAAGCCGGCAAGCGAAGTGTCGACCAGAAACAGCGACACACCGCGAGCGCCGGCAGCGGGGTCGGACTTGGCGCAGACGATCACCAGGTCGGCTACCTGGCCATTGGTGATGAACAGCTTGCTGCCGTCCAGCCGCCATCCCGTTTCGGTACGGCTGGCGCGGGTCTTCATCGCCGCCAGGTCGCTGCCCGCGCCGGGCTCGGTCATGGCGATGGCGCCGATGGCCTCGCCGATGGCCATGGCCGGCAGCCAGCGCTCGCGCTGGGCCGGCGTGGCGATGTGCAGCAGGTAGGGCATGACGATGTTGGCGTGAATGTTATAGGCGCTGGCCAAACCACCGAAGCCCTGGCGAGAGATCTCCTCCAGCGCCAGCTGGACGATGGCGAAGTCGGCGCCGCTGCCGCCTAGCTCATCAGGCAAATCGATACCCAGCAGGCCGGCCTCGCCGAGCTTTGTCCACAGCGAGCGCGGCATTTCACCGGCGGCCTCCCACGTCTCGTAGTAGGGCGCCACTTCCTGCTCGAGGAAGCGGCGGATGGTGTCGTGGAACAGCGGCGTCAGGTCGTCTTGCGGTGCAGTCATGGGTCAGCTCAGGTCCTTGCGCAGGTGGCGCTTGAGTATCTTGCCGGCGGTGCTCTTGGGCAGGGCGTCGGCGAACAGGATGCGCTTGGGCACCTTGTAAGGCGCCATGTGGGCCTTGGCGTGGGCGATCAACTCCTCTTCGCTCACTTCGGCTCCTTCCTTGGTGACCACCACGGCGGTGATCGCCTCGATCCACTTCGCGTCGGGCAGGCCCACCACGGCGACCTCGGAGACGGCGGGGTGCTTGAACAGGCCCTCTTCCACCTCGCGGCTGGCCACCACCACGCCGCCGGTGTTGATCACATCCTTGATGCGGTCGACGACGTAGAGGTAGCCCGCCTCGTCGAAGTAGCCCACGTCGCCGGAGTGGAACCAGCCGCCGGTGAAGGCTTCCTCGCTCATCTCGGGCTTGTTCCAGTAGCCGGTAAGCAGCTGCGGTGAGCGGTGGACGATTTCACCGTGCTCGCCGGCCGGCACGTCGTTCATCTCCAGATCGACGATGCGCGTTTCCACCGTGAGGATGGGACGGCCCGCCGAGGCCGGGCGCTCGGCGTGCTCCTCGGGGCGCAGTACGGTGGCCAGCGGAGCGATCTCGCTCTGGCCGTAACAGTTGTAGAGGCCCACGCCGGGCAGGCGCTGCTGCAGTTCCTCCAATACCGGCACCGGCATGATCGAAGCGCCGTAGTAGGCCTTCTTCAGCGTCTTGAGGTCGAAGGTGTCGAAGTCGGGATGGCGCAGCAGGCTGATCCACACCGTGGGCGGGGCGAAGAACGAGGCGATGCCCTCGCTTGCGATCTGCGCCAGGCAGTCGTCGGGCAGCGGCGCCATGCGCAGGTGCACCGGAGCACCCAGCAATAAGCCCGGCATCAGGAAGACGTGCATCTGCGCCGAGTGGTAGAGCGGCAGGGCGGCCAGCATCGGCTCGTCGCCCTTGATGTCGAGCTCCACCATGCAGGCCATGTACTCGGCGAGCAGCGCCTGGTGGGTCATCATCGCCGCCTTGGGTGCTGCCGTGGTGCCTGAGGTGTAGAGCAGCTGGGCCAGACTGTCGGCTGCGACGGCAACATCCGGCTCGCTGTCGTCGCTGGCTTCGTCGAGGGCCGCTTGAAGCACGTCGAAGCCGGTCCCGCCTTCGGCGTGCAGGGTCCCGGAAAGCGTGAGGCCGAGCCCTTCGCTCGCCTTCGTCACGTTGTCGGCCAGGCTCAGGTCGCTCAGCAGCCCAGTCGCACCGGACTGCTCGAGGATGTAGTGCAGCTCGTCGGCGCTCAGCGCGAAGTTGACCGGCACATGGACCAGGCCGGCGCGGGTAGCGGCGAGCCAGGCAATGGCGTAGGCATCGGAGTTCTTGCCGTAGGCGGCCAGGCGGTCGCCCGGCGTCAGGCCCGCCGCCAGCAGGCGGTTGGCGACCCGGTTGACCGCCCGGTTCAGCTCGGCGTAACTCCAGCGCCGGCCTTCGAAGGCCAGCGCCAGCTTGTTGCCATGCTTGCGGGCGCTGCGGCTGAGCGCGGCGACGATGGTGTTCTGCTGAATCCGGTGAGTGTTCTGGTTCGAATGGCTCATCTCGACCTCCGCTCAGGCGCCGTTGACCAGATGGCACTGGCTTTCGGAAAGTGGGCGGAAGGCTTCTTCGGCAGGAATGGTGCGCACCACACGGAACAGATCGTCCTCGTTCTCGGACTCTTCCGGTGTCTTCACTTCGACCAGGTACATGTCATGCACCATGCGGCCATCTTCCCGGATGTAGCCGCCGGTGGCGAAGATGTCATTGACCGGGGTTTCCGCCATCTGCCGGCGCACGGCCTGGGCTTCGTCGGTACCGACGGCTTCGATGGCCTGGAGATAGTGGAGGGTGCTGGAGTAGAGGCCGGCGTGAACCATGGTGGGCATGCTGCCGGTGCGCTCGCGGAAGCGCTCGGCCCAGGCGCGAGTCTCGTCGTTGAGATCGTAGTACCACGCCTTGGTGAATTGCAGCCCCTGGGCGGCATCGAGGCCGATGCTGCGTACGTCGGTGCTGAACAGCACCATGCCGGCCAGTACCTGACCCGCCTGGGTGATGCCGAATTCGCCCGCCGTGGTGATGGCATTGATGGTGTCTGAACCGGCGTTGTTCAGCGCAATGACATCGGCGCCGGAGGCCTGGGCCTGAAGCAGGAACGAGGAGAAATCGTTGCTGGGGAAGGGGTGGCGCGCCTTGCCCACGATGGTGCCGCCGTTTTCGAGTACCACGCGCTCCACATCGCCTTCCAGGGCGTGACCGAAGGAGTAGTCGGCGCTCAGCAGGTACCAGTTCTTGTGGCCCTCCTGGGTGATCGCCTTGGCGGTGCCGTTGGACATGGCCCAGGTATCGTAGACCCAGTGGATATGGTTTGGTGAGCAGCTCTCGTTGGTCACGCCGGAGGAAACGGCGCCGTTGACCAGGCCCAGGCGGTTCTCCTCTTCAAGCAAACGCACGGCGGCCAAGGTAACGGAAGAGGCCACCAGGCCGGTGACCATATCGACGTTACGCTCGTCGATCCACTCACGAACGATGCTCGAACCCACGTCCGGGCTATTACGGTCGTCGGCACTGAATACCTCGATGCTGGCGCCGGCCACGCTGCCGCCCACGTCTTCGATAGCCATCTGGATGGCATCCAGCCCCAAGGGGCCGATGGGGTCTCGATAGGGGCCCGACATGTCGGCCAGGTAGCCAATGCGGATCTCGTTGTCGGTGATTTCGGCCTGAGCGGTATGGCCGGCCAACAGAATGGAAGCGGCGAGCGCTCCCAGGGCGAAGCGGCGTGTCTTTGTCATTGTGTAGCCTTTGGCTTGTTGTTGTGACATCCGGCGCGTTGAACGCCGTCTGTGTATAAGTCTGTGTATAGTCTGGTGAACTTTTGTGCGTTGGTGCTGAACTGCCTGTGCATAACGCGATTCAGCCCCTGACGGCACCTTCATGTTAGGAGGAAAGCGATTCGTCAGGTTTACGCATCGAGCCACACTTTTTGCAATTCGTGCCATCTCGTAAGGGTAAAGACGCAAGTAAGACTTTAGTTAAAAGGGTGGAGTGGCAGAACGTGCCACGCCTTCCAGCGGCGCCCGGGGGATGAAGTGTCAGGAAGAAGAAAACGAAAAAGGGGCGCCACTGGCGCCCCTCTGGATTCAGCCGATTGTGCTATCAGTGGCTGTGGCTGTGATCGTGGCCATCATCGTCGTGATCGTGATCGTGATCGTGGCCGTGGTCCTCATGGTCATGCTCCGCCAAGGCATCATGCAATACCTGGGCGTTGTGGCGCATCATGCCCAAGTAGGTGCTGGCTTCGCCCTCTGCGGCCAATGCATCCGCATAAAGCGTGCCGGCGATCTCAAGGCCGGTTTCCTCGGAGAGCTGGTTGATCACCGCCGGACTGGTCATGTTCTCGTGGAACAGGGCGCGCACGTTCTGCTCACGAATCACGTCGATCAGTCTGGCCATATCGGCAGCGCTGGGCTCGGCCTCGGTGGAGAGTCCCACCGGCGAGAGAAAGCGAATGCCATAGGCGTTGGAGAAGTAGCCGAAGGAGTCATGACCGGTAATCACGCTAGTGGAAGCCGGAATCTCACCCAGCAGCTCGCGGATCTCGGCGTCGGTGGCTGCCAGCTCGTTGATGTAGCTCTCGGCGTTCTCGCGGTAGGCCGCTTCGTTGTCCGGGTCCGCCTCGATCAGGCCGTCGCGGATATTGCCGACATAGATCTTGCCCATGGCCAGGTCCTGCCAGGCATGCGGATCGTAGTCGCCGTGGGCATGGTCATGATCGTGCCCATGATCGTCGCCGTGGTCGTCGTGGTCATGGTCGTGCCCATGGTCATCGTGGTCGTGGTCGTGCCCATGGTCGTCGTGGTCGTGATCGTGTCCATGGTCATGGCCGTGGGCCTGATCGTGTTCATGGCCATGGTAGTCAAGCTTGTCGATGCCGTCGGTGGCGGTCACCAGAGGGCCGCTGTAGTCGCTGGAGTCGATCAGCCGTTCCATCCAGCCTTCGAACAGCAGGCCGTTGAACACGACCAGATCGGCGTCGGCCAGGGCGCGGGCATCTCGCGGGCTGGGGGAAAAGACATGAGCATCGCTGTCGGGGCCGACCAGCGAGGTGACCTCCACGTGCTCGCCGCCCACGTTCTGGACCATGTCGGCCAGAATGCTGAAGCTGGTGACGACCTGAATGCGCTCTGCGGCAATGGCGGCAGGCAATGCCAGCATGGCCGAAGTGCCCACGATCAGGGCCGTGGTTGAGACGTGTCGCATGGTAAGCCTCCTCGGTTGCTCGTTTTTCGTCTAGGGTCAGTGGTGCTCGGGCGCGCCGAGCGGTGAGGCATGCCGCCTGAGTTTGGTCAGCAGGCTGTGATGGCGACCGAACAGGGCGGAAAATGCATACGCTACGCCGGCCAGCAGAATGATCGCCGGCCCCGACGGAATGCTGAGGTGGTACGACATCAGCAAGCCGCCAATGCTGGCCAGCATGGCCAGCACGACGGCAACGGCAATCAGCCCTTCGAGGCGCTTGCTCCAGAAGCGCGCGCTGGTGGCCGGCAGCATCATCAAGCCCACTGCCATCAGCGTACCCAGGGTCTGGAAGCCGGCGGTGAGATTGAGCACCACCAGGCCGAGAAAGATGCCGTGAACCAGCCCGCCCTGCATGCCCTGGCCGCGCAGGAACAGCGGGTCGAGGCACTCCACCACCAGAGCGCGGAAGATCAGCGCCAAGGTGATCACGATCGCACTGCTTATCGTCGCGATCAGGATCAGTGCCGTGGTATTCACCGCCAGGATCGAGCCGAACAGGACATGCGTCAGGTCCACGCTGCTGCCACCCAGCGAGACGATCATTACGCCTGCTGCCAGCGAAATCAGGAAGAAGCTGGCCATGGCCGAGTCCTCGCGGTGACCGGTCATCTTCGACACGCTGCCCGCCAGCAACGCGATCAACAATCCGGATAACACCCCGCCCAGGCTCATGGCCGGTAGTGAGAAACCGGCAAGCAGGAACCCCAGCGCCACACCCGGCAGAATGGCGTGAGCCATGGCGTCGCCGATCAGGCTCATGCCGCGCAGCATCAGGAACACCCCCATGGGCGGCGCCGCCAATGACAGTGCCAGGCCCGCCACCGCAGCGCGACGCATGAAGCCGTAATCGAAGGGAGCGATCAGCCACTCATGCAGCAGCTCTAGCATGCGCCCACTCCCGGCATACCCAAGGCGAGACGCGCTGTGTCGGCCGCGGTGGGTCGGCTATGGACGATTTCCTGAGCGGTGGTCCATTGCGCATGACCATGGTTCAGCACAACCACTTCATCGGCAAGACGCGCGAGCTGCTCCATGTCGTGCAACACCACGATGATGGTGGCGCCATCGGCGGCCATTTCTTTGAGTACTGTCATCAGTACTTCGACGGTTTCGACATCGACATTGGCGAACGGTTCGTCGAGCAGCAGCAGCTCCGCTTCCTGCATCAAGGTGCGGCCGATAAGGGCGCGCTGCCGCTGGCCGCCGGAGAGCTCGCCCAAGGGGCGGTGCGCGAGGTGCGAAATGCCCAGGCGTGCCATGACCTCGCGGCCACGACGATAATGATGGGCGCAGTAGCCGGTAAGGGCGCCATGACTCGGCCAGCTGCCGGTCATCACCAGCTCTTCCACGCTCATGGGAAAGGTGAGGTCCAGTGCCAGCTGCTGAGGCAGCCAGGCGCGGCGCTCCTTGGGTACGGAGCAAATCACCTTGCCCGCTACGGGGCGCAGCATGCCCATGATGCCCTGAATCAAGGTGCTCTTGCCGGCGCCGTTGGCACCTACCAGGGCCGTAATCGCACCGTCGCGGAAGCGGCCGCTCACATGCTCGAGCACGGTACGATTGGCCTGGGCCAGCTGCAGGTCGTGCAGCTCCAGGCGGGAACTTTGCGCTTCCGCCATCAGCCCCACCACCCCGCCGCCCAGGAAACGGCCAACCACAGCACGCCCAGCGGAGCGGCGGCCAGCAGCAGGCGGCGAGTGGCGGAAAGCGACATCAGCGAAAAATGGCACGGCCCTTCGGGGCGGTGCCGATGCGTGCGGTGTGCCATGCGTTGGCCCTCGCTAAACTGATTAAGATATAACATAACAAAGCGGTCGGTAAATTGCAGTTACCTTAGCAACCCAATGCTCACCTAGGCGATGGTCAGATTTATCCAAAAGGCGGCAGTATCCTGCATTCGACGAGAAAGGGAACCCTCAGTTTCCCAATTCAGCATTCGGGTCGAGCTTCGTGCGATAGCGGCACGTCAAAAGCCCACGGCAGCTTCCCAGCAGCACGGAAACACCATAGCCCAACCCTGCCAGCAGAATAATGGCCGGGCCGGAGGGCAAGCCGGCATGATAAGAGACCAATAGCCCCGCCACGCTGGAAACGGCAGCAAGCCCCACGGCAATGGCAATCATGGCTTCAAGACGCTGGCTCCAGTAGCGTGCGGCAGCGGCAGGCAGCAGCATCAAGCCGGCTGCCATCAAGGTGCCCAGCGTTTGGAAACTTACCACGAGGCTGAGCACCACCAACAGCATGAACAGGGCGCGGGTCCAGCCGGCGTGCCTTCCTTGAAGCGTCAGAAACTGGGGGTCTAGGCATTCGACCACCAGGGCACGAAAGGAGACGGCCAGGCCCATCACGATCACGCTGCTGGCCAGCGCCACGAGTAGGAGCGTGTGGCTGCTCACCGTCAGAATGGTGCCGAACAGCACGTGGCCGAGGTCCAGTGCATTACCCGACAGGCTAACGATCAGCACGCCCGACGCCATGGCCACGAGAAACAGGCTGGCCATGGCGGCATCCTCCTTGAGGCCGCTGAACTGCGTCACGCCTCCGGCCAGGGCGACGGTGACCAGCCCTGCCAAAATGCCGCCTGACATCATTAGCGGCAGGGAAAAACCGGACAGCATAAAGGCCAACGCCACCCCCGGTAGAATGGCGTGCGACAGGGCCTCGCCCATCAGGCTCATGCCGCGCAGCGTGAGAAACACACCGAGAATCGGCGCGCTGAGCGACAGCGCCAAAGAAGCGACCAAGGCGCGACGCATGAAGGCGTAATCGAAAGGCGACGTGAGCCACCAGAGCATAGAGTCGAGCATGGATAGGCCAAAACTATTTTTAATATGTTATATCATAACATTGAATCGGCCAGAACGAGCCTCGAAATTTCTCAAGGCTCATATCAAAGCTTCACGAGACGCAACCTCAGTAGCGTAGCGCTACCCCCAACTGATTGGGCGCCACTAACAGGGCATATTCCCCTTCCAGGTGAATATCTCCAAAGGAGACCCGCGCAGGCTGGAAGCGGTTGATAGCCACCGAGGCCTGACGCGGCTGGGTTTGCAGCTGCAATTCGCTTATCAGCATACCGGTGGCGAAGTGAATCGCCCCGTCGCGCCCACGGCCATCGCCCACGCCGATCAAAAGACCGGAAGCCGTATTCACCGCCAGCGAGCCCAGCCGTGCCTCGAGGCTGCGGCGACGGCGCTCCTCCTCGGCTACCGCATGCATCAGCCGACGCGCACTTTCGATATCGCCATCCCCTTCGCGCAA
>NZ_JAFIFK010000036.1 GCF_020832045.1 Halomonas sp.
CTTGTGGGCGCGCTGGCCGGAAGGCTGACCGGACTGCGGGTCGGTGGGCACGGTCACGACGTGCTTGAACTCCTGGACCAGCATCTCGTCTTCGTGGCCTTCCACGTAGATGTTGCCCACGGAATCCGGAGTGAAGGCACCGGCGGTGATGTTGCCCTGGGTCTGGCCCTGGATGCTGATATAGCAGGGAGTCGGCATGGTCTGCTCCTTGACGATGTGAATGTATGTCCCGATGGACATGCCAGCAAGGGCAGTAAGCGTGCCCGTTTCTTCTGACTGCTGTAAAAGCAATGGGTTATGGAATTATACGAGAGCGAGTCTAATTAAAATTAGGCAATAAGTTGCCCGGGACGGGCAAGATCTTGCCCGCCGGGCAAAAAGCTGCCTAATTGGAATTTGGCTTTGGTCTTGAAAATCTAGGCGGAGTATTGCCCGAGCTTGGTCAGGCGAATATTCGTGCGCTTTATCTATCGCTAACGACCGAGTCGTCACTCCTCCTTCGGCAACGCCAGGCTGATGGCTACCGTCATCGCCAGCATGGCACTCGATACCCACAGCGTGGCGGTGAGCCCACCGGTCATGTAGAGCCAGCCCGAGAGCAGGGTGCCGATCAGTCGGCCCATGGCGTTGGCCATGTAGTAGAACCCTACGTCCAGCGAGACCCCATCCGAGCGCGCCATGCGCACGATCAGGAAGCTGTGCAGGCTGGAGTTGACAGCGAACACCGCGCCGAACAGCAGCAGGCCGCCCAGCAGCACCACATGCGGCTGCCATTCGAGCCCGAGCGCGATGAGCGCCGGCAGGGCCGCCAGCGCCGCTGCCCACAGAATGGCTGCACTACGCCCCGCCGTGCGCCCGGTGATACGCGGCGCCACCGCCTGCACCGCCCCGTAGCCGATTACCCATAGCGCCAGGAAGCCGCCCACTCGCCAATGGTCCCAGCCGAACTGGGTGGCGAGGAATACCGGCAGGGCCACCACGAACCAGACGTCGCGGGCGCCGAACAGGAACATCCGTGCCGCCGAGAGAATATTGATCGCCCGGCTCTTGGAGAGGATCTCGCGGAACTTGGGCTTGGCCTTGGCACGGCCCAGGTCGGCGTCGAGCTTGATCAGCGAAAGGCCGAGCACGCCGACGAGCATCACCGCCATTAACAGGATCGCGCCCTGGAAGCCGATCAGGGTGAGCAGCAGCCCGCCGAGGAAGAACCCGACCCCCTTGAGCGCGTTCTTCGAGCCGGTGAGCAGCGCCACCCAGCGGTAGAGCGAGGTGTGTCCCTCATCGCCCACCGGCACCAGGGTCTTGATGGCGCTCTTGGCGCTCATCTTGTTGAGGTCCTTGGCGATCCCCGAGAGTGCCTGAGCGACCATGACCCACAGCACCGTGAGCCATGCCGTAGGCACCAGCAGCATACCCAGCGCCACTACCTGGAGCCCAAGCCCCAGGTTCATGGTGCGGTTGAGCCCCAGCCGCGCCCCCAGCCAGCCGCCCACCAGGTTGGTGACCACGCCGAAGAACTCGTAGAACAGGAACAGCAGCGCCACTTCCAGCGCCGAGTAGCCGAGCTGGTGGAAGTAGAGCACCACCAGCATGCGCAGGGCGCCGTCGGTAAGGGTGAAGGCCCAATAGTTGCCGGTGACCAGCAGGTACTGGCGTATCTCGCGGGGCAGGGCGGCAACGCGTGCGATCATGCGTCGGCGTTCCCCACCTTGGCGGCCAGCTCCACGGTGCGGCAGGCGTAGCCGTACTCATTGTCGTACCAGGCGTAAATTTTCACCTGGGTGCCGGCTACCACCATGGTGGAGAGGGCATCGACGATGGAGCTGCGCGGGTCGGTACGATAATCGATGGAGACCAGCGGGCGCTCCTCATAGCCCAGGATGCCGGCCAGCTCACCTTCGGCGGCCTGCTTGAGCATGGCGTTCACTTCCTCGACCGTGGTTTCGCGCTGTACCTCGAACACCATGTCGGTGAGCGAGGCATTCGCCAGCGGCACGCGTACGGCGTGGCCGTTGAGCTTGCCGGTCAGCTCCGGGAAGATCGCGGTGATCGCCTTGGCCGAACCGGTGGTCGTCGGGATCAGGCTCATGCCACAGGCCCGGGCCCGGCGAAGATCCTTGTGCGGAGCGTCGAGGATTACCTGGGTGTTGGTGATGTCGTGGATGGTGGTCATCGAGCCGTGGCGAATGCCGAGCTGCTCGTGGATCACCTTGACCACCGGTGCCAGGCAGTTGGTGGTGCAGCTCGCGGCGGTGACGATGCGGTGCTTGGCCGGATCGAACAGGTGGTCGTTGACGCCCACCACCACGTTGAGCACGCCTTCCTCTTTCACCGGGGCGCTGACCACCACGCGCTTCACCACTTGGTCGAGATAGCCCTGGAGCTTCTCGCTGGTCTTGATCTTGCCGGAGCACTCGATCACCACGTCGCAGTCGGACCATTCGGTGTCGGCGATCTCGCGGTTAGAAGTGAAGGCGATGCGCTGGCCGGCCACCACGATTGTGCCCTCGGTCGACGTGATATCATCGCCGCCGCCGGTCCACTGGCCGTGCACCGAGTCGAATTGCAGCAGGTGGGCGAAGGTGGCGGCGTCGCCACCCGGGTCGTTGATGCGCACGAACTCGAGATCGGGATTCGACCAGCCGGCACGCAGCGCCAGGCGACCAATGCGGCCAAAGCCGTTGATGCCGATGCGAAGGGTCATGGGGCGCTCCTTTTATTAGATGAGATGTGTGATGTGAGGCGGAATGCTGAGTTGAGCTGATGCAATGCGCCTGAAATATATGGCAAATCGTATATGAAACGAGATGACAATTCGATGACAGTCGGCAGTGAGCTTCCCATCGATGCCCAGCTTAGCGCCATTCGAGAGGCGTTGGGGCAACATTGCCGCGCGCTGCTCGTGGCCGAGCCGGGGGCGGGCAAGACCACCCGGGTGCCGCTGGCACTGCTCGATGAGCCATGGTGTCAGGGTGAGCGCCGTCAGGGCCGCCTGCTGCTGCTCGAACCGCGACGAGTCGCTGCACGCCTGGCCGCGGGCTTCATGGCGGACAGCCTGGGGGAGACGGTCGGCGAAACCGTGGGCTACCGCATGCGCGGCGAGAGCCGGGTGGGGCCGAACACCCGACTCGAGGTGGTGACCCAAGGGGTTCTCACCCGCATGCTGCAGGACGACCCACTGCTCGAAGGCGTGATGGGCATCGTCTTCGACGAGTTCCACGAGCGCAGTCTCGAGGCCGATCTCGGCTTGGCCCTGGCGCTGGATGCCCAGTCGGTGCGTGACGACCTGCGCCTCCTGGTAATGTCGGCAACCCTGGACGTCGAGGCGCTGTTCGGCGTGCTGGGCGAGGAGACGCCGCTGGTCGAGAGCCAGGGGCGCAGCTTTCCGGTGGAAACGCGCTACCGTCCGCTCAGCACTCATATCAATTCCCGGGATGACGCCGCGAGCCAGCAGGCCAAGGCGGTAATGGAAGCCCTCTCCCTGAGCGAAGGCGATGCCCTGGTGTTTCTGCCCGGGGTGGCCGAGATACGCCGCCTGGCGCGCGAGCTGGCGAGCCGCGTGCCCGAACTTGCAGTGCGCGAACTGCACGGGCGGCTGCCCCTGGAAGAGCAGCGCCGGGCGCTTCGACCCGAGCCCGACGGTCGACGGCGAGTGGTGCTCTCCACCGCCATCGCCGAATCCAGCGTCACCGTGGACGGGGTGCGTATTGTCGTCGATGTCGGACAGGAGCGGGTGCCGGTGTTCCAGCCACGCAGTGGCCTGTCGCGACTGGAGACCCGCCGCGTCAACCGCGCCAGCGCCGACCAGCGCCGCGGACGCGCCGGGCGCCAAGGCCCCGGTCTGTGCCTGAGGCTGTGGGCCGAGGAGCAGCCACTCGTCGCCCACGGCGAGCCCGAGATGCTGCAGGCCGATCTGGCGCCGCTGGCTTTCGAGCTTGCCCGCTGGGGGATCGTCGAGCCCAATACCCTGAGCTGGATCACGCCGCCGCCGGCCGGTGCGCTGGCCACGGGGCGTCACCTGCTGCAACGGCTCGGGCTGATGGATGAGGGCTTCCTGCTCACCGAGCTGGGCCGCGCCAGCGTCCGCTGGCCCACCCATCCGCGCCTGGCCGCGATGCTGACGCGAGCCGGCGGGCTCGACGCCGTGCCGCTGGCCTGTGCCTTGGTGGCAACCTTGGAGGGGCGCGATCTCGACGGTGAGCAGGACCTGGAACGCACGCTCCAGGCCCGCCTGGCCGAGCCCGCCGCCCATCGGCAATGGCAGCGCGAGGCCCAGCGACTGGCGCGCATTGGTGGCGTGAGGCTGGAGGTCAAGACTCTGGCCCCGGTGGGGGAGCTGCTGGCACTGGCGTATCCGGATCGGGTGGCGCAGCGTATCCAGCCGGAAGCCGGGCCGGGACGCTTTCGTCTGGCGTCCGGTAGCCTGGCGACCCTGCCCGAGCGCCATCCGCTGGCCCACACCGAGCTGATGGTGGCGGCCGACCTCGACGGTCAGGCCAGCGGTGCGCGGATCTATCGTGGGGTCGCCATCGAGCGGACGCGGCTCGAAGCGCTGTTTCCCGAAGTGCGCGAATGGCGGGCGAGCCTCGAGTGGTCGGAGGACCAGGGGCGTCTGATCGGCGAGCAGGTGCGCGGCCTGGGGGCCGTGGTGCTCGAGCGCAAGCCGCTGCAGTCGTTACCTGCGGAGGCGGTGCGCCAGGCGCTGCTCGAAGCGCTTCGCCGCCGCGGGGCGCTGCCCTTCGACGAAGGCGCCGAACAGCTGCGCGGCAGGGTGGCGCTGCTGCGAGAGACACTGGGGGAAGAATGGGCCGACTGGTCTAGCGGCGCACTGCTTGAGAATCTCGACGCCTGGCTGGGTCCGCACCTCGATGGCGTCAGAAGCCTCGACGCGCTGGCGCGGCTGCCGCTTGGCCGCTTTCTGCTCGATAGTCTCGACTGGTCGCTGCGCAGTCGGCTCGATGAACTGGCACCGGAGCGTCTCGAGGTGCCCAGCGGCTCGCGGGTACGCCTCGACTATACGCCGTGCCTGGAGGGCCGGGCGCCGGTGCTGGCGGTGAAGCTGCAGGAGACCTTTGGCTGGCGCGAATCGCCACGCATTGCCGACGGGCGCGTCGCGGTGCTGCTGCACCTGCTCTCGCCGGCGCGGCGTCCGCTGCAGGTCACGGCGGATCTCGCCAGTTTCTGGGCCAATGGCTATGCCGAGGTACGTCGCGAGATGCGCGGCCGCTACCCCAAGCACCCGTGGCCCGAGGACCCGCTTTCCGCCGAGGCCACATCGCGAACCAAGCGACGCTCCTGAACATGGCTTGATCGTGTTCAGCCGGCCAGCTGTGTCGTCACCACCATGCCCAGTGCCATTATGCCCAGAGAGATGCCGAAGGCGGGCCATGGCTGCAGCCAGGCCTCAGCTCGTTTGAGCTTCCAGACCAGCCGTTGAAGCAGGTGCCGACCGCGCCGTTGCAGGGCCTTGCGCCATGCGCGTCGAGCATGGGTCGTGCGAGGCATCCGAGCCCCGACGAACAGCGCTATTGCCGCAATCCCGAGTGCGAACGTTGGTGCCAGCAAACCTGCGAGCAGCGTGCCCGGCGTGTCAGGGGTGAGGGGCGACTGCCAGTGCCATCCCCAGGCCACCAGTACGGGAAGGAATGCCAGGGCCGCCCAACTGAGCCAGAGCCAGCCGGGCATGTGCAGTGTCTGTCGCGCAGGCGGCAACAGCCATAGCAGCCAGAGCAGGCGCAGCATCAGCAACCCAGTGGCAATACCGGAGAGGGTCAGCAGCCAGCCGGGCCAGCCACTCCCCATCAGGGCGCTTTCCATGGCTGACTTGACCAGCACACCGCCTGCCGGCGGCACACCGGCAAGCGCCAGGGCAGGCAGCAGCATGCCAAACAGTACCCGCCGGCGATCCCTGCCTCGCACACGGTTGGCGATACCCGCCCCCAGGAACAGCGACGCTTTGGCCAATGCGTGGGTCGCTGCCAACAGCAGCAGGGCAGTCATGGCCGCGTCAGGTGTTTTCTTCAGGAGTACCAGGCCGAGCAGCGCAGTGAGCAGTCCCATCTGGCTCACGCTCGACCAGGCCAGTACGACCTTCGAATGGTCATGAAATACGCCGCGCAGTGCCGCGTACACCGCCGCCGCCAGACCCACCGCCACCAGGGTGGGGCCCCAGGCGGGGGTGAGGTCGCTGAGAGGCAGTAAGCGCAGGGCGCCCAGCAGACCGAGCTTGATCATCAGTCCCGAGAGAATGGCGCTGGCCATGGGCGGCGCCACGGGGTGCGCCAGCGGGAGCCAGGCATGCACACCGATAACCCCCGCCTTGATGGCCAAGCCCAGTGCCATGCAGGCCAGGGCCAGCGGCGGCAGCTCGTGACTCGTCAGGCTGGTGAAGCGCAGGTCGTTCGTTTCATTGGCGATCATGGCAAGCCCTGCCAGCATCGCCACTTCTGCCAGCAGCAGCATGAGCAGGTAGCCCAAGCCGGCCAAACGTGCCGGCTGGTGCCCATCGTGCTGAACCATGGCCCAGCCCAGTAGGCTGAGCAAGGCAGCTCCCGCGTAGAAGGTCACCAGGTCCGCTGCGAGTAGCGTGATCAGGTGTATAACGGCGGCGGCCGCCATGATGGCCAGGAGGCGCCTTGCGGCAGGGAAGGTATTGCGCCAGATATGGGTAGCCAACAGCACGACCGGCCAGATGCATAATGCGGGGAGCAAAAAGGCCAGACCCACGCCGTCCACGGCCAGTCTCGGTCCCAGGATATGGGGAGCGATCAGAGACGAGGCTGGCCCCAGGGCCCAGGCCAGCCCGGCAAGTCCCAGCGCCAGCCAAGTAAGATAGCGGACGGTGGCGCTGTGGACGGGGTGGGAGCCTCGGTCCGTTTCCCGACGCTCCATGGGGCGCAGGCCGAGATCGAATAGACGCCACAGGCAGGCGGCGGTAACGAACGTGCCGAGTAGTGCTACCGCGACAATAACGTGGTGACCTTGCGCCAACGCTCCTTGCACCAGCCACCACTTACCGATAAAGCCGCCGGTAGGGGGTATGCCCAGAAGGCTGAGACCCGCCAGCGCCATGGCCAGCCACACCAGTGGCAGGCGTTCGGCGTCGCCGGGGAGTCGGCTGAGACGGTCATGGCCGTGGGCGGCAACGATGGCGCCGGCGGCAAGGAAAAGGGCGCCCTTGGCCAGGCCATGGGCGATCAAGAGCTGCAGGCCGCCGTGAAAAGCAGGGCTGTGTTCTCCGATCCGGGAGGGCCAGGTCGTGTTGGCGTTGAGTCCCAATAGCAGTAGTGCGTAACCGCTGTGGGAGAGGGTTGACCAAGCTATCAAGAGCTTGAGTCGCGTCTGCAAGGCTGCCTGTACACCGCCCCAGCAGAGGGCTACGGCGCCGGTAAGCGCCAGCCACTGATGCTGGCCGCTCTGCAGTTGGGCCAGCGGAGCCAGCCACAGCCGCCAAAGTACGAACAGAGTAACCGCTACCACTACGGCGGATAGCATGGCACTGACGGGGGGCTGGGCGTTGGCATGGGCGGCGGGAAGCCACGTATGCAGCGGCACCATGGCGGCCTTGATCAAGAGTCCAAGGGTGAGCAGGGTGGCCGCCAGACGTACGGTTGAGCCATCCTCGAGAGCGTCGCCCAGCATATCGAGGTCGAGCCGCCCGGTCTGGCCGTAAAGCAGCGCAACACCCAGTAGATACAGCAAGGAAGCCAGCAGTGAGGCCATCATGTAGCGCAGCGCAGCATCGCCGAAGGGGTCGTGGGGGGAGCGTGCTACCAAGCCGACGCCGGCCAGGGTGACGAGTTCAAGCGTTACGTAGAGATTGAAAAGATCCTGTGACAGCAGCAATGCATTGATGCCGGCCCACATCATCCACCACAGCGGCCAGAGGTGCCGGTCCGCAGAGCTTGATCGATCCGCGAGCAGGGCCAGGCTGGCGCAGCTCGCCACCATGGCGGTCATGCTAAGCATCAACAGTGTGGGCAGGTCGAGATGCCAGACAATGCCCAACGGTGGTGGCCATTGCCCCACGGCAATGGTGATCACTTCCCCGCTCAGTATGACGGGAAAGGTCAGGCCCAGGCAGATCAGGCTGGCGGCTAGCCCTAGCGATACCTGACGGCGGGGAGACAAGATGCCGACGAGCGCCAGAATCGATAGGCTCAGCGGTACGGCAATCAACGACGATAGCGCCCAGGATGCCCCTGATGCCGTCATTGCGACTCCTCATGGCGGCGGCGCTCATGGGCGCGGATCGTCAACCCTAGCGCTGCGGCCGTCGTACTGACGGCTACCACGATGCCGGTCAGGACCATCACATGGGGGACCGGATCGATCCCCGCGTCAGTGTGTGCAATGGTGACTAGCATTAGGAAGACGGCACTCGCCATGACGTTGAGTGCCAGGATTCGGCGCAGGAGGTCTTGGGTGCGAAATAGGCTGATGATAGCCATGCCGCACAGCAGAGAAGCGACGGTCGCATAAAAGACGCTCATCGGCCGGGCTCTCCATACAGGTAGAGCGCCATCAGCATCAAAGCAATCGAGAGTGCGGTGGCTACCTCCACGGCCAGGATCACGGCCTTGGCCTGAGCCTGGGGGATCGCCAGGAAAGTACCGGTCAATAACAGGCCGCCCAGGCCGACGACGACGAACAGTGCCAGTCCGGCGATCAGCAGCAAACGTAGGAGAAGGTTGTAGCGCGGCTGCTGCATCCAGCTTACGCCGTCGGCAAGCAGCAATAGAATGCCGCCGGCTCCCAGTACCGCACCGGCAGGGAAGGCGCCACCGGGGGCATGGGCGCCGCGCCACAGTAGATAGGTGGGAACGAGCAGGAACAGAGGGTGTAGCAGACGCGACAGCGCCGGAAGGCCAGGCAGGGCGGTAGCGGGGGCGAACGGCCGAAGCGCAGGGCCCAGAGACCAGACCAGCATGACGGCGCCCAGCATGACAGCGACCTCGAGCAGCGTATCGATGGCGCGGATGTTGAGCAGTACCGCGGTGACGGCATGGCTGACGCCGGTGGTGTCCAATGCGGCCATTATCTCGGTTGTTAGGCCGGGACGCGGGAGATGTTGAACGCTCCAGGCCAGCCAGACGGCGCTAACGAAGGCACTGAAGATGGCCAGGTAGCGCCAGTAACGGTGCCATCGACGAGGGTGGGCGCGACGGCTGCCGCCGCCGGGCAAGCGTCCCAGCGCGGTGAGCAGCAGTGCACCCGTCACCCCCGCGCCGATGGCGGCTTCCGCCAAGGCGACGTCCGGCGCCTCCAGGCGTACCCAGACCAGTGCCATGAGTAGATTGAAGGCCATGAAATGCACCACGGCGGCAAAGCGTAGTGGCAAGAAGAGTGCCTGCCATGCGAGCCAGAGCAGCGCGGCACTGAGCAGCAGATCAAAACCCACGGTCAGTGCTGTCATTCCGCCGGCCTCTTGGCCGCCTCCCGCTCCGCGGAAGCCCGCTTGAGCCAGGGACGAATGCCGCAGGCGGCCGCCGTCGAAGCGACCAGGGTGGCGCCGATGCCCGATGCCACCAGTACCAATACCCAGACCAACATGATCTTTGCCGCTTCGGCCAGGCCGCTAGCCTGAAGAGCCAGGCCGGTACAGAGCAGACCAAGCCCCAGGTTGTCGGCCTTGGTCAGCGCATGGAGTCGGCCGTAGACGTCGGTAAAACGCACCAGACCCAGGCTTCCGGCCAGGAAGAAGAATATACCGGCCACCACCAGTACGTGACTGGCGACGCTAAGCCACTCAGTCATGACCGGCCTCGTCGCGGGCCTGGCTGTCCTCGCGCAGTAGCGTCCAGGTACGGGTGACGAAGTTGGCCATGGCCACCGCGGCGAGCAGGGCAAAGAGAAGGGCAACGTCGATAAGGACCGGCTGTTCGACAAGCGCGCTCAAAACCAACAATACGGCGACAGTGGTGGTGGTGATCAGCTCCGCGGCGACCATGCGATCGGCGCTGGTGGGGCCATGCCAGATCCGCCAGGCCCCGACCCCGGCATTGGCCAGCAGCAGGATGGCGGCGGACAGATATATCGGCGTCATGCTGCCTCCTCATCGCGACGATCGGTGCTGTTGAAAAGGGGAGCGATGTAACGTTCAAGCCGACACAGCGCATCGGCGATGCCGTCGCGATAGTGCAGCACATGCACCTGGAGACGATCATGCTCGATGCGAATGGTCAGTGTGCCAGGTAGAAGATTGATCAGGCTGGCCATGAAGAGCCGACCGGCGGGCGCCTCCAGCGTTAGCCAGCGATGTTCTATGAGGCGTGTGTCGAGCCGCATACGGGGACGACTGGCAAGCCAGGCGACTTCGACTCCGCCGCGTAAACCTAGCCATAATGCGAGCGGCAACAGGCGCAACCAGGCCGATGGCCGTAGCGGCAGATCGGGAGCCGGCATCACCAGCGAGGCGGCGATGATGGCAGGTAACCCCCAGCGCCAGCTCTCCGCCTCGCCGCCGCTGATAATCCACCACAGCCCCGTGAGCAGGCCTAGTCGGCCTGCCCAGTTGCGCCAGTTGCGTGGCCTAGTTGGCAGACGTCGTTGCCTCGTCACGGCGACCCACGCTGTTGCTGCTGTCGGAGGCGTCGCGCTTGCGCAGTACCCACTTTTCCAGTTCTACGATGAGATACAGTGCGATGCTGCCGGCCACGATGACCATCCAGTGTATGGGCGACAGAGCGGCGCTGCCGAAAACCGTTTGCATGAAGGGAATGTAGGTCCATCCCAGCTGCAGCAGCACCACCAGTCCGATGGCGAGCCATACCGGCCGGCTGCCGAAGATCCCGTGAATGGACAGGGTGCTGTTGACTAGGAAGCGGCTGTTGATCAGGTAAGCGGCGCTGCCCATGACCAACATGTTCACCGCACCGCTGCGCGCCATTTCTTCACTACCGCCCTGAAGCTGCGTGATCCAAAGGAACATGCCGAATACGCCGGCAAGCAGCAGGATCGAGACGAATACCACGCGCCATAGCAGGAACAGATCGAGTAGGGCGGCGGATGGATCGCGGGGTTCCCGCCGCATGATGTCGTCCTCGGCCTTCTCGAAGGCCAGCGCCAGGCCCAGGGTAACCGCCACCACCATGTTGACCCACAGCGCTTGCAAGGGTGTGACCGGCAGCATCGTGCCGGCCAGTACGGCCAGCATGATGGCCAGGCCCTGACCGCCATTGGTGGGAAGAATGAAGGTAACGGTCTTGCGAATGTTGTCGTAGACCTTGCGACCTTCCTCTATGGCACCGACGATGGTGGCGAAGTTGTCATCGGCCAGGACCATCTCGGCGGCTTCCTTGGCCGCTTCGGTGCCTTGGATACCCATGGCGACACCCACGTCCGCCCGTTTGAGTGCCGGGCCGTCGTTGACGCCGTCGCCGGTCATCGCACAGATACCGCCCTTGGCCTGCATCGCCTTCACCAGGCGCAGCTTGTGCTCTGGCGCCGCACGGGCGAAGACGTCGATCTCGAGGATGCAATCCTCGAGCTGCTCGTCGGTCATCTCCTCGATTTCGCGGCCGGTCAGGGCGCGGTCGGTATGGGCAAAGCCGAGCTGCTCGGCAATGGCCTTGGCCGTCACGGCGTGGTCGCCGGTGACCATCACCGGTCGGATGCCTGCCTCGAGGCACTGTTTGACGGCCTCGATAGCGGCCTCCCGCGGTGGATCGAGCAGCCCGACCAGACCCAGCAGCACGAGCCCTTCCTCAGCATCTTCGTCGTTCAGGTCACCGCTGATGTTCGTTGCATCCTTTTCCGCCAGGGCCAGCACGCGCAGCCCTCGGGAGGAGAGGTCATGGATCCGTTCCTCCCACATTTCCTGATCCAGATCGCTATCGCCATCGTCGCCGCGTACCTTGTGGCACATCTCCAGGAGACGGTCGGGGGCACCTTTGACCAGCAGGCGTTTACCGTCCAGATCGTTGAGGGTAGCCATGTACTTGCGTTCGGATTCGAAGGGGATCGAATCCTCGCGGGGGTGCTCCTCTCGCAGTTCAGCGGTTTCCAGGCCGCCCTTGGCACCGGCCACCACCAGGGCTCCCTCGGTGGGGTCGCCGTGAATCGTCCAGCGCTCATCTTCTTCGGCAAGCTCGGCGTCGTTGCACAGCACACCGACCTTGAGGAAGTGAGCGAGTGCCGGAGAGTCCTCCAGGATGATCTCTTCTCCGTTCTCGTCGTTATCGGCATTTTCCGGCGCCTTGTGCAACTTGCCTTCCGGAGCGAAGCCGATACCCGAGAGTCGAAACTCGCCCTCGGGTAGCCAGATCGCCTGGGCCGTCATCTCGTTACGGGTCAGCGTGCCGGTCTTGTCAGAAAAGATAGTGGAGATGGAGCCTAGCGTTTCCACCGCCGGTAGCCGACGAATGATGGCGTTGCGCTTGGCCATGACCTGCACGCCCAGCGCCAGGGTAATGGTGACGATGGCCGGCAGGCCTTCCGGGATGGCGGCAACGGCCAGGCCCACCGCCGCCATGAACATGGCGCTGATCGGTTCGCCATGCAGTACCACCCCGATGGCGGCGGTCAGGGCGGCGGCACCGAGAATGAAGAACGCCAGCACCCGTCCGGCACGGTCGAGCTGTTGCAATAGCGGCGTCTTCAGCTGTTCGACACCACGCAGCATTTCTGAGATGCGACCTATTTCGGTCTGGGTGCCGGTTTCCACCACCAGACCCTGGGCGGTGCCCTGAACCACGATAGTGCTGGCAAAGACCATGGCGCTGCGGTCGCCCAGGTCGGCGTCCTCTTCGACCGGGTCCGTCTGCTTGTCCACCGGGGTGGACTCGCCGGTGAGGGCGGCTTCCTCGGTGCGCAGGCGCTTGGCCTCGAGCAAGCGAAGATCCGCCGGCACGCGGTCTCCACTCTCCAGCATGACGATGTCGCCAGGCACCAGCTCTTCGGCCTCGATGGTCTGGCGCCTGCCGCCGCGCAGCACCGATGCCTGTGGCGAGAGCATGTTGCGTATGCTCTCCAGGGCCTTTTCGGCCTTGCCCTCCTGGATAAAGCCGATTAGCGCAATGATGATCACCACCCCCACGATGGCGGCAGCATCCAGCATGTGACCAAGCGCCAGGCTCGCCACCGCCGCCACCAGCAGGATGATCATCAGGATATTGTTGAACTGTTCGAGCAGGCGCCGCCACCAGGGGCGTCCTTCCTCCTGC
Source organism: Halomonas sp. (assembly GCF_020832045.1). Classification (GTDB taxonomy): domain Bacteria; phylum Pseudomonadota; class Gammaproteobacteria; order Pseudomonadales; family Halomonadaceae; genus Halomonas. The sequence continues at coordinate 13,164 of NZ_JAFIFK010000036.1, forward strand.
TTGAGCTGGTTGGGGCCGTACTTGTCCAGGCGTGACTTGGCCTCCTCGTCGCTCAGCCCATCGCTGCTGCTGTCGAGCTTTTCCTGGGCTTCTGCCAAGGGCAAGGCGTGCCAGGCGGTGCGGGAATCTTCTTGGCGATCGGCCATTTCCTTATCTCCGATAGCGTGGTGAAAGTCGTCCAGATGTAACATACACGGTGCTGCATTGCAGTGATCCAGCGCAATTTACGCCACCAACTCCTTGTCACATCGATATTACCGGCTAGCTGCCATGGGACGGGAAGGCCTGGGCTCGTCGCAGCTCCTGACAACCCCTGTCATGGCGAGTGCAGGTGCGTCTTGGCCCTAGTGTAGGAACAGTGAAGAGTGAGAGGAAAGCGCCGCCCTGTTTCGGTGGGTATCCTGTTGCGCCACCATGCCCTGGGCCTTGCGCTATGATGATGACCCTAAATGGAACGGAGAGACGATGTCTGCCACTAACACGCGCTGTCCCTGTGGCAGTGAGCTGAACTTGAGCGAATGCTGCGGTCACTATCATGCCGGTGCGACGGCACCCACCCCCGAGGTGTTGATGCGTTCCCGTTTCAGCGCCTTTGCCCTCGGACTGCACCCTTACCTGCTTGAGACGTGGCACCCAAGCACCCGGCCCACCGAGCTGCACCTGGACAATGCCACCCGCTGGGTGCATCTCGACGTTCTCGATCACGACATGCAAGGCGAGCGTGGACGCGTGCATTTTCGCGCCACTTTTTGTGAAGGCAGGCGCTGGGGCAGGCTAGAGGAGAGCTCGCGTTTCGTGCATGAGGAGGGCCGCTGGTTCTATATCGATGGCGAGCCCTCGCTCGAACGACTCAAACCCGGCCGCAACGACTCTTGCCCTTGCGGCAGCGGTCGCAAGTTCAAGAGCTGCTGCGGCTTGGCGTGAGAGACGTGGCCTAGAGCACCATGGCGGCCAGCCAGCCGAAGCCGATCAGCGGCAGGTTGTAGTGCAGAAAGGTCGGTATCACGGTGTCCCGGATATGGTCATGCTGGCCGTCGGCATTCAACCCTGCGGTAGGGCCTAGGGTCGAGTCGGAAGCCGGCGACCCGGCATCGCCCAGCGCTGCGGCGGTGCCCACCAGGGCAATGGTGGCCATGGGCGAGAAGCCGAAGCTGAGCGCCAGCGGCACATAGAGCGAAGCGATGATCGGCACGGTGGAAAACGACGAGCCGATTCCCATGGTGATGAACAGGCCGACGAGCAGCATGATCAGTGCCGCCAGGCCCTTGTTGTCGCCGATGAGCTCCGCCGAACCTTCCACCAGGGCAGGCACTTCTCCTGTGGCCTGCATCACCCCGGCGAAACCCGCCGCGCTGATCATGATGAAACCCACCAGCGCCATCATGCGCATGCCTTCGGTGAAGATGTCGTCCTGCTCGTGCCAGCGGAACACGCCGCTGACGGATAGCAGGGCGAAGCCGAACAGTCCACCCAGCACCATCGAGCCCGAGAGCAGCTGGATCGCGACGGTGCCCACCAGCGAGGCGGCCAGCACGGCCATTTGCCATGGCGCCAGGTGGCGAGCGGCCTCGGCTGGCGTCTCGTCGCCGTGAGCCAGGTCGCGGTCCTCATAGCGGCGCGGCTGGCGATAGCTGAACAGCACGGCGACGGCGAGCCCCAGCGCCATGCCGCCGATGGGCATCAGCATGGCCATGGGCACCATGCCGCGTGTCACTTCCAGACCCAGCTCGGCGCCGCTTTCATTGAGGTTGGCCAGCAGGATGTCATTGAGGAAGATGGCACCGAAGCCCACCGGCAGCAGCATATAGGGGGCGGTGATACCGAAGGTGATGACACAGGCGGCCACGCGGCGATCCAGACGCAGGTGGTTCATCAGCTTGAGCAGCGGCGGCACCAGCACCGGGATGAAAGCGATGTGCACCGGGATCAGGTTCTGGGAGCTCACCGCCGCGGCGAGCAGCGCGCCCAGCAGAGTGAAGGCGACCCAGCGGCGGCTCGACGGTTGGTCGTCCAGATGCAGGCCGCGAATCGCTCTCTCGGCGAGCAGCTCGGTGACACCGGAGCGTGCCAGGGCAACGGCGAAGGCGCCCAGCACGGCGTAGGAGAGAGCAATGGTGGCGCCATTGCCGAGCCCCTGGTTGAAGGCGTCCATGATCTCACCGATGGGCATGCCTGCCACCAGCCCGCCAACCAGGCTGGCGGCGATCAGGGCGAAGCCGACTGAAACTCGGGCAAGGCTTAGGGTGACCATGACCAGGATGGCCAGAACGATGGCATTCATAACGGCTCTTGGGCTGGAGAATCGGACCTAAGGGGAAGGTACAGGCCAACGAAAGCCCCGACTTTACGGGTCGGGGCAGCGTATCTTACCTCAGCTTGGCGGCCGGGTCAGTGGCTCGGCAGCAG
>NZ_JAFIFK010000041.1 GCF_020832045.1 Halomonas sp.
GGCGGTAGAGCGTGGGCGCCAAGCAGGGTGGTCACCACTCGCACCGGCATCTCCTCGCCCAGGCGGCGCGCCACGCGCAGCATCTTCAGCTCGTCGGACACGGTAAGTCCGTAGCCGGACTTGATCTCTACGGTGGTTACACCTTCGCGTATCAGCGCTTCCAGGCGCGGCTTGGCCAGAGCGAAGAGCGTTTCCTCGTTGGCCGCGCGCGTGGCGCGTACGGTGCTTAGGATGCCGCCGCCGCTGCGGGCGATCTCCTCGTAGCTCGCGCCTTCGAGACGTCGTTCGAACTCGTCGGCCCGCGAGCCGCCGAATACCAGGTGGGTGTGGCAATCCACCATGCCCGGCGTCATGACGCCGCCGCGACTCATGACCTCGCAGTGGGCGAACTCTCTTTCATCCACCTGGCTGGTGGGGACCACGCCGACGATGGTTGCGCCCGCCGCCATGACCGTCATCGGCTCGGAGCGAGTGTCCCGGCCATCGAACAGCGTGACGCCGTGCCAGATTCGACTCGGCTTGAGTATCGCAGACATAGGGGCTCCTGATATCGTCGTGTACCAGCTATTGTATATACATTTAAGATCTCTTTCGACATTCGTCAAGTCCTCCCTGGACAAGGCCCGGGGCATACTCAATGGAACGGCTGCCGGGGGAGGGGAATAAAACATCAAAACAGCGGAGTAGAGGGCTTTAAAGTGTGCCGAGGCTCGCTGTGCGTTCCTTGCCGTTGAACTAAGGTCTACCCAGGAGCATGCACCTGCGGATGGCGTGTGGTACTGACGTAATGTATATACAAATAAGAGACTGGCGTATTACGGCTGCGCCCAGCCGCAACGCAACCACAATCACAATGCGAGGACGACACCAATGGCGATTCCCGAATCAGCCACCCGGGACATGCGCAGTGTCAGCTGGCTCACCGTAGCCAAACTGTTCGTACCCAGCGCGCTGGGAATATTGATCTTCTTCATTCCCGTCACCATCGGCGGGAGAAGCACCATACTGCTCGATCACATGGTGACCGGGGCGCGCGAGCTGATGGGCGATGCCGCGGGTCTGTACGCGCTGGTGCTGATTGTCGCGGGTGCTGCCTACCCGCTGTGGAAGGGGAGCTGGCGCCGAAGCCTGACCGAGCGAATCTTCACCGTGCTCAAACTGGCCGGGGTCGCCGTCGCCATAATGGCCATGACGGGCTGGGGGCCGGCCCTGTTGCACGAGCCGGACATGCTGCCGTTCCTGTTCAATCGGCTGGTGATACCGGTAGGGTTGATCGTCCCCATCGGCGCGGTATTCCTGGCCTTGCTGATCAGCTACGGGTTGCTCGAGCTGATCGGCGTTCTGCTGCAGCCGGTCATGCGTCCGATCTGGCGAACGCCCGGGCGCTCGGCCATCGATGCCGTGGCCTCGTTCGTGGGCAGCTATTCGATTGGCCTTTTGATCACCAACCGGGTCTATCAGGCGGGGCAGTACTCGGCCCGTGAGGCGGCGATCATCGCCACCGGCTTCTCCACGGTTTCCGCCACCTTCATGATCATCGTGGCGCGCACCCTGGATCTGATGAGCGTGTGGAATCTCTACTTCTGGCTGACTCTGGCGATCACCTTCATCGTCACTGCCGTCACCGTGCGCTTGCCGCCGTTGTCGCGTTTCGACAACGCCAGAACCGACGGCGAGCCTGACGCGATCCCCGGGAAGCGGCTCGCCACGGCCTGGCGTACCGGCCTCGAGGTGGCGGAAAAGGCGCCGGGGCTGCATCGCAGCGTGGCGCTCAACGTTCGTGAAGGACTGCTGATGGCGATCAGCATCCTGCCGTCGATCATGTCGGTGGGCTTGTTGGGCTTGCTGGCTGCCAAGTACACACCGCTCTTCGAGTGGCTGGGCCTGCTGTTCTATCCCTTCGTGGCGATCTGGGGCCTCGAGGATGGCATGGCGCTGGCCCAGGCGTCCGCTGCCGGGCTCGCCGAGATGTTCCTGCCGGCTCTGCTGATGGCCGAGGCCGAGTTCGTCGCTCGCTTTGCCGCCGGGGTGGTATCGGTTTCCGCCGTACTGTTCTTCTCCGCCTCGATTCCCTGCATCTTGGCTACCAGCATTCCGCTGACGGTCGGGCGTATCGTGGTGGTGTGGTTCATTCGGGTTGCTCTGAGCCTGATGCTGGCGGTTCCCGCAGGGTTTCTGGCGCAGCTGGTCAGCGTGGGCTAGTGCCGCGACGCCGCTACAAGGAGGCAGGCAGCGCGCGGTGCCTGCCTTTTTGCGTGGCGGGCATCAGCCGTTGTTGCGGTGAACTGAGCTGCGCAGCTTGTAGCGATCCCCAGGGTGGATAAGCCGGGCGTAGCTGATCAAGTGCTCACCCGACCAGGTGCGTCGGGTCATGCTCAGGCAGGGCTGAGCATGGTCGCTTTCAAGGCACGCTGCCGTCGCGGCATCGACCAGAATCGCTTCGACAACGTGCTCGATGTCGGTGATGGGACAGGCGGCCACCAGGATTTCATTGGGCGTGTGTCGGCTGAAGTCGGTTTCCAGATAGCCTGGCACCCAGCGCGGGTTGACGAAGCGATCCTCCAGCTGGATCGGGACACCGTTCTCGCGATGCACGATGCGGGTATGAAAAACCCGCGTACCGAGTCGCACGCCGAGACGCAGCGCAACTTCATCGTCGGCGGCGATCGACTCGGCGCGCTGTACGTCGTTGCTGTAGGCGTGTCCACGCCCGCGGACCTCTTCGGCGATGTTGTGCACCTCAACCAGCGACGACTCTGCCTTGCGGTCGGTGACGAAGGTACCTAGCCCAGGCTGGCGAGTGAGATATCCTTGCTGGACCAGATCCCGGATCGCCTTGTTGGCGGTCATTCGGCTGACGCCGAAATCGCGGGCCAACTGCTCCTCCGGGGGGATCTGGTGATGTGCCGGCCAGTCTCCGGTATGGATTCTTTCCAGCAGGTGCTGTTGTATCTGCAAGTAGAGAGGAAGGGGACTTCCCATATGATTGAATCCTGTCCCGGGCTGTCTATACATATTACTTGGCTAGTCGACATGAGGCACCCGTAGAAGTGCCTCGAATGCCGACATCGCAACCTTACGGGAGGCGGCTTGAAACTGGTCATCGGAAACAAGAACTACTCTTCCTGGTCGCTGAGACCCTGGCTACTGCTGCGTATGCATGGCCTGTCGTTCGAGGAGATTCGCGTGCCCCTGGCACAGTCTTCCACTCGGGAAACCTTGGCTGCACATAGCGATGCGGGAAAAGTACCGGTATTGCGTGACGACGACATCCTGGTATGGGACTCGCTGGCGATCTGCGAGTACATTTCCGAAGCGTACCTTTCCGGCGCTGGTTGGCCGGCGGCTCGTCAGGAGCGCGCCGAAGCTCGCTCGCTCAGCGCCGAGATGCACGCCGGTTTCGTCGAGCTGCGAACTCGTATGCCGATGAACTGCCGGGCCAGCGGTCGGCGCGTGGAAATAACCGAGACCCTTGCGGCAGAAATCGAGCGCATCGACCGCATCTGGGCACAGTGTCAGGAGCGTTACGAGGGGCGAGGCCCATGGCTATTCGGTGAGTTCTCCATCGCCGACTGCATGTTCGCGCCGGTAGCGTTTCGCTTCGCCAGCTACGGGGTGAAGGTTTCTCCCCGCGCGACGGCCTATCAGCAGACCCTGCTGGGCGCCGAGCCGATGCAGGAGTGGGCAGAGCAGGCCAAAGCGGAGCCTGAAGTGATCGAAAGTGCCGAAGTCGGCACACCTTGACCTGGGGCGTTCCGACAGGGGCTTTCACCGGCACGGCGTAGCATGCTTGAATGCCGTACTGTTTCCCGCATCCCTCTGGTAAGAGCGTCATGGCCTTCGGTTCTTCTACACGTATCAACAAATACATCAGTGAAAGCGGTTTGTGCTCCAGGCGCGAAGCCGACCGCTATGTCGAACAGGGCAACGTGTGGCTCAACGGCAAGCGTGCCAAGACGGGGGACCAGGTCTTTCCCGGCGATGAGGTCAAGGTCAACGGTCAGCTCATCGAACCCCAGGAAGCCGAAGACCTGGTGTTCATCGCCCTGAACAAGCCTGTGGGCATCGTCAGTACCACCGAGCCGAGCGAGAAGGACAACATTGTCGACTTCGTCAAACATGGGGTACGTATCTTCCCCATCGGCCGGCTGGACAAGGATTCCCAAGGGCTGATTTTCCTGACCAATAACGGGGATCTGGTCAACAAGATCCTGCGAGCCAGCAACAATCATGAAAAGGAGTATCGGGTCACCGTCGACAAGCCGATTACCGATGAATTCGTCGAGGGGATGGCTTCCGGCGTGCGCATTCTCGGAGAGGTGACCAAGCGCTGCAAGGTCGTCAAGGAGTCGACCTTCGTTTTCAACATAACGCTGGTGCAGGGGTTGAATCGCCAGATCCGGCGGATGTGCGAAAAATTCGGTTACGAAGTCACCAGACTCGAACGCATACGCATCATGAACGTGTCGCTCAAGGGGCTGGCATTGGGGGACTGGCGTGACCTGACCCAGAAGGAGGTCGACACCATCGTTGCCTTGACCGAGAGTTCGAGTTCCGATGCCTCGGCCAAGAGCAGGAAGCCATCGCCAACCAGGGCATCCAACAAGCGCAAGACGGGGCAGGCCGCGAAGGGTACGGCGGCCACGGCGAGGCGGGACGCCAAGGGCAAGTCGTCTGCGAGCGGTCGCGTCAAGGGTAAGACCGCTGCGGGAAAAGCGGCAAAAGCTGGAGCCGCCGGCAAGGGAGGCGGAGCGAAGCCGGCACCCAATGCCAGAAACAAGAAGTCGCTGCATGGGAAACCCAAGCCGGCCGGCGGCCAGAGCGGAAAGGGGGGCAAACCCCGCCGCACGAAGCCGGGCCGCTGAGCCTCCGACCCTACGTTGCCAACCGCGGTATTCACAGGAGAAGGCGTTCCCCGCAGGAGAGGCGTGCTGCAAAAGGAGTGGCTGCAAACCCTACTGCCATGTTCTGTCACTGCCAAGGTCTATCCTGTTCACTCCTCAAGCCGAGAAATGGAGCAATCGATAATGGCACAGGAACTGGTCTTCTATACCAACCCTTGGTCGCGCGGCGGTATCGTACATTGGATGCTGGAGGAAATCGGCCAGCCTTATCGTATGGAAGTTCTCGAATACGGGGGTTCCATGAAGGCTCCCGAGTACCTCGCCATCAATCCCATGGGCAAGGTGCCGGCGATTCGTCATGGCGATACCGTGGTCACCGAAGCGGCGGCCATCTGCGCCTATCTGGCAGAGACCTTTCCGGAGGCCGGGCTGCTACCGGCCCCCGAGGCGCGTGGCGACTATTTCCGCTGGCTCTTCTTCGCTGCCGGGCCGCTGGAAATGGCGATATCCTTGAAGTCCGCCGACATAACTCTCAACGCGGAGCGGCAGATGCAGTTCGGTTGCGGTAGCTACGATACGGCTGTCGAAACCCTCGCTTCCGCCGTGGCGGGGCGGCGCTACATCGCTGGCGAGACCTTTACCGCCGCCGATGTCTATGTCGGCTCCCACATCGGCTGGGGCATGCAGTTCGGCACGCTTCCCCGGCGCCCTGAGTTCGAAGCCTACTGGGATGGCCTGAAAGGTCGTCCGGCTCACCAGCGCACTGAAGAGGCAATTGCCAGAGCAATGCCCAGTGACGCGGGGGGCCTCAGCTGAGCGAGGTCTGCGGCGGCGCGCCGTCTAGACAGCCGAGGTACGGTCACGGCCGGCATGCTTCGAGCGGTACATGTTGCGGTCGGCGGCGCGAATGAGCGCTTCGATGTCCCGATAGGGTGCCCCAGGGGCGAGGGTTGCCAGACCGAAAGAGGCGGTGACCTGCTGCGGCAGGTCACCACTCAGAGCGAGCGAGGCAATGCGTGTCCTCAGGGTTTCAGCCAGTGCATGAGTCCTACACTTGTCGAATCCAGGCAATATCAGGATGAACTCGTCGCCGCCGTAGCGTCCGGCGTGGACTTTCTCTTGCTCCATGGCCTGCTGAAGAATGGCGGCGATGCGGATCAGCACCTTGTCGCCGACGGCATGGCCGAAACGATCATTGACCTTCTTGAAGTGGTCGAGGTCGATGAAGACGACCGAGAGCGGCGCACCGCCGTGCTGCCTGTGGTCGAACTCCTCGCGCAGGGTCGTCTCCAGGTGCTCACGGTTGTACAGCTCGGTCAGCGGGTCGAGCTTCGCCTTGAGCTCGAGTGCCCGCTGTTCGTGACGCAACCTTTCGAGCTCTTGCTCCTTTTGTAACAAATCCTTCTGCAGACGCGCGGTGCGTTCGAGCAGCAACATCTTTGCCTCGTGCATGATCTGCCTGGGTTCCAGCCACTCCGGCGGGCGCACGTTATAGAGCGTGGCAATGGCCGGCAGCCGCTCCTGCAAGTCGATCAGATGGACAAGCATGTCGTTGGTGTCGAGATCGAAGTAGGCGGCGAGTTGCGTGGCAAGCTCGCTCAAGGCTGCCTCACCCTGCAGCCAGGCATCGGCGATCAAGCCGGAGGCGACGATGCAATTGTTGGCCCTTTCATCGTCATTTTCGGCGCAGGTCATGGGTTGGTGACTGTCGCGGATCCAGCCGGCGGTACGTGCGCTGAGTTTCCAGCGATGGGCAAGCCAACCGCCGACGCCAGTGTGATCGACCCCATAGACTTCGCGCTCGAGCTGAGCCAGGACGCGATGGTTCGGGGCTTGGGCCAGCAATTCGAGGTAGCGCTCGTTGTCCACTGCCTGGATGCCGAGCATGCCGATATCCTGAAGCAGAGCGGCAGTAAAGATGATACTGCTCTGGGACTCCAGGCCGATGCGCTCGGCGAGCAGTTTCGCGCTCATGGCACTGACCAGCGAGCGCTGCCAGTAGCGCTCGAGGTTCATGCTGGCCTGTGTCTCGCGGGAAGCGGTATGGATCAGACTGCAGCCCAGCGCGAGCGATAGCGTGCGCTCGATGCCCAGCCGGTTGACGGCCTGGTGCAGATCTTCGACAGGACGCTGATTGGCATAGAAAACGGTATTGGCCAGGGATAGAAGGTGAACGGAGAGTGCTGGGTCGCTGCCGATTGCCGCGACCATCTCGCGCAGATCCACCTTGGGATCACGGGCCGGCTCGATAACGCGCAGTACGACTTGCGGCAGGGAGGGCAATTGGTCGCAGTATTCCAGGGCAAGCCTTAACGAAGCGGGAAGCACATCGTTCTCCTTTTTATCGTTCTTACAGCCCTGCGACGTCACGGACGCAACTGCGTCGCCCACGGCATTGGTACGGTGAACAGGAGTACAGTCGAGCTTGTTAATTTTAGTTAATTTCAAACGATCGATTAAACGCCTTTATTAGAGTGGCGTCAATCAGTGCACTGTACGGGAGGGGCGGTGCGGGATAACGGTTTTCTACGAGGAGTTGCAGCTTTCAGGCGTGCCGTGATCGAAACATGCCGGGGGCGTAGAGATCGTCCCCGGCTGTATGTGATGCGCTTGAGAGTCAAGGCAGGTCCTTGCCACCCTGCGGGTCGGAGGCATCGTAATCCTGCGTATCGTCGGGTGCCGACCCTGGCTCGTTAGAGGTGTCATGTTCGTAATCACGGGCCGCCCTGATGGCTTCGGGCTCAGTGTCGTGACGGGATATTTCCTGGGGCGTATCGGGGTCGGTCATGTCGAGCACCCGCCAGCCGCTGACCAGTATCGCATCCTGGGTTTCTTGCGTGATCGGCTCGACTCGTGCGGTACGTGTCATGGGCATCCTCCTTGGGCATGAATCCTTTGGGCATGAATCCTTTCCCTTCCCAACATGGCAGAGGAAACGCCGATTGGCTAATGTGAGCCGGCAGCTATCGTCGCCGGCACTTGACCTGCCTCGGGCATCCGTCCATACATGGGCGTGATACCTTTTTCCCAATGGAGTAAAGCACGCGCATGAGTCGCAGAATGAAGAGCCCGGCTGCGGCTCGCAATCGCCAGCCAATACTGGATGTCTTGAGCATGATCCTGCCGGAGGAGGCGCGCATCCTCGAGGTGGCCAGCGGTAGCGGGGAGCATGGGGTGCATTATGCTGCCGCCAAGCCGGGCTGGACTTGGCAGCCCAGCGACCCCAATGCCGAAGCCCGCCGTTCCATCAGCGCCTGGCGACTGCATGCCGGGCTCGAAAATCTTTGCGAACCACTGCCGCTGGACGTGGCTGGAATCTGGCCGTCGGGCCCCTTCGATGCCGTGGTGGCAATCAACCTCATCCATATTTCGCCCTGGGAAGTCTGCGAGGCGCTGATGGCGCGTTCGGCCGAGCGTCTGTGCGAGGGCGGCGTGCTCTATCTCTACGGCCCCTATCGACGCGATGGCCGCCACACGGCGCCGAGCAACGAGGCCTTCGATGCCGACCTCAAGGCTCGCGACCCGCGTTGGGGCGTTCGCGACCTGGAGCAGGTGGTAAGCGAGGCCCGCAAGCATGGCTTCATGCTCGAACAGGCCATAGAGATGCCGGCCAACAACCTCAGCGTGGTGCTGCGCCTGCATTCCTGACGGCGACGGATTTACTCTTCGCTTCGGTTCTCTTCGATCTGGCCCGGCACGCGATAGCGTACGCCCTCGGCCTGGCGATCATCCTCGTAGCGCCGCGTTTCCTCTTCGGCGGGTACGCCCCAGAGGGTCTGGCGGCTGCCGTCATCGTAGGTGTAGGTGGTGCAGCCTGAGAGCAGGACGAAACCCGAAAGAATGGTGATGTGTCGTATTGATGTCACGTGGAATTCCTTCGAAGAATGGCGATCATGCGGCCAGCCTGAGGCCAGGCCGCACGGTCGTCAAGACGATTTTGCTAGCCCGACCAGCCCAGCAGAATGGGAACGTAGACCACCAGCAAGAGCACGGCGATCAGCCCCACCAGGTAGGGCAGGATGGCTCGGGTGATACGCTCCAGCGGCAGCTGGGTGACCGATGAGGCGACGTACAGGTTGATCGCCACTGGCGGTGTGATCATGCCGATGGCCAGACCCATCACGATGATGATGCCGAAATGGATCGGATCGATACCGAGCTGCAACACCAGCGGCAGCAAGACCGGGGTAAGAATGATCAAGGCGCTGGCGGTTTCGATGAAGACGCCGGTCAGCAGGATAACCGCCACCACGAGCAACATGATCACATAGGGGTCGGTGGAGAGAGACAGCACGGCCTGGGCGATGGCGCCAGGCACCTGCCAGCTGGAGAGCGTCCAGCTCAGCACCGCGGAAGTCGCAATGACCAGCATGATTACCGAGGTGGTTATCGCCGAGCGAATCAGTATGCGGTAGATCTCGATGAGCTTGAGGTCGCGATAGACGAACAGCGAGACCAGCAGCGCATAGTTGACGGCCACCACTGCCGCTTCGCTTGGGGTGAAGATGCCGGAGAAAATCCCCCCAAGGATGATCACCGGCGTCATCAGGCCCCAACTGGCACTCTTGAAGGTGCGCCAGATCGTCGCTAGCGACAGCTCGGTACCGCGTGGATAGTTGCGGCGATAGGCCTGAGTGATGGCGATGGCGGCGAGTCCGATGCCCATGAGGATGCCCGGGATGATGCCATTCAGGAACAGCTTCGACACCGACTGCTGGGCGATCACTGCATAGATGATCATCGGCACTGAGGGCGGAATGACAACGCCGATGGTGCCGCTTGCGGCAATCAGGCTGGCCGCAGAGGCGGGATCATAGCCCTTGCGCTTGAGCTCCGGCACCAGGCTCGAGCCCACGGCTGCGGTGGTGGCGGCACCCGAGCCGGAAATGGCGGCAAAGAACATGCCGGCCCCGACCGAGACGATGGAGAGGCCACCCTTGAGAAAGCCGAACAGGGAGTCGGCGAAATTCACCAGCTTCTCGCTCACCTTGCCCTGAGCCATCAGGTCGCCGGCGAGGATGAACATCGGCACCGCCACCAGGGCGAAGGAGTTGATGCCCTGAAACATCTGCTGGGTGACCACCATCAGCGGCACCCCTTGGGCATTTAATGCGAGCAGCGTGCTGGCGCCGATGGCCAGGGCGATGGGTACCCCCAGCAGCATGAAGGCGAAGAACACAATGAACAGTAGCGCCGTCATACCGGTGGCTCCTCGGCGGTGTCGCTACCGGTGTCGGCCGCCCGGGGGCCCTTGATGATGAGTTCTATGACATCGACCAGGGCGTACCAGGCCATGAGACCCGCCGAGATCGGTATCACGGCGTAGACATAAGTCATCGAAAGCCGCAGCGAAGCCGAGCGCTGAAAGCTCTGCACCTGCATATAGCGGTAGCCGATCACAATCAACGCGAGCATGAAACCGAGCGCCACCAGAACCGCGGCAATTCGCGCCAGTTGAGCCAGGCGGACCGGCAGGGCATCGACGACGAAGGTCACGGCAATATGGCGCCCACGCTGAAAGGCCAGGGTGGCACCGAGAAAGGTGATCCACACCAGCAGAAAGCGGGCGACCTCTTCGGTCCAGCCCACGGCGGTGAAGAGCGTACGCGATACGATCTGCAGCGTGATCACGCCGATCAACGCCGCCATGCCCAGAAAGACGATGGGCTGAATGACGGCGTCGAGCATGCGTTCGATACGCTGCAGTATGCCCATCAGGGCATGCAGCGGGGAGATCACTTACTCCAGCGCCTCCCGAATGCGCGGCAGGTAATCGCCGAACTGGTCGCCATACTTCTCGTACACCGGCGCCACGGCGGCCTGGAAGGCTTCGAGGTCGGCATCGTCGACAATCTGCATGCCGGCGGCACGCAGTTCGTCGAGCTGGTCGGCTTCCATCTCGGCGTTCATGCGTCGCTCATGCTCGGCAGCTTCCCGGGCGGCTTGCACCAGTACCTCATGGGCGGCTTCGGGGAGCTGGTTCCAGGCCGGCATGCCCATGACGAAGATGGCCGGCGCATAGGTGTGGCGCGACAGCGTCATGTGGTCCTGGGTTTCATGCAGTTTGAAGGAGTGGATGACGTTGACCGGGTTTTCCTGCCCGTCGATGGTGCCCTGTTGCATGGCGGTCAAGGCTTCGGTCCAGGCCATGGGGATGGCATTGGCGCCAAGGGTGCGGAAGGTGTCGGTGTAAACCGGGTTTTCCATAACGCGAATGCGCAGTCCGTCGAGGTCTTCCGGGCTGCGTACCGGTCGCTCGCTGTTGGTCAAATTGCGGAAGCCTCGCTCGGCGTACGCCAGGCCTTTGAGGTTGACCTCTGCCAACTTGTCGAGAAGCTCCTGGCCGATGGGTCCGTCGAGCACCTCGTAGGCGGCTTCCGGCGAGGGGAACAGGAACGGCAATTCGAATACCGCCATCTCCTCGACGAAATTGGCCACGGGCCCGTTGGTGATCACGCCCATGTCGACCGTACCGATCTGCATGCCTTCCAGGAGAGTGCGCTCGTCGCCCAGTGACGCGTTGGGGTAGATATCGACGGACACGGCACCTTCGGTACGCTCGGCAACCAGCTCCTGGAATTTGACCGCGGCGATGTGGAAGCCGTCCTGCTCATTGACCACGTGGGCCAGGCGCAGGGTGATAGGGTCCATGTCGGCAAAGTCCGAGGCCTGAGCGGAGCAAGCCAATGCGAGGGAGATGCCGAGTGCCAGCGTGCTGCGTGCAAAAGTCTTCATATTTTTAATTTTCCTTTGTCGGGTCAACCCGTTGTGGAGCATGCCCCAGCCAACCCGACAGGGTCAATCGTCACAATGACATTGGGTAACACAAGTTCGGGGGCAAGCGATCACCAGGCACTGAAACGCTCTCTCTCATAGCAAGCGGTACATGATGTGGCCATCGACCAACCCCTGGGTGGGATGACGAAAGGCACAGGGCAGGGTGCCGACAATCTCGAAGCCGTGCTTCAACCACTGGCGAATCGCGACCTCGTTGGTCGAGACGACCATATTGAACTGCATGGCGGTGAATCCGAGCTCGCGGGCGACGCGCAGAGAGTCCTCGCACAGCCGGTTGGCGATGCCTTGGCCGCGCGCCTGTTCGGCTACAAGATAGCCGCAGTTGCATACATGATCGCCGGGGCCGGGCTGGTTGGGCTTGAGGTAGTAGGTGCCCAGCAGGTTGCCGTCGGTATCTTCGGCCACCCGCACGGCACGGGGCAGCTCGACCCACATGCGGAAGGCATCGGCTTCGCTGATCCGGCTCGGCACGGCATAGCTGTCGCCGGCGTGCAGCACGGGAGCGATGAACTCCCACATGGCGGGCCAATCACCTGACTGATAGGGACGAATGCGGATCATCGGTTTCCTCCTTGATACCTGGCATTGGTCCCGGATTTTATCTCATGTCTGCGTGAAATGTGCCGTGTTGGACGTTATGTCGGCTCAACGAGGTGTTTCACCGCCAAATAGGCCGCCAGCCCCCAAGGGCCCAGCTCGCGGCCGATACCGCTACGCTTGAAGCCACCCCAGCCGGTCTCGGGCAGAACGAGCTGCTCACTGTTGATCCAGACGCTGCCCGCCTGCAGGGCGCGTCCTATTCGATGAGCGCGTTCCCGGTCGGCGCTGATAACCGTTGCTGCCAGGCCGAAGTCGCTGGCATTGGCCAGCTCGATCGCTTCCTGCTCGCTTCCCACGCTGCGCGCGCACAATACCGGACCGAAGATCTCCTCGCGCCAAAGCCGACTGTCGCAGGGAACGTCGCGAAACAAAGCCGGAGCCACGAAATAGCCCTGTGGCGGCAGTCGGCGATGGCTGGCATCGCGCACCGCCGTGAGTCCCTCCTGCTTGGCGACGGCGAGATACCCCTGCACTGCTTCGCGCTGTCGTACGCTGGTCAGCGGTCCCATATCGGTTTCTTCGCTCAGCGGATCGCCAAGCGTCAGCGCATCGATGCGTGCGCCAATCGCTGAATAGAGCGACTCGGCAATCGCTTTATGGACCAGCAGACGCGATGTCGCCGAGCAGATCTGCCCGGCATTGAAATAGATTCCCGCCATGACCCAGTCGGCGGCCTGCTCGGGGTCGGCGTCTTCCATCACGATGATCGGCGACTTGCCGCCAAGCTCCAGGGAGACGTCGGCCGAGCGTTCAGCGGCAGCATGCATCACCGCTTCGCCGACTCGGTTGCTGCCGGTGAAGGAGATCTTGTCGATGCCGGGGTGTGCCGCGAGCGGCGCTCCGATTCCTGCGCCGTCACCGAAGAGCAGGTTGAGGACACCGGCCGGTAGCCCGATCTCACTGGCGATTTCGGCCAGCACTCGCTCGGGCAGGGGCGTCACTTCCGAGGGTTTGAGCACGGCGGTGCAGCCGGCAGCCAGTGCCGGGGCGAGCTTCCAGGCACTGGTGACGAGGGGAAAGTTCCAGGGTGTGATGAGCCCCACCACGCCTACCGGGTCGTGGTAGCAGCGTGCTTCGACGCCACTCGTCTCCAGCTCGACCAGCCGCCCTTGGCGCTGGTCGAGCTCGCGTGCTTGCCCGGCATAGTAGCGGTAGCAGGCTATAGCGTCGTCGAGATCGATATTGGCCTCGGCCAGCACCTTGCCGTTGTTGGTCGAAGAGAGACGCGTCAGTTCGTCCCGGCGGCGCGACAGCCCTTCGGCAAAACGCTCGAGATAGCTGGCGCGCTGGGACCCGCTCAAGGCCCGCCAGGCAGGCAGGGCACGCCTGGCCGCTGCTACGGCGTCGTCGACGTCGTCGGGATGCCCGGCGGTGACCTCGGCGATGGCTTCCTCGCGGTAGGGATCCATTACCGCCAGCCGGCGTTCGCCTCGCGACGGTACCCAGCGGTTGTCGATGAACTGGTGATCGAGCAGTTGCATGGCGGTTCCCTCAGTCAGGTGAGCTTGTCATGTGAGCCTGTCCCGTAATGGCCTGCTGCCAGGCTTCGGCATTCACTTCGATCAGCAAGGGCGCGTCGACGGGCCGTGTCGCCAGGGCGCGCGTCAGGCCTTCAGGATCGCTCACTCGTGCCGCATGGCAGCCGAAGCCGGCGGCGACCACCTGAAAGTCCGGTGCGGCGATGTCGACGCCACAGCGCTCAACGCCGTGGGCATCCATGTAGCGACGAATCTCCTCATAGCCCCGGTTGTGCCACAACACGATGACCACCGGCAGTCGCTGCTCCACGGCGGTGGCGAGCTCGCTGAGGGTGAACATCACGCCGCCGTCGCCGACCAGCGCCACCACTGGCAGCGCGGGCTGGCCAAGCTGAGCGCCCAGCGCGGCGGGCAGGCCATAGCCGAGGGTGCCGTAGCCGGTTGAAGCATTGAAGTAGCGTCGCACCTGCGGACGCGATACCAGATGATTGCCGGCATAGACCGGTGCCGTGGAATCCCCCACCAGGATCGCCTCGGGTAGCGCTTGGTCGAGAGCGGCGTAGAAGGGCACGAAGAGCGCGAAGGCCGGATCGGATTCGAGGCCGAGTGACGTAAGGGTGGCGGCGGTGCGTTCGGCCCCCCGGCGGGACAGTGCCTCAGGGAAGTGCTCCGCAAGCAGCGCCAGGCTGCGCCCGGCATCGCCCACCAGGCCCAGGGAGACCTGCTGGTTGCGCACCAGCTGCTGGGCGTCGAGATCGATGCGGATCAGCCGGCCGCGCAGTTCGAAGCCGTCGTCGAACACCACATCGTAATCGGTCTCGCCGAGCTCGGTACCCACCGCCAGGACGACGTCGGCCTCGCGGGCCAGCTTGCGCACGGCGGGAAGCGCAGCATTGGCGCCCAAGTCGAGTGGGTGGTCGCTCCCGAGCAGGCCCTTGGCGTTGATAGTGATCACGGTTGGGGCATCAAGGACCTCCACCAGTGCCCTGGCCGCTTCTGCAGCATCGATGCAACCCCCGCCCAGCAGCAGTAGCGGTCGTTGCGCATCGCGCAGCCAGTCGGCAGCCAGCGCGAGACCTTCCGGATCGGCTGCAGGGCGGTAGATGCGTGCAGGTGATGGGAGGTCCTTCATTTGCACGGGCATATCGAACAGGTCGATGGGGATCTCGATGTGCACCGGACCGGGGCGCTGGCTGGCAAACACGGCAAATGCTCGCGCCAGGACTTCCGGGAGGGCGTCCGGGTCGAGCAGGGTATGGCTGAAGCGCGAGACGCCCGCCATCAGCTGCTGCTGGCTCTCGAGTTCATGCAGGCGGCCCTGGCCGCGGCCCAGGGTGTCGCGCCGGTTGACGCTGGATATGACCAGCATGGGGATGGAGTCGGCCAGCGCCTGGCCCATGGCGGTGGCGATGTTGGTCATCCCGGGGCCGGTAATGATCAGACACACCCCGGGCCTGCCGGTGGCCCTTGCATAGCCGTCGGCCATGAAACCGGCGCCCTGCTCATGGCGTGGTGTGACATGGCGCACGCCGCTGCCTTCCAGGCCGCGATAGAGCGCCACGGTGTGCACGCCGGGTATGCCGAACACGGTGTCGACTTCGTAGCGCTGGGACAGCAGCGTCAACAGCAGCTGGGCACATGTCATCGGTTGGCTGGTCATCTTGCGCCTCAGAAGAAGAAGGTGTGGGCCATGAAGGCGATGATCGGCAAGGTGATCGCCGTGCGCAGCAGGAAGATCACGATCAGCTCCCACAGCTTGAGCGGGATCTTCGACTTGAGTATCAAGGCACCGATCTCGGACATGTAAATGAGCTGCGTCAGCGACAGGCAGGCGATCACGAAACGGGTCAGCTCGCTTTCGATGTTGGTGGCCAGTACCGCCGGCAGGAACATGTCGGCGAAACCCACCAGCGTGGCAGGTGCGGCAGCCTCGGCCTCGGGAATGCGCAGCAGCTCGAGTACCGGCACCATGGGGTAGGAAAGCCAGGTGAACAGCGGAGTGAACTCGGCCAGGATCAGCGCTACCGTGCCGATGGCGAATACCAGCGGCAGCAGGGCGAGGAAGATGTCGGCTACATTGAACAGCGCATTGCGGGCCAGCTCGCGAGGGCCTGGAGAGTGCTCGGCGCGGCGTACCGCCTGGGTCAGGCTGTAGCGCAGCAGGCCCATTTGTTCGGTGCGCTTCTCCGCCAGCTGACAGCCTACCGGCTCGTAGTAGGTGTCGGGCTTGCGTGAAAGCGGCGGCAGGCGCGGCACGATCACCGCAGCAATCAAACCGGCCACCACCACGGTGAAGTAGAACTGGATGAACATGTGGTTGAGATCGACGAAGCTGGTGATCAGCAGACTGAAGGCGATAGAGACGATGGAGAAGTTGGTGGCGATCACCGATGCCTCGCGGCGATTGTAGAAGCCCTTCTCGTACTGCTGAGTGGTGATCAGCACGCCCACGGTGCCCGAGCCCATCCAGGATGCGGTGGCGTCGATGGCGCTGCGACCGGGCAGGTTGAAGATCACCCGGAACGGTTTGCGCACCAGACTGCCGATGAACTCCATGAAGCCGAACTCCACCAGGAAGGGCAGTAGCAAGGCAGCGAAGAAGAAGAAGGTGAGCAGTACCGGTGCCAGGTCGTTGAGCATCACGCCGCCGGTGAACGAGGCGGTGACGAACTCAGGGCCGAACTGGAAGAAGGTCATGAGGGCGAAGGCCGCCCCCAGGATACGCATGCCGAACCATACCGGCCCGACGTGGAACATGTCGCGCAGCACCCCCTTCTCGGCCCAGCCTGGGCGAGCGAGCTTGATGAAGCTCGTGGCCAGCACGGAGAGTACCAGAACGGCCACGGCGATGGCCGGCAGGGCGTCGCCGAGCAGCGCCTTGAGGCCATCGGCCATGAAGCCCATGCCGATGTTGATGGTATCGCCGATCTGGAAGGGAATCAGGAACAGACCGACCCCGAGCGCGGAAGGGATGAGGAATTTGAGCAGATGGCTACGCTCCAGAGGAGCTTGCTCGGTGCCAGTTCGGTGAGTCGTGTCAGAGGAGGACATACGTTTATCCCTTGTGGGTTGTCTTTATTGGGTCAGACCAGTTCGAGTCAGTCGCGGCGCATCACACCGGGGAGAGCACACAGAATTTCGTAGAGCAGGGTGGCGCCCATCAGCGCCGTGTTGCCGCTGGGGTCGTAAGGGGGGGAAACCTCGACCAGATCGCCGCCAACGATGTTCAGGCCGGCGGCGCCGCGAACGATTTCGAGCCCCTGGGCCGAGGTCAGGCCGCCCATCTCCACGGTTCCCGTTCCCGGGGCCACCGAGGGGTCGAGACCGTCGATGTCGAAGGTGACGTAGACCGGCGTGTCTCCCATCTGGCTGCGCACTTCGTCCATCAGCGGGGCGAGCGAGCGGTACCAGCACTCCTCGGCCGTGACCACGCGAAACCCCTGCTGGCGACACCAGTCGAAGTCCTCGGCGGAGTAGCCGGTGCCGCGCAGTCCAATCTGCACCACCTTGCCCTTCGCCAGCAGGCCCTCCTCCTGGGCGCGCCGGAACGGCGTTCCGTGGGCGAGGGGCTCGCCGAACATATGCTCATTGACGTCGGCGTGAGCATCGATATGAATCAGTCCCACCGGGCCGTGCTTCTTGGCGATGGCCCGCAGGATCGGCAGCGTGATGAGGTGATCGCCGCCCAGGGTTAGAGGTACGCAGCCATGGGAGAGCACTTCGTCGTAGAAGGCAGTGATGATGTCCACGGTCTTGGGCAGGTGAAAGGTGTTGATCGGCACGTCGCCGATGTCGGCTACCTGCAGGCTGTCGAAAGGCGCGGCGCGGGTGGCCATGTTGTAGGGGCGCAGCATGCGTGACTCGTCGCGGATCTGGCGCGGCCCCAGGCGCGTTCCGGGACGGTTGGAGGTGCCGATATCCAGCGGCACGCCGATGAAGGCAACATCGAGCCCAGCAGCAGTGGGCTGGGTGGGCAGGCGCATCATGGTAGCGGGGCCGCCGAAGCGGGGCATCTCGTTGCCGCCGAGCGGCTGGTTGAAATCGGCCATGGTGGGCTCCTGATCGCGAAGAAAGGTTTCACTCACTCATCAGGTCTAGCAGGTTTCGTGCCAGCCATGGAGAACCTGCTTATGGGCTTCCTTTGGGTCAGTGATGCATGGATGAATCGCGAGCGAGGCGTATCGATGCAATAATGCATCAATGATTCATCTATGAATTGCATGGTGCCCAGTCATGAGCGAAATAGAGCGGGAAGTGGTGAGGACCATCGTCGGAACGTCCAACGACCATTTCTTTATCGTTGACGCCAAGGGGGAGGTGCTGGACGTGAGCCCTGGGGCGGCAGCGGTGTACGGCATACCTCGCGAGCAACTGATCGGCAGCACGGTACAGCATCTCGAGGAGGTGGGCGTACTCAAGCCATCCATCAGCCTGGAGGTGATCCGTACCGGCAAGCCGGTGCAGTTGATGCAGGTGACCGGGACCGGAAGGCGGGTCATCGCCGAGGCGCACCCGGTCCATGTCAACGGCAAGCTCGAGCGCATCGTCAGCCGGTCTCGGGACCTGACCGATCTGCAACTGCTGCAGGATGAATATGCACTGCTGCAAAAACGCTTCAGTGACCATCTCAAGCGCAGCCAGCCCGGACCTGCCATCGAGGACGCCCGGAATGCCGAGGGGTTTAACGACCTCGAGATACGCAGCGGGGTGATGCGGGAACTGGCGCTGCTGCTCAAGCGTGTGGCGCCCTCGGATGCCACGGTATTGCTGCTTGGCGAGTCGGGTGTGGGCAAGACCGCCTTCGCCAAGCAGCTGCATAGCTGGAGCCGGCGTAGCCAAGGTCCGTTCGTCGATGTGAACTGCGCCGCCATTCCCGACAACCTGTTCGAATCCGAGATGTTCGGCTACCAGCCCGGTGCCTTCAGCGGTGCTGCGCGTCAAGGCAAGGCGGGTCTACTGGAGCAGGCAGAGGGTGGCACGCTGTTTCTCGACGAGATTGGCGAGCTACCGCTGCCCATGCAGACCAAACTGCTCAAGGTGATTCAGGACGGCAGCGTCATGCGGCTTGGCGATACGCGCTCACGGCGCGTCGATTTTCGTCTGGTGGTTGCCACCAATCAGAATCTGGCAAAGCGCGTGGAGGCGGGTGAGTTCCGACTCGATCTTTATTACCGCGTTAACGTCATACCGGTCACCATCCCGCCGCTGCGTGAACGCCGCGAAGATATACCCTCCTTGGCCGAAGCCTGTCTCGAGCGTCTCAATCAGCGTTACGGTCAACGCAAGCTGCTGCACGGCAGCGTGTGGTCGGAGCTGATGGGGGGCGACTGGCCGGGCAATGTCAGGGAGCTTGAGAACTGGCTGGAGCGCGCCTGGCTGTCGAGCCCGAGCGACTCGATACACTCGCCGACTCAGGGTGATACCGCCCCGGCTCCGACAGCGTCACGTGTCGCAGTGCCAGAGTTGCCGGTCCTTGACGATAATGAAGGGCTTCCCGCCTATCTGGCCCGGGCCGAGCGTGAGGTGCTTCTGGGGTTGTGCCAGTCGCTCTCCAGTACCTACGCCATCGCCGAGCGGCTGGGCATCAGCCAGCCCAGCGTGGTACGCAAATTACGGCGGCACGGGCTGCGGATTCAGCGTTGAGCGCGGTCCCCCGCGATAGCTCGCTCCAGTATCTCGAAGCGGCCAGGTACCAGCGCATCCTCGACGGCGGTAATGCGCAATACATGCCCGAGGTCGGGATGGGCGGGCCGGGCGATCAAACGACCGGCTTCGAGCAGTTCCTGGTTCAGCTTGCCGGCCAGTTCGGCATTCGCCAGACGAATGGCGATGAAATTGGTGGCACTCGGCAGGACTTCGGCACCCAGAGCGCTGAAATGCGAGGCCAGTCGTTCTCGGCGCTCTTTGACCTCGCGAATGTGCTGCTCCACCTCCGCATGGTGATCGAGCACGGTTTCGGCAGCGGCCTGGGTCAAAGTCGAAACCGCATAGTGGATGCGTACCTTCATCATCATGGCGAGGGTTTCCGGCTCGGCGATGGCGTAACCGATGCGCAACCCTGCCAGGCCGTGGGCCTTCGAGAGCGTTCGCAGGCGGATCACGCCGGGCAGCACCTCGCGGCTGAAGGCCGAGCAGGCATCGTCGCGGAAATCATGATAGGCCTCGTCGAGCAGCAGCCAGCAGTCGTCGGGCAGCTCGGCACGCAGGCGGAGTATCTCCTCGTCGCTGTGCAGATGACCGCTGGGATTGTCAGGGTTGGCGACGTAGACCAGTCGAGCCTTGTGCTCCCGGGCGGAGGTGGCGAGGTCATCGAGGCCGGGGGCCAGCAACCCGGGGGCTTCGCGGTAGGAGCGTTCGAGTAATTGGCAGCCCTGGCCTCGGGCGAAATAGCCGAACGTGGGGTAGGTTCCGCTGGCACTTACCACCGTACAGCCGGGCGTGGCCACGGTACGCAGCGCCAGGGCGATCAGACTGTCGGCCCCGGCATCCACCAGGGTATTGTCCAGCGCCAGACCGTAAAGCGAAGCAAGCCGTTGGCGCACCCCCAATGCCTCGGAATCGCCGTAACAGTAGACATGTTCGACCATGGCGTCGCCGAAGCGCTCTCGCAGCGCGCGGTGGGGCATGTCGAGGCCTTCGTTGGAGCCCAGGCGGTGGGGGATCTCACGGCCGATGCGGCGTTCCAGTACCTTGATACCGGGGAAGGGGTTGCTGGGGCCGGAGCCGTTCAGGTGGTCGGGAAAACGCGGCATGGAAAGCTCCAATTTCGAGAACGATGTCGGGAACTAGTGTCGGGGGTAACGTCAGGATGTCGTCGTGCGCTCGCGCTGGGTCATGACGATGGCCACGGCGGCAAGAATCAAGCCTAGCGCGACCGCCAGGCGCCATGTCAGCGGCTCGTCGAGCAGCACCACTGACGTCGTCACTCCCACCACGGGGATCAGCAAGGTGCTGATGGTCGACTGTCCGAGGGTGAGACGATTGACGTTACGAAACCACAGCATCTGCGCCAGGCAGATGGCAAAGATCAGATGGTAACCCAGGCCGAGCCAGGTCGATGGCTGCCAGGCCGCCGGGCCGCTGGGTGACTCGAACAGGGCTGCCAGCAGCACCATGGGCACTGCGCAGAGGGCAAACTGCCAGCCGGTGATGACCGCGGGGTGACCCTGCCAGCCACCGCGACGCTTAATCAGCACGGTGCCCAGCGCCCAGGAGAGGGCGGCACCGAGCACGAATGCCGCACCGGTCAATCCCTCGAAGCCGGCCTGCAAGGCGCTCGGTCCCAGCAGCACGAGCAAGCCGCTCTGACCGAGGCCAAGGCCCAGCCATTGGCGTGAGTTGACGCTTTCGCCAAGCAGCCCCATCGCCATCAGCAGTGCCCAGCACGGCATGGTGAACGCCACGATGGCAGCCTGGGATGTCGGCATGTGCAGCTGGCCGAAGGCGGTGCCCAGGTTGAAGCCGAGAATGGTGAAAAGGCCGGTGACCGCCAGCCAGCGCCGCTCCTCCGGAGCGACGGTCAGCGGCCAACGGCGCAGCCAGGCCCAGCCCAGCAAGATGCCTGCGCCGACGCTGAAGCCGATGGCGCGCAGGGTGAACGGCGGGATCTCCATCAGACTGAAGCGCACCGCCGGCCAGTTGCCGCCCCAGAACAGCGCGATCGCCACGATCAACGTCAGCGTGGTGAGGTCTCGTCTCGGACCGGTAGGCGCCGCTATACCGGCGCGAGTCGACATGCTGGTGTCACCCTTCCTCGGCCAGAATCTTGTGCCTGTTGAGCAGACCCTTGGGGTCCAGGGCGTGCTTCAGGGTGCGCATCAGGGCAATCTCCTCGGGCGTGCGCGACAGGGCCAGGTAGTCGCGCTTCTCGAGGCCGATACCGTGTTCGGCGGAGACGGAGCCACCCAGCTCGGAAAGCGGGCCGTAGACGATGCGCTCCACTTCACGGCGGGTCGCGAGGTCGCTGCTGCCGACCCCGACCGAAACGTGCAGGTTGCCGTCACCCAGGTGGCCGAACACCGCGACACGCCCGTCCGGCCAGCGCTCCCGAATCGAGTCGACCAGTGTGTCGGCGTAGCCCGGCATGTCGGGAATGGGCAGGCTGACATCGAAAGTGAAGAGCGGCGCCAACTGCTCGATCAAACCCTCGATATCCTCACGTATGGCCCAGATGCTCTGGCGCTGTGCCGCGGATTGCGCCAGCACGGCATCTTCGATCAGGCCCGCCTCGAAAGCCGATTCCAGCGCTGCGCTGAACTGTGCGCTGTTATTGGCATCGTCGCTGCCCAGCGATTCGACGATGGCATAGTAGGGCCAGTGAGTTGGTAAGGGAGGCGTATTGCGGCCACTCTCGGCGGTTAGCAGGGCGTAGTGGTTGCGCCACATCACTTCGAAGGTGCCGAGACTGCCGCCCAGTTCACGCCCCATATGCCGGAGTAGCCCCGTGATGCCGTTGAAATCGGGGCAGGCCACCAGCGCGGTGCGCTCGCTTAACATCCTGGGCTGCAGCCTGAGCACGGCTCGGGTGACGATCCCCAGCGTTCCTTCGCTGCCGATGAAGAGTTGCTTGAGATCGTAACCGGCGTTGTTCTTGAGCATGCGGTTCATCGAGCTGACCACGGTGCCATCGGCCAGTACCGCTTCGAGGCCTAGTACCTGCTGGCGCATCATTCCATAACGGATGACCCGAACGCCGCCTGCGTTGGTAGCGATATTGCCACCGATGGTGCAGGAACCGCGCGCGCCGAGGTCGAGGGCGAACTGCAGGTCGTAATCGGTAGCCACCTCCTGAACGGTCTGCAGCGGTACACCGGCTTGAACCGTCATGGTCCCACCGACGGGGTCGACGGCCTCTATGGCGTTCATGCGCTCGAGAGAAACGACCAGCTCGTCAGGCTGCGCTTCACCCCCGTGCACCAGGCCGGTGAGTCCGCCGTGAGTGACGACCGGTTGCGCGACGGCGTGACACATACGCATCACTTCGGCCAGCTCGTCCGTATTGCCGGGTCGTGCAATGGCAGCGGCGCGGCAGCTGGCGCCGCTCATCCAGTCGACCCGGCGCTGCGCGACGTCATTACCCGTCAATACGTTGCTTGCCCCGATCAGGGCGGCGATGTCGTCCAACAGCGATTGCATGGGAAATCCTTCTTTCATCGCGGGTATCAGGCCATGGCGGCTTCGTGCGCGCGGCCGGGAATGGCGTCAAGCAGCTGCTTGGTATACGCCTCCCTGGGGTTGAGGAACACTTCATTGGCGGTGCCTTGTTCGACGATGCGTCCGTGCTGCATGACGATGATGGAATCGCATATCTGTGCGGCTACCCGCAGGTCGTGGGTTATGAACAGCAGCGAGAGCGACAGTTTCTGCTTCAGCTCCTCGAGCAGCTCCAGCACCTGAGCCTGAATCGACACATCCAGCGCCGAGACAGCTTCGTCGGCCACGATCAGTTCGGGGTTCAGCGCCAGGGCACGGGCAATACCGATACGTTGCCGCTGCCCGCCGGAAAACTCGTGGGGGAAGCGGTCCACGGCCACGGCGCCTAGGCCGACGAGTTCGAGCAGCTCCTCTGCCTGCTGCATCGCCTTTTTGCGCGGGACGCCGTTGGCCATGGGACCCTGGGCAATGGCGTAGCCGACCCGGTGACGCGGGTTGAGCGACGCGTAGGGGTCCTGAAAGATCATCTGGATGCGATGACGTTCGCGGCGTAGCGCATCCCCGCTCAGCGCGGAGAAGTCCGTGCCGCCCATGGTGAGGGAGCCGCTGTCGGGTCGCTCCAGGCGGACCACGCAGCGCCCCAAGGTGGACTTGCCCGAGCCGGATTCACCGACGATGCCGACGGTTTCGCCCGGCGACAGGGTGAAGGAGACGTCGTCCAGTGCGCGCACTTCACGAGCCGGCTTGAACAGCCCGCCGCGTGAGCGGAACACCTTGTGCAGATGACGCACCTCCAGCAGCGGCGCCGGTAGCTCATCTTCGCGGGCCTCGGGGATGACGTTGCTGGGGATCGCATCGAGCAAGGCGCGGGTGTATTCGTGCTGTGGATTCTCCAACACCTCTTGTGCCGTGCCCAGCTCGACGATCTGGCCGTAGCGCATCACGCAGACGCGAGTGGCGACTTCGGCGACCACGCCGAAGTCGTGAGTGATGAACATCACCGCCATGCCGCGGCGCTGCTGCAAGTCACGTATCAGCGCCAGGATCTGGGCCTGGGTAGTCACGTCGAGTGCCGTCGTGGGTTCGTCGGCGATGAGCAGTTCGGGCTCGAGCGCCAACGCCATGGCGATCATGACCCGTTGCCGCTGTCCGCCCGAGAGCTGGAAGGGGTAAGCGCGAATCGCCTTGTCGGGCTCGGGAATGCCCACCTCTTCGAGCAGCGCCAGGGCTCTGGCCTGACGCTCACGGTTGTTGAACTTGCCGTGTGCCTCGAAGACCTCGGCAATCTGGGCACCGACGCGCATCAGCGGGTTCAGCGCGGTCATCGGTTCCTGGAAGATCATGCCGATTCGCAGGCCGCGCAATTTGCGATGCTGCTTTTCGGTCAGTGCCAGCAGGTCTTGACCGTCGAACAGGACCTCACCGGCGGTGGCGCGAACGCCCTTCGGCAACAAGCCCATAACCGCATTGGCCGCCATCGACTTGCCTGAGCCGGACTCCCCGACCACGCACATGATTTCCCCGCTGGCCACGTCGTAGCTGACGTCCTCTACCGCGTAGTCGCGGTCGGCGCCCTTGGGTAGCGCCAGGCTCAGGCCGCGTATGCTCAATACCGGAGTGCCATCGTTCATCGTTCGCCTCCTAGGAGCGTTCGCGTGCAAGCTTGGGATTCAGGGCGTCGTCGAGCCCTTCGCCGACCAGGTTGAGCGCCAGCACCGTGAGCAGGATCGCCACGCCGGGGAAGAAGCTCAGCCACCAGGCCTGGCGGATCACCGTGCGCGCGGCCCCGATCATGTAGCCCCAGGACATCACGTTGGGATCGCCCAGCCCCAGGAACGAGAGCGCCGATTCCAGCAGGATCGCGGTGGCTACCATCAGGGAAGCCAGAACGATGATCGGCGATAGGGTATTGGGCAGAATCTGTTTCAGGATGATGGTGCGGTTGGTCTGGCCAACGAGCCTGGCGGCTTCCACGTACTCGCGATGGCGTAGCGACATGAACTCGGCGCGTACCAGGCGGGCCACCGGTGGCCAGCTGACGATGGCGATGGCCAGCACGATGGAGGTCACGCTGGGCTGCATGATCGCCACAAGCACGATGGCCAGCGCGAAATTGGGAATGGTCTGGAAGAACTCGGTGAAGCGCATCAGTGCATCGTCGATCAGGCCGCCGTAGTAGCCG
This sequence comes from Halomonas sp., assembly GCF_020832045.1. GTDB lineage: Bacteria > Pseudomonadota > Gammaproteobacteria > Pseudomonadales > Halomonadaceae > Halomonas. Next base: position 25,056 of record NZ_JAFIFK010000041.1, read on the forward strand.
GCGATGGCCCCGAGTGGGACGCCGATGAGCAGTGCCACTGACGTGGATACCAGGCCGATCAGCAGCGATACCCAGGCGCCGTGCATCAAACCGGCGGCGACGTCGCGGCCCATGGTGTCGGTGCCCAGCCAGAAACCGTCCACCTCCATCGGAGCGAGAAAGGGACGCTGCACCATGCGCCATGGCGATTCGGGGTAGAGAAACGGAGCGAGCAGAGCCATGAGGATGATCGCCAGCAGAATGATCAGGCCGACCAGGGCGCCACGGTTCTGGGCGAAACGTGCGAAGAAGCTCATGAGGCCTCCTTGATGCGCGGATCCGCCAGTCGATAGACCAGATCGGTGATGATGTTGAAGACGATCACCAAGGCGGCGGAGAAGAAGAAGATCCCCAGCAGCAGGTTGTAGTCGCGCTGCTGCAGCGCTTCGAACATCAGGCGGCCGATACCGGGCCAGGCGAATACCGTCTCGGTAAGGATGGCGCCGCCGACCATCTGACCCGCCTGCAGGCCGGCCAGGGTGATGATCGGTAGCAGTGCATTTCGCAGGATGTGCCGTCGCTGAATCACCCCGGGGCTCAGCCCCTTGGCCCGCGCGGTCTTGACGTAGTCCTGCTGGCTGGCCTCGAGCATCGAGGCGCGGGTCATGCGGGTATAGATGGCCATGAAGAACAGCGCCAAGGTGGTGGCGGGCAGTACCAGGTGCTTGGCCACATCCAGCACCAAGGCGAATCCCGTGTGTCCCGCACCTACCGTGTACATGCCGTAGGCGGGCAGCCAGCCGAGAAACACCGAGAACACCAACACCGCCATGAGAGCGACCCAGAACAGCGGCGTGGCATAGAAAATCAGGGCCAGGGCCATGATGATGGACCCGGAGGGTTTCTTGACCCGGGCGGCCGCCATGGAGCCGGCCAGGATGCCCAGCGCCAGCGACAGCACGAAGGCGGTGCCGGTGAGCAGCAGGGTGGCGGGCAGGCGGGCCAGGATCAGGTCGAGCACCGGCATGCCCTGGCGGTATGACCAGCCGAAATCTAGCATGGCGATGCCGGAAACATAGCGCCACAGCTGGACGTACATGGGTTGATCGAGTCCGAAGCGTTCGCGCAGCTGACGCAAGAATTCCTCGTCGGTGGCGCCGGCCTCGCCGGCCAGAATGGCGGCGGGGTCGCCGGGGGCCATCTGGATCAGGAAGAAGTTCAAGATGACGATCATGAACAGGACGACGACGGCCTTGAGCAGCCGCATCACGATCAATCGGGCATAGAGCATGCAACGTGCCTCTTGCGTGACGTTAGTGGGGGGCGGCTAAACCGCCGCCCCCTGCCGAACCGGGTTCGACTCAGCGGTCGAGCCAGGCGTCCCTGAAGCCGTCATTGACCCCCACCCCGGAGGTGACCAGGTCCTTGACGTCGCAGCGGTAAATGGTCGGGAAACCGAGTTCCAGCAGCCAGCCCACCGGGACGTCCTCGTGGATGATTTCCTGGGCCTCGTGGTAGAGCGCTTCTCGCTCTTCCTCGGGGAATGCCGTGGCGGCCTCGTTGAACAGCTCGTCGACCCGCTCGTTCTCGTAGCCGCCGACGTTGTTCCAGGGTGAGCCGCGCTCGATGTTGTCGGACAGGTAGGAGCGGGTGATCCCCAGGGCCGGATCGCCATACTGGAACAGGAAGGTGAAGGCGAGATCGTAGTCCCACTCGGAGAGACGCTGGTTCCAGCCGCCGACGTCCGTGGACTGGGTGCGCACGTTGATGCCCACTTCGCGCAGATTCTGCTGCACGGCTTCGGCCCATCGGGTCCAGGTTTCGCCGTAGGGTAGCGGCAGCAGGCGCACTTCTTCGTTGTCGTAGCCCATCTCCTCGAGCAGTTCGCGGGCGCGATCCGGATCGTGGTCGTAAGGATCCAGGCCGTCGTTGCGGAAGCGTGCGTTGGAGCCGAAGGAGGAGAGCGGCACTTCGCCGAGACCGTTCCACAGCACGTCCCGGGCGAACTCGCGATCCATGGCGTACATCACCGCCTGACGGAAGCGCTTGTCGGCGGTGGGGCCTTCACGATTGTTCATCCATAGCATGGCGAAGGGGCTGAAGTACTCATGGCCCTCCTCGGTCACGCAGGTATTGTCCAGAGCCGTCAGGCGCGGGATGTCGAAATTCTCCACGGTGCCGTTGGGCAATACGTCGACGGTGCCGTTCTCGTAAGCCACGGCACGCGAAGCGCCATCCGGAATGACGTGCCAGTTGATGCCGTCCAGGTAGGGCAGGTCTTCCTCGTAGTAGTCGTCGAAGCGCACCAGCTGAATGACGGTACCGCGGTCCCAGTTGTCGAACTTGAACGGACCGGTGCCTATCGGATGGCTGTTGTGCTCGTTGTCACGGAAGTCGGTGCCCTCGTAGAGGTGCTTGGGCACCATGGTGAAGGTGCCGGCTTCGAAGGAGAGCATGAACGGACCGAAGGGCTCGGAGAGGGTGAAAACCACGGTGTGATCGTCCTCTGCCTCGATGCTTTCCACGTGCTGCAGCACGGCGCGGGCGCTGGGGTTTAGCTCGCGATGGAAGACATCGGCGGAGAACACCACGTCCTCGGCGGTGAAGGGTTCGCCGTCGTGCCACAGCACGCCTTCACGTAGATGGAAGGTGTAGGTCAAACCGTCTTCGCTGACGTCCCATGATTCGGCCAGCTGCGGCTCGGGCTCGAGGTCGGTGGTATAACGCAACAGACCCTCGTAGATGTTCCCGGCCACCTTGCGGGTGGGGTCGTTCTGGATCATGCCGAGCACCAGACCCGGCGGCTCGGGTTGGATGATAGTGTTGATGGTCCCACCGGAGCGGGGCTCATCGGCAACGGCAAACGAGGAAGTGAAGGCCAGCGCAGCGATAGCCGCAGCCAAAGGCGTCATTCTCATCATCGGATTCCTTCTTGTTATTTCGGCGATTGTTTTAGTTGCAGGTCAGATACCCACTATCAGCCTTAATGACCATAGCAGCGGCTTGCCAAACTGTCGACAGTCGACACATGGCTTGCTTGCGTCATACTGTAGCGAGGTCAACTCTTGAGAGTTTCGATGCATGACAGCTTCCAATGCTTTCGAAAAGGGCACGGTCATCCAGCAGCGCAATCTGGTCGAACAGGTCGCCGATTTTCTGACCCAGGCCATCATCAGTCAGCGCTACACGCCTGGCGAGCGACTGTCGGAAGTCCAGCTGGCACGTGACCTCGGCGTCAGCCGTGCGCCGGTACGCGAGGCAGCGCGCCTGCTCGAGAGCCGTGGCCTGCTGGTATCCCAGCCGCGGCGCGGCTTCTTCGTAAGGGCACTCGATGCGGGAGAGCTGAATGATATCTTCGACCTGCGCCTCTGCCTTGAGCGCCATGCCCTGACACGTCTCGTGGCGAACTACGATGCTCAGAAGGAAGAGGCGTTACGTCGGCAAGTCGAGTTGATGTGCGAAGTGGCGCTGCAGGAGAGCGACAGTCGCAAGATCGAGGAAGATCTGGTCTTCCACCGCATGGTGATCACCTTTTCCGGTAATCGGCGCCTGCTCAAGGCATTCGATGACATCACTCACGAACTGCGGCTGTGCATCGCCTTGATCGGTAAGACGCATGCCGACCCCGACAGTATCTCCACCTCGCACTGGGCGCTTCTCGACGCCTTGGCCAGCGGCGACCCGGACCGCTGCCGGGAGGCTATCGACTACCACATCGGCGTGGCCCGACACTATGTGGTGAAAGGGATCGGCGAGTCGTCGTGATCCGCAAGCCTAAGTTTCCTGCCTGGCGGGCATGGGGTATCGGCGATCCGACTTGCCTGCCTTGACCACCTGCCCCGAGGTCTCGTGGCCCACCAATTGGGGAAGCGTCGCCGACACTGCCAGCAGGGCATCCAGATCGACCCCAGTGTCGACGCCCATCTGGGCGAACATATGCACCAGATCCTCGGTACACACGTTGCCGGTGGCACCCGGTGCGTAGGGGCACCCCCCGAGACCACCCAGTGAAGCGTCGAAGCGCACGATTCCGGCTTGCCAGGCCGCGAGAGCGTTGGCCAGGCCCATGCCGCGTGTGTTGTGGAAATGCAGGGTGAAAGGGGTTTCGGGCCAGCGCTTCACTACCGTCTCACACAGCCTGCCAACCTGGGCAGGATTGGCCATTCCGGTGGTATCGCAGAGGGTGACCCCTTCGACGCCGAGCTCAAGCAGCCTCTCTACCAGGCCCAGCACCCGTAGTTCCGGCACTTCACCTTCGAAGGGGCAGCCGAAGCTGGTCGACAGCGAGGCGTTGACGAAGACACCGCTACCTCGGGTGGCCGCCACAATGTCGGCGAAGCGAACCAGAGACTGCTCGGGCCTCATGCGCAGGTTGGCCAGGCCGTGGGAGTCGCTGGCCGACATCACCAGGTTGATTTCATCGACGCCGCACGCCAGCGCTCGCTCGCAACCGCGGAGGTTAGGCACCAATACGGTGACGGCAACCCCCGGATGCCGCTTGATGGCACGCACCACCTCCTCGGCATCGCTCAGATTGGGAATGGCCTTGGGCGAGGTGAACGAGGTGGCCTCGATGCGGGCCAATCCGGTTACCGAAAGCGCATCGATGAGAGCCACCTTAGCGGCGGTGGGCACGAATTCGGCTTCGATCTGCAGGCCGTCGCGTGGTGCCACTTCATTGATCTGCAAGCGTGTCATGAGCATTCCTCGAAATGGCCGTCGCGGCGGCCTGATCAGATGATGCCGGCCTGACGCAGCTTCTCGCGTGTGGCCTGATCTATGCCTAGTTCGTCGAGCACTTCGTCGGTGTGCTGGCCGAGGGCCGGACCGCCGTTGCCGATTCTGCCGGGCGTGGCGCTGAGCTTGGGCAGGACGCCGGGCACCTTGAGCGGTTTGCCGTTGGGCCGGGTGAGGGACTGGATCATCTCGCGTGCCAGATAATGGGGGTCCTGGGCGATGTCGGCAGCGGTATAGGGGTAGCCGGCCGGCACCCGGGCGGCATCGAGCCGAGTGAGAATGTCATCGCGGTCGCGCTCGAGTGTCCAGGCTTCGATGGCGCTGTCGATACGTTCGGCCTGGCGCGCGCGACCGTCGTTGTGGGCAAGTGCCGAGTCTTCGGCGAGATCGGGGCGTTCGATCACCTGCATCAGCCGCTTGAAAATGCTGTCGCCGTTGCCGGCGATCAACACGTAATCGCCACTCCGGGTGCGGTAGGCGTTGGAGGGCGTGATGCCGGGCAGGGCGCTGCCGCTGGGCTGGCGAACTTCGCCGCTAGCGTCATATTCGGGCAGCAGGCTCTCCATCATGGCGAAGACCGATTCGTAAAGCGCTATGTCGACCACCTGGCCCTGGCCGCTGCGGTGGCGTTCCTGCAGGGCGAGCAGGGTGCCGATGACGGCATAGAGTGCCGACAGTGAGTCGCCGATGCTGACGCCGACCCGAACCGAGGGCTGATCCGGGTGGCCGGTCAGGTAGCGCAGGCCGCCCATGGCCTCGCCGATCACGCCGAAGCCGGGCTTGTCGCGGTAGGGTCCGGTCTGGCCGTAGCCGGAAACGCGTACCATGATCAATCCTGGGTTGATGGCAGAGAGCTCATCCCAGCCGAGCCCCCAGGATTCCAGTGTGCCGGGACGAAAGTTCTCGACCAGCACGTCTGCCTCGGTGGCCAAGCGTCGCACCAGGTCTTGCCCTTCCCGGGTGCGCAGGTCCATGGACACCGAGCGCTTGTTGCGGGTCTGTACGTGCCACCAGAGCGAGGTGCCATCCTCGATCATTCGCCAACGGCGAAGTGGATCCCCGCTGCCGGGGGGTTCTATCTTGACCACGTCGGCACCGAACTCACCGAGCAGCTTGGTGGCGAACGGGCCGGCAATGAGCTGGCCAAGTTCCAGCACCTTTAGGCCATCCAACGGCAGGCGCCGATCTTCCGCGTTTGTCATGAGAGCACTCCTTGTGCGGGATGTCGTCAGCATGCGCGAGTCGCAGGGGCACAACAATTCAGGAAACGGTAAGTGAGATTTCGTCTCCGGCGAACCCTTGGCGTAACATCAAGCTTTAAGCCTTCGCGCGTTACCCTGCAGATGAGGTTCCCGGATGCGCCGTTTCGATTTCGTCACTTTGAAACTGTTCGTGTCGATAGCCGACGAAGGCAGGCTGACTGCCGCGGCCGAGCGTGAGCACATGGCGCTCGCGGCGGTCAGCAAGCGCATCAGCGACCTGGAGTCGCTGGTGGGTACTTCGCTGCTATATCGCCGGCCACGTGGCGTCGAGCTGACCCCGGCAGGCCACGCCTTCCTGCACCATGCACGTCGCATTCTTGAGAACATCGAGCGCCTCTCGGCCGAGCTGAGCGAGTACGGCGAGGGGATCCGGGGGCACGTCCGTATCCACTCCAATACCTCGGCGATCATCGCTTTCCTGCCCCAGGATCTGAGCACGTTTTCACGCCAGTTTCCGCAGATCAAGATCGACCTGCAGGAGCGAGTCAGCTCGGAAGTGATCTCCGCCGTGCGCGACGGCCTCACTGATGTCGGTATCTTTGCCGGTCATGTGCCCTGCCACAGCCTGCAGATCATTCCCTACCGCACCGACCGACTGGTGTTGATGACGCCCCACGATCACCCGCTCGCCGAGCGCACCACGCTGCAGCTTCACGAGGCGACCCAGTACGATTTCGTCGGCCTGCAGCAGGACACCTCGCTGCAGGCCCTGCTGCACGAACAGGCGAATCAGGCGGGCAAGACCCTGCGCATGCGTATCCAGGTGCGCAGCTTCGACGCGATCTGTCGCATGATCCATCACGGCATGGGGGTCGGGGTGCTGCCCGAGAGAACGATCTACCGCGATTTGAGGGATTTAAAGCTGCGCAGCATCCCCCTCAGCGATCCCTGGGCGCGGCGCGATCTGGTGATCGGCATTCGTGAGTATGAGGGGTTGCCCGTGATTGCCCGCCATCTGGTCGATCACCTTGGCAGTGAGCCGGGCGAGTCATTGTCGCAGGATGGTAAAGGCTGACCACTGCTGACAAAGCGGGGTGACTTCGAGCCGGGTGATATTGACGTGGGCGGGCAGCTCGGCGATGTGCAGCGCCTGGGCGGCAACGTCGGCCGGCTGCAGTGAGCGGGTGCCGTCATAGTAGCGCTCGGCGAAGTCGCGGTCGCCTTTCATGCGTACTTCGGTGAATTCGCTCACGGTCATGCCAGGTGCCAGATCGGTGACACGTACGCCCGAGCCGCTGACATCGCAGCGCAGGTTGTAGCTGAACTGCTCGACGAATGCCTTGGAAGCGCCGTAGACATGGCCGCCGGGGTAGGGAGTATGGCCGGCGATGGAGCCGATGTTGATGATGGTGGCACCTTCACCGTGGGCGATCAGCCTGGGCAGCAGCAGTCGCGTTACCGTGACCAGCCCTTTGATGTTGGTGTCGATCATGGCCAGCCAGTCATCGAGTTCCGCGTCCTGCGCGGGCCCCTTGCCCAGCGCGACGCCGGCATTGTTGAGCAGCAGCCTCACGTTGGCAAAAGGCTCGGGCAGCGATGCAACGACATCTTCGACGGCATTGCGGTCGGTAACGTCAAGAGCGGCGATGTGGATGGGTACAGCGTCACCGAGACGCGTTGCCAGCGACTCGAGACGAGCCTGGCGCCGGCCGGTGAGGATCAGCCCCCAACCCGCTGCGGCGAATGCCTCGGCGCAGGCCTGGCCGATGCCCGAGCTCGCGCCGGTAATGAAGGCGACAGGTGTGGTTTCGTGCATGATGAATGCTCCGTTGGCTTTGCTCTATTCAGTTCTTCGGGTCGACGGCGGGGGTATTAGCCAATGGTCGCATTCTGGTGGGTGTTCTTGCTGAGAAGGCCGTTTGACGAGGGCTCATGAGATATCGTGATACGCGAAGGCTCCCTTCATCAAAACCGATTTGAGCGCAGCCTAGGCATGTTTCAAGATCAAACCATCACGCCCGAAAAAACACCATAACGACAACGATCAGGAGAGCACCATGCGCAAGTCCCTACTTGCCACGCTGGCTACCCTTGGCATGTTGAGCGCCCCTTTCGCGCTCGCCAATGCCATCGAAATTCAAGTCAACAACACCATGAGTGAAGGCGGCTCCGAGAGTGCCGCCGTAGAACGCTTTGCCGAGTATCTCGAAGAGCAGGCGCCGGGACGTTTCAACGTGCGCCCCTTCCTGGCAGGCTCGCTGGGCAGCGAGGATGCCGTGCTCGAGCTTCTCAACCTCGGGCAGACCCAGCTCTCCATCACTGGTGGCAACTGGCGCCAGCAGTATGCGGCGGAGTATGACGCCATCACCGTACCGTTCCTCTTCTCAACCTGGGACGAGGTGGACGCTTACATGGAGAGCCCCTCCGGACAGCGACTTGTGGAGATGGCCGAAGAGAAGGGCGGTATCAAATATTTCGGCACCCAGCATCGTGGTCCACGCCACATGACGGCCAACAAGGCGATCCACACCCCAGACGATCTACAGGGCTTCCGGATGCGCCTGCCGTCGCTGCCCGTCTGGCTCGAGGTGTGGGAAGAGATTGGTGCCCAGGTGGTCAACGTGCCGGCACCGGAGATCTATCTCGCCATGCAGACGCGCCAGGTCGACGGCCACGAGAACTCTCTGTCGTCGCCCTATACTCGGCGGCTATGGGAAGTGCAGGACCATATCATCCTGACCAGCCACGTGCAGTTCCCGTGGAACTGGGTCGCCAGCTCGCGCTGGTGGAATGGCCTGGACGAAGAAGATCAGACGCTGATCGCTGAAGCCATCGATGTGGCCCGCCAGCACGGCACCGAGGTGGAGCGGGAGCTGGATAAGTACTACCTGGAAGAGCTCGAGAAAGCAGGAATGACCATCATCGAGCCCGACATCGATGCGTTTCGTGATGCTGCCCTGCCCGCCATCGAGCGCGTCATGGCCGACATGGCAGATGGGGTAATGGACGATGCCATGGGTGAAAGTTCCGACGATTGAGCGCTGGTGACATCGATACGACTCGTCAGCGGCGGCCCCCGGGACGCCGCTGTCGCTTTCTGCCTGAAGGAGAGCAACCTTGACGTCTAAACCCACGCCGCCCTCGGGCGGGCTGGACCGTGCCGCCTTTTACCTATTGCGAGCCGTGACTCTGGTGTGCGATATCGTCGGTGTGGCACTGTTGGCCGGCGTGCTGCTGCTGATCGCGGCGGCCGTCGTGGCCAGGGATTTCCTTGGGCTGGGTATGCCCTGGACCGAGGAAGTCGCTTCGATGCTCGCCATCTACGCCGTTGCCTTCGGTTCGCTGTCCGCCTGGGTGCGTTTCGAGCACCTGGTGGTGGACCTGTTTAGTCATCGCCTGGGTAGCTTGGCACGCGGCATTCAGTATCGCCTGGTGGCACTGCTCTCATGGGGCTTCTTCACGCTTGCGGCCTATGGTGCGCTGACCATGTCCGTGGCCAGCGCCAACAACCGTACCGTGTCCCTCGGCATCAGCTTCAGCTATCTCTATTACGGCATCTTCATCGCGTTTGCCGGCATGGCCGTGCTGGCCCTGTGGCAAACCCTGCGTGGCCCTGTGGCGTGGCAGGATTCCCTTCTCGCCGAGCAGGAGACGAGCTAATGCAGGAGCTCATGGTCTTCGTCGGTGGCCTCTTACTGTTGATGGCCATAGGTCTTCCGGTAGTGGTGGCCATCGGCATCACCTCCTTTATCGCACTTGCGGTGACCGGCGCCGGCGGCTTGCCGGTGGAGTTGATGTCGCTACGTATGGTGCAGACGCTCAACAATTTCACGCTGTTGGCGATCCCGCTCTTCATCCTGGCCGCCAACATCATGAACACGGGGTCGACCACCACTCGGATTTTCGATTTTGCCACCGCCCTGGTGGGCTTCACCAAGGGCGGTCTGGGGCATGCCAACGTGGTTGCCAGTTCGATCTTCGCGACCATGTCGGGCACCGCCGTGGCCGATGCTGCGGGTCTTGGCAGCATCGAAATAAAAGCCATGAAGGAGCGGGGCTACGACCTCGGCTACTCGGCAGGCATCACGGCGGCTTCGAGCGTCATCGGGCCGATCCTGCCGCCGAGCATCGCACTGGTGGTCTACGGTTGGCTGGCGAATGTCAGTATCGGCGCGCTGTTCATGGCGGGGCTGGTGCCGGGTATCCTGATGGCACTGATGTTCATGGGCATGACCGTCGTGCTAGGTGCCGGCAAGCGCGTGACGATGCCGCCCCCGGTGCCTTTCGATGGCAAGGAAGTGCTGCGGACCGGCAGGCGCGCCATTCTGCCGCTGTTCATGCCGGCCATCATCGTCGGGGGTATCTGGACGGGGCTGTTCACGCCCACCGAGGCGGGTGCGATCGCATCGCTCTATGCGGTGGTGCTGGGGGGCGTGGTCTATCGTGACCTCTCCTTGCGCGATCTGTTCCAGGCTTTCCGGCGCTCCTTGATGTTCAGCGCTGCCATTCTGCTGATCATCGCCGTGTCGAGTTTCTATGGCTGGATCCTGGTGCGTATCGGCATTCCTCAGGCGCTGGCGGGGCAGGTGGCGAGCATCGACATGCCTACTATTCTGTTGCTGCTGGCCTTTGCGCTGTTCTTCCTGCTGATCGGTTGCTTCATGTCGGTAATCGAGAGCATTTTAATCTTCACTCCCATCGTGGTGCCCGCCGCGCTGGCTGCCGGACTCGATCCGATCCACTTTGGCATCGTCATGGTGATCACCCTGTCGGTAGGCGTCATTACGCCCCCTTTCGGCACGGTGTTGTTCCTGATGGTGGGAATCACGCGGCTGCGCTACTCGCAGATCGTGGTGGCGATCCTGCCGTTTCTAATCCCGATCTTTCTGACGATATTGATCCTGATCGCCCTCCCGGCGCTGGTTACCTGGCTACCGCGGCTGATGGGCTACTGAACCGCTAGGCGGCCTCACAGGGAACGCACGAGGCCGCTACGGGTCACAAGCGATACCATCGCAAGGGAACCGCCATGCTCGATACCATCCAGCGTTTCTTCCAGCAGGCCCTGGCCGAGCCCGAGCGCTCGGACGACCCGGCGCCAACCCTCGAGCGCGCCACTGCTGCGCTGCTGTGCGAGGTGATGCGCGCCGACTATCACACTGACGAAGCCCAACTCGTGGCGTTACGTGACCTTCTCATGTCTCACTTTCAGCTCTCCGCCGAAGCCGTGGAGGAGCTGATGGAAATGGCTCGCGACGAAGTCGAGAATTCCGTTGACCACTATCAGTTCGTCAGCTTGATCAAACAGCATTACGACTACGCGCAGCGCTGCGAGCTGGTGCGCATGATGTGGCTGCTGGCCAATGTCGACGCCAGCCATAATGCGCTCGAAGAGCACCGCATCCGGCGCCTGGCGGACCTCCTGCATGTCAGCCACTCCGACTTCATCCGTACCAAGCTTCAGGTTCAGGGCAAGGTGGGCTAACCGGCTGCCGGACCAAGGGTTTGATCTGCGACAGCAGGCCAAGGGTTTGGCGCGGCAGCCGCTCAGACGTGCTGGTAGACTAGGGCGCTCGTTCCGGCAGGGGCCGGCTGCGTCAGCGTATTCTGGGGGAGTGGCATGTCTCGTGAAACCGTCGTCCTGGGAGCCGGCATGGTCGGCGTCTCCATTGCTTGGCATTTGGCACGCCGCGGTCGCTCGGTGCTGCTGGTGGATCGCCGTCCGCCCGGGCAGGAGACCTCCTATGGCAATGGCGGGCTGATTCAGCGCGAGGCGGTACGTCCCTACACCTTTCCTCGCGAATTCGGCAAGCTGCTGAGTTCTCTGCCGAACCGACGGGTCGACATACGCTACCAGTGGAGCGGCGTGCTGCAATTCGCCGGGCCGCTTTTCGATTATTGGCGACACTCGGCTCCGCATCGCTATGCGCATATCGTGCCCGAGTACGCCTCGCTCATCGCTCTCTCCACCCAGGAGCATGCGCCCATGATCGAGGCGGCGGGTGCGGATGAGCTGATCGGCAAGGAAGGCTGGCTGGAAGTCCACCGCAGCCAGGCGGAGCTCGATCGTCGGGCGGGAGAGGCCGAAGACGCCGCCAATCGTTTCGGCGTGACACATGCTTTGCTCGACGGCAAAGGGCTTTCGCGCAAGGAACCTGACTTGAGCGCCGGTCTGGCAGGTGCCATTCACTGGACCAATTCATGGAGCGTGGCCGATCCCGGTGGCCTGGTTGCCGCTTATGCTCGAAGTTTCGAGCAGCTGGGCGGTGAATTCCTTCAGGCCGATGTGAAGAGAATCAGCCGGATCGGGTCCGGCTGGCGCGTCGACACCGACCAGGGCGGACACGAAACCCAGGATGTGGTGGTGGCGCTGGGCCCTTGGGCGGGGGGCTGGCTAAAGGAGCTGGGTTATCACCTTCCTACCTTCGTCAAGCGCGGTTACCACATGCACTATGGCGTAGCGGAAGGTAAGCGTATCAACCATTGGCTGGCCGACGCCGATATCGGCTATATCCTCGCGCCGATGCGGGCCGGTATACGCCTGACCACTGGCGCCGAGCTTGCCCGTCTCTATGCGCCACCCGCTCATGGCCAACTGGCTGCCGCCGAACGTTGCGCAAGGGAGATCTATCCAGCCTTGGGCGAGCGGCTCGAGGCAGAACCGTGGAAGGGCGCGCGGCCATGCCTTCCCGACATGAAGCCCGTTATCGGGCCGGCGCCTCGCCATCCCGGGCTGTGGCTGGCTTTCGGGCATGGCCACCAGGGCTTCACCATGGGGCCGGCTACGGGGCGCGTGCTGGCGGAGATGATGGCAGGGGAGCCGACAGCCGTTGATTTGACGCCGTTTCGTGCCGATCGCTTCTAAGCGGAGTGCGGAATCGTCACTGCGAAAGGCTGGTGCATCGGGCCGTCATTCAGCCCGTGAGCGTCGCTTGCGCCATAGGTGATGGATGAACTTCATCACCAGTGTCATCACGTAGACCACCCAGCCGGCCGTGGCGAGCACGTTGAACAGCAGCATCTTCTGCTGGCCGCTCATGGGAGCGAACAGGGTCTCGATGAGCACGCCAAGCACCAGAACCAGTGCCATGGGCAGCGCCAGGATGTGCATCCACATTTCGGTGCGCCGCTTGCGCACGTGGTAGCGGCTCAGATGTATCCGAAACGGGCGGTGCACGAAGCTGACCAGAACCATGGTGCCTAGGGCAAGCAACGCTGCCAGGGTCGGCTCGACGCTGTCGATACTGGCCGAGATGCCGATCGACCAGAAGAACACGATCCACATCAATCCGGCCAGAATGGCGACGATATCGGCGTAGTGACGAACCCGAGGCATTGGCAGCGACTCTCACGGAAAAACGGCGTCGATGATACGGTAAAACGGCTAGTGTTGCTGCCGCTGTGGCAATTTACTTGCCGAGGGGCAAGCGTGTCGAGCCTGGGCAATTCGACCAAGGCTTCCGGTATACTCTGGCGTCGACACTCATGCTGAACGACAGGATACGCCGTGACCGCTATCACCTTGACCCGACCCGATGACTGGCATCTCCACCTGCGCGACGGTGAAGCGCTTGCGGCCGTGGTCCCCGCCACGGCGCGCCAGATGGGGCGGGCGATCGTCATGCCCAACCTCAAGCCGCCGGTCACCACCACCGAGCAGGCTCGCAGCTACCGGGAACGAATCCTGGCGGCGCGCCCCGAGGGCTCCGCCTTCGAGCCGCTGATGACACTTTATCTCACCGACAAGACACCGGCGGACGAGATCGAGCGCGCCGTGGAAAGCGGACTGGTGCAGGCAGTGAAGCTCTATCCCGCCGGGGCAACGACCAATTCCGACTCCGGCGTCACCGATTTGGCGAACTGCGAGGCGGCCATTGCCGCCATGGCACGCCTGGGACTTCCGCTACTGGTTCATGGCGAAGTCACCGATGCCGAGATCGATATCTTCGATCGCGAGGCGGTATTCATCGAGCGAATCATGAAGCCTCTGCTAGAGCGGCATCCCGATCTCAACGTCGTATTCGAGCACATCACGACCGCCGACGCTGTCGAATTCGTCTCTCAGGCACCGGCCAACGTGGGAGCGACGATCACCGCACACCACCTGCTTTACAACCGCAACCACATGCTGGTTGGTGGCATTCGTCCGCATTACTACTGCCTGCCGATCCTCAAGCGCGAACGCCATCGCGAAGCGCTGTTGGAGGCAGCTACCTCGGGCAGCGCCAAGTTCTTCCTCGGTACCGACAGCGCCCCCCACGCTCAGGGTGACAAGGAGTCGGCCTGCGGCTGTGCCGGAGCCTATACCGCGCCGGCGGCCATCGAACTCTACGCCATGGCCTTCGAGCAGGTCGGCGCCCTGAGCCGGCTGGAGGGGTTCGCCAGCCATCATGGCCCTGACTTCTACCGCTTGCCGCGTAATCTCGACACCATCACCCTGGTGCGCGAGGAGTGGACGATGCCCGATGTCTTGCCTTATGCGGGCGGGCAGCACATCGTGCCGCTCAAGGCGGGAGAAACCGTCACTTGGAAGCTTCGCGACTGAACCTCCGCTCGACGCCATACAGAACGGCCGCCTTGAAGGCGGCCGTTCTGTTTTTGCTCATGGGCGAGTGGCAGGGCGGGCTCAGCTCGCCGCAAGCTCCAGATCGGGGCAGGGCGCAGTCCCGGCGAGCCGGGCCACCATGCGCTCGACCATGCGGGCCGAATGGGCGGCGGCTTTCTCCAGGAACTGCTCGAACGAAATGTGATTGTCGCCACCGCCGACGATGTCGGACAGCGAGCGCACCACCACGAACGGACAGCCGTAGAGATGGCAGGTCTGGGCGATGGCGGCGGCCTCCATCTCGGCGGCCAGCATGGTCGGGAAGCGCGAGCGGGTTTTGGTGACCAGCTCCGGACAAGCCATGAACACGTCGCCGGTAGCGATCAGGCCTTCCACCACCTTGACCTCGCCCAGCTCCTCGACGCACTCCCGGGCCAGCGTCACCAGGCGGGCATCGGGTAGATAGGCGGCAGGCATCTGCGGCACCTGGCCATGCTCGTAGCCAAATACCACGGCGTCCACGTCGTGGTGGCGTACCTCGCTGGAAACCACGACATCGCCGACTTCCAGGCCCTCGCCGAAACCACCTGCCGAGCCGGTATTGATGATGGCTTCGGGATGATAGACGTCGAGCAGCAGGGTGGTGCCGATGGCGGCGTTGACCTTGCCGATGCCGGACTGCAGGATGATCACGTCCACACCGTGCAGCTTGCCATGATGGAAGGTACAGCCGACGTGGGTGCGGGTGCGGCGGTCTTCCAGCTGCGATGCCAGGTAGGCGACCTCCTGAGCCATGGCGCCAATGATGCCGATGCGTTTCATCTCGTGTTGTGTGCTCCGATTGGGCGACCGTGCCGCCGAGGCGTAAGTGCGTCTTACCTGGGAGGGCGCATTCTAGCCGAGCGGTGCTCCGCTGTCAGGACGGCGTGATTTCCAGTTCCATGGCATCGTGCCGTTCCGCTGCATAGAGCGTGTTCTCCAGCAGCGAGGCGACGGTCATCGGGCCCACCCCACCCGGGACTGGCGTGATCCAGGCGGCGCGCTCCGCGGCCGGGGCGTACTCCACGTCGCCGACCAGGCGACCCTCCTCCTCGCGATTGATGCCCACGTCGATGACAATCGCGCCATCGCGCACCCATTCTCCCTTGACCAGCCCTGGCTTGCCTACCGCGACCACCAGCAGCTCGGCGCGACGCACGTGCGCTTCCAGGTCTCGGGTGAAACGATGGCACACGGTGGTGGTGCAGCCGGCGAGCATCAGCTCGAGCGCCATGGGGCGTCCGACGATGTTCGATGCGCCGACCACGGTGGCATCCAGGCCGCGTACCTTGAGGCCGCTGGCCTGCAGTAGGGTCATGATGCCCTTGGGGGTGCAGGGACGCAGGACGGGGAGCCGCTGGGCCAACCGGCCCAGGTTGTACGGGTGAAAGCCATCCACGTCCTTGTGCGGCAGGATGCGTTCCAGGATCGGGCGCGAGTCGAGGTGGGCCGGCAACGGCAGCTGCAGCAGGATGCCGTCGACGCTCGGGTCGTCATTCAGCTCGTCGATCAACTGCTCCAGCGCTTGCTGGCTGGTATCGCTGGGCAGGGCATGCTGAAAAGAGAGTATGCCGGCCTGATCGCAGGCCCGGTGCTTGTTGCTCACGTACACGTGGGAAGCCGGATCGTCGCCCACCAGAACGACAGCCAGGCCTGGTATGCGCTTGCCCTCGCGGCGGCGCACCTCGACCTGGCGTGCAACCTGTTCGCGGACCTGGGCGGCTATGGCCTTGCCATCGATGAGTCGGGCAGTCATCGTATCTCCCCTGTGGTGAGTGGTGTGAGCGTCGCTGGCAGGGCCGGCTTCGGATTCTCGACGGGGGCCGATTTTCGCACGCCGCGCCGTTAAGGCAAAGCGCAAAAGCCTCGATATGTCAGGAAGCTATTGACCACGGAAGATTCTCGCGTAGAATACGCAGCGCTCGACGAGGCCCTGTAGCGGGTGTCGAGGGCCGTGCGAAGGCCGGCGGGGTGTAGCGCAGTCTGGTAGCGCGCCTGCTTTGGGAGCAGGATGTCGGGGGTTCGAATCCCTCCACCCCGACCACAACCTTTTGTTTGTGCTGAGGAAATGGTTCAGCAGGGTTGCGGTCAGACGCCATGGAACGTAGAATGCGCCCATAGCTCAACCGGATAGAGCAACGGCCTTCTAAGCCGTAGGTTGCAGGTTCGAGTCCTGCTGGGCGTGCCAATCTGGCGCACGCAGCTGGATTCCGGTTCGAACGATGTCGATATGGTGGATGTAGCTCAGTGGTAGAGCCCCGGATTGTGGCTCCGGTGGTCGTGGGTTCGATCCCCATCATCCACCCCATTCGACTTCTCAGTACTTCCGTTTTGCAATGGTGGATGTAGCTCAGTGGTAGAGCCCCGGATTGTGGCTCCGGTGGTCGTGGGTTCGATCCCCATCATCCACCCCATTGCACCTCTTTTCTTCTCGCGCCGACTTCTCATCGACATGCCATCCTGCATGCAGCCTGTCATGCGGTCTGGAGTGGTCAGGTGCGCCGTCGCGCGTATCAGCCGTCTCCGAGGCTGAGTCGTAGCGGTATCGGTACCGCATACCCTTGTAAAATGCCCGGAGTGCCCCCATTCAATGGGCTTAACGCTTGCCAGCGTAGGGCGGGATTCTTAGAATCTCTCTTTTACATTCACGCTTCCCAAGAACGCCCCAGTCGGTAGAGGACCATTCATGCAAGTTTCCGTCGAAACGACCTCCCAGATCGAGCGCCGTGTCACGTTCCAGGTGCCGGCCGCCGAGGTCGATGAGGCCGTCGAGGCCCGCCTCAAGGACACGGCGAAGAACATTCGTCTCAACGGTTTCCGTAAAGGCCGGGTTCCCATGACCGTGGTGCGCCAGCGTTACGGTCGCGGCGTGCGCGACGAGGTCGTGGGCGAGCTGATGCGTGAGCGCTATGTGCGTGCCATCACCGAGCAGAACCTCAACCCGGCCGGATTCCCGAGCATCGAGCCCAAGGTCGACGAGGCCGGCAAGGATCTCGAGTTCGTGGCTTCCCTGGAAGTCTATCCCGAGGTCGAGCTGGCCTCGATCGAAGGCACCGAGGTCGAGCGGCCTGCAGTCGAGGTGAGCGACACCGATCTCGAGGAGATGGTCGAGACCCTGCGCAAGCAGAATGCTTCCTGGGAGGAAGTCGACCGCGCCGCTGAAGAGGGCGATCAGGTAAAGATCGACTTCCAGGGCTTCCTTGGCGACGAGCCGTTCGAAGGCGGTAGCGCCGAAGGGCACGACCTGGTGCTCGGCTCCGGCAATTTCATTCCCGGCTTCGAAGACCAGCTCACCGGTGCCAAGGCGGGTGATGAGAAGGAGATCAAGGTCACCTTCCCCGAGGACTATCAGGCCGAGCATCTTGCGGGCCAGGAAGCGACCTTCAAGGTCAAGGTCCATGCGGTCAAGGGTCAGGCCCTGCCGGAAATCGACGATGCCTTCATCAAGCGCTTCGGTGTCGAAGACGGCGACATTGAGAAATTCCGTGCCGAAGTGAAGAAGAACATGGCCCGCGAAGCCAAGCAGGCGGTCGACAACCGGGTCAAGCAGCAGGTTCTGGAAGCGCTGAAGAAGGCCAACGACATCCCGGTGCCTCAGTCGCTGGTTCAGCAGGAAACCGATGCGCTCAAGCGTCAGGCGGCACAGCAGTTTGGCCTGGGCGAGGACTTCGACGTCTCCCAGCTGCCCAACGAACTGTTCTCCGAGCAAGCCAAGAGCCGGGTCCAGGTCGGCCTGCTGCTGGCCGAGGTGATCAAGTCAAACGAGCTTGACGCCACCGACGACGAAATTCGAGCCAAGGTCGAGGAGCTTGCCGAGCAGTACCAGGAGCCGCAGCAGGTCGTTGACTACTACATGAACAACGACCAGCTGAAGACTCAGGTCAAGTCGGCCATCCTCGAGGAAAAGGCCGTCGACAAGCTGCTGGAGCAGGCGGCTGTCAAAGATGTGGAAATGAGCTACCAGCAGGCGCTTGCCGCTGCACAGCAGAGCGAGCAGGCTGAAGAGGGCGCTGCCGAGGAAGGCGAGGAAGAAGCCAAGAGCTGATTCGCGTCACGCCTGCCTTCATTCGCCGGCCACTGCGAGAGCGGCCGGCGGATGGAGTCGCCCCCATTCATCGGATGCAAGGACATCACACTGATGAGCAACGAGTTCGAGACCCAGAACGCCGGCGGCCTGGTGCCGATGGTAGTAGAGCAGAGCGCACGCGGTGAGCGCGCCTATGATATCTACTCCAGGCTGCTGAAGGAGCGTGTGATCTTTCTGGTGGGGCCGGTGGAAGATCATATGGCCAACCTGATCGTGGCGCAGCTGCTGTTTCTTGAATCCGAGAACCCGGACAAGGACATCCATCTCTACATCAACTCGCCCGGTGGGGCGGTGACTGCCGGGATGTCCATTTACGATACCATGCAGTTCATCAAGCCCGACGTCTCGACCGTGTGTATCGGTCAGGCGGCCAGCATGGGTGCGCTACTGCTTGCTGGCGGCGCGGCCGGCAAGCGTTATTCACTGCCGCACTCGCGAATGATGATCCACCAACCGCTGGGCGGCTACCAGGGTCAGGCGGCCGATATCGAGATTCACACCCGCGAGATTCTGGGCATCCGGGACAAGCTCAATCGTATCCTTGCCCATCATACCGGCCAGGATATGGAGACGATTGCTCGGGATACCGATCGTGACAACTTCATGAGCGGCACTCAGGCAGCGGAATACGGTCTCATAGATGCCGTACTGGATAAGCGGCCCACATCCTGATAGCGTGAATTCAGACACGCATCATATACGTGATTAGCGGCGGCCGACCTGGCCGCCGAAGTGACAGAGGTACGCGAATGGCCGACGGCAAAGGCAAGGACGAAGGCGGCAAGCTGCTTTACTGCTCCTTCTGTGGCAAGAATCAGAATGAGGTACGCAAGCTGATTGCAGGCCCGTCCGTCTATATCTGCGACGAGTGTGTCGACCTGTGCAACGACATCATTCGCGAGGAAGTTCTCGATGCCGATGCCGAGAGCGATGAAGAGCGTCTGCCCGTTCCCCGCGAAATTCGTCGCACCCTGGATGAGTACGTCATCGGACAGGATCGCGCCAAGACGGTGCTTTCCGTGGCCGTTTACAATCATTACAAGCGCCTGCGTGCAGGCCTGAAGGGCGACGACGTCGAACTCGGCAAGTCGAACATCCTGCTTATCGGTCCCACCGGCAGCGGCAAGACCCTGCTGGCCGAGACCATGGCAAGACTGCTCAACGTTCCCTTCACCATTGCCGATGCGACCACGCTCACCGAAGCGGGCTACGTCGGTGAGGACGTTGAGAACATCATTCAAAAACTGCTGCAGAAGTGCGACTACGATGTGGAAAAGGCCCAGCGCGGCATCGTCTACATCGACGAGATCGACAAGATCTCGCGCAAGTCGGACAACCCTTCGATCACTCGAGACGTGTCGGGTGAAGGGGTGCAGCAGGCCCTGCTGAAGCTGATCGAGGGAACCACGGCATCCGTGCCTCCCCAGGGCGGGCGCAAGCATCCGCAGCAGGAGTTTCTGCAGGTGGACACCGGCAACATCCTGTTCATCGTGGGTGGTGCCTTCGCCGGTCTCGACAAGGTCATTCGTGATCGCGCCGAGAAGGGCGGTATCGGCTTCAGTGCCGTGGTGAAGAGCAAGGATGAAACCAAAGGGGTGGGCGATCTGCTCGCTGAGGTCGAGCCGGAGGATCTGGTCAAGTTCGGCCTGATTCCCGAGTTCGTCGGGCGCCTGCCGGTCATCGCCACCCTGACCGAGCTCAACGAGGAGGCATTGATTCAAATCCTCACCGAGCCCAAGAACTCGCTGGTCAAGCAGTATGCCCGCCTGTTCGACATGGAGGGCGTTGAACTCGAGTTCCGGGAGGACGCGCTGCGTGCAGTGGCGGTCAAGGCCATGACGCGCAAGACAGGCGCACGTGGGCTGCGCTCCATCCTGGAGTCGGTGCTGCTCGACACCATGTACGAAATTCCTTCCATGGAGGGGGTGTCCAAGGTTGTCATCGACGCCACCGTCATTGCCGGCGACAGCGAGCCGCTGCTGATCTATTCGCAGCAGGATCAGAGGGTCGACGGTACCGATGGCTGAGGCCGAACGGCAGATGCCGTTTTGCCCATGACGAAAAGGGGTCGCTCGGGCGGCCCCTTTGCTTGTCGGCGCTGCCGCCCCTTGTAATCTGGGCGCCTAGCCCCAACTCCCCCTGTATTCACCGATTTCCGTTGAGGACCGTCTGCGATGCAGCAGAACGCCGTTCAGACTCTGAGTCTGCCCCTCCTGCCACTGCGCGATGTGGTCGTCTACCCGCAGATGGTGATCCCCCTTTTCGTCGGGCGCGAGAAGTCGATTCAGGCGCTCGATGCCGCGATGGCTACCGACAAGCGAGTACTGCTGGTAGCGCAACGTGAGGCCGGACAGGATGACCCCGGCACCGATGATCTGTTCACCATCGGTACCGTTGCCGAAATCATGCAACTGCTCAAGCTGCCCGACGGCACCGTCAAGGTGCTGATTGAAGGCGTCTCGCGAGCCAATCTGCGTGAAGTGCATCACGCCGACCAGGGACACAGCATGGCGGAAGCGGTGCTGCGTGACAGTGAGCCCTTGTCCGAGCGCGAGCAGGAAGCGCTGGTCAGAGTGCTGCTCAATCAATTCGAGCAGTATGTGAAGCTGTCCAAGAAGGTGCCCAACGAGGTGCTCAACTCGCTGTCCGGGATCGAGGATCCCAGCCGGCTGGTTGACACCGTCTGCGCACACCTTTCTCTCAAGATTCAGGACAAGCAGCAGCTCCTGGAAATGGATCGCGTGCGCGATCGTATCGAGCACTTGATGGCGCTGATCGAGTCCGAGATCGATCTGTTGCAGGTGGAAAAGCGCATACGCTCCCGGGTCAAGGACCAGATGGAGAAGTCGCAGCGCGAGTACTATCTCAACGAGCAGATGAAGGCCATACAGAAGGAGATGGGCGAGCTCGAGAACGTGCCCAACGAGGCCGAGAAGTACGAAATGGCCATCGAAGAGTCGGGCATGCCCAAAGAGGCTCGCGACAAGGCGCTGCAGGAGCTGGGCAAACTCAAGATGATGTCGCCGAGCTCCGCCGAAGCCACCGTGGTGCGCTCCTACCTCGACTGGATGGTGGGGGTGCCGTGGAAGAAGCGTACCCGGGTCAAGCATGACTTGCTGCACGCCCACAAGGTGCTGGACGAGGATCACTACGGTCTCGATGAGGTCAAGGAGCGCATCCTCGAGTACCTCGCCGTGCAAAAGCGCGTCAAGAAGCTCAAGGGCCCCGTGCTGTGTCTGGTCGGCCCGCCCGGCGTCGGCAAGACATCGCTGGGCCAGTCGATCGCCCGTGCCACCAACCGCAAGTACGTGCGTCTGGCCCTGGGTGGCGTTCGCGACGAGTCGGAAATTCGTGGCCACCGTCGTACGTATATCGGCTCGCTGCCGGGTAAGCTGATCCAGCGTATGAGCAAAGCTGGGGTCAAGAACCCGCTGTTCCTGCTCGACGAGGTCGACAAGATTGGAATGGACCACCGAGGCGATCCTGCCTCGGCACTTCTGGAGGTGCTCGACCCGGAGCAGAACGACAAGTTCAACGACCATTACCTGGAGCTGGACTACGATCTTTCGGAGGTGATGTTCATCTGTACCGCCAATTCGATGAACATCCCCGGTCCTCTGCTCGATCGTATGGAGGTCATCCGTCTGCCGGGCTACACCGAAGACGAGAAACTTGCCATCGCCCGTCGCTACCTGGTACCCAAGCAGCTCGAGGCCACCGGCTTCAAGGATGAGGAGCTGAGCTTCTCCGATGAGTCTCTGCTGGAGCTGATTCGTTACTACACCCGTGAGGCGGGTGTGCGCGAGCTGGAGCGTCAGATTGCCAAGGTGTGTCGCAAGGTACTGCGCAAGCGCCTCGAGGACGAGGGCAAGGGCGCTCAAGCGCCGGTATTGCTTGCGGCTAGCGAGATCGAGACCTACGCCGGCGTGCGCCGCTACAGCTACGGCCTGGCCGACAAGGAGGACCAGATCGGCCGTGTGACCGGGCTCGCCTGGACCTCGGTGGGCGGCGAGCTGCTCAACATCGAGTCGGTGGTCACTCCTGGGAAGGGGCGAATCAACAAGACCGGCTCGCTGGGCGATGTCATGAAGGAATCCGTCAGTGCGGCACACACGGTGGTGCGTGCGCGTGCCGAGGCGCTGGGTATCG
The DNA here is from genome assembly GCF_020832045.1 of Halomonas sp. Taxonomy (GTDB): domain Bacteria; phylum Pseudomonadota; class Gammaproteobacteria; order Pseudomonadales; family Halomonadaceae; genus Halomonas. The sequence continues at coordinate 47,794 of NZ_JAFIFK010000041.1, forward strand.
ATCCCGAGCGCTTCGAGAAAGAGGACCTGCACATCCACGTACCGGAAGGTGCGACGCCCAAGGATGGCCCCAGTGCCGGCATCGCCATGGTGACTGCCATGGTGTCTGCCTATACCGGCCGACCGATACGCTGTGATCTGGCCATGACCGGCGAGGTGAACCTGCGCGGCGAGGTGATGCCTATCGGCGGGCTGAAGGAGAAATTGCTGGCGGCACGGCGCGGTGGTATAAAGATTGTGCTTATTCCGGAAGAGAACCGCCGCGACCTCAAAGAGGTTCCGGATAACATCAAGGACGCGCTGGACATCCGGCCTGTCCGATGGATTGATGAGGTACTGGCGTCGGCGTTGTCGAAAAATACCGACACCAGCGGTGAAGAATCCCGAACGGAAGATTCGGCCTCTTCTTCAACGATGATCAGTACACATTAATGATAATTACCGTGTCATGCAGGGGAGAAAACCTCGGTATGACGCGGTTCGGCGCCTGAGTTGCTTGACACCTCTTTTACTGCATTGCTATAAACTGCCAGCCATGCTGTGATCGTGTTGCCCGGCGCAAGGCATGCCGATTAGAGCCATTTACTGAAACCGTCAAGGGGTGAAGTGTGAACAAATCCGAGCTGATCGAAGCTATCGCCGCGTCTGCCGATATTCCCAAGGCCGCTGCGTCTCGTGCACTGGATGCCATGGTCGATACCGTTACCGAGAGCCTCAAGAAAGGTGACACCGTTTCACTCGTCGGTTTTGGTACTTTCTCGGTGAAGGAGCGCGCCGCTCGTACCGGTCGTAATCCGCAGACAGGCCAGCCGATCCAGATCAGCGCAGCCAAGGTGCCGACCTTCAAGGCTGGCAAGGCGCTCAAAGACTCCGTCAACTGAGTCAACGGATCGTTTGCGCCGCCAGCTCGTTAACGGGCGAATCGGTGACGGCAGCAAACCATCAGGCGCATCGCTTCGGCGGTGCGCCTTCTTTTTGGTAGCAACTTCCAGGCACGCTATCTGCCATCGGCGGTACGCTAGTCCGTTGACCCATGGCCGACGGGGCCTGGCCGCCGTATAATGTGGCGCCACCGCCAGCCAACAATCAGTAACCGAGGCCTGCATGCTGCAAAGTATTCGTGACCGCTCCAGAAGTTGGGGCGCCAAGATCATCATCGGTGCCGTGGTCGTTACCATGGCGCTGTTCGGTGTCGAATCCCTGGTGGGTCTGTTCGGTGGCGGTGGCGATGAGGTCGCCAAGGTCAACGGCCAGAGCATTACCCGTCAGGAGTTGGAGATGGAGGTACAACGTGCCATCCGCTCCGGCCAGGTGCCACCCGAGCAGGAGCGGGCACTGCGTGGTCAGGTGCTTGATGAGATGATCGGCGAGCGCTTGATGCTTGCTTTCGCTGAGGAGGGTGGGTTGCATCTCTCCGAAGAGCAGCTCGACCAGGTCATCGTGACCCTGCCGGAATTCCAGGATCAGAACGGCCGCTTCGATTCCGACCTGTTTCGCAATCGCCTCGCCAGTGCAGGCTTTACGCCTACTTCGTTCCGCGCGGCTCTTCGGGTCGATCTCAAGCGTCAGCAGCTGCAGCAGGGCTTGGCCGTAAGTGATTTCGTGCTTGCGGGAGAGCGTGAAACCCTCGCTGCTCTGCAGGGCCAGGTGCGTAGCTTTCGCTACCATGCTCTGACAGCCGGCGACCTCGAGGCGCCAGTGACGGTCAGTGAGGAGGAACTGCTGGCTTACTATGAGGAGCATCAGGCCAACTATCAGCGCCCGGAGCAGGTCCGGCTCGAGTATGTGATTGTCGACCGGCAGGACATGGCCGAGCGTGTCGATGTGAGCGAGGAGGCGCTGCGTCAGGCGTGGCAGGAGCGTGGACGAGATGCTGATCGGCGTGTCTCGCATATCATGGTCACCCACAACGGTGAGCGCAGCCGTGAAGAAGCCGCGGAAAGGCTGGAAAGCGTCCGCGCTCGCCTGGCCGAAGGCGAAGCGTTTGAAGCGCTGGCCCTGGAATTCTCCGAGGATCCCGCTTCCGCCGAGCAGGGCGGTGATCTCGGCGTGATCAGTCGCGGTTTCTTCGGTGACGAATTCGACGATGCAACGTTCGCGCTGGCACCAGGTCAAGTGTCCGGCGTGGTCGAAACCAGCAATGGGCTGCATCTGGTCAAGGTCACGGAGCTCGACCAGCCCTCCTTCGAAGAGATGCGCGACGAGCTGTCTCGCGAATTGGCGCTCGACCAGGTCACCGGCGATTTCAACCGCCGTGTACAGGCGCTCATCGACGAGAGCTTTGCCGCCGATGACTTGATCAGCGTCGCCGCTAGTCTCGATCTCGAGCTGCGTGAGAGCGATTGGGTGTCTCGCGACGGTGGCTCCGGCGTGCTTTCCGAGCCCGGCGTGATGAGTGAGGCATTTAGCGAGGACGTGCTGGTCGAGGGCTTCAACAGTGAAGTCATCGAGCTCGATACCGATCGTCGCATGGTGCTGAGGGTCGCAGAGCATCGTGAAGCCACCGTTCTGCCGCTCGAAGAGGTGCGCGAGCCCGTGGCGGCCTCCGTGACTCGTATCAAGGAGCGCGAGGCGTTGCTCGACGTGGCTCGTCAGCAGGTCGAGCGCTTGCGTCAAGGGGAAGATCTCGAGTTCGACTGGCAGCAGGTCGAGCAGGCCTCCCGGCAGCAGGATAATGTGCCGCGTGCCGTACTCCAGGCGGCTTTCCGGCTACCTCATCCTGACCAGGACCAGGGTACCGTCTTCGGCCATACCTCGGACGGTGAGAGAGTCGTCCTGATCGCTCTGGACAGCGTCGAGCGTGGCGAAGCGGATGAGCAGACCGAGGCCTTCGTCGCGCGCATGGCAGAGCAGTTGCGTGCCCAGGCGGCAGTCCAGGCGCTACGCAGCCATCTGCGTGAGACGGCGGATATATCCCGCTGATGGTGGCGGTTTGAACCGCTAGCATGACGAAAGAAAGGGGGCGCCGCCCCCTTTCTTTCGTGTATTAGTTATACCGTTATCTCGAGTTTCATTTTCCTGTCCGCAGCTGCTACCAGGGGAGGTGCGTTATGTTACTCTATAACGCAATTGTCCTTCTGGAGCACACATGCGTTCGACACCTCTCGAATCGATACCCGTTCACCTGTTCACCGGTTTTCTGGGCAGCGGCAAGTCCACGCTGATTCGTCGTCTCATCGATCAGAAGCCTCAGGACGAGCGCTGGGCGGTACTGATCAATGAATTCGGCCAGATCGGCATCGACCAAACCATGTTCGACTCCCGTGACGACGTCATCGTTAAGGGACTGCCTGGCGGTTGTCTATGCTGTCAGTTGGCTTTCGTGTTACAGGCCACTCTGGTCAATCTGCTGCGCCTCCATCGTCCGGATCGAGTGCTTATCGAACCTTCAGGGCTAGGGCATCCGGCGGGGCTGCTCGATGTGTTGCGCAGCGAAGCCTTTGCCGGCGTGCTCGAGGTTCACGATATCGTGGCGCTGTTGGACCCATCCCGCCTCGACGATCCCCGTGTGCGTGAGCACGAAACCTTTAACGATCAGTTGGCCATGGCCGATGCGGTAGTGTTGACGATGATCGACCGGGTGGGGCCGGAGCAAGTCGCCGCCGCCGAGACATTTGCTCGAGGCTTGTGGCCGGCCAAGAAATGGGTGGCGCAAGCGCCTCATGGCGAGCTGGATGTGGGTATGCTGCTGGCGAGCGGCTGTCACCGCCCTGTGAGAGAGATAGCGACGAGTGAAGGACATGCAGCACTACGCGAGGCTGGCTCCCAGGTATTGGTGCTGGATGATTTCGCTCAGCTCGAGCCGGCGCCCGGAAGTCCGCTGGAAGCAAGTGGGCGGGCGTTGGGCTATGTCACTCAGGGATGGCGCTGGAACGCTGAAGACGTCTTCGATCTCGACCGCCTTACCCAGGTGTTGCATGGCCTCCCGACCGACTTGCGCGTGAAGGGGGTCTGGCACACCCACGCAGGCTGGAAACTCTATAACCGGGGTGATGGTGCGGTGAGCCTTGTCACCTCTGCATGGCGCAGGGACTCACGCCTGGAACTGATAGGTGAGCCGGAGAAGATGCCACCAGCGCAAGAGCTGCTTGCAGCGCTTCAGGCGTGTCGTCTGACGGAGGCATGAGAATGCTGCGTTGAAGCTCTGTTGTCGATGTAGTCTGACCGTCAGAGGGCGACTTCACGCAGCGTCGGATTCCCATTGGGGCCGATCTCTACTTCCCAACCCTGACCGGGCTGCCAATCCCCCAGTACGATGCGCCTGGCAGGACGCAGGTCGTCCAGCTCGAGCTCGTGCACGGCGGGGCGGTGGGTATGGCCATGAATCAGTGTCGTTACGCCGTGGTCGCGCATGGTGTCGATCACTTCCTGGGGCGTGACGTCCATGATGTCCTCGGCCTTGTTGGATGTCGCTTCACCCGATTGCTGACGCAATGCGGCCGCCAGCTGAAGCCGGTCGGCAAGCGGCATGGCCAGGACCTGCTCCTGCCAGGCCGGGTTGCGAGCCTGTTGGCGAAATGCCATGTAAGCCTCGTCACGGGTACACAGGCTGTCGCCATGCATGAGCAGCACGGGTTCGTCGGCAAAGCGCAGTACGGCCGGGTCGGTAACCAACTTGGCGCCGGCGGCTGCGGCAAAGCGATGTCCAAGCAGGAAATCGCGATTGCCATGCATCAGATAGATCTGCGTGCCGTCGTCGGCCAGGCGGTGCAGTGCCGCGGTCACCCGCAAGGCTAGCGCGGCGTTACCGCTGGGGTCCTGGTCGGCGTGGTCGAGCAGGTCGTCGCCGATCCAGGCCTCGAAGAAGTCGCCCAGGATGTAGAGAGCGTCCACACCACGTGCCCGGCTGTCGAGCCAACCGAGAAAGCCCTCGGTAACCTCGGGGGCCTCGGGGTGCAGATGCAGGTCGGAGATCAGCAGGGTGGTGCTCATGGCGATGTCTCGTGGTTGGCTGGCTGCCTAGGTAGCGTGGGAAGCCGGGTCGAGTCATGGCTCGGCTCAGGCCAGCCTCCCTGGCCTGAGCATTGGCCTGACCGTCCGTGGGCGCACGGGAGACCTCAGCTATCGCTGGCCTCGTCCTTGAGATAGGCGCGCTTGATCATCACGTCCTCGGCCGGCACGTCGGCGTGCATGCCGCGACGTGTGGTATCCACGGCGGTGATGCGTTCGACCACGTCCATTCCCTCGACCACTTCACCGAACACGCAGTAGCCCCAGCCCTGCAGCGACTTGCCGCTATGATTGAGGAAGTCGTTGTCGGCCACGTTGATGAAGAACTGGGCAGTGGCGGAGTGCGGGTCCTGGGTCCTGGCCATGGCCAGCGTTCCGGTCAGGTTCTTCAGGCCGTTGTCGGCTTCGTTCTCGATCGGATCGCGGGTCGGCTTCTGGTTGAAGTCCTGGTCGAAGCCACCGCCCTGAATCATGAAGCCGGGGATGACGCGGTGGAAGAGGGTGCCGTCGTAGTGGCCGTCGCGCACGTACTGCTCGAAGTTGGCCGCGGACTTGGGCGCCTGGTCGTGGTTCAAAGCAATGGCGATGTCGCCGAAGCTGGTCTCGAGGATGATCATCGAAGTTTTCCTGTACGAAAGGAGTGCGCCTTGGCGCCGTGCATGGGCGTGGCGTTATAATAGCGGTTTTGCACCGATGCGCGAAGCCGTCGGGCCCATGTTCAGCCAAGGCCCTGCCCAGACTCGCAATCCAACCAGAGGTTTGCCGCAATAACATGACCACCGAAACCGCCAGTGCGCCGAATTTCATTCGTAATCAGATCCGCGACGAGATCGAGGCCGGTCGTGCCGGCAAGGTCGTGACCCGCTTCCCGCCGGAGCCCAACGGCTTTCTCCATGTAGGGCACGCCAAATCGATCTGTTTGAACTTCGGGCTTGCCGAGCAATTCGGTGGGGATTGTCACCTGCGCTTCGACGATACCAACCCGGCGAAGGAGGAGCAGGCCTATATCGATGCGATCAAGGAGGACGTCAGCTGGCTCGGCTTCGAATGGGCCGGTTCGGTGCGCTATGCCTCCAATTACTTCGATCAGCTCTACGCCTGGGCGCAGCATCTCGTACGTGACGGCAAGGCCTACGTAGACGACCTTTCACCCGACGAGATCCGTGAGCATCGCGGCACCTTGACCGAACCGGGCCGCCCGAGCCCGTGGCGCGACCGCAGCGTCGAGGAGAATCTCGATTTGCTCGAACGCATGCGTGCCGGTGAATTCAACGAGGGCGAGCGGGTATTGCGGGCAAAGATCGACATGGCTTCGCCCAACATCAACTTGCGCGACCCGATTCTGTATCGCATTCGCCATGCCCATCACCATCAGACCGGCGACTCGTGGAAGATCTATCCCTCCTACGATTTCGCCCACGGCCAGTCGGACGCCATCGAGGGCGTGACCCACTCGATCTGCACCCTGGAGTTCGAGGATCATCGCCCGCTCTACGAATGGTTTCTCGACAACCTGCCGGTGGTGGCCAAGCCGCGCCAGATCGAGTTCGCGCGGCTCAACATGAATTACACCCTGACCTCCAAGCGCAAGCTCAAGCTGCTGGTGGACGAGGGAATCGTGGATGGCTGGGACGATCCGCGCATGCCGACCATCTCCGGCATGCGTCGGCGTGGCTACACGCCGGCATCGATTCGCAAGTTCTGCGAGATGATCGGGGTGACTCGCGCCGATGGCGGCTTGGTCGACATCGCCATGCTCTACCACGCCATCCGCTCGGACCTCGAGGACAACGCGCCGCGTGCCATGTGCGTGCTCAATCCGCTCAAGGTGGTGCTGACCAACGTGGACGCGGACCACGAAGAAGTTTACGAGGTGCCGGGCCATCCGGCGCGAGAGGACATGGCCGTGCGCCGGGTGCCGCTCACCCGTGAGCTTTACATCGACCAGGAAGACTTCATGGAGGAGCCGCCGAAGAAGTTCTTCCGTCTGGCGCCGGGCCAGGAAGTGCGCCTGCGCAACTCCTACGTGATTCGCTGTGACGAAGTGGTGAAGGACAGTGCCGGCGAGATCGTGGAGCTGCGCTGTTCGGTAGACCTCGACACTCTGGGCAAGAACCCGGAAGGCCGTAAGGTCAAGGGCGTCATCCATTGGGTCAGTGCGACCCAGGCGGTACCGATGGAAGTGCGTCTCTACGACAATCTGTTCCTGGTCGAGCAACCCGACAAGGACAAGGATGCCGACTTCCTCGAGCATCTCAACCCCGAGTCGTTGCAGATCTGTCAGGCCATGGGCGAGCCGAGCCTGGCTCACGCCGCGCCCGAACAGCGCTTCCAGTTCGAACGCGTGGGCTACTTCTGTGCCGACCGTCACGCCTGTCGCGACGGTAAACTGGTGTTCAACCGCACCGTTGGGCTGAAGGACAGTTGGGCGAAGATACAGAAGAAGGGCTGACATGCAGATCTACAACACGCTGACCCGCCGCAAGGAGCCGTTCACCCCGCTCGAACCGGGCAAGGTGAACATGTACGTCTGCGGCATGACCGTTTACGACTACTGCCACTTGGGCCATGCCCGGGTGATGGTGGCGTTCGATGTCGTCACACGCTACCTGCGCTGGCGCGGCTATGACGTCACCTACGTGCGCAACATCACCGACATCGACGACAAGATCCTCAAGCGTGCCGACGAGAATGGCGAGACCATCGCGGCGCTGACCCAGCGCATGATCGTCGCCATGCATGAGGACGAGGCTCGCCTCGGCGTACTGCGACCGAACCACGAGCCTCGCGCCACCGGGCACGTGGCCGAAATCATCGCCATGATCGAGACGTTGATCGACAAAGGCTATGCCTATCCGGCCGAGAACGGCGACGTCTATTACCGCGTGCGCAAGTTCGCGGGCTACGGCAAGCTCAACAATCGCAATCTCGACGAGATGCGTGCCGGCGCGCGGGTAGAGGTCGAGGAGCACAAGGAAGACCCGCTCGACTTCGTGCTGTGGAAGGCCGCCAAGCCGGGTGAGGCTAGCTGGTCTTCACCCTGGGGGGAGGGTCGTCCCGGCTGGCACATCGAGTGCTCGGCGATGTCCACCTGCTGCCTGGGGGATACCTTCGACATTCATGGCGGCGGCCCGGACCTGACCTTTCCGCATCACGAGAACGAGATCGCTCAGTCAGAGGCAGCCACCGGCAAGACCTACGTGAACACCTGGATGCATGCCGGCGCCGTGCGGGTGAATCAGGAAAAGATGTCCAAGTCGCTGGGCAACTTCTCCACCATTCGCGAGGTGCTCGAGGTTCACGATCCCGAGGTAGTGCGTTACTTGCTGGTGGCGAGCCATTATCGCAGCCCGATCAACTACGCCCCCGACGCTCTGGCAGAGGCGCGCAAGTCGTTGGAGCGTTTCTACAACGCACTCGAAGGAGTCGACCTGACGGCCGTCCGAGCTCTCGAGGGGCGGATCGACGGCCGCTACGCCGAACGCTTCACTGCCGCCATGGACGACGATTTCAATACCCCGGAGGCGCTGGCGGTGCTCTTCGACCTGGTGCGGGAGCTGAATCGGGCCAGGAAGGAATCGCCGGATGAAGCGCCTGTGCTGGCCGCCGAATTGCGTCGCCTGGGCGGAGTGCTGGGGCTGTTCGCCCAGGAGCCGCAGCTCTTTCTCAAGGGCGATCAGGCGTTGCTGCCATTGGCGGAAGACGAGATCGAAGCGCGTATCGTGCAGCGAGCCGAGGCTAAGAAGGCCAAGGATTTTGTCGCCGCCGATACCATTCGCGACGAGCTGGCCGGCCTTGGTATCGTGCTCAAGGACTCCCGTGAGGGTACCAGCTGGATCTTCGAGCCGCCGGGACGGTAGCGGCTCGGTTGCGTCGCGCGCCCGGCCCACGTTGGCCGGGCGTTTTCGTCTGTCCTCAGCCGGCGGGGCGCGGGCGGGGCGGTAACGGAATCTGGGCCGGCCAGCCGTCATCCACGACGAAGAGGCGACGGTGGCGTACGCCATGAGGGCCAGGTTCCAGTAGCGCTATTTGCACCGGTGAGGCGAGGCGCGAGAAATGTTGCGCCAGGCGGGATTCTACATCGCGTAACGACAGGAACGCTTCGTCACGAGGCAGTGCCAGCCAGTGCGGCTTGACCAGCCACGCCGCTCGGGTGCCTTTCGGCAGCCCGTCACGTAGCCGTCGCCAGTCGCTCCAATGCAGCCAATCGCCGCGCAGGTGGCCGGGGGCCGCCTCGTGCGGCGCCGGTATCGTCTGATGCCAGGGGTAGAACAGTACCCCCGGTATTGCCAGCTGGCGTTGAATGCTGGCCTCGGCAGCGGGGCCCAGGTCGCGGGGCTGGATATGCTGGTGGATCGCCAGGCGTGCCTCGACCCGCTCGGTCAGGCGCAGCTGGTGGCGATCCAGGTGTTCACGCTTGGTGGCCAGGCTGTCGGCACCGCCGGGGCCTATCCAGCGGGCCTGATCGTGTTCGGAGCCTGGTCCTTGCAGCAGGCCCAGATAGAACTTGATCGCCACTTCGAGATGCACTGGCGTCGGATCATCGCGGCGCCGGTAGAGCAGATCGAGCTCGCCGAGAGTGCGCTTGCCTTGGTGGATACGCAGATTGCTGGCGAGCAGGCGTGTGCCCGGTGCGCTGTCGAGCAGGAACTGCCACAGCCGCTCGTGATAATGCCCCATGCGGCCATCCACGGTAGTGCCCACCCGACGCTCCAGTCCCTGCGGGTGCGCTTCCAGCCCTTCGAAGTAGCGCCTAAACGAAACGTCTTCCATCAGACCCAGCGTTTCTCGTGTCGGCCGGCCCGGCCATGGCGTGGCGATCAGGTCGGGGGCGAGCACGAGCCAGGCCAGGTCACGCACCAGGGGATGGTGGCAACGAGAGAGCAGGGTGGTATGGCTGTCGGGCATGGGTGTGCAGCTCCGCGTTGAGACCGGGTCTGACAGACAAACTGTACACGCCTTATACTCTATGGACATACACAAAGGATGGTGATGATCATGAAGCGCAACTCGTCTCTTGCGGCAGTGACTGTCGGCTCCCTGCTATTCATCGCGAACGTTGACGCCAGCGATCCGGTGACGGTCTCTTCCAAGATCGATACCGAGGGCTCCGTACTGGGCCAGTTGATCATTCAGCGGCTGCAGCAGGGTGGCATCGAGACCCAGGACAGATTGCAGCTGGGCGGTACGAGTATCGTTCGTCAGGCCCTGCTCAACGGCGAAATCGATCTCTACCCCGAGTACACCGGCAACGGCGCTTTCTTCTTCGATATGACCGACAGCGATGTCTGGAACGACGCCGCCAGCGCCTATGAGACGGTGCGTGAACGTGACGCCGAGAATGGCTTGGTGTGGCTGACACCCGCCCAGGCGAACAATACCTGGGCCATGAGCGTACGCGCCGATCTCGCTCGCGAGCATGGTCTCGAGACTCTCGAGGATCTGGCGGACTATCTCAATGACGGCGGCGAGTTCAAGTTCGCCGCCAGCGCCGAGTTCGTCGAATCGGAACAGGCGTTGCCGGCTTTTCAGCAAGCCTATGGCTTCGAGCTGAGCTCCGATCAACTGCTGGTGCTGTCCGGCGGCAATACGGCAGCCACCATGCGAGCCGCCGCCCAGCAGACGAGCGGGGTCAACGCCGCCATGACCTACGGTACCGACGGTGGGCTGGGCGCGCTGGATCTGATCGTGCTGGAGGATACGCTTGGCGTGCAGCCGGTGTACCAGCCGGCCCCCGTGGTTCGTCAGGAAGTGCTCGAGGCCCATCCCGAAATTGCCGAACTGCTCGAACCCCTGTTCGAATCCCTCGATCTCGAGACCCTGCAGGAGCTGAACGGCCTGGTCGCGGTAGAGGGTATCGATCCGCGTCAGGTTGCCGAGGACTATCTTGCCGAACTCCAGGATTGATGCGTGGGCGTGAACAGACAGTCTCCCAACTGGGTCCTGTTGAGCCTGATGCTGGTCTCGGTGGTGGCCTGGTTGTTTCTCGACGCGTTGAATGTTGCCCCCAATCGTATCGTGCCCGGCACGCCGTATACCTCACTGGAGGTAATGGGCGGCTGGCCGGCGCTGCTGCTGGGGCTTCCGCTGCTGGGAGTGGCGGTGTTGGCCTGGCAGCCAAGCCGCAAGGGTCTGCAATGCTCGCTGGCCGTAGTGGTGGCTGTGCTGATGCTGCTGCCATTGTGGTTGGCCGCCGCCACGGTCGGCTTCGTTGATGCCGATGCCCCCCAGGCCCGGGTGGGAATCGGCAGTGCCCTGTGGCTGTTGTTGTTCCTGCTGCTGCTTGCGGTGATCGAACTGCGCACCCGGCTGGGCGTGTCGCGTGCCAAAGGCTGGCTGCTGTTCATGCCCATGCTGGCGAGCTGGTGGTTGGCCTTGACGCTTTGGCTCGAGCCGCTGGCGCTCGTGCGTGAATACCGGGTACGCAGCGATCAGTTTGCCAGCGCCGTCTATACGCATCTCATGCTGGTCGGGGCGGCAGTGGGGGTCAGCTTGCTGCTTGCCGCTGTGCTGGTACTGGTCATGCGCCGTCAACCGGCCGTGCGTCGTATCGGCTTCGCGGCGCTCAATTTTCTCCAGACCATACCCAGCCTTGCGCTGTTCGGCCTGCTATTGGCGCCGCTAGCCTGGCTCGGCTCCAGGATCGACTGGCTGGGAAACATGGGGGTGAGCGGTATCGGCTGGGCGCCGGCGTTCCTGGCACTGCTCGGCTACAGCTTGTTGCCGATGGTGCGCAATATCTTCGTGGCTCTCGAGGAAGTGGACGCGGGAGTGATCGAGTCGGCCCGCGGTATGGGCATGAGCCGGCGCCAGGTATTCGTTCAGGTCCGCCTGCCGTTGGCACTGCCCGTAGTGCTGGAAGGTGTGCGCATCACCACCATTCAGGCAATAGGTCTGACGGCGGTGGCGGCGTTGATCGGTGCCGGCGGCCTAGGCACTTTCATTTTTCAGGGCTTGGGACAGGCGGCCATGGACATGGTGCTGCTTGGCGCCTTGCCGATCATTGCGCTGGCGCTTGTCGCCGACGCCCTGATCGGCGCCTTGAGTGAGCGACTGCGCCTAGGAGGGGCTCAATGATCGAGTTGTTCGACGTGACCAAGCGCTTCGGCGACGAGACGGCCGTCAATGCCATTTCGCTGCGTGTCGCGAAAGGGGAGCTATGTGCGCTCGTGGGTACCTCGGGCTGCGGCAAGTCGACCACCCTGCGCATGATCAATCGCCTGATCGAACATGATGGCGGGGAGATTCACCTGGACGGTGAGCCGGTGCGCTCATTCGACGAGGTCACCCTACGCCGCCGCATCGGTTACGTGATCCAAAGTACCGGCCTGTTCCCGCATTGGACGGTGTCCCGCAACATCGGTCTGGTGCCACGCCTGCTCAAGTGGCCCAAGGAGAGGGTGCGCGACAGGGTCGAGGAATTGATGCAGCTACTCGGTCTGCCGGTAGCGGAATTTGCTGACAAGTACCCCCGCCAGCTCTCCGGCGGCCAGGCGCAGCGAGTCGGTGTTGCGCGTGCCCTGGCCGCGGACCCCGACATCCTGCTGATGGACGAGCCATTCGGCGCACTCGACCCCATTACCCGGGCCACCTTGCAGGATGAAATGCGTGCGCTTCAAGCACGTCTGCACAAGACCATCGTCTTCGTCACCCATGACATGGACGAGGCGCTGGCGCTCGCCGACCGTCTGGTGGTGATGCATCAGGGGCGTATCGTTCAGCAGGGCAGCCCCATCGATCTGCTGCACGAACCAGCGAACCCCTTCGTCGAGTCCCTGCTGGGCGGCCTGGATCGTGGCCTGAAGGAGGCGGCGCTGATCCAGGTCGGTGAGCGTATGCTGCCCTTCGGCCCGCGTCTGCTGGCCAGCGAGCGAATTCCCTACGGGGCCTCGCTCAGCCAGGCGCTGTCGGTCATGCTCTGGCATCGGGTCGATAGGCTGACGGTAGTCGATGAAGAGGATATCCCCATCGGGGAGCTCTCGCTGCGCCGTCTACTCGGAGCCAAGGCGCCATGACATCATCGTCCGTCACGACGCGTGCAGTGGCCACACAGCGCCAGTGGCTGGCGCCGCTCATCTGGTTCATCCTGCTGCTGTCGTTGGCCGCGGGCATGAGCCAGTTGGAATGGCTGTTTCGTCTGCTCGAGCCGGAACTGCGCCAGGTGATCTACCGTCGCGGCGATTTTCTTGCCCTGTTGGGGCGGCACGTCCTGGTGGTGGCCATCGCCTCGTTGTTGGCGGTCATCCTCGGCGTTGGCGCTGCGGTCGCGGTCACACGTGAGGCGGGCCGAGATTTCCTGCCCTTGGTAGCCCAGCTCGCCTCCATCGGCCAGACCTTCCCCCCCGTTGCCGTACTGGCGTTGGCAGTGCCGGCTCTGGGCTTCGGCACACTGCCCATCATCGTCGCTCTGTTGCTCTATGGCCTGCTCCCCATCGTGCGCAATACCCTGGCAGGAATTGGCAGTATCGATCCCGATGTTCACGAGGCAGCGCGCGGCATGGGCATGACGCCGAGGCAGATACTGCGTCAAGTGGAGCTGCCCCTGGCGGCACCCTTCATCCTCGCCGGCATTCGCACCTCGGTCACCATCAATATCGCCACTGCGGCTCTGGGGGCAACGGTGGGTGCGAGCAACCTCGGCGATCCGATCATCTCAGGCATCGTCAACGGCAATACGGCCTACATCGTGCAGGGCGCTTTGCTCATCGGTCTGCTGTCGCTTACCGTGGATAGTATCTTCGAGCGACTGCAGCGTCGCCCATAGGCTGAGTCAGGCACGTGCCAGTGTGCTGCCGTGCAGCAGGTTCAATATGTCGGGATGCGCTGGCGCTCATGGGGTCTTCGGCTGGCACTTGAAGGGCGGGTAGTGCATTCGTCGTATGTCCTGGGGGTTGTCCAGCAAAATAGGTGCGTTTAGATTCATCTTACGTTAACGTCAACTTTTCCAGCGTTGGCGAACTGCTGGAGTGACCCTCTGGCAGACGGCTACATTAGAGACAACACTGCCCTCACGAGGGGCGGCACTCCTCCTGCCATTACCAAGGACCAGGAAGATGACAACAACACACGACGTCCACACGCCAAGCTTCATGACAGGCGATGAGTTCAACATTCCTACGTTTCGACTCTTGCAGCAGGACGGCACCCTGTACGAAGGCGCCGAAGCCCCTGAGCTCGACGAGGAAAAAGCGCTCAAGATCTATCACGCCATGCTCGTCACACGGGTGCTCGACGAACGCATGATGGCGGCCCAGCGCCAGGGCCGGCTCTCCTTCTACATGCAGTGTACCGGCGAGGAGGCGGCGGTCATCGGTGCCACGGCAGCCCTCGACGACGCCGACATGATCATGGCGCAATACCGCGAGCAGGGCGCCCTGGTCTACCGAGGATTCAGCTACGACGAGTTCATGAATCAGCTGTTCGGCAACGAGCTCGACTACGGCAAGGGCCGGCAGATGCCGATCCACTACGGCTCGCGCAAGCTGCATTACATGACCATCTCGTCGCCGCTGGCCACCCAGATTCCTCAGGCGGCCGGCTACGCCTACGGCCAGAAGCTGGCCGGCGAGGGCCACTGCACCATTACCTTCTTCGGCGAAGGCGCGGCCTCGGAGGGTGATTTCCATGCCGCGCTCAACATGGCCTCGGTGCACAAGGTCCCGGTGATCTTCTTCTGCCGCAACAATGGTTATGCCATCTCCACGCCGGCCAGCGAGCAGTTTGCCGCCGACGGCATCGCGCCGCGGGCCTTTGGCTACCGCATGCACGTTATCCGCGTCGACGGCAACGATGTGTTGGCGGTCTATCGCGCCACCCAGGAGGCACGCAAGATCGCCGTCGAGCGCAACCAACCGGTGCTGATCGAAGCCATGACCTATCGCCTGGCAGCGCACTCCTCATCCGATGATCCCAGCGGTTATCGATCGCGAAAGGAGGAGGAGGCCTGGCGTGAAAAGGACCCGCTGCTGCGCATGCAACGCTGGCTGATCGAACGCGGCTGGTGGAGCGAGGAGCAGGAGAAGGCGCAGCAGGAGACCCTGCGCCGTGACGTGCTCGAAACCATGAAGCGTGCCGAGAAGCGCCCACCGCCCCCGCTTGAAAGCCTGGTGACGGATGTATATGCCGATGTCACGCCCGCGCTTCAGCGTCAGCTCGATGCGCTGAAGACCCATATTCGCAAGCATCCTGATGCCTACCCGAAGGGGGCGAGCTCCCTCGATCCCGACGTCAAGCCGGGTGGCGACGACAAGTCCAGCGACGAGCAGGGAGGAGCCTGAGATGCCCAGAATGAACATGCTTCAGGCGATCAACAACGCGCTCGACATCGCCATGGCTGAAGATGAAAAGGTGCTCTGCTTCGGCGAGGACGTCGGTGTCTTCGGGGGTGTATTCCGCGCCACCAGCCATCTCCAGGAAAAGTACGGACGCTCGCGCTGCTTCAACACTCCACTGGTGGAGCAAGGGATCATCGGTTTTGCCAACGGCCTGGCTGCCCAGGGCTCGGTGCCGGTGGCCGAAATTCAGTTCGCCGACTACATCTTTCCGGCCTTCGACCAGATCGTCAACGAAACCGCCAAGTTCCGCTTCCGCTCGGGCGACCTGTTCAATGTCGGGGGCCTGACCATTCGCACGCCCTATGGCGGCGGCATCTCCGGGGGGCTTTATCACTCCCAGTCGCCGGAGGCCTACTTCGCCCATACACCAGGG
>NZ_JAFIFK010000053.1 GCF_020832045.1 Halomonas sp.
TCAGCGGCCTCGCCAGCGCCCTGCGAGGAAGGCGTATTCTACTCAAGCGCCGGAGTTTGTCAACTCTCTTCGCGACCGTCACCGGGGTGACCCTGATCACGAAGCCCCGTCTGGCGGGCGTCGTTTAGAGCCCCCTGAGGGTCTCTAGCGAGTGGGGCGCATTCTACCGAATTTGCCGTGAGCGTCAAGCGTGAATTTTGCGAAGCGATTCGAAAAATCCAAATCAGGACAACCACTTACCACTCTATCTACCGCCTGCAACGTTGCCCGTCACCGGCAGCGGATGCGTACTTTACGGCTAACTCGGCGGGTACGCAACCCACCGCGTCAAAAAAATATAGCTCAGCTGGCATAAGCTATCCATGACCGCCGTCAATTTTTCTCTCCAGCCCCACATCCGGTGTCTGCGGCGCCCTGCTCAGATGACGAAAAGGTCGATGAATCGATGTACCGGCATTGCCTCTAGGCCCTCCTGGTCACTGCATAGTTGGAAGATGCGTTCACAGCGTTTGGCCGGAAATCGCGTCGTCAGGTTACGCCGGAACTTCTCCTCGAGAACCGGAATGCCTTCCTCCCGCCGTCGGCGATGCCCGATGGGGTACTCCACCTCGATGCACTCCGTCGCTCCGCCATCGCTGAAGAAGACCTGAATGGCGTTGGCAATGGAACGCTTGTCAGCCGCCAGATAATCCTCGCTGTAGCGCGGCTCCTCGACGACCACCATCTTCGATCTGAGCGTATCGATCAGCGGATGCTGGCGATGAAAATCATCCTCGTAGTGCTCGGCAGTCAGATCCCCGAAGATCAGCGGCACAGCCACCATGTACTGCAGGCAGTGATCACGGTCCGCCGGATTGGCCAGCTCCCCTTCCTTGGAGATGATGCGAATGGCCGATTCGTGGGTGGTGATGACGATACGCTCGATCTCTTCCAGACGCTCCTTGACCTGAGGGTGCAGCCGCACCGCCGCTTCACACGCGGTTTGGGCATGAAATTCGGCCGGGAAGGCGATCTTGAAGAGGATGTTCTCCATCACGTAGGTGCCAAACTCGCGCTGAAAGCGAAACGTCCGCTCCCCCTCCGGCTTGATCTTCTGGTCCTTGTTGGTCTTGGAGAAAAGCACGTCATAAAACCCCCATTGGGGAGCGCTGAGCACCCCGGGAATACCCATCTCGCCGCGCAGGGCGATATCGGCCAGGCGCACACCGCGTGAAGTGGCATCCCCCGCTGCCCAGCTCTTGCGTGAGCCGGCATTGGGCGCATGACGATAGGTACGCAGACTTTGGCCATCGGCCCAGGCATGCGAAAGGGCTGAAAGCAGCTGCTCGCGATCCGCCCCCATCAAATCAGCGGCTACTGCGGCAGAGGCAACCTTGACCAACACCACATGATCCAGGCCGACACGATTGAAGGAATTCTCCAACGCCAGTACACCCTGAATCTCATGGGCCTTTATCATTGCCTCGAGCACATCGCGAACGGTCAGTGGCGGCTCTCCCCGCGCGACTTTCTTCTGCGAGAGATGATCGGCTACGGCAAGGATGGCACCGAGATTGTCGGAGGGATGCCCCCACTCGGCGGCAAGCCAAGTGTCATTGTAATCGAGCCAGCGAATGGTGCAGCCGATGTCCCAGGCGGCCTTGACCGGATCCAGATGAAACGACGTGCCGGGTACCCGGGCACCATACGGCACCACGGTACCTTCAACCAGCGGCCCCAGGTGCTTGGTGCATTCGGGGAAGCGCAGTGCCAACAGACCGCAACCCAGGGTATCGATCAGGCAATTTCGCGCCGTATCCAGCGCTTCGTCACTCTCGATTCTATAGTCGAGCACGTAGTCCGCAATCTTATGCAGCTCTGTATCGTAATCGGGGCGGACGTTGCTTTCGGCGGTGGCGCTCATGCTTCCTCCTGTCGCAGGCTCGGTGGGGGCAACCTTCACTATAGGAAACGCCCCGAGCCTTGCGACTCGGGGCGAAGATTGAGTGCGTTCTTCTTATCTAAAAAGCATCGCCTGGAACGCGCACCCAGCCCTCCATCAATACCCGAGCGCTACGACTCATCACTGCCTTGGTTGCCGTCCACTGCCCAGCCACCTGGGACGCTTCCGCCCCTACCCGCAGGGTCCCGGAGGGATGGCCGAAGTGCACCGAGTTACGCTCACCGCCACCCGCGGCCAGATTGACCAAGGTGCCGGGAACCGCCGCCGCCGTGGCGATGGCAACAGCCGCGGTACCCATCATGGCGTGGTGCAGCTTGCCCATGGAGAGCGCACGCACGACGAGATCGATATCGCCGGCCTTGATCGCCTTGCCGCTGGAAGCCATGTAATCCGCTGGCGGCGCGACGAAGGCGACCTTGGGCGTATGCTGACGCTCGGCGGCCTCGGCGATATCCTTGATCAGCCCCATGCGCACAGCAGCGTGAGCGCGAATGGCTTCGAACATGGCCAAAGCCTTGGTATCGCCGTTGATTGCTTCCTGCAGCTCGGTACCGGTGTAGCCGACCGCCGATGCATTGACGAATACGGTCGGAATACCGGCATTGATCATCGTGGCCTCGAGGGTACCGAGCCCGGGCACCTCCAAGTTATCGACCAGCTTGCCGGTGGGGAACATGGAACCCTCTCCGTCGGCCGGGTCCATGAATTCCACCGCCACCTCAGCGGCCGGGAAGGTCACGCCGTCGAGCTCGAAATCGCCGGTTTCCTGTACTTCGCCGTTGGTAATGGGTACCCGCGAAACGATGGTCTTGCCTATATTGGCCTGCCAGATTCGCACCGTGGCGACGCCGTTTTCGGGAATGCGCGAGGAAGCTACCAGCCCATTGCTGATGGCGAAGGGTCCCACGGCGGCGGAAAGATTGCCGCAATTGCCACTCCAGTCGACGAACGGCTTGTCGATGGAGACCTGACCGAACAGATAGTCGACGTCGTGATCTGGGCTTTCGCTCTTCGACAGGATCACCGTCTTGCTGGTGCTGGAGGTGGCTCCACCCATGCCGTCGATCTGCTTCTGGTAAGGGTCGGGGCTGCCGATAACGCGCAGCAGCAAGGCATCACGGGCCGGGCCGGGCCGGCGTGCCGCCTCGGGCAAATCCTCGAGACGAAAGAAAACGCCCTTGCTGGTACCGCCACGCATGTAGGTAGCGGGAATCTTGATTTGAGGAACGTGGGCCATGGAATTCGCTTCCTGAAAAGACGGAACACCCCGGCGATGGCACCGGGGCGTTCACGCAGTGTGTGGATCACGCCACCGCTTCGGACTCGAGGAAGTCCTGGGCGAAGCGCTGCAGCACCCCGCCTGCGGAATAGACGGACACCTCTTCGGCGGTATCAAGCCTACACAGCACCGGCACACGCTCACTGTCGCCGTTGGCGCGATGGACCACCAGAGTCAGCGTTGCCCCCGGCGACGGCTTGCCCTCGACGTCATAGGTCTCGGTACCATCGAGGTTCAAGGTATGGCGCGTGGTGCCTTCCTCGAACTGCAGCGGCATCACGCCCATGCCTACCAAGTTGGTGCGGTGAATGCGCTCGAAGCCTTCGGCGACGATGGCCTCGACACCGGCCAGCGCCACGCCCTTGGCCGCCCAGTCGCGGGAGCTGCCCTGGCCGTAGTCGGCCCCGGCGATGACGATCAGCGGCTGACCGCGCTCCATGTAGGTCTCGATAGCCTCCCACATGCGCGTCACCTTGCCTTCCGGCTCGATGCGCGCCAGCGAACCCTGGATCACTTCGCCCTTGTCGTCCCGCACCATCTCGTTGAACAGCTTGGGGTTGGCCAGCGTGGCGCGCTGGGCGGTGAGGTGGTCGCCGCGGTGAGTGGCGTAAGAGTTGAAGTCCTCCTCCGGCAGGCCCATCTTGGCCAGGTACTCCCCCGCTGCGCTGTCCAGCATGATGGCGTTGGACGGCGACAAATGGTCTGTGGTGATGTTGTCCGGCAGTATCGCCAGCGGGCGCATGCCCTTCAGCCCCTTCTCACGCGCCATGTTGCCCTCCCAGTACGGCGGGCGGCGGATGTAGGTGCTCTGCGGCCGCCAATCGTAGAGAGGGCTCTTGGCCTCTACCACTTCATCCAGATTGAACATCGGGATGTAGACCTGCTTGAACTGCTCCGGTCTGACGTACTGGCCGACGATGGCATCGATCTCCTCGTCGGCGGGCCACAGATCCTTCAGCGTGACGGGCTTGCCATCCTTGTCGTAGCCGAGCGCATCCTTCTCGATGTCGAAGCGCACGGTGCCGGCAATGGCATAGGCCACCACCAGCGGCGGCGAGGCCAAGAAGGCCTGCTTGGCGTAGGGGTGAATACGCCCATCGAAGTTGCGGTTGCCGGAAAGCACAGCGGTGGCATAGAGATCGCGGTCGATGATCTCCTGCTGAATCTCCGGGCGCAGCGCGCCGGACATGCCGTTGCAGGTGGTGCAGGCGTAGGCGACGATACCGAAGCCGAGCTTCTCCAGCTCGGGCAGCAGTCCCGCCTCTTCGAGGTAGAGACGAGCGACCTTGGAGCCAGGGGCAAAAGAGGACTTCACCCAGGGCTTGCGTACCAACCCAAGCTCATTGGCCTTCTTCGCCACCAGTCCCGCCGCCACCACGTTGCGCGGGTTGGAGGTATTGGTACAGCTGGTGATGGCGGCGATGATCACCGCGCCGTCGGGCATCCTGCCGGCCTTCTCCTCGGCCAGCGCCAGCTCCAGGTTGGCGGCGATGCCGCGCTCGGCCAGCGCCGAGGTGGGCAGGCGGCGATGGGGGTTGGAGGGGCCTGCCATGTTGCGCTCGACGGTGGAGAGGTCGAATGTCAGCACCCGTTCGTATTGCACGTTCTTCAGGCTGTCGGCCCACAGCCCGACGGTCTTGGCATAGTGCTCGACCAGCGCCACCTGTTCCGGCTCGCGACCGGTGATGGTCAGGTAGTCGGTGGTCTGCGCGTCGATGTAGAACATCGCGGCGGTGGCGCCATATTCCGGCGTCATGTTGGAGATGGTGGCACGATCGCCGATTGTGAGGCTGTCGGCGCCTTCACCGAAGAACTCCAGATAGGCGCCTACTACCCGCTCCTGGCGCAGGAACTCGGTGATCGCCAATACGATGTCGGTGGCGGTGATGCCGGGCTGGCGCTTGCCGGTCAGTTCCACGCCGATGATGTCTGGCAGGCGCATCATCGAGGGGCGGCCGAGCATGACGGTTTCCGCCTCCAGGCCGCCAACGCCGATCGCAATGACGCCCAGACAGTCGATGTGGGGTGTATGGCTGTCGGTACCCACGCAGGTATCGGGATAGGCGACGCCATCGCGCGCCTGGATTACCGGTGACATTTTCTCCAGATTGATCTGGTGCATGATGCCGTTGCCGGCGGGGATCACGTCGACGTTCTTGAACGCGGTGCGCGTCCAGTCGATGAAGTGGAAACGATCCTCGTTGCGGCGGTCCTCGATGGCGCGGTTCTTGTCGAACGCCTGGGGGTCGTCGCCGCCGCACTCCACGGCAAGGGAGTGATCGACGATCAACTGGGTCGGCACCACTGGGTTGACCTTGGCCGGGTCGCCGCCCTTCTCGGCGATGGCGTCACGCAGGCCGGCAAGATCCACTAGCGCCGTCTGGCCGAGAATGTCATGGCATACCACTCGGGCGGGATACCAGGGGAAGTCCAGATCGCGCTTGCGCTCGATCAGCTGTTTCAAGGCATCGGTGAGCAGCTCCGGCTCGCAGCGGCGCACCAGCTGCTCGGCAAGAACGCGGGAGGTATAGGGCAAGGTGTCATAGGCGCCGGGTTGAATCTCCTCGACGGCCGCACGCACGTCGAAGTAGTCCAGCTCGGTGCCGGGTAGCGATTTGCGGTATTGAGTATTCATGAGTCGACGGTCTTCGCGTGGTGTTGTGTCGGGTATGACGAAAGACGGCCCGCAGGCCGCCTAGTGTCGAAAGACTTCAGTCGCGCTCCTCGAGGGGCACCCACTGGCTCTTTTCCGGGCCGATGTAATCCGCGCTGGGGCGAATGATGCGGTTGTTGGCACGCTGCTCGAAGACATGAGCACACCAGCCGGTGACACGCGAACAGACGAAGATCGGCGTGAACAGCTTGGTGGGAATGTCCATGAAATGGTAAGCGCTGGCGTGGAAGAAATCGGCATTGCAGAACAGCTTCTTCTCGCGCCACATGACGTCCTCGACCCGCACGGAGACCGGATAGAGCACGCTGTCGCCTACGTCTTGGGCCAGCTTTTCCGACCACTCCTTGATAATGGCATTACGCGGATCGGACTCGCGATAGATCGCATGTCCGAAGCCCATGATCTTCTCTTTACGCTCGAGCATACCCATGATCTCGCGCTCGGCTTCTTCCGGCGACTTCCAGTTCTCGATCATGTCCATGGCCGCCTCATTGGCGCCGCCGTGCAACGGGCCACGCAGCGAACCGATGGCACCGGTCACGCAGGAGTGCATGTCGGACAGCGTCGAGGCACATACGCGGGCGGTAAAGGTCGAGGCGTTGAACTCATGCTCGGCATAGAGAATCAGCGAAACGTTCATTACCCGAGCATGCAGCTCGGAGGGCGCTTCACCACGCAGGAGATGAAGGAAGTGAGCGCCTACCGATTCGTCGTCAGTCTCGGTCTCGATGCGCACGCCATCGTGGCTGAAGCGGTACCAGTAGCAGATGATCGACGGCAGCACCGCCAGCAGGCGGTCGGAAACGTCCTGCTGCTCGTCGAAGCTTGCCTCGGTTTCGAGGTTGCCGAGCATCGAGGCCCCGGTGCGCATCACATCCATGGGGTGGGCGCTGGCCGGGATCTGTTCGAGCACGGTCTTGAGGGCCTCCGGCAAGCCACGCAGGCCCTTGAGCTTGGTGACGTAGGCGTCGAGCTCGGCCTGATTGGGCAGCTTGCCCTTGAGCAGCAGGTAGGCCACTTCCTCGAAGCGCGCCTTCTCGGCCAGCTCCTTGACGTCAAAACCACGGTAGGTCAGACCCGAACCGGTCTTGCCAACGGTACATAGCGCCGTGCTGCCGGCACTCTGGCCGCGCAGGCCACTACTGCTGACGGGTTTATCTGTCATGTCGTGTCTCCTGTATATAAGTCGGACTTGCGTCTTATCAGTGTCAATGGGCGCCACGCCAGCAGATCGAGAACCGAGCCTGCGTGCGACGCCATGAGAATGCTTCGCCTTGCGCTACTGGGCTCCCTTTTACTCGCCGCCTTTTTCGAACAGTGCATCCAGCTTCTGCTCGAAGGCGTGGTAGTTGAGAAAGTCGTAGAGTTCGTCACGGGTCTGCATCAGCTCTACCACGTCGCGCTGGTGGCCTTGAGCGTGAATACTCTGGTAAACCTTGAGCGCCGCTGCATTCATGGCACGGAAGGCTGACAGCGGGTAGAGCACCATACGACAGCCCACCTCGGCGAGCTCCTGCTGACTGAACAGCGGCGTGGCACCGAACTCGGTGATATTGGCCAGAATCGGCGCATCGACTCGCTCGCAGAAGGCGCGGTAATCATCCAGGGTGTGCACCGCTTCGGCGAAAATGGCATCGGCACCCGCCTCGATGCAGGCATTGGCGCGCTCGATAGCGGCATCGAGCCCCTCCTTCTGGAAGGCGTCGGTACGCGCGATCAGGTAAAAGTCCGTATCAACCCGTGCGTCGGCAGCGGCCTTGATACGATCGACCATCTCCAGCTTGGAGACGATTTCCTTGTTGGGGCGATGCCCGCAGCGCTTCTGCGCCACCTGATCCTCGATATGTACCGCAGCCACGCCGGCACGCTGCATCTCCTTGACGGTGCGCGCGATGTTGAAGGCTCCGCCCCAGCCGGTATCGATATCGACCAGCAGCGGCAGATCGGTGGCGCCGCAGATACGATGAGCGTCCTGGACCACGTCATTCATGGTGGTCATGCCCAGATCGGGCAAGCCGAAGGAGGCATTGGCCACGCCGCCGCCAGAGAGATAGATCGCCTGATGCCCGACCCGCTCGGCCATCATCGCGGTATAAGCATTGATGGTGCCGAGGATGGGCAACGGGCGATTGGCCTCGAGTGCGGCACGGAAGCGTGCGCCGGGCGTCGATTGGGTCATGGTTATGTCCTCTTGTGATCCGAGCAGACCTCAGACGGGCGCCTCGGCTTGCTGCTTGAGAATGGCGGAATAACGGTCGACCACATTGGCCCGGGATGCGCTGACATGGCGTCGCATCAACAGCTCGGCCAACTCGGCGTCACCGGCTTCTATGGCATCGACGATGCGATGGTGCTCGACGAAGGCCCGCTGCGGGCGTGTACCGCTAGCGCTGAACTGGGTGCGGTAGAGCCGCACCAGATAATAGAGGTCGTCGCACAGCATGGTCATCAGCATGCGGTTGTGGCTGCCCTGGACGATACGATAGTGAAAGTCCAGATCCCCTTCGCGCTGATAATAGGCTTCACCGCTTTTAAGGTCGGCCTGTCGCTCATGCAGCGCCAGCACATCGCGCAGCCCGGCGATTTCATCCCGGGTCATGTGCTCCGCAGCCAGTCGCGCGGCCATGCTTTCCAAGGCCTCACGCACGTCGAACAGCTCCAGGAGTTCCTTCATGGAGAGCTTGACCACACGCGCTCCCACATGAGGCACTCGCTCGATCAGACGGTGCGCTTCGAGGCGACGCATTGCCTCGCGCAACGGACCGCGAGAAATGCCATAGGCTTTGGATAGCCCCGGCTCGGTGATCTTGCTGCCCGGCGCCAGCTTGCCGCGGACGATGGCATCCTGCAGTTCGTGGAAAACCCGTTCCGCCAGGGTTCGAACTTCCGGAGACGTCTGTTCTGGTGCGACTGAGTTCATGGCAATTGTCGACAATTAAGGAATGAAGAGACTTTAGACATTGCCTCAGTTCGGGTCAACCTCACTACAGCCGCCATTTACTACGCCTTTGGTTGTAGACAATAACGCCTTTACGGAGATTGGATGTCGACAATCGCCTCAACGTTGACGGTGAAGTCGTTATCAGAACAAGGACTCTCACGACAAAAGCGTCACCACCCCCTAGAATGAGTCGCCTGTTTCGAAAGGCCCCCCTGATGACAGTGATTCTCGAGATAACGCCCCTGCCCTACGGTGAAGATCCACTGGCCTATTTCCAGGCGCTGCGCGATCGTCCCGGGGCCGTCCTGCTCGACAGCGGCAAACCTGCCGCCCCGGGCGGGCGCTATGACATCATCAGTTGCGACCCCGTGTCGGTCATCACGGTCGACGGGCAGGGTGTGGTCCGCATAGATGACGAGGTGCAGCATGGCCTCAATCCTTTCCTAGCGCAGCAGGCCTTGCTGGATAGCCTGACGCACGAACTTCCCCATAGTGACCTGCCCTTTCTCGGCGGCCTGATAGGCTACTGGGGCTACGACCTGGGGCGCACCCTTGAGCCGGTCGGGCAGTCGGCAAGGCAGGTGGTGTCCCTCCCGGACAGTCGTGCCGGACTCTACGACTGGGCGCTGATTCAGGATCATCAACGGCATGAAAGCTGGCTTGTGGCCACGCCCGAGAGACGCATACAGGTACTCGGCTGGCTACAACGCAATGTCGCCCCTCTAGGCGACTTCCAACTGCTCGCCCCTTTCGAAGGAGAAATGGACCGCGACGGTTATGCAAGGCGCTTTTACGCCGTTCAGCACTACATCCGCGCTGGCGATTGTTATCAGATCAATCTGGCTCAACGGTTCAGTGCGCCGTTCAGCGGTGATCTCTGGAAAGCTTACCTGCGCTTGCGCCAAGCCACGCCGACGCCGTTTGCCGGCTATATGTCATGGACAGCAAGCCGGGGCCGACAGGCCATCCTGTCCCTGTCGCCGGAACGCTTCCTGCACTGCGATGCTGAAGGCCATATCGAAACTCGGCCGATCAAAGGCACGCGACCGCGAGGGGACACACCGGAAGAGGATGAGAAGCTGGCCAGAGAGCTGACCGAAAGCCTGAAGGACCGAGCCGAGAACGTGATGATCGTGGACCTGCTGCGCAATGACCTGGGACGCGTATGCCGTCCGGGCAGCGTGCGGGTACCGCAGCTCTGCGGGCTAGAGAGCTATGCCAACGTGCACCACCTGGTCAGTATCGTGTGCGGCCAACTGGCGGCGGGAAAGCGGCCGCTGGATCTGCTGGCGGCCGCTTTTCCCGGCGGTTCGATCACCGGGGCACCCAAGGTGCGGGCCATGCAGATCATCGATGAGCTGGAGCCCAGCCGGCGCAGTGTCTATTGCGGCAGCCTGGGCTTCGTCGACGTGCGGGGCAATATGGACACCTCCATCGCCATTCGCACCGCGGTCGCCGATGACGAGAGGATCCATCTTTGGGGCGGTGGCGGATTGGTCGCCGATTCCGCTGTCGAAGCGGAGTACGTCGAAACCCTCGACAAGATTCGCCACCTCATGCAGGCATTGACGGCTCACGGTTTGGAATAAGCCGCACCGATTTATCGCTCATTTGGCTATATTTATCCAATGAAACGATATTGGGGTTCACTCTGTTGCCTTTGATAGGGTATGGCCAACGCCGTTAACGACCCCGGAGCCATCATGGCAGATCTCGATACCATCAATCAGGAACTCGGCAACGACCCGAGTGCGCTGATTCGCTGGGCTCTCACCCAGGGCCAGCGACCCATCGTCACCACCAACTTTCGCCCCTTCGAGGCGGTGATCCTGCACATGGTGATACAGCAGCAACCTGACATCCCCGTGGTGTGGATGGACCACGGCTATAACACCGATGCAACCTACCGTTTCGCCAATGCGCTGGTCGAACGCCTGAAACTCAACCTGATCAGCTACCTGCCGCGGCGCACCCGAGCGCATCGTGAAGCACTGGAAGGCGCCATGCCGGGCATCGACGACCCCCGCCACGAGGCCTTCACCCAGGAGGTCAAGCTGGAGCCGTTCGAACGCGCCCTGCGAGAGATGGCGCCGGACGTCTGGTTCACGGCACTGCGTGCCGAAGACACCCCGGAGCGTGCCCGCATGGCACCGGTCAGTCGTAACGCAAGCGGCCTGCTCAAGGTGTCACCCCTGCTGCACTGGAGTGCCAAGGAGCTGTATGGCTATCTTCAGCAGCATGACCTTCCCAACGAGTTCGACTACTTCGATCCCACCAAGGTGGAAGCGAAGCGCGAGTGCGGCCTGCACCTGCAACACTGAGCTTTCCCCCAGACCTACCTAGCGGACCGAAACGGACACGGTCCGCTTTTTTGGCTGCCGGGACCCGTGCGCAGGCCCGGCTGTCGGCAGAGTGCTTAGCGCATCGGCAGAGCAATGTCCTTGAACAGTTCGGCTTCGTGTCGAGGCCCGGCGGCAAGGGCGGCATCGACCAGGTCGCGGTCGAGATGACCAGCGAACCCCTTGACGAAATCATACATGTAGCCGCGCATGAAGGTGCCACGACGAATCCCGATCTTGGTCACCGAGCTTTCGAATAAGTGGCCGGCCTCTAGGGCAACGAGGTCATCATCGAGCGTTTCGTCGTAAGCCATGTGGGCAACGATCCCGACACCCAGGCCCAACCGCACATAGGTCTTTATGACATCGGCATCGGCCGCAGTGAGCACCACATTGGGGGTCAGCCCATCGGCGCGGAAGGCGTCATCGAGCTGTGAGCGGCCGGTAAAACCGAATACGTAGGTTACCAGCGGCTGCTCCGCCAAGCGCTCGAGGGTCAGTTCACCGCCAGCCGCCAAGGGATGGCCTCGCGGCACCAGTACGCAGCGGTTCCAGCAATAGCAAGGCAGCAGTACCAGATCGTTGAACAGTTCCAGCGATTCGGTGCAGATGGCAAAGTCGGCCATACCTTCGCTGACCATCTGGGCGATCTGTTTTGGCGTTCCCTGCTGCATGTGGAGTGCGACGTCGGGATACTTGCGCGTGAACTCACCGATGACCGGGGGCAAGGCGTATCGGGCCTGGGTATGAGTCGTGGCAATGGAAAGGCTGCCCCGCCGCTCGTCGCTGTGCTCCTGGGCTACCTGCTTGATGTTCTCTGCTAACCTCAACACCCGGCCAGCCAGCTCGACGATGGCTTCCCCCGCCGGCGTGACCCGTGTCAGGTGCTTACCACTGCGTGCAAATATTTCCACCCCGAGCTCGTCCTCCAGCAAGCGTATCTGCTTGGAGATACCGGGCTGCGACGTGAACAGACTCTGGGCGGTCGCCGAGACGTTGAGATTGTGGCGGGTCACTTCCCACACATAGCGCAGCTGCTGTAATTTCATCGTCGACTCGGCTCCCTGATGCCCAGCGAAACATGCTCGATAGCGATTAGTGTTTGGCGTCTAAGTACAAAATAGCATAACGCAAATCACTATCGCGACTGATGGAGGAGTTCGCCGATGACAAGCCAGCTAGGAAAACTGGGCATGCTCCTTGGGCCTCGGAGCAGACAACCAACCCGGCCAAGGTAAAAAAGTCATCCGTTCAAGGCCCGCTGGTAGGTTTGCCGTAATAGTCGCTGACCGGCTTGTCGACCGGCTTGTCCAGACGCTCGGCAAACGCTTTGAGCCCAGCCACCAACGGCGAAATCGAGCGCCAAAGCTCATCGTCGTTGAGCATACGATAGGCGCCGCTGACGCCCGGTGCATCACCGCCCCCCTCGGCCGGGTGGTGCTGGCCGATGCAGTCGAGCGCTTCCTTGACGGCGAAAGTCAGCCGGTAAAAGCGCTCCGGCGGTATCTCAGCCAGCATCATGCCCAGCACCGCCAAGTTCTGCAGGGCATTGAGGGTGGAATCCTTGCCCAGGCCGTCCACCACGACGCTGGCGATCTTGGTATTGGCCCCTACCACGTCATTGGCCAAGCGCAGCACACCATGCTCATGCAGTGTCTGCAGTAACTGCTCGAGTTCCTCATGGGCGTCCTGACCGATCTTGGGCGGCGTCACGTCATGCGAGATTCGTTCAGCCATCACATTTTCCTCGGGTTGGATTGTTGAGCGGGTGGCGGCGTGTAATCTCCCCGGGCCCATTTCACCTCGATCTCGACGCCTTCGTTCGGGGTAGGCCTGCCATAGCGATAGTTATGCGCCGGCAAAGGCGGATCACCCCGCTTGTCGAGAACTTCGAGTTTTACGGCGGTCTCCTTGTACGCTGGGGTCTGCACCTCAGGATCATTGTGCTCGCCCGTCAACAGATTGACCCCCGATTTGCCGAAGTGAATGGGTAAGAACAGCGTCTTGCCCCGTACACGGTCGGTGATCACGGCGGGAAACTCGAGACTGTCCCGGCGCGAGGTTATCCGCACCCAAGTGCCCTCCTCGATGCCTCGCTCGGCGGCGAGTTCTGGACTGACTTCGATGAAAGCATGCGGAACCTGCTGCCAGATGCCTTCAGTCTGCCCCGTCTGGTTGGTGCCCTGAAACTGCTCGCGCAGGCGGCCGTTGTCCAGAATCAGGTCGTATTCTTCGTCGGGCGCCTCCTCGGGTGGCTGCCACTCCAGCGGGTACAGGTTGGCCTTGCCGTCCTCGTTGGCAAAGCCGTCGGTATATAGCAACGGCGAGTCGGTACCGTCTTCCGCTACCGGCCACAGCTGGGACTTCCAGCCTGCGAGCCGCTCAAAGCTGACCCCGGCGAACATGGGCGCGATGCTGGCACACTCGGCCATGATATGGGCGGGGTGGGCATAGCCCCAGTCGTGCCCCATGCGGGCGGCGAGATCGGTCAGAATGCGCCAGTCGGGACGGCTTTCGCCCAGCGGTTCCAGCACCTGGTAGGAGCGCTGGATACGCCGCTCGGTGTTGACGTAGGTGCCCTCCTGCTCGACGCTCGGGCAGGCGGGTAAAACCACATCGGCATACTCGGCGGTGCGGCTCAGGAACACGTCCTGCACCACCATGAAATCGAGCTTCTCGAAGCCCGAGAGCACGTTGTGGGTATTGGAGTCGGAGAAGGCCGTCTCCTCGCCGACGATGTACATGGCCTTGATCTCACGCTCGTCGGCCGCCTGAACCATCAGGAAATTGCCGTAGCCCGGCTCGTCGGAAAGTTCCTCGGGTGAGATGCCCCAACCTTCGGCCCAGCGCTTTCTCGCATCCTCGTCCGCGACGTGGTCGTAGCCGGGGTAGCGGTCCCGCAGGCAACCGAAGTCGCTGGCCCCCTGTACGTTGTTGTGCCCACGCATCGGGTAACCGCCGGTGCCAGGCTTGCCATAATTTCCAGTCACCAGCAGCAGGTTGGAGAGCGCCGTGCTGGTATCGGAGCCATGGCTATGCTGGGTGATGCCCATGGCCCAAAGCAAGCACACGCTCTTGGCCCGCCCGATGGTCTCGGCCGCCTCGACCAGTTCCCGATGGGAGAGACCGGTTTCGGCTTCGGCAAACTCCAAAGTGAACGGAGTCAGCGAATCGCGATATTCGTCGACGCCGTTGACCCAGCGCTCGAGGAATTCATGATCGGCGAGGCCAGTGTCGAACATGTAGCGAGATAGCGCCGAGGCCCAGACTAGATCGGTGCCGGACTTTGGCCGCAGGAAAATGTCCGCCCGCTCGGCCATCTCGTGCTTGCGCGGATCGACCACGATCAATTTCTGACCCCGTAACTTCTGCGCCGCCTTTATGCGTGCAGCGATGACCGGATGGTTCTCGGCCGTATTGCTTCCCACGATCACCACCACTTCGGTCTGCTCGATGTCCTGGATGGTGCCTGCGTCGCCACCATAGCCGACGGTACGGAACAGCCCCTTGGTGGCGGGGTTCTGGCAGTATCGTGAGGAGTTGTCGACGTTATTGGTGCCGATTATGCGGCGGGCGATCTTCTGCACCAGATAGGCCTGCTCGTTGGTCCCCTTGCTCGAACCGATAAAGCCCAGGCTGTCCGGACCATGAGCCTCACGCACCTCGAGCAGGCGGCGCGCCACCAGATCCAGGGCTTCATCCCAGCCAGCTTCGCGAAAGCGTCCCCCTTCACGAATCAGAGGCATGGTCAGGCGCTTCTCGCTATTGACGAAGTCCCATGCGAACTTGCCCTTGATGCAGGTCGAGATGCCATTGGCTGGCGCTTCGGGCACCGGTTGCACCTTGAGAATGTGCCGGTCGCGAGTCCACATCTCAAACGAGCAGCCTACACCGCAGTATGTGCATACCGTCTTGGTGCGCTTGACCTCGGGTTGACGGAGGTTCATGTCAATTTCCGAAAGTCCGGAGACAGGTATGGCTCCCGTCGTCTGCTCGAGCTTCTTGATGATCTCGATCATGGGTCGCTTGAGCGACCAGGGCATGGCAGTGAACGGTCCTGCCTTGCCGTCCATAGTGTTCTCCATCAGCGCGTTGCACGGGCAAACGGTGACGCAGTGGCCACAATGCACGCAGCTGGAGTCGTTGATCTCCTTGCCGCCATCCCAAAGCACGCGAGGGTTTTCGCTGGCGAAATCGATAGAGAGCGTCTCGTTGACCTCGACGTTCTGACACGCCTCGACACAGCGACCGCAGAGAATGCATTGGTCGGGATCGTAGGTATAAAAGGGACTCGAGGTGTCTTTCTCGTATGGCTTGCGCTGGAATTCATAGCGCTGGATGGGGATCTGCATGTCCACCATGGTGTTGTGGAGCGTGCAGTCGCCGTTGTTGTTCTCGCACACGGTGCAATACAGCTCGTGCTTGGCCAGTAGGCGATCCATACCCTCTTCCCTGGCGGCACGGGCATGCGCACTGCTCAAGTTCACGCTCAACCCATCAGCGCTCTTCAGCGTGCAGCCACGCTTCAGTTCGCCGTCGACCTCCACCCAGCAGGCGTCGCAGGTTTTAAGTGCCCCAAGTGAGGGGTGATAACAGACGTGTGGCAGGTCGACGTCCTGCTCCTTAAGAAAGTCGATCAGCGGCTGATCGGCTCGGCCATGGTGCGGTTGGCCATCAAGCATGATTGTGCATTGTGTCGTCACGACCGGTGCTCCCTGTCGAGGCCCGGCGACGAGCACCTCTAGGCCGGGCTCGTCCATGCTCTTCCCCCACCGCAAGCAGGATGCCTGCCGACCAGGGGACAGCATCCGCTCGCGATCCAGACATTGCTGCACGAAGCGACGAAACCGACCAAGGGCGCCCGGAGCCAAGCCATGTCCATATACCTTCTGCTCCGTGCTATGCACGTTAGTCAACGTCATGCGACTTGTCTAAGTTTCGATACAGGCGCACCAGTGGGAACTTTTTTATGATCAAAATCTTAGGAAATTCCACGACAACAATTGGTACACCGCTATAACGAGAGCTGACGAATTCGAGGCATACCACTACAGCAAGGCACAAGGAAGCCAGGGAACACGACTAATCTTCATTCAAGAGGGTACAAGATCGGACGCGGCAGAGGGTATTTGCCAGCGGCACGGCCGACCGCTAACATCTGCCGACCGGATATGCCGATGCATGTCACCCCGATTCGCTCGATGTAGCGCAACGTAACTGGAGAATCACATGGCCAATAACGTCGATGTCACCAATGCCAACTTCGAGCAGGAAGTCCTCAAGGCCGAACAGCCCGTGCTGCTGAAGTTCTGGGCTCCCTGGTGCGGCCCCTGCAAGGTCATGGCCCCGGTGATCGACGAGGTTGCCGAAGAACGTTCCGACAGCCTCAAGGTGGTCAGCATCAATGTGGACGACGCACCGGAGATCGCCGCCGAACAGGGCGTACGCGGCGTACCCACAGTGATGCTGTTCAAGTCGGGTTCCAAGGTCGCCTCACTGGTCGGCGCCCAGTCCAAGTCTCAACTGGTGCAGTTCATCGACCAGAACGGCTGATAGCCCCCAAGCCTTACCCCTCGTCTCGCCCCGGCCCCGGCCGGGGCGATGTCATTGGGCCACGGCGAGAAGCGTCCGGCTCATCCGAAGAGGTATGCTGCGTACCTTCCGTCGCGATCCTGTCCGAGATGGGCCGCCTGCCTGGCCCCAGCATATATGCGATCCAGCGAGTCTGCGGGTGGCTGTCCAGGGCGATCTTCAGCGTCATGGTCAGCACCACCGAGAGCAGCATGCCCACTACACCCAGCATCCACCCCCAGACGACCAGTGACAGGAAGGCAACGAAGGTCGAGAGGCCCAGGGCGCGACCCATCAGCCGAGGCTCGACCAGGTTGCCCAGTACGAAATTGATTCCCAGGTAGGCCATGGCCAGGCCGAAGGCTTCAAACAGACCACCGTCTCGGGATACCAGCAGTAGCAAGACCGGTGGCACCGCGGCTATGGCGGAACCGATGTTAGGGATGTAATTGAGCGCGAAGGCCAGCACGCCCCACAGCAGTGGAAAATCCACTCCCGCGATGACGCAGGCAAGCCAGGCCATGACGCCGGTAAGTAGACTGACGAAAGTCTTCACCGCCAGATAGCGCTTGAGCGTGACACTGAACTCCTGAAAGCGGCGCAGGCTGGCTTCAGGGTCATCGAGGGCGAAGGCCACCTTGCGGCGAAAGTTGAGTGTCTCGAACAGCATGAAGATGACCAGCAGCGCCACCACCATGCTCTGCATCAACAGGTTGCCCAGGCCGCCGAGCAGGGCCGAGAGCCAGCCGCCTTCATCCTCTCCTTCAACGAGAGCTCCAAGCGTTTCCGGGTTGATGGCAAGGCCCATGGAAGCGAGGCTGTCGAGTATGTTGAGATAATGTTCGTAAAGCCGCCCTTCGATACCCGGCAGGGCTTCTATGAAGGTGCCGAAGGCATTGACCGCCAGCAAACCGACCAGCGAGAGAAAGCCGCCGATAACCAATAGTGTCACAACCACCGCTAGATGCGGACCGAGCCCCAGTCGTTGAAGTGCATTCACCGGGGAGGTGCAGATCACGGCAATGAAAAGTCCCAGCAAGATCGGGATGATCAAATCGGCCCCGGCGCGAATGCCGGCGACGATGACGACTAGCGCTGCCAGCGCCAGTGTCAGAGTGAGCGGAAGCCCATAGCGTACATTATCGTCACGGTGCAGCATGCCATCTATCCATGTCTGGCGAGTCCTGCTTATCATGACCCCTAGCGGGCTAGCGCACAAACTTGCCGTCCTGGGCTCGGCCGACTGCCTTACCTGCTCCCCTTGATCTAGTCATCATTGCCGTATGGAGGCTACTGATGTTCACGATGCGTTTACACTGCCTGTTGCTGGGCGGCCTACTGATGACAGCTCCGCTAATGACGACCGTCACTCTGGCCGATGAGCCTCGCGGTCGATTGATCGTTCAGGCCGAAGCCCAACTCGATGTGGTACCGGATCGAGCCACGCTCAGCGCCCGACTTTGGGAGCGCACCCCGGCGGTAGCGCAACATGAGGAAGAGACCGATAGCCATGCCCTGCGCGAAGCCAGGGATCGACTGGAGGAGCGGGCAGCAACCTTGATTCAAGCCCTGGAAGAAGCCGGAGTGGAGCGTGACGATATCAGTGCAGGCTCGCTTGCGGTACAGCCGGAATACGTGTCCCCGCGGCGCAGCGACAGCGAACAGGAACTGCTGGTGCGCACTCGTCTCGAACGCCCTTTCCAGGTTCGAGTCGATGACCTGGAGCGACTGCCGAGACTGCTTGACGCGCTGACCGAGGCGGGCGTCAATGCCATGGACGGCATCACCTATGACCTCACCGATCGCGACGCCGCGACCGACGAGGCGCTGGTGATGGCACTCGAAAAGGCAAGCCGCAAGGCCGAGCTGATGGCGCGCACCATGGACGTGACGCTGGGGTCGGTGGCTCATATCAGCGAGACACGCTCACCGATCTACGTACCGCGCATGATGGCAATGAGCGCCGACGCCCGTGAGAGCGCCGGACAGGTCGACTACAGCCCCGGGACGATCGTCATCGAGGCGGGTGTCAGCGTCAGCTGGGAGATCGAGAATTGATGGTGGCGATACCGCCCAGATAGGGACGTAGCGCTTCAGGCACGGTGATGGAGCCATCGGCATTCTGATGGTTTTCCATCACCGCAATGAGGCAGCGTCCCACTGCCAGGCCCGAGCCATTGAGGGTATGCAGCAGCTGCGGCTTCTTCTGTTCGGGATGGCGAAAGCGCGCCTGCATACGCCGCGCCTGGAAATCCTCACAGTTGGACACTGAGGAGATCTCGCGGTAGGTCTGCTGGCTTGGCAGCCAAACTTCCAGATCGTAGGTCTTGGCCGCCCCGAAGCCCATGTCACCGGTACATAGCGTGACGACACGATAAGGCAGCTCGAGCGCCTGCAGAATCGCTTCGGCATGACCGCGCATCTCTTCCAAAGCTGTATAGCTAGTCTCGGGCTCCACCAGTTGCACCATCTCGACCTTGTCGAATTGATGCTGACGGATCATGCCGCGGGTATCACGTCCGTGAGAACCTGCCTCGCTGCGGAAGCATGGCGTATGGGCAGTGAGCTTCAGCGGCAGTATTTTGTGATCGAGGATCTCGTCACGGGCAAAGTTGGTCAGCGGCACCTCGGCAGTGGGGATCAGGTGGTAGCTGCGTTCGTCGTCCAGTCGGAACAGATCTTCGCCAAACTTCGGCAGCTGTCCAGTACCGTAGAGTGAGGCCTCGTTGACCATGTAGGGGACATAGCACTCCTCGTAGCCGTGCTCCAGCGTCTGCTTGTCGAGCATGAACTGGGCCAGTGCCCGATGCAGCCGGGCGATCTGCCCGCGCATGACAGCGAAGCGCGAACCGGTCAGCTTGGCCGCCAGCTCGAAGTCAAGCTCCCCCTTGAGACCGCCCAGATCGACGTGGTCACGCACCTCGAAATCGTACTCACGCGGTGTGCCCCAGCGGTGAAGCTCGACATTGTCCTCTTCGCTGTCGCCTTGCGGCACGCTATCGTGAGGCAGGTTCGGAATGCCGCTGACCAGCGCGTCCCACTCCGCCTGTACTTCGGCGAGCTGATGCTTGGCAGCATCCAGCCTATCGCCCAAGTCGCTTACTTCGTCGAGCAGCGGCTGGATATCCTCGCCGGTGGCCTTGGCCTTGCCGATCGCCTTGGAGCGGGTGTTGCGTTCGTTTTGCAGCGCCTCGGTCTCGGTCTGCAAGCCACGACGCCGGGACTCCAGCGCCTCGATTCGATCGGCGTCGAGAACGAAGCCTCGCTTGGCCAGTCGTTGGGCGACCGTATCTAGGTCGCTGCGCAGCAATTTGGGATCGAGCATGGCGTCCAGCCCCTGAAAAGCGAAACGGTAAAAGACGGTAAAACGGCGAAACATTGTAGGCAAAAGGCCGCCCGGGTGCCACGCCAGCCTGACGGCGGGGTGCGCGCGACCACCCAGACACGATAAAATAGGTCCATTCTCCTGACTGACCGGCTCGCCCGGCAGCGTTACCCGACGAACCAAAACCATGATCGCACGACTGGACACCAAGACACCGAGCGGCACGGCAGCTCTCGGCGCTCACTATCTCCGCTTTCTCGATGCCTTGAGGGCTTCGGGTTTCGAAGGCGAGATCGCCCCGGACTACGCCAGTCGCACCGTGCTGGCCACCGACAACTCGATCTACCAGCGGCTGCCCCAGGCGGCGCTGTTTCCCCGCCACGTGGATGATCTCGAGCGGATTGCCCGCCTGGCCGGTGAAGCGAAACATCGCAAGGTCGTGCTCACTCCTCGGGGCGGCGGCACCGGTACCAACG
Source organism: Halomonas sp. (assembly GCF_020832045.1). Lineage (GTDB taxonomy): Bacteria > Pseudomonadota > Gammaproteobacteria > Pseudomonadales > Halomonadaceae > Halomonas. Next base: position 20,548 of record NZ_JAFIFK010000053.1, read on the forward strand.
GCCAGTCGCTCACCGACGGCCTGGTGGTCGACCTTTCCCGGCATATGAATCGAATTCTCGACATCGATGTCGAGAATCGCCGGGTGCGGGTCCAGGCCGGCGTGGTCAAGGATCAGCTGAACGCAGCATTGAAGCCTCATGGGCTGTTCTTCGCTCCGGATCTCTCCACGTCCAACCGCGCCACCATCGGCGGCATGATCTCTACCGATGCCAGCGGCCAGGGCAGCTGCGAGTACGGCAAGACCCGCAACCACGTGCTTGAACTCGATACCGTGCTGCTTGGCGGTGAGCGCCTGACGAGCCGCCCGGTGGACGATGCTGCGCTTGAGACGCTGTGTCACCACAGCGGCATCATCGGCAATGCCTATCGCACCGCCCGGGATATCATCGACACTCAGCGCGAACTGATCGCGGCCAAATTTCCGCCGCTCAACCGCTGCCTGACCGGCTATGATCTGGCACACCTGAGGGACGCGGAAGGTCGTCTAGACCTTAACAGCCTGCTGTGCGGCTCCGAGGGCTCGCTCGGGTTCCTCAACGAGGCGGTACTCAACGTGCTGCCGATACCCAAGCACTCGACCTTGGTGAATGTACGCTACGCCGGTTTCATGGATGCCCTGCGCGACGCCAAGGCATTGATGGCGGGCAGTGCCGCGCCGACCTCCATCGAAACGGTAGACGACAAGGTGCTACTGCTGGCCATGGGGGATTTCGTCTGGGACAGCGTGGCGGCATTCTTCCCCAGCGAGGCGCCCGTCCCTTCCACCGAGGGCGATACCGCCACCGCTGAGCGCCAGGCAGTGACCATCCGTGGCATCAACTTGGTGGAGTTCAACGACGACGACCCCGAGCGACTCGCCGAACGGGTGGCCGCCTTCTGTCGTCACCTGGAAGCCGACGAAAGCGTGCCGCGCCTGGGCTACACCCTGGCCGAGGGGCGCGACCAGATTCAACAGGTCTACGGCATGCGCAAGCGCGCGGTGGGGCTGCTGGGCAATGCCAGAGTCGACGAGAAAGGCGAAAAGCGCCCGATCCCCTTCGTCGAAGACACCGCGGTGCCACCGGAGCATCTGGCCGACTACATCGCCGAGTTCCGTGCCCTCCTCGACGCCCGCGGACTCAGCTACGGTATGTTCGGCCATGTCGATGCCGGCGTGCTGCACGTGCGCCCCGCCATCGACATGAAGGACCCGGTACAGGAGCGGCTGATTCGTGTAGTTTCCGACGAGGTCGCCGAGCTGACCCAGCGCTACGGCGGCCTGCTGTGGGGCGAGCATGGCAAGGGCGTGCGCTCCGAGTATGCACCCAAGTTCTTCGGCGAGCTCTACCCCAGCCTGCAGCGGGTCAAGGCCGCCTTCGACCCACATAATCAGCTGAACCCGGGCAAGATCGCCACGCCTGCCGATGCCAATGTCGAAGCACCCGCCAAGCTGGTCGATCCGGGCCTGCTGACCATCGACGGCGTACCCACCCGCGGCCAGCTCGATCGCCAAATCGACGAGCGGGTATGGCAGGCCCACGCCGCCACGGTGTACTGCAACGGCAACGGCGCCTGCTACAACTACGACCCCCATGACGCCATGTGCCCGTCGTGGAAGGCGACCCGCGATCGCATCCACTCACCCAAGGGGCGCGCCAGTCTCGTTCGCGAATGGCTGCGCCTGCAGGGTAACGCCGGAATCGATCTGGTTGAAGAAGCGCGCCAGCAGCGGGAACAAGGTGTATTGGGTTTCTTCAAGCACCTGCCAACGCGGGTGCGCAATACTTGGCGGCGCCGCGACGAAACCGATTTCTCTCATGAAGTCTACGATGCCATGGCGGGTTGTCTGGCGTGCAAATCCTGCGCCGGTCAGTGCCCGGTAAAGGTCAACGTACCCGACTCGCGCACTCAGTTTCTCGAGATCTACCACGGCCGCTACCTGCGTCCCGTGCGTGACTACCTGATCGGCGGCATGGAGTTCTTCGTGCCCTATCTCGCTCATGCCGCGCCGCTGTACAACGCAGCACTGGGCAACCGCCTGGTGGACCGGTTGCTGTCGCAGCACGTCGGCCTGATCGATAGCCCACGGCTCTCCCGGGCGCGGCTGGCCAAGCAGCTGCGCGCCTGGGGGGTGGCCGAGGCCACGCCGGTCTCGCTGAGCTTGCTCAGCGAGGCACAGAAGGCCCGAAGCGTGGTCATCGTGCAGGACGCCTTCACCAGCCACTTCGAGGCCGAGCTGGTGATGGATATCGTCGAGCTGCTCTCTCGGCTCGATGTGAAAGTGTTCGTCGCGCCCTACTCAGCCAATGGCAAGCCTCTGCATGTGCAGGGCTTCGTCGGCGCCTTTGCGCACACCGCGACAAAGCAGGCGCGCCGACTGCGTGCTCTGGCCGAGTTCGGCGTGCCATTGGTGGGTATCGACCCGGCCATGACCCTGACCTATCGTCAGGAGTACGTGAAGGCGCTGGGGTCAGACAGAGTGCCCGAGGTGCTGATGCTGCAAGAATGGTTAGTGGCACAAGGCAAGCGCCTGGTACCCCCTGCCCTGACAGGAAAGTTGGAAGCACTCGACGACCCGGGTTTCCGCCTGATGTCCCACTGCACCGAGAAGACCAACGCCCCGGGAAGCCCCAAGGCGTGGCAGCAAATATTTGCCGCTTACGGTTTGGAGCTCGAGCTCGTTGCCACCGGCTGTTGCGGCATGTCCGGCACCTACGGCCACGAAGTGCGCAACCTGGAAACCTCGAAGGCCATCTACGCCCAGTCGTGGCAGCCGGTAGTCGAGGACGGCACCAACCGCGGCCGTCTGCTGGCTACCGGCTATTCCTGCCGCAGCCAGGCCAGCCGTCTCTCCGGCCAGGCCTTGCCGCACCCGCTTCAGGGGCTGCTTACCCACCTACGCCAATTGAACTGGTAAATGACAAAGGCCGGCGGAAAAAACGCCGGCCTTTGAACCAACAAGGTCGTAGTCACTGTCAGAGTTCTGTTCTCTATTGTCACCCTGTCCATGACCTGCGATGTGTCAACGAACGCTAATCAGTCACTGAACTGATCGCCGGAGCTCAATTGCCATGTTTCAACGCCGCTTGGGAGTTGCGCTGCTCGCCCTTACGCTACTGACGCTGATACAGGGGGGCGTCGCCGTTTGGGCGATTGATGGAGCCCGGCAGAAAGTCGAGCTTGGCCGCCTGTCAAGCGACCTGCATGCAGGCTTTTTGGCGCTGTCGGACAGCAAGCATCGGCTGCAGACCTGGTTATCCCGCGCCCCATATGAGGCGAACCTCGACCTTGATCAGCATGACGCCCTGCTCGAGGAGATGCGCTTGCACCTTGAGCGACTGCAACAGATCAGCGAAACGTTGGCCGGCCGGACGCTAGCTGAAATGGAACAGCCCGCCAGCCTGACTGAGGAGCGCCAAATAGCGCTCAATGTCTTCTCTCAGTTTCTCGACACACTGGAAGGTCAGGCGGCCTTGGTCCCCGTTGATGTCGAGCCAAGTGACCTGAACCAGTTTGAGGGGCGCGACCTGCGCCTGATGATGGCCGATACCCTTTCCCGTGAGCGCACCCTGCTAGCCAAGCAGCGCAGCGAGGCCGACCACTCCTTGCAGCAATTGATGCGCATGGTGATTCTGACCACACTGACCCTGAGCGCAATCATTCTGTTGGTGTTCTGGCATTTTGCTCGTGCCCTACGCCGCCCCATCGGCGAGCTTATGATCGGAGCCCAAGCACTGCAGCGTGGCGAACTGAACCACCGTATCGACGACTCCTTGCAGGATGAATTTGGCCGCATTGCCGCTCACATGAATCACATGGCCAGCGAACTGGATCGACACCGTCGCACCGAGCGCGATCGTCAGCAACGTCTCGAAGACCTAGTGGAAATGCGTACGCGCGAACTGGCGCAGGCGCTGGAAAGACTCCGGCAGCTGTCACAGCAGCGCCAACAGCTACTGGAAGACATTAGTCACGAGCTACGAACACCGGCCACCTCAATTCGCGGAGAGGCTGAAATCACGTTGCGCGGCCAGCCGCGTAGCGAAGCCGAATACCGCCAGGCATTGCAGCGTATTGCTGACGATGCCGCTCACCTGAGCGGCGTTATCAGCGATCTGCTGACCATGGCGAGAAGCGATATCGCCGAGTGGCAAATTCAGCGCAAGCCCCTGGACCCTCTCGTTCCCCTGCGCGATGCCATCGGCCAGGCCTCCACGCTGGGTCGGCTGCGCGGTATCGGCGTCAGTACCGGCCAACTGGAGACTGCCACGCTGCTCGGTGATGTGCAGCGGCTCCAGCAGGTGTTCGGCATTCTGCTCGACAACGCCATCCAGTATTCACACCATGGTGGCCAGGTTTGGATAGGAACTCAGGTTGTCCAGCATCAGGCGACCTGGGTGTGGGAACTTCAAGTCCGTGATCATGGCATCGGGTTGGTGCCCCATGAAGCCTCACGGATCTTCGAACGTGGCTATCGCAGCGCCGAGGCTCGCCGCCACCGTCCCGATGGGCAAGGTGTCGGGTTGACCATCGCCATGCTCCTGATACGGCTGCATGGAGGAGAGCTCATGCTGGAGAACAGGGAAGGTGGTGGGTGCCAGGCCCTGCTTCGCCTGCCAGTGCACATGCCTGAGGCTGACGGGCCTCCAACCGACGCCGACAGCCCTGACGCCTTGCCTTCCTGACCGTCCAGCTAGACCCACGGAGATTGTCGACATGCACATCGTTATCGTTGAAGACGATCCGCGTATTCGCGACTTCCTGCATCGCGGGCTGGCGGCCGAAGGCCATCAGGTGAAGACATTCAGCGAGGGTCAACCGGCGCTGGTCTATCTTGTCCAGGCGGCACGCGACACTGGCATCATGTCAGCGCCCGTGGTCATTCTCGACCGCCTCCTGCCGGACATTGGCGGGCTTGAGGTCTGCCGAAGCCTGCGCACCGCCGGCGTCAACTTCCCGGTGCTGATGCTGACTGCGCTGGACAGCGTCGAGGATCGTGTTTCGGGGCTCGAAGCCGGCGCAGACGACTACTTGATCAAACCCTTCGCCTTCGAGGAGCTTCTGGCCCGGCTCAGCGCCGTTTCACGCCGGCATGCCGGGCACGCGCCGTCGGAGCAACGCGTCGTGCGTGTCGGCGACCTGGAGCTCGACCGCGATCAGCGTCGTGTCACACGCGCCGGCCGACGGATCGAGCTCACGCCCAAGGAGCTAGCCATCCTTGAGCTGCTTATGTCCGCGCCTGGCAAGCTGTTCAGTCGCGAGCGTATTCTCGCCAGCGTATGGGGCGCGCATGAGGATCCGCTGACCAATATCGTCAATGTCTATATCCGGCGCTTACGCCAAAAACTGGACGACGAACATACCAAAGAGTCGCTGATCACGACTCAGCGCGGATTTGGCTACCGGCTCGATGCCGCTTCGGTTACTCAGCTGTAACCGTTCACCTTCTGTTAATCCTGGCAGTCCGCCTTGTTCATCGGACGGCGATCGGAACGCATTGCAGCCTGCGCTATGCTGGCCAGGCTTTATCGTTACCCCCTAACGAGTTCACCGACAGGAGACGAATGATGAAATTCAATACACTGATCACCGCAATGGCCCTCGGACTCGGCCTTGGCACTGCAGGCCTGGCAAGTGCCGCGCAAGTTACGCACCTGGGAGGTGACATCACCGAAGAACAGGTGCTGGCGGCACAGCAAGCCTGGGGCGACGCCCTGGTTGCCATTTCCAACACCTACGAGGCGGAAGGCATCGACGCCGCCCGCGAACTGGCACAGGAAGTGATCGAGGGCGCCTATGGTTATGACATGGGCGCAGTGCTCTTCAAACCCACCCTGGCAGAGGCCCCGCAAACCTTCCGCACAACCGCTGAAGGCGCGCTGGCCTACTTCGTAGGCCATAGCGAGGAATACAGTGAAGACAGCGGCTTTGCCCTGAAGGGCTGGCAGGAGGTCACCATCGACAACGCCGCGATCCTGATCAGCGGCGACGTCGCCCTGACCATGGGTAACGTGTCCATCCTCGATGCCGAAGGCAATACCACTACCGTTGACAAGACCTGGGGCTACCACCTGGACGACGATGGTGCCCTGCGTATCGTGCTGCATCACTCCTCCCTGCCCTTCGGCGCGGAAGAGTAAGCACGAGGCAGCGACTGGTGCAGCAAAGGGCTGCACCAGATGGGCCGATGAACACACAAAGGCTGGCGGGAACGCGCCGCCGGCCATTCACAATTATCAGGATGTTATCTTCGTACGCCGGCAGTACGAAAATGACATGACTCAACTCCTTTTAATCATTGATTCGCTCTAGATTTTCTAACGGCACCCAGCCCGGCTCCGTATCGTCAGCTTTCTCACACCATAGCCAACCATTCAACGCCCGCTTACCGAAGAGCACTTCACCTTGCTCAACATTGAGCTCTCTTGACGTGTAGTCAGCGAGAGCACGACCGGCTGAACCACCAAGAAATTCTATGACCTGGCCCGGCACCCAGCCGGGCTCCTGCCCCGGCACACTGCAGAAAAACCAGTTCTCCCACCCCACCTTCCCGCCGTATTGTTCGCCAATGGTGAGTAGAGTTCCTTTGTCGAAAGTAATGGGTTCAGGAAACTCACTTACATGAGGACTGATAACATGATATTTCGCGTCACTCATATAGCCTCCTTGCCTTGTATTCAGCAACACACAGACTGCGCAATCGCTGCTGCAAAACGCCGGCTACCTCAAGCCTCAGGCTCGTGGCACACCACTTCGATGTTGTGCCCGTCCGGACCGAGGACGAAGGCGGCATAGTAGTTCTCGTGATAGTTCGGACGCAGGCCGGGAGCGCCATTATCCTTGCCACCGGCCAACAGGGCGGCATGATGAAAGTCATCTACCTGTTGGCGAGTGTCAGCCTGGAACGCAATGTGCAGGGGAGCAGGCTTCTCCTCGGCTTGGTAAAGACACAGCGAGGCATCTCCCTTTCCGCAAATCTCTATGCCATACGACTGCTCACCGCCCCCAACTGCCACCACCCCAAGCGGCTCGAGAGCTTTCAGGAAGAAGGATTTGCTAGCTTCATAGTCGCTTACGCCGAACTTGACGTGATCAAACATGGTTCCTCATTCCTATTCCGGCAATACACGGAATATAGCCAAATAGTGGCACTTGATGAAAAGGGCAGCCGCGCGGCTGCCCTTTTCATTACGATAGCTTTTCGATTAGAAGAATAGCCGCCGCAGCGCCTCACCGGGATCAGCCTCGCGCATGAAGGCCTCGCCAACCAGGAAGCCGTTAATGTCATGTTCGCGCATGCGCAGCACATCGGCCTGAGTATGAATGCCCGACTCCGTCACCACAGTGACCTCTGCTGGAATGCGCGGCAACAGTTCCAGGGTGGTCTCCAAGCGGGTCTCGAAGGTATGCAGGTTGCGGTTGTTGATGCCCACCAAGCCGATCCCCAACTTGAGTGCACGCTCGAGTTCCAGAGCATCGTGCACTTCCACCAGCACGTCCATACCCAATGCTTCCGCCTGTTGCTTCAGATCGGCCATGCGGGGATCGTCGAGGGCAGCCACGATCAGCAGGATGCAGTCGGCGCCGATGGCGCGCGCCTCACTGACTTGATAGCCGTGGGTGATGAAATCCTTCCGAATGACCGGCAGCTGACAGGCCTCGCGGGCTTCGATCAGGAAATCTTCATGGCCCTGGAAGAAGTCTGCGTCAGTCAGCACCGATAGGCAGGCGGCACCGCCTTCGGCGTAGCTGATGGCGATCTCGGCGGGATGAAACTCTTCGCGGATCACACCCCGTGAGGGAGATGCCTTCTTGATCTCTGCGATCACGGCTGGATCTCCTTCAGCAATATTGCGGTCGAGCGCCGCAATGAACCCGCGTGGGGCGCTCTGCCGTTCGGCCAGGGCCAGCAGCTCCTGCTCGGTGACGACGCGACTGCGTTCGGCCACCTCCTCGTCCTTGCGTTTCAGAATGCGGGTGAGAATGGTCGGGGCGTCCTGGGATGGGCTCATTGGGCTGTCTCGGTACGGGCGGCGCTGGCCGCAGGTGAAACCGTTAGGCGGATCATCTTACCTACCAACGGATCGACATGGAAAGTTGCAGCTATCAATGAGGCCCTTAGCACCATCGGTCCATCCTCAGCGTGGCATGGCGTCTCGAGGAGGGCCATGACAAAATTGACCCATGGACGCCTCCCCCTCCTTCGTCGGCCCCTTCAGCAGCGTGTGGCCCTGGGCCACGCCCCTGCCGGGCGCCCGCCTGGTAGCGACACGCTTTGATCCTGCTCTGTTCTTCGAACAGGGAGATGATGGCTGCCATGGCATTACCCTTCCGCCCCGCCTGCGTAGCGCCGTTGCCAAACGACAAGCGGAGTTCATCGCCGGGCGTCTCTGCGCACGCCGCTCGCTGCACCTATTGGACGGTCGGAATGAAGTGCCCGGCATGCACGAGGACCGTTCGCCTCACTGGCCCGACGGCTACGTGGGGTCCATTACCCACAGCGACGGCTGGGCCGCGGCGGTAGTCGCCCACCGTCAGGTCTTTATGGGGATCGGGCTCGACGCTGAACGGCTACTGGACGAAGGCCAAGCCCTTCGACTGGTCAGAAAAGTCCTAACCCCGCACGAAGCCAAACGTCTGGAACCCTCGGACATCAGGCTCATTGTGAGCGCGACCTTCTCTCTCAAGGAAAGTCTGTTCAAGGCGCTCTACCCGATGGTAGGTCGGATGTTCCATTTCCAGGCCGCGGAACTGGTGGCCTGGAACGGCATAGGCCCGGTTCGCCTGCGCCTGCTTACCGACCTGGGGAACGGTTGGTCGGCGGGTCGAGAAGTGGCGGGAGAGATCTGCGTGTTCGAAGGACGTCTGCTCAGTCTCGTGGCCGTGCCCGCCCAGCACTGCGATACCGATTGAACAGCGCTTGCGGCAAAGCAGATGCCTGGGCATGCATGAGAGATATTGCCAATCGCATCACGACCGCATACGATAACGATTATCATAGCTAATGGAATGGATGATCTATGGCCTCAGTCGCTCAGCGCCGGCCACGCATCCTAGTGGTCGAGGACGACCGGACGCTGAATGCTCAGATCGCCAGTCTCCTGGAAGGTAAGGGATACCGCACACAGCAAAGCTACGAAGGTGAAGGAGCACTGTTATGCGCTCTCAGCCAGCACTTCGACCTTATTCTGCTGGACGTGCTACTGCCGACGCTTGACGGCTTCGAAGTGCTGGACAGACTTCGCAAGACGCGCCATACCCCAGTGATGATGCTTACCGCTTGTGGCGCAGAAGAGGAGCGTATCCTGGGCTACCGACGCGGCGCCGACGACTATGTGCCCAAGCCGTTCGGCTTCACTGAGCTACTGCTGCGCATTGAGGCTTTGCTGAGACGCACCTTGGGCAGCACCGACCAACGCGCCGATCCCGACGAGCTGACGCTGGGGCCGCTCAAGCTCGACCGAAGCACGATGGATGTGCGTCACGGCAGCGCTGGCATCACGCTGACACCCATTCAATTCCGCCTTCTCTGGTCCCTGGTGCTCCACCAGGGGCAGGTCCTGAGCAAGCCCTACCTCTACCAGTTGGTACTCGAGCGTGAGTTCAGTCGCTACGACCGCAGCCTCGATATGCACTTGAGTCGTGTCCGGCGCAAGCTGATAGAAGCGGGCCTGGCTGCCGACCGACTGCAGACGGTCCACGGCAAGGGGTACTGCTTCCTGTGACCCGGCCTCTGTTCTGGAAACTGTGCGCCCCGTTGGTACTCGGTGCCACTGTCCTCGTCTGGACGGTCACTTTTCTTGGCACCGAAGCCGAGGAACGAATGAGCTTCATTGCCGAGCACCACCAGCAGACCTTGAAGCAGTGGGGCGAAACGGCGGAGCAGCTATATCTCAGCGGCGACGTGCAGGCACTTGCTGACTGGCTGGTGGAACTTCAGGCGCGCGAGAACACCTGGGCTGCCGTGGTGCGTTCCGATGTGACGCCCCTGGCAGGCAGCGCGCTGTCGGCACAATTTGAGGAAGGCTTTCGGCTTGGGCGCAACGTCGAATGGAAGATTCATCTCTACTTTCCCGACAACCCCATCATGGACCTCACTTTCGTTGATGGACGGACGCACTTCTTGATCACCTTGCCCCAGCGCATGCGCCCGGGGAACCACCTTCCCCAGGCCACGCTGTTCCTCAAGGTAGCCTTGCCCTTGGTCGCATTGGTACTGCTTACGGTGGCCATCTACAACCTGTTGATGGGGCCGCTACGCCAGTTGGAGCTGGCCACCCGGCAGTTCAGCGAGGGCAACCTGGGCGTCAGGGTGCGCTCCCTCCTGGGCAATCGCAATGACGAGCTCACTGCCCTGGCGGAAACCTTCGACAGGATGGCAGAGCGAACCGGCGAGCGCATCCTCACACAGCGACAGCTGATTGCCGATCTCTCCCATGAGCTGAGAACCCCACTGACCCGTATCGACATGGCAGTGAGCTGTGCGGAGGAGGGCATCGATACCCAACATTTCCTGCCCCGGATTCGCCGCGAATGCCGCCAGATGCGCGGCCTGGTGGAAGATGCCCTGACGCTCGCTTGGCTGGAGAACGAAAGCCCCAGCCTTGATCAGGAGAGCCTGGATCTCACCGACCTGCTCGACAGTGTCTTCGACGATGTTTGTTACGAGTTTCCGAATCATCAAGTCGTAAGGGATTGGCCTGCCCAAGCTCAAATCGATGGTACCAGTCACCGGGCCCTGGCCCAGGCGGTAGAGAACGTGATTCGCAATGCCTGCCATTACACGCCGATCGGCGGCACCATACGAGGACGCCTGTGCGAACAAAATGACGGTTATCAACTCAGCATCGAGGACGAAGGACCCGGGGTTCCTAGCGATCAGCTGGGCCTGATCTTCACCCCTTTCTACCGTACCCCTCGAGGCCGTGACGACCGACCGGATGGCTATGGTCTTGGGCTGGCGTTGGCCCGACGACAGGTCGAAGCGGCCGGTGGCTGGATACGTGCCGAAAACCGCAGTGAAGGTGGCCTGCGCATGTCGCTCTGGTTTCCAGGGAAGCGTTCTGCACAGCCATGAAGCTCCGTGTGTAACAAATGTAAAAGCAGTTCACTTTACACAAAGCTTAAACAAGAATTCGCTCCAAATAAGAATACTTATCACTCAATGGAGCGTAGTCTACCCTATGAACAACGTCTATCCCGGCAACAATACTTGGCCACGAAATCCCTTATGGCTGGCCATCGCGCTGGTCGGTGCCAGCACCTCCGCCCTGGCGCAGGCCCCTGATCAGGCGCTCGACACCCTGCAGATCACCGCCGAACGCACCGCCGAAAGCGACCAGTCCGTCAGTGCGGATCAATTAGAGCGCCGCCAGGCCACCGATCTGCAGGACATTTTCGCCGATATGCCAGACGTCGCCGTAGGCGGCGGTGCGCCGGCGGCTCAAAAGGTCTACGTGCGTGGTCTGGAAGAAACCATGCTCAATGTCACCGTGGACGGCGCCACACAGTCCGGCTATCTCTTCCATCATCAGGGCCGTCTGGTGGTCGAACCCGAGCTGCTCAAGCAGGTCGACGTCGTTGCTGGCGCCGGAGAGGCGACCAACGGCCCCGGCGCCTTGGGCGGTGCCATTCGCTTCGTGACCAAGGACCCCGAGGACCTGCTGCGTCCAGGCCAGAACTTCGGTGCCCTGCTCAAGGGTGGTTACTTCAGTAATACCGATGGCTACCGGGTCTCCACCTCGCTTTACGGTCGTCTCAACGACAACTGGAGTGCCCTGGGCACACTGACCCAAACCGACCATGGCGACTACAAGGATGCCGAGGGCAACACCCAGCCCTACACGGGCACCGAAAGGTTCACTGGGTTCGGCAAGGTGGTGGGGCATCTCACCGATGAGCAGCGCGTCCAGCTCAGCTATGAGCGAACCGAGGACGAAGCCTATCGTCTGCATCGCCCCCATTGGCGGCCCAGCGTGCGCAACGCTCCCATCGACCAGCAGGTGGTTCGCGAAACCGTCACCGGCCAGTACGGTTTTTCCTCGAACGCCAACGACTGGCTCGACCTGGACCTGACGCTCTACCGCACCGAGGCATCCCTCGAGCATATAGACGGCCCCTTCGGCGACTACATTGGCGCCATGGAGAGCTACGGCGGCGATCTGCGCAACCACAGCCGAATTGGCGATCTCACCCTGACTTACGGAATCGACTACCGCAAGGACGAGGCCAGCTTGCGCAGCCCGCTTTACGGTACCGATCGTGAAGAGGGCAGCGTGGTGGGACTCTACCTGCAGAATCATTATCAATTGACCGATAGGCTCCGGCTCAGCGCCGGCGCCCGCCACGACTGGTTCGAGCTGGATGAGCAGCTTACCGGCAACAGCTTCAGCGAGTCGGGCTGGAGCCCCAATGTGGGCCTGCGCTTCGACGCCACCGAACAGCTCACCCTGCATGGCGGTTGGGCACGCGCCATTCGTGGCACCCAGGTGAAGGAGCTGTACGTTCTCGACTACTACCGCAATGCAGAAGATCGGACGAAGGAAGTCGCCGATAATGTCGAGCTGGGCGCCACCTACCGCCAAGGCAACCTCTACCTGGCCGCAGAAGTTTATGAAACACGTATCGACGACGTGGTTGGCCAGGTCGCACCAAGCACGCTCGGTAATCTCGGTGAGCTGAAGACCCGAGGCTTCAACGCACGCATCGGCTACGACTGGGATCGACTCGACGCGTCGCTGGCCTTCAACCGAGCCCGGCCCGAGCTCAATGGCGAACCGCTGAACGACAATGACTGGTCCCTCGGCACCAGCATCGGTGACAGCTGGATAGCCAACGTGAATTTCCAGGCCACCAATGATATCGATCTCGGCTGGACGGGGCGCTTTGCTGAGCGTTTATCGCATGTCGGAGAGGACTTCCCTGAGAAGTCGGGCTACGGGGTCAACGACATCTACGCCAGCTGGCGCCCCCTGGCCGGCGACCAGCTGACACTTTCGCTGAGGGTCAACAACGTTTTCGACAAGCAGTACTTCGATCACGCCAGCTATGGCGATGCCGGCGATATCGCTCACGGTCTTCCCGACCCGGGGCGGGATTTCCGCCTCAGTGCGACCTATCGTTTCTGAGCCGAAAGGTAGCAGCAACATGACGAGAAGGGGCGCCGGTTGCGCCCCTTCTCTTTTTTGCTTCTTCAAGCTGGCCGCGTCTCAGCGGAAAGCCACGGCCGACGGCAAGGTGCTGGCTACAGGGTTCAGCCGCTCACGCAGCTGCAGCTGGTCGCGCTTCAATACCTCATGGCAATCGCCTCCGAACCACTCCAGCGATATATCCATCGGCTCGCGGCTCTCCATCAGCCAATCGAGCAGCGGAGCGTAGTCGCAGGCGCCATCCATTAGCGGCACCATGCCCTGACGACATCCTGCCGGAGAGTAGACGTTGGCCGGAGCAAAGACGCCAAGCTGACTGCGCCGGGCAATGTTCTTGAAGTGAAAGTGGCGTACCCAGGGGGCCAAGTCACGCAACGCCCATAGCGGGTCCACGCCGGACTCCCACACATGTAGCACATCGAAGTTCACCCCCAGGTTTGGGTGATCCACCGTTTCGAGCAATTCACGGGTGGCGGTCAGATCGTCGGCCAGGGTGTTGGGGTGTGTCTCCACCACCAGCGACAGCCCTTCGTCTGCCACACATTGAGTGAGGGAGCGCAGTCGGTTCGCCAGCTCACCGCGCTCGGCCAAGCTGAGTGCGGCACTGCTTCGATGCCCGGCAAAAGTGCGTAGCTTGTCGGCTCCCCAATGATGCGCCAGCCGGCACAGCTCCCGGGTATAGGCCCATGCGTCTCGCTCCGCATCTTCCAGAGGCAAATAGTCGCTGACCATGGGAACGCAAAGCCCTTGGCGACGTATCCAGTCGCCGTCGACGGCGGCGTGTTCGAGCAGGTGTCGGGCGTGCACGCCCCATAGCTCGATACCGTCGAAGCCCGTGCGCGTCGCCCAGGCGGCGAGTTCCGGCAATGAGACGAGATGATGGCGGAAGGAGATGGTACACAGGTGCAGGCGGATCATGACATGACTTCCTTGTGGGAGATGGCTTGGGGCAGCGCCTGGGTCGGCTGACCCAGCCACCAGGCATCGAACAGCGCCTGCAGAGCCCGCTTGATACGAAATTCCCTTGCGTCCTGCTCGTCCAACAATTCCTCCACACCAGAGGCCAGTTCCGGCTGACGGGTCATCGCCAGTTTCATGGCGCGGTATTGGATCCGCGTGTAGGTCTTCACCAACGCCTCGATCTCCTCGCACCAGGCTTCGAACCAAGGGTCGCCCTCGGCCTTTCGCCCCTGTTGCTCCAACAGCCAGGCGAAGGCGTGCTCGTAGGCGTACTTGCGGATCGCCATCACCGGAATCTCGCGCAAGGCGGGAGTAAGGTGTACCAAGGATTCTTGCGCCGCAGGACCGACATGAGCGCGCAGGATGTGCCGCAGTGCGTCGGTGAAGGGGTTCTCGTCACGCTTCATGCACTGTCGAAAGTAAGCCGCCACGGTGTCCCGCGGCGTGTGACGAATCTCCAACCCATCGAAGTAGAAGCCACCCGCAGCAGCCGGCGAGCGCACGGCGTCGAGAATGCGCGCCTTGGGCAGCTCACCTTCCCAGCGAAAGTCGGGGTCGGACATGAACCAGATATCGGGGTCGCCGGTGGTCTCGAGCATCACGTAGTGGGGAAAGGGGTTCTGATGGAACTTGTTCTCCCGCTCCGGTAGCCGATACATGTCTAGCATCACCATCACTTGGCGGTCCGCGGGGCGCTGCTCGACCAGTTCCACCAGGCGGGCAACATTGGCCTCCTTGTCCAGGTCATGGTCATACCACTCTTCGATACGGATACCGTAGAGCAGCCGATACCACTCGCGGAAGCCCTCGTGACGGGTATGCGGCGAGTGATAGGAGAGTTCGTGACGCGCGTTGACCGAGAAGTCGGCGTCCCAGACGCCGAAGTAGAAGGGACGGTGATCCACCCCCGGGGTGCGCTTGATGAGCTCGCACACACAGCTGACGAAGCAGTGCACCTTGATCATGAGGCCAGCTCTCCCTGCCAGCGCTCCAGCAGGACGACGAGATCCTCCACCCGCTGCAGGTCATCGCCGATCACGGCGTCCTCGGGTACCGCCAGGCCATGCTCGAGTTCCAGGTGCACGAAAAGCTGCAATAGCATGATGGAGTCCAGCGCCAGATCCTCATAGAGCCGGGCATGGGGACTGAAGCGGCTAAGATCGGCCTGAGGCAGGTGCCGTTGCAGGACCTCTGCGATAACCTCCAGCAGACGCTCATTGCTGCGATTCATGACGCCACCTCATCGGCCTGAACCCTCACCGCATAGGGATCGCAATGGGCCTGGGCCAGCCGATGGCGGCTGATCTTGCCGTTGGGCAGTTTGTCGATGTGCTCCACCTGCTCCAGCAACATGGGCACCTGATGCGGCGCCAGTCGTTCACGGCACCAGCGCCGCAGGGTTTCGCTGTCCAGCGTTTCCCGGGCCACGAACTGCAGGCAGACTCGCTCGCCGGCGTAGAGGTCGGGGCGCTTGAAGGCCACCGCTTCCTCTATCAGCGGATGACGCAGGAAGACGTCCTCGACGTCACCGGGGTAGACGTTAATGCCCGCCACGTTGATGGTGTCGTCCAGTCGTGCCAGAAAGTGCAGCTGCCCCTGATCGTCGAGAAAACCCAGGTCGCGTGTTTCGATGACGCGCTCAGTCTCTCCTTCGACGACGACGCGAATCTCCTCCGGCATCTCGGCGGAGCGGCCCGCACTGACTCTGAGGTGGGGCAGTGGCCGCCCCATCAGCCCGGGGGAGTCGGCGCGCGGCGCGATGGCAATGCAGCCCGCCTCGGAACAGCCGTACTGCTGACAGACACGCCGGGCACGAGAACCGATAGTCTCGAGCAGAGGCCCCGGCAGGGCCGCGCCGGATAGCATCACGGTGTGAAAGCTCTGCTCCTGGGGCAGCATACGCACCAGGAGACTTACCAGGGTGGGTGCTGCGTATAGCAGATGCAGCGGGTGGTCGCGTAGGGTGCCGAGGATATAGCGCGGGTTGAGGTTGGTAATGACGCGAGGCGCCACACCACGCCTCAAGCCGGCGAGAAAGCCGCAGATCAGTCCGTAGGAGTGTGTGACCGGGCAAGCGACGATCGGGATGAGGCCTTCGGCCTCGATGAACTCCCTAACATAGCTCTCCAGCTCCCGATCGATGGCGGTCCAGGCGCGTGCGATGGTCTTGGGCCGACCGGTGGTACCGGAACTGAGCTGAATGAGCTCTCCACCAGGAGCGGGCTCGGCGACATGTCGCCCAGGCATGGGTGTCAGGGGCTCGAGGGTGGCGCCATCGCCGTGCAGCAAATGTTCGCAACCGGTCTCCCGGGCCAGCTCGCGAGCGGCCTCTAGAGGCGTGCCGGGGTTAATGGGCAGGACGCTGCCGCCCTGCGCCTTCAAGTGCAGGCAAAGCGCCAGCCACTGGAAGCTATCCCTGAGGCAGACGGCAAGGCGTCGGCCCTGCGGCGCGGCAATGACGCGATGACGGCACAGGGCCTTGATGGCCTGGTCGATATCGGCACGGGTATAGGGGGTGGTATCCACGACGAAAAGGGGATCGGTATGTGTCACGCTAACCTCGGTGTACGGCTCGGTTCTCGGGAGCCCCGGCATCTGCCAGAGCGTTGGGAACAAGGTGATGACATTCGACGGCTTCGGCCCCCCGTAACTTGTGAGTGATCAGGGCTTCGGCGGCGACCCATGGGCGCTGGTAATCCAGGCAAGCCAACCGATCACACAGTTCAGGATGGGCTTGGGCATAGCCCGCCAGGCAGTCGTTGACATGCGACCAGAAGATCGCCTCGGGCAGGCGGTAATAGCGCTCCATGAGCAGTGCCAGCTCACTGAGGTGGAACACGAAGAGCGTATCCATCACCAGCTCGCGCAG
>NZ_JAFIFK010000078.1 GCF_020832045.1 Halomonas sp.
GCGCCCGTCACTTCGAGACTTCGAAGCGCGAAGCGTCTCGCTTGCTGTCGTGGCGGCCAACGTGTCGGCGGCCTCGCCAGCGCCCTGCGAGGAAGGCGTATTCTACTCAAACGCCGGAGTTTGTCAACTCTCTTCGCGACCGTCACCGGGGTGACCCTGATCACGAAGCCCCGTCTGGCGGGCGTCGTTTAGAGCCCCCTGAGGGTCTCTAGCGAGTGGGGCGCATTCTACCGAATTTGCCGTGGGCGTCAAGCGTGAATTTTGCGAAGCGATTCGGAAAATTCAAAGAAAGACAACCACTTACCACTCTCTCCACCGCCTGCAACGTTGCACGTCACCGGCAGCGGATGCGTACTTTACGGTTTTCATCCGGCCCCTGCAAGAGCCGCTTGTAAAAAAGTTTCACGCCGGTGACGAGGCGGTGACGAAACGGTGGCAGCCAAACTATCCACAGGCGCCGGATGACGGGCGCCTGTGGATAGAAACCATGGCCCAGAGACGACAGCGCCCGCACAAGGCGGGCGCGAACGATCGATGGCGGTTCATCCGCCTGGGGGTGAGTGCCGCATCTTGCGCATGATGGCCAGCGTCGGCCCGGAGGCGACATAGGCACCGAAAAGCAGAAGCAGCATGACGGAAGGCTCTACCGAGATCACCACGAAGCCAAGCACGATCGCCAGCAATACAACGAACGGCACCGGCCCCTTGAGATCGATCTCCTTGAAACTGTAATAGCGAATATTGCTGACCATGAGAATGCCCGCCGCAGCCACCACCAGCATCATGAGCAGCTTGAAGCCGAAAGCCTCAGCGTCGAAGCTGTGAAACGTCCATACGCTTGCCGCCACGAAGGCGGCGGCGGAAGGGCTGGGGAGCCCGATGAACCACTTCTTGTCGACGCTGCCAATCTGCACGTTGAAACGCGCCAGACGCAGCGCGGCACAGGCAACGTAGAGAAAGGCCACTACCCAACCGGTCTTGCCGATATCCTGGAGGATCCAGGTGAAGGCCACTAGCGCAGGCGCAACCCCAAATGAGAGCATGTCGGAAAGGCTGTCATACTCGGCCCCGAAGGCACTCTGGGTATTGGTCATGCGCGCAACGCGCCCATCCAGGCCATCGAGCACCATGGCGATGAAGATGGCGACTGCAGCAGCAGTGAAATCTCCATTGATCCCCGCCACCACGGAAAAAAACCCGGCGAACAGGGCAGAAGTGGTGAAGAGATTGGGCAGCAGGTAAATGCCTTTGCGACGCACCTTCTTGCCATTCTCGATCGATTCTTCGATCACTTCCGTCTCGCGCACGAAGACAGCGGCAAGGTCCTCTTCGCCGCGCCGTTCATCCTTGCCACCGGCAGATCCCGGCTCGGGCCCTTCGCGGGAAATGTCATGTTCGGTGTTGCGGGGCTCCTGACTCATTCGTTTCGTCCGTTACCAGAATGGGTTCACCCTAAGGTAGTCATACCATTCTACACCGAGATACCGGAGCGGGAAGCGCTTGGCCACGCCTCAGATGCGCCAAGGGCGCGGAAATCCGCGCCCTTGGCCAGTGACGAAAGCGAACCAGGATCAGTTCTTGGACTTGTCCACCAGCTGATTGGCTGCGATCCACGGCATCATGCCACGCAATTTCGCACCCACCTGTTCGATGTCGTGCTCGGCATTCAGGCGGCGACGCGCTGTCATCGAGGGGTAGTTGGTGTTGCCTTCCTGAATGAACATCTTGGCATATTCGCCGGTCTGGATACGCTTGAGCGCATTGCGCATGGCCTGGCGAGACTGTTCGTTGATTACCTCGGGGCCTGTCACGTACTCGCCATACTCCGCGTTGTTGGAGATGGAGTAGTTCATGTTGGCGATACCGCCCTCGTACATCAGGTCGACGATGAGCTTGAGCTCATGGAGACACTCGAAGTAAGCCATTTCCGGCGCATAGCCGGCCTCGGTCAGTGTTTCGAAACCCGCCTTGACCAGCTCGACGGCACCGCCACACAGCACGGCCTGCTCACCGAACAGGTCGGTTTCGGTCTCGTCCTTGAAGGTGGTCTCGATGATGCCGCTGCGACCGCCGCCAATGGCGGCAGCGTAGGAAAGCGCGAGTTCCTTCGCCTTGCCCGAAGCGTCCTGATGAATGGCGATCAGATCGGGAATACCGCCGCCCTTGACGAACTCGGAGCGCACGGTGTGGCCCGGCGCCTTGGGGGCCACCATGATCACGTCGAGGTCGCGGCGCGGCTCGATCTGGTTGTAGTGGATATTGAAGCCGTGGGCGAAGGCCAGCGTGGCGCCCTCCTGCAGATTCGGCTCGATCTGGCTTTCGTAGATCGCCTTCTGATTCTCGTCCGGCGCCAGGATCATCACCACATCAGCCGTCTTGCACGCTTCTTCGACGCTGGCCACCTTGAGGCCGGCAGCTTCTGCCTTGGCCGCAGAGGACGAGCCCGAGCGCAGCGCGACGGTCACGTCGACACCGGACTCCTTGAGGTTGTTGGCATGCGCATGGCCCTGCGAGCCGTAGCCCACGATAGTGACCTTCTTGCCCTGAATGAGGGCGAGATCGCAGTCCTTGTCGTAGTAAACGTGCATGAGGTGCTCCTGAAAGCGAAATTGGCGAAGGTTGTGTCAGCGTTGATGGCCACCCGCGCCATCTGTCGTGGCGCTGGGAGTCGGCTTTTCGATTCGCCTACCTTAGCGCCGCATCGACGTTGCGTAAAACGCGATATTTGCAACACCACGTGCCATAAGATGCAATAATAGCGGAATGGATATGCGTCCTCTCAAACAATTCCTCGCCCTGGCCGACACGCTGCACTTCGGTCGTGCCAGCGAACTCTGCCATGTCAGCCCCTCGACGCTCTCACGCACCATTCGCCAGCTCGAGGAGAGCGTCGACGTGCCGCTGTTCGTACGCGACAACCGCCATGTCGCCCTGACGAGCCAGGGGCGTGCGTTCCAAGCGTACGCGCGTGAAACACTGCATCGCTGGGAGCTGCTGCGTCATGAACTGAGCAGCAAGGCCGGCGAGCTTGCCGGAGAGATCAGCATCTACTGCTCGGTCACCGCCAGCTACAGTTTTCTCTACGACTTGCTCAGCGATGTACGCCAGCGCCATCCTCGCATCGAGCTCAAGCTGCATACCGGCGACCCGGCAGAATCGATGGGCCGTGTGCTGGCAGGCGAAGAGGACATGGCGATCACTCCTCGCCCACGCAGCGCGCCGGCGGGGCTGGCCTTCAAGTCGCTGACTCGATCACCGCTGGTATTCATCGCTCCTGTGGAGCAGGCCGCGTGGATTCCGGCTAGCCCCGACTCCCCCTCAGTGGAGCAGTGGCAAGGCGTGCCGATGATCCTGTCCGAAGCCGGACTATCTCGCGAGTATGCCGACACTTGGTTCAGGGCACTGGGAGTCGCGCCAACGATCTATGCCCAGGTGGCCGGCCACGAGGCGATCGTGAGCATGGTGGGGCTAGGCTTCGGCATCGGTGTGGTGCCAAAGATCGTACTCGACAACAGCCCCTTGGCCCAGCGAGTCAGCATACTACCGGTCAAGCCGGAGCTGCCCCACTACGACGTCGGGCTGTGCGTTCTGCATCACCGTTTGAAGAGCCCGCTGATACAGGCGTTATGGGATACGGTCACCGAGCGCTGAAGACGAAAAAGCCGCCCCTGGGGGCGGCTAGTCGACATGGCTTCGGCAAGCTCAGAGACTGAGGACCTTGTCACCCCTGGCGATGCCGGAAACACCGGTACGCGCTACCTCAAGAATGCCCACCGGCCCCATGGCCTGCAGGAAGGCATCGAGCTTGGGGGCGTCCCCGGTAATCTGCACCGTGTAGAGGCTCGGCGTGACGTCGACGATCTGGGCACGAAAGATATCGACGGTTCGCTTGACCTCGTCACGGGCCGCCCCCAACGCCTTGACCTTCACCAGCATCAGCTCACGCTCGATGTGGTTGCCCTCGGTGAGATCGACCAGTTTGATCACGTCGATGAGCTTGTTGAGGTGCTTGGTGATCTGCTCGATCACCCGGTCATCGCCGACGGTGGTGACAGTGAGCCGCGACAGCGACGGATCCTCGGTGGGCGCCACGTTTAGCGTCTCGATGTTGAAGTTACGCTGCGAGAACAACCCTACCACGCGAGACAGTGCGCCCGGTTCGTTTTCCATGAGAATCGAGATGATATGGCGCATCAGGTCCGCTCCGTCTTGGAAAGCAGCATGTCACGCATGGAGCCGAGGGGCACCTGCATCGGATAAACGTGCTCGCGCGGGTCGACGATGACATCGACGAACACCAGCTCGTGCTTGTCGGCAAAGGTGCGTTCAAGCGCCGGGCGCAGCTCGTCCATGGTCTCCACCCGCAGTGCGGTGAAGCCATAGGCCTCGATCAGTTTGGCGAAGTCGGGCAGCGATTCCATGTAGGAGTGCGCGTGGCGCGACTTGTAGTTGAGGTCCTGCCACTGGCGCACCATGCCCAGCGAGGCGTTGTTGAGGTTGATGATCTTGACCCCGCCACCGAACTGCTTACAGGTGGAAAGCTCCTGCATCATCATCTGGAAGCTGCCTTCACCGGTGACGCAGATCACCTGCTCCTCGGGGAAGTTCTGCTTGATGCCCATGGCCGCGGGGAAACCGAATCCCATGGTGCCCAGGCCGCCCGAGGTGATGAAGCGGTTGGGCTTGTCGAACTTGTAGTACTGCGCCGCGAACATCTGGTGCTGACCCACGTCGGTGGTCACGTAGGCCTCACCACGGGTTATTTCGCACAGGGCCTCGATCACTTCCTGTGGTTTGAGCTGCTCGCCCGGCTTCGACGGCTCGTAGAGCTTGCCTCGGCGCTCCTCGCGCCAGCCGTCGATCTTCTGCCACCATTCGTCAAGCGCCTCGGGATGAGCGATCTCTTTACCCTGAATCAGGCTGATCATCTCATCGATGACGCTGGCCGCCGGACCGACGATGGGAACGTCGGCACGTACCGTCTTGGAGACGGAGCTAGGATCGATGTCGACATGCACGATCTTGGCCGTAGGACAGAACTTGGAGGTGTTGTTGGTCACGCGGTCGTCGAAGCGCGCGCCGATGCCGATGATCAAGTCGGCATGGTGCATGGCCATGTTCGACTCATAGGAGCCATGCATGCCCAGCCAGCCCAGACACTGACGATCGCTCTGCGGATAGGAGCCGATACCCATCAGCGTGGTGGTGATGGGGTAGCCGAGGCGCTTGACCAGATCGGTCAAACCTTCGCAGGCACGCCCGGTGATCACCCCGCCGCCGGTATAGAACACCGGCCGCTTGGCCTTGAGCATCATATCCACGGCCTTCTTGATCTGGCCGGTATGGCCCCGCGCGACCGGGTTGTAGGAGCGCATCTTGACCTTTTTCGGGTAGATGTACTCGTAGCGTTCGGTGGGTGCGGTCATATCCTTGGGAATGTCCACCACCACCGGACCGGGACGCCCCGTCGCGGCCAGGTAGAAGGCTTTCTTGAGAACTTCCGGAATCTCGGTCGGATGCTTGATCGAGAAGCTATGCTTCACGATCGGACGGGTCACGCCGATGATATCGGTTTCCTGGAAAGCATCGTCGCCGATCAAATGACTCATCACCTGGCCGCACAGCACGACCATGGGAATCGAGTCCATATAGGCGGTAGCGATGCCGGTAACGGCATTGGTCGCGCCGGGCCCGGAGGTGACCAGCACCACGCCGGGCTTGCCGGAGGCCCGAGCATAGCCGTCGGCGGCATGAGTCGCCGCCTGCTCATGGCGCACCAGGATGTGCTTGACCTTATCCTGACGGAACAGCGCATCGTAAATATGCAATGCCGCGCCGCCCGGATAGCCATAGATGTATTCGACGCCTTCATCCTGCAGGAATCGGGCGATCATATCCGCGCCGGAAAGCAATTCCACTTGTGTATCTCCCCTGGAGGTCTCGAGTGCGATCCGCGCCCATGGGACACGGGTTCGAGTGCGGCGGTATGCCGCTGTCGGCGAGGCCGACACCTGATGCCAAACCCTGGCATTTAGCCCTGTTGGGGCCTGCACTCTCATTGGAAAGACTGCTTGATGGCTGCACTGGCAGCGTCGATCAGCAGCTTCCTAGCACGGCGGATTGCCGCGTCGGGGCATTGGCCAGAACCGGCGGTTGGCCGGAATCCGGTAGTCCTTCGGCGGGTAGAGGCCATACGACCTACCCTTCGCGCGGGAATGGGGGGTTGCCCGCTGAAATCCGCGCCCGCAAATCAGGAACGCTCAAGATTCCAACAGCCTTAAGGCAGTGTCAACCGTGATGGGTGTGCGGACGCAACTTGTGTCAAAAAAGCCCGCCGGTGGATTCACCGGCGGGTAAGGGGTTACAGGACGCAACCTATAGACAGTGTAGACGTTCGCCGGCGGATGCCGCGGCCATTGCGTAACGCTGTGTATCAGCGATGGAACGCGAACTTGTCCCCCTCGACGACGACCTGAATGACATCGCCCGGTGAATATCTGCCGGATAGCAGATCCTGGGCCAAGGGGTTCTCAATGCGGCTCTGGATCGCCCGTTTGAGCGGGCGCGCTCCGAAGACCGGATCGAAACCTGCCAGGGCGAGCTGGGCCATGGCCTCTTCGCTCACCTCGAGGCGCAGCTCATGCTCGGCCAATCGTGCACGCAGGCGGTCAAGCTGAATACTGGCGATCGCTTCGATCTGAGCCTGGCGCAGCGCGTGAAACACCACTACCTCGTCGATGCGGTTGATCAGCTCGGGGCGGAAATGCATGCCGACGACATCCATCACCGCCCGCTTCATCTCCTCGTACTGCTCATCGGCGCCACCCATGCGCTGGATGATGTCCGAGCCCATATTGGAGGTCATCACGATCACCGTGTTGCGGAAATCCACGGTGCGCCCCTGCCCGTCGGTGAGACGGCCGTCATCCAGTACCTGCAGCAGGATGTTGAAGACGTCGGGGTGGGCTTTCTCCACCTCGTCGAGCAGCAAGACGGAGTACGGCTTGCGACGCACCGCTTCGGTCAGGTAGCCACCCTCCTCGTAGCCGACATACCCGGGAGGAGCACCGATAAGGCGTGCCACGGAGTGCTTCTCCATGAACTCCGACATGTCGATGCGCACCATTGCCTCCTCGGTGTCGAACAGGAAACTAGCCAGCGCCTTGCACAGCTCGGTCTTGCCCACGCCGGTAGGGCCGAGGAACAGGAACGAGCCGTTGGGCCGGCTGGGATCGGCAAGCCCCGCGCGTGAACGGCGCACGGCGTTGGCCACCGCCGTCACGGCCTCCTCCTGGCCGATGACCCGTCGGTGCAGCGCCTCCTCCATGCGCAGCAGCTTGTCGCGCTCACCCTCGAGCATCTTGGCTACCGGAATGCCGGTCCAGCGCGACACCACCTCGGCAATTTCCTCTTCGGTGACGTTGGAGCGCAGCAGCTTGTGCTTCGAGGTGTTGGCCTCAGCCTCGCTGGACTCGGCGATCTTCTTCTCCAGCTCGGGAATCACCCCGTACTGCAGCTCCGACATGCGGCCGAGATCGCCATGGCGACGCGCCTGCTCCAGCTCGATCTTGGCTTTCTCGAGCTCCTCCTTGAACTGCCCCGCCCCCTGGATACTAGCCTTCTCGGCTTTCCAGATTTCGTCGAGATCGGCGTACTCCCTCTCGAGCTCATCGATCTGCTCCTGCAGGCTCTCGAGACGCTTCTTCGAGGCCTCGTCGGTCTCCTTCTTGAGATGCTCGCGCTCCATCTTGAGCTGAATCAAACGGCGATCGAGGCGATCCATCTCCTCCGGCTTGGAGTCGAGCTCCATGCGAATGCGCGACGACGCCTCGTCGATCAGGTCGATGGCCTTGTCGGGCAACTGGCGGTCGGTGATATAGCGGGTCGAGAGCTTGGCCGCAGCGATGATGGCGCCGTCGGTGATGTCGACATTATGGTGCACCTCGTAGCGCTCCTTGAGCCCGCGCAGGATCGCCACGGTATCCTCTTCGCTGGGCTCATCGACTAACACCTTCTGGAAGCGCCGCTCCAGTGCGGCGTCCTTCTCGATGTACTTGCGATATTCGTCGAGGGTCGTGGCGCCCACGCAGTGCAGCTCACCGCGGGCCAGCGCCGGCTTGAGCATGTTGCCGGCATCCATGGCGCCCTCGGCCTTGCCGGCTCCGACCATGGTATGCAGCTCGTCGATGAACAGAATCACCCGGCCCTCCTCCTGGGCCAGTTCCTTGAGCACCGACTTGAGGCGCTCCTCGAACTCGCCGCGGAACTTGGCGCCCGCCAGCAGCGAACCCATGTCCAGTGACAGAACGCGTTTGTCCTTGAGCCCCTCCGGCACCTCGCCATTGACGATGCGCTGGGCCAGGCCCTCGACGATGGCGGTCTTGCCCACGCCGGGCTCGCCGATCAGTACCGGGTTGTTCTTGGTACGCCGCTGCAGTACCTGGATGGTGCGACGGATCTCGTCGTCACGGCCGATCACCGGATCGAGCTTGCCTTCGGCGGCGCGCTCGGTCAGGTCAAGGGTGTACTTCTCCAGTGCCTCGCGCTGCTCCTCGGCGTTGGGGTCATCGACCCGCTCGCCGCCGCGTACGCTGTCGATGGCGCTTTCCAACGCCTTGCGAGTCACGCCGGACTGGGTCAGCAGCTTGGTCACCGCATGACCCATCTCCAGCGCAGCCAGCAGCACCAGCTCGCTGGCGATGTACTGATCGCCGCGCTTCTGGGCCTCGCGGTCGGTGAGGTTGAACAGTTTGATCAATTCACGCGAGGGCTGTACCTCGCCGGTGAACTGGCCGACCTCTGGCAGGTCGTCGAGATGTCCTGCCAGGGTGTCGCGCAGCCGCGCGGCATCGCCGCCGGCCTTCTGGATGAGCGCCTTGATGCCGGTATCGCGAGCATCCAGCAGCGCCAGCAGCAGGTGACCGGGCTCGAGCTGGTTGTGGCCTCGCCCCACGGCCAGGGACTGGGCGTCGGCCACGGCGTTCTGCAGCATGGCGGTAAATTTGTCGAAACGCATTCGCTTTCCTCCATCGGGGTGACGGCGCGTTCGGACGCGCCGCTTGGCCCTGTCGTATCGTATTGACAGTTTCAATGGAGTCAGCGTGGCCGGCTTTCAAGTCGCCGGCCAAGGAAAGCGTTTCAGGTCTTGATCCAGATCAGCGAAGCCAGATCACACTGGCCATGCGTCCGGTTCGGCCGTCGTCACGACGGTAGGAGTAGAAGCGCGGTTCACAAGCGGTACAGAAGTGACCGCCGCTGATGTGCGCTATCCCGAGCCGCTCCAGTCGCAGGCGAGCGAGCTTGTAGAGGTCGGCCATGTAGTGGCCCATTCGATAAGGACTGGGGTCGAACGCCGCCGCCGCTTCCGGGTGGATGCCGATGAAGGCCTGCTGCACTTCGTGACCGACTTCGAACTGCGCGTTGGATATGGCCGGTCCCAGCCAGGCCATGAGGTCTTCCGACGCCACCCCGAGCGCGGCGACAGCCGCCTCCAGCACACCGCCGGCCAGACCGCGCCAGCCGGCGTGAGCCACCCCGACCCGGGTGCCCTGGCGGTCGCAGAAGAAAACCGGCAGACAGTCGGCGGTGAGCACCACGCAGGCGTGCCCTCGATCGAAGGCCACCGAGGCGTCGGCTTCGGGAACGCTGTCGGTATAGCTTGCCTGCACGCGGGCGCCGTGCACCTGATTGAGCCACAGCAGCGGCCTATCGTCGTCGAGTTCGTTACCGATCAAGCGCCGGCACAGCGCCACGTGGGCAGGATTGTCGCCAACGCCGTCGGAAGGGTTGAAGCAGGCGAATTCACCCTGATTGGGGCCGGTCTCCCGCGTGGTGACGAATGCCCCGATGCTGACAGGTGCCGGCCAGTCGGGCTCGATCAGGGTCGGTTGCAGATGGGGGGCGTCGCTCATCAAGGCTCCTCAGCGCATGACCGCGTGGTCGTCACGCAGGTAATCGATCAACAGCAACAGGTCATCGGGCAGCGCCGCTCGAAACTCGACCGTCTCGCCGCTGCCAGGGTGAAGAAAGGCCAGCTTCCTGGCGTGCAGTGCCTGGCGCGGAAATTCGCGCAGCAGCGTCTTCAGCGCTTCGCTCGCCCCGGCCGGCAGCTTCAACCGCCCACCGTATACCGGATCGCCGACCAGCGGGAAGCGCCGATGCGCCAGGTGCACACGGATCTGGTGGGTACGCCCTGTCTCGAGCCGGCAGCGTACGTGGGTATGCGTGCGGAAGCGCTCGACCACTCGGTAGTGTGTCACCGCGGGCTTGCCGCTGGCGTGAACCGCCTGACGCTTGCGGTCCTTGGGATGCCTGCCGATGGGGGCATCCACAGTGCCTCCAGAGGTCATGACGCCAATGCAGATCGCATCGTATTCGCGGGAAACCGTGCGAGCCTGAAGCTGCTCTACCAGTGACGTCTGGGCGGCCAAGGTCTTGGCCACGACCATTAGCCCTGTGGTGTCCTTGTCCAGGCGATGCACGATGCCGGCTCGCGGCACGGTGGCGAGGCTTGGGCAATGATGCAGCAGGGCGTTGAGCAGCGTTCCGTCGGGGTTACCCGCAGCAGGATGCACCACCAGGCCGGCCGGCTTGTCGATGATCAGTACATCCTCGTCCTCGTGCACGATGTCGAGGGGAATGTCCTCGGCCTCGAAGCGGGTCTGCTCCTCGAGGGTGGCCGCCAGCTGCAGCCACTCACCGCCGGCCATCTTGTCCTTCGGCTTGCCGGGCTGGCCATCCACGGTGAGAGCCCCTTCCTTGATCCACTGCTTGAGGCGCTCACGGGAATGGCCGTCGAAGAGCTCGGCGGCCGCCTGATCGAGACGGCTGCCGGCCAGGGAAATGGGCACGCGCTGCTGGGCTTCCACGTTCTGGGGCATAATGGCTTTCGCTGAAGAGCCCTCGCGGAACCGGGTAACGACAAACGGCTGCGTTTGTCGACATCCTCGGACTGCGTTTTTTCGCGAGGTGCTTTATAGTGGACGGGTTTACGGCCAATCCTACCATGGCCGACACGGGTTGTTAGACACGAGGATCACGATGCGCGTTTCCCCCATCGCCACACGCCTTGTCGCCCTGCTGCTGGTGACCGCACTGGTCACCGGATGTGCCGGCAGGACCGCCACGGATGAAGATGAATTCGAAGGCGTCGCAGAGCAGCAGCTCTACGACGAGGCGCGCGAAGCGCTCGAGGGTGGGCGCTATACCACCGCCATCTCGCGCCTCGAGGCCATCGACACACGTTATCCCTTCGGGCGTCATGCCGAACAGGCACAGCTGGAATTGATCTACGCCTATTACGAGACCCAGGACTGGGAAGCCACCCGGGCCGCAGCCAGCCGCTTCATTCGCCTGCATCCCACCCACCCCCAGGCGGACTATGCGCTCTACATGCGCGGGTTGGCTTCGTGGCAGGCAGGCCGCTTCAGCCTCGAACGGCTACGCCTGATCGACATCTCGAAGCGTGATGTCGGGGCCTCTCGCGACGCCTATGCCGATTTCCGCGAACTGGTATCGCGCTACCCAGCCAGCGAATACGCGCCCGACGCCGAGCAGCGCATCGTCTACCTGCGCAATGTGCTGGCCCGCCATGAGCTGCACGTAGCCGACTTCTACCTGCGCAAGGGGGCCTATCTGGCCGCCGTCGAGCGCGGCCGTTGGGTAATCGAGAACTACCCGGAGGCCGAGGCCACTCGCGATGCATTGGCAGTGATGGTCGAGGGCTATCTGGGCCTCGACATGCGTGACCGCGCCCGCGAGGTCCTCCAGGTCCTGATTCAGAACGACCCGGGCAACGACCGTCTGCGTGGCCGTACCTTCCAGCCCCAGCATGTGCGCGCTCAATCGCTCTCAGCCTGACAAACCGCTCTGAGCTGAAACCAAGAACCCGCGAGCCTGCTCGCGGGTTCTTGCGTTAATGCGCGGCCATCAGTCGCCGGGCTGCCAGCCGTTGACGATGGGGTAGCGGCGATCGCGGCCGAAGCCACGCGGCGACACTCGTACACCGACCGGCGCCTGACGCCGCTTGTATTCGCTGCGATCGACCAGCTTCACGACTTGATAGACATCGTCGCGCTCGAAGCCGGCCTCGATGATCGCCTCGGCGCTCATGTCGCCCTCGATGTAGCGCACCAGAATGGCATCGAGCGTATCGTAGTCGGGCAGCGAGTCGGAATCCTTCTGGTCGGGTGCCAGCTCGGCCGAGGGCGGCCGGGTGATCACCCGCTCGGGAATCGCCGGCGATTGCGCATTGCGCCAGTGGGCCAAGCGATAGACCCAGCTCTTGTAGACATCCTTCAGCGCATTGAAACCACCTACCATGTCGCCGTAGAGCGTGGCATAGCCCACCGCCATTTCGCTCTTGTTGCCGGTGGTGAGAACCATCAGCCCCTTCTTGTTGGAGATCGCCATCAGCAATACGCCACGACAGCGCGATTGCAGGTTCTCCTCGGTGGTGTCGCGCTCGGTACCGGCAAAGGTATCGGCCAGTGTCGCCGTGAAGGCGTCCACCATCGGCTCAATGGGGAGCACCTCGTAGTGCACGCCCAGCAGCCGGGCCTGCTCGGCGGCGTCCGCCTGGGAGATATCGGCCGTGTAGCGGTAGGGCATCATCACCGCATGCACCCGCTGGGGCCCAAGCGCATCCACGGCGATGGCCAATGACAGCGCTGAGTCGATTCCTCCGGAAAGGCCGAGCACCACGCCGCCGAAGCCACTCTTGTTGACGTAGTCGCGCAGGCCGCTGACCAGTGCACAGTAGAGGCTTTCCTCGGGTTCCTCTGGGGGCTCGATCTCCCCTTCCACCGGCGCCCAGGCACCCTTCTCCTGCACGAACTGCACCGGCATCAGGCCCGCCTGCCAGTAGGGGGCGACCACCCGCACCTGGCCGGCGGAGTCGACACAGGCCGAACCGCCGTCGAACACCAGCTCGTCCTGGCCACCGATGGTGTTGACGTAAACCAGCGGCAACGACACTTCGGCGGCACGCTGCTCGAGAAGACGCAAGCGCTCCGCGGGCTTGTCGTGGTGGTAAGGCGAGGCATTGAGCGTGACCAGTATCTCCGCCCCGGCGTCGCGTGCCGCTCGTACCGGCTCGCCGTCCCACAGGTCCTCGCAGATCAACACGCCGAGCCGAGCGCCTTTGTGCTCGATGACGAGGCTCTGCTCACCGGTGGCGAAGTAACGTCGTTCATCGAAGACCTGATAGTTGGGCAAGACCTGCT
Source organism: Halomonas sp. (assembly GCF_020832045.1). Taxonomy (GTDB): domain Bacteria; phylum Pseudomonadota; class Gammaproteobacteria; order Pseudomonadales; family Halomonadaceae; genus Halomonas. The sequence goes on from NZ_JAFIFK010000078.1 coordinate 13,224, forward strand.
TGGCGTACTCACCGATCCATTCGCCGTTGTAAAGCAGGCCGGCCAGATTGTAGCCGAGACCCTCGCGACGACCCGGATAGCCGATGATCACCAGTACGTCGCGAGACATCTTCGCCGCCATGCGTGAACGTGCCTCGCGCAGGCGGGTCTCCATGGAGGGACGCAGCAGCAGATCCTCGGGCGGATAGCCGCTCAGGAATAGCTCAGGGAACACCACGATATCGGCCCCGTGCTCGATGCGTGCTTCGCGTACGGCCTCGATGGCACGATCGGCATTGCCGGGAATATCCCCGACCAGAGGGTCCAACTGCGCCATTACCAGCGTCAAATCTTGCATGGGCGTAGAAATCTCTTGAGAATCCGTAGTCATGCCATTGTCCCGCAAGGGCGTCCGGCTGGCAAAGCCGCCAACCCAGAGGGGAGCCAAAAAGGATGAACCTGTTGCTCATTCGCCTGATTATCTTCGCCGTGCTGTTCTTCGCCGGCCTGAAGCTTTACCGCATGTACCGAGAATGGAAGCTCGACCGCGAGGGAGAGCTGGAAGACAAGTCGCACCAGGAGGGCGGTCAGATGGTGCGCTGCGCCTGGTGCCAGGTGCACGTGCCGGAGTCCGACGCCCTGCGCGAAAAGGGGGAATGGTTCTGCAGCAGCGCCCATCGCGACCGCTATCTTCAAGAACAGCAACCCGAAGAGTAGGCCGGCAAGCCGTAGCGGCAATCACCTACAGAGTCCATCGGCCATGTCTGATGGAAGCGATCTTGCGCTCGACTAGAGTGAACGTCTCGTGAATAGCGGACGACACTCCGGAGAGCGTCATGGAAGCGGCAAACGCCTCGAATCGTGCTGCCTCGCACCAGCGCGGCCTAACCCTCATCGAGCTGCTCATCGTCATTGCCGTGGCAAGCCTATTGATGGGCTGGGCCGTTCCCGGCCTGCAGGCCATGAGCGCCCGGCAGGAAGTGGCGGCCGAGGCGCATCGGCTACGGGTCGCGCTGTCCCTTGGCCGCAACACGGCCATTACCCGGCGCAGTGCAGTAATCGTTTGTCCCAGCCCTGATCGGCTCAGCTGCAACATGGACGACTGGAGCGCTCCTCTGGCCATCGTGCTCGATCCGCTGGCGGGGAACGCCTTCAGTCCGGACGCCCTGCTTCGCGTAGTCGAGGGGGGACGCGGCGTCAGCGTGAGCTATCGCCAGGATGGCAAGCCGGTACGCTATGGCATGCTGGGACGTTCATCGGGCCACAACGGCACCTTCCGGATCTGCGGCCGGCATGGTCAGGGTACTGAGCTGGTGTTGAGCAATTTCGGGCGGGTACGCGCGGGCAGTGCGATCAGCTGCTAGCACGGCGTGGCCCCAGGAGGTTCCCATGCGGCAGGCCATCGTCGGTTACCATCAGGATGAAGCGCGGCATTGGGTGGCGCACTTGGCATGCGGCCACCACCAACATGTGCGACATCAACCGCCTTGGGTCGAGCGCCCCTGGGTAATGACCGAGACCGGGCGCCGTTCGCGCCTCGGCCTCGAGCTCAACTGCCTGAAATGTGAGCGGGGCGAACCTCGGGACACTGCCTGAAAGCCGTCTGAGAGCCGAGCCCCGCGACGCTGCACTATCCCTTGGGGCCCATCAGTAGCCAAATGATCAGGCCGACCAGCGGAAACAGCAGCAGCACGACGATCCATAGCAGCTTGGCGATGGGTCCCGCCGGGCTCTTGGCCACCTTGACGATGGCCCACACCAGGATGATCAACCAGATAAGGCCTAGCAGGCCGCCCACTTCGATTCCCATCAGACATCTCCTTGTCCAGCGGTAAGTGTTGGTTCAGAAGTAGCACGCTGCGGCACAGGTAACAATCCGAAACTGTAACCCTGAGTAAGCTTGCCGTTACACAGCGCCGCCGATCCGCCACCAGTCAGGGAGTAAACGCTTCACGTCCCGGCGAAGGTAACGGTCATCCATCAGCACCAGCGTGCCATTGTCCTCGGGGCTGCGAATCACTCTGCCGGCGGCCTGTATCACCTTGATCAGCCCCGGAATGCGATAAGCATAGGCATCGCCGTCACCGAAACGTGCCTCGAGTCGGGTCTTCAGCGCTTCGTTGAAGGGATCGAAGGGCGGCAAGCCCAAGGTGGCGATGAAGGCACCGACGAGGCGCTCGCCTGGAAGGTCGATGCCTTCACCAAAGGCCCCGCCCAGCACGGCAAAACCGATACCCTGCCCGCCCGGTCGAAAGCGGGTCAGAAAGGCATCGCGCTCGGCCTCGCTCATGGCACGGGTCTGACACCAATGGGGCAGCTCGGGGTGTCGCTGCGAGAGCCGCTCGGCCGCCGCCTGGAGGTAGGCAAAGCTGCTGAAGAAAGCGAGATAGAGTCCAGGCCGCCTGTAGTACTGCCCGGCCAGCTCGGTCACGATCGGGTCGAGCGAGGCTTCACGGTCGCGCATCCGCGTCGAGATGCCGCCTTGAATGCGCACCTCGAGCTGGTCGTGGTGAAATGGCGAGGCAACCGTCTGCCAAACGCAGTCATCAGGTAGCCCCAGCAGATCGCGATGGTAATGTGAGGGGCTCAGGGTGGCCGAAAACAGCACGCCGCTGTGAGCCTGGGCGAAGCGCGGTGCCAGGAAATCCGCCGGCACCAGATTACGCAGGCCCAGAACCGAGCGTCCACGGCCATGCCAGGTGAGATCGCACAGCGAGTGCTCACCGAACGACTCGGCCAGACGAATGAAACCGAGGGCCTCGAACAGCCGTTCCTGTAGGGGGGCATCGGCACCTCCTGGGTGTTCGGCGAGATAGTCGGTCAGCGCCGTCGCCACCTGCTGCAAGGAATTGACGAAACGCCCTGGCAAGTCATCGAGCACGCGATACCCCGGGCTTCCCTGACGGCCCTCATCGGCTCCGCTCTGCTCCCGCACCAGCTTTTGCCACTGACGCAACAACCGGCCAAGCGGCTTCAGCAGCGCTGCGGGGGCACGACGGTGCAGCTGGCTGAAAGTGCGTTGGTCGAGCTCACTGCTGTACATGCTGCGGGCACGTTCCACCAGATTGTGTGCCTCATCTACCAGCAGCGCCAAACGCCAGCCGTTGGCCTGAGCCAGGCCATGCAGCAGCGCCGAGACATCGAAGTAGTGGTTCACATCACCGACGCAGACGTCGCACCAGCGCGCCAGCTCCTGTCCCAGGTAGTAGGGGCACACCTCATGCTCGAGGGCCACCTTGCGCAGTGCCTCACGATCGAGCCAACCATGGTCGACTGCAGCCTGCCGCGCCCCAGGCAGGCGATCGTAGAAGCCCGCCGCCAGCGGGCAGGCATCGCCATGACACGCCTTGTCGGGATGCTCGCAGGCCTTGCTGCGCGCCGTCAGCTCCAGTACCCGCAGGGCTAACCGCGGCTCCGGGCTCCTTGTATCGCGTGCGGTAGCTCCAAGTAGAGTCAGCGCCTCCAGCGCCAATCGTCGTCCCGGGGTTTTCATGGTCAGGAAGGCGATTCGGTCGATGTCCTGTCGCGGCATCGCCTTGAGAGTCGGAAACAGGGTGGCAACGGTCTTACCGATGCCGGTGGGGGCCTGGGCCAGCAGGCAACGACCGGTGACGGCCGTCTTGTAGACGCCCTCGGCCAGTTCCCGCTGTCCCGGGCGGAACTCGGCATGAGGAAAGGTCAGCGCGGTCAGCGCGTCATTACGCCGACGGCGATGCTCGCCTTCCTGCTTGGCCCAGCTCAGGAAGCGCTCGCACTGCACCTCGAAGAACGCGAGGAGTTCGGCGGCGCTGGCCTGCTGGGTAAGCAGCGTCTCGCGCTCGCTGGCGATATCGAAATAGACCAATGCCACGGTCAGTGAATCGAGCCCTCGTGCGGCGCACAGCAAGGCGCCATAGACCTTGACCTGAGCCCAGTGCAGCGCACGCTGATTGTGTCCCATGCGCGACAGGTCGCCACGATGGGTCTTGATCTCCTCGAGACGATGGTTGGCCGGATCGAAGCCGTCGGCGCGACCACTGACGACCAGGCCGCGATAGTGGCCCTGCAAGACGACCTCGCTCTCGTAGCCTTCAGCACGACGACCCGCGACCAGACGATGGCCGGCAATGCCCTCGCGGGCACTGGGCGAGGGCGTGAAGCGGTGGTCGAGGTCGCCCTCGCGGGCAGTGAAGTCACACAGCGCTCGCACCGGCACTCGATAGAGCGGTGTTTCGCTCTGCTTGGCGGCGTCACTCATGGCGCCGATCCGGTTGCCAGCTCACATGGCACACCGCAGCGGGAATGCCATGCTGGCGAAAGCAGGCCAGCCAGCGGCGCTGATTGTCCTGCAGGCGATCGCCAGGCCCCTTCACCTCGATCAATCGATAGCGGGATTCGGCGGCTTCCGGCGTGAACTGGATGAGATCGGGCAAGCCGGCGCGGTTGTCCCTGAGATCGGTCAGCAGGCGCTCGAAACAGGCCCGCAGATGGACGGCGGGGATACAGCGCAGCGCCAGCTCCAGCATGGCCTCGTCGAGCCCCTCCCAGTGCACGAAGGGCGAGGCCAATCCCCGCTTCTCGCGCCAGGTATTCCATATCGCCTCGCCGTGGCTGCCTTCATCGAGCCGTGCCAGGCTGGCCTCGAACAGCTCACGGCGACGAGCCACGAAGTCGTCGCGATAAAGGTCCGCCGGCCCACTGTGAAAGGGATGGAAGAAAGCGCCGGGCAGCGGAGCGAACAGCGCAGGCCAGCAAAGCAGGCCGAACAGCCCGGTCACCAGAGTGTTCTCGACGTAGTACACCGGGGCGTCGGGCCGTGTCAGATGCTCGGCAACGGCCCGCTCTACGCTTACCGTAGCGGCCCGCGCCAGACAAAGCTCAAAGCGTTGCGGCGTCGCTTCCGGCGCGTGCTCCGGCGCCGCCAAGCCCAACCGGCGGCACAGCCTGGGCACCAGGCGCTCCAGCGCCTGGTGTTCCTGCTCGCAGGCCGGTGCCATCAGCGCCTTGCTGGCAAGGCTATGGGCCTGTCGGTACTCCCCCATTCGCTCCAGCAAGCGCAGGCGACGAATACGTGCCTCCACCTGCCCGCCCAGCCCTGCACCGCTTGCACCGTAAAGATCGAGGGCCAGTGCCACCTGCCCGGCGCGCTCGGCAGCCTGCCCCAGATGAAACAGCAGCCGGCCGCGTCGCTGCGCCAGCCAGACGTTATCCCCTGGCACCGTCGGCACTTCTGCCATGAGCTCCTCGGGTGTCTCGCCTGCCGCAAGGCGTTCGCGTAGTGCATGCAGGCTTAGATAGGCGTCCACCTCCTCTCGATTGCGAAATGCGCGTGAGTCGGGATGCCACTCGACCCGCTCGAAACGCTGCAAGCCAAGCTCGGTGAGTACGAATTCGGACCAGTCCTGACGCAGGTTGCCGAAGAACATCAGCCGCAGCCGGTCGCACCACGGCATCAGGGTCAGCCGCACGATACGCTCTTCGCCCAGCACGGCGCTGGCTTGCGGCCACCATTGCGCCAGGGGTCTTGGCTGATCCAGCTCCGGCAGCAGCGCCTCGCCAATGGCCGCCTTGCTGGCGCTGGACGTAAGCCCCGCCGCCGCGATCTCCCCGGCCAGGGCCTGGCGCAGCTCATCCAGGCGCAGCAGGCGGAACAATTCAACAAGCTTGAGCTTCGGCTCTGCCTCCACCCAGCCGGCCTCGATCAAAGGCGTCAGGGCCTCACGGGCCGCGCCGATCTCTGCGTATTCGAGTTTTCTACTGCGAAAGCAGTCGCCCTTTCGCATCACCATGCGCACCAGCAGCGCTTGGGCAGCCTTCGGCACGGCCGCAAAGCGTTCACCGAAGGCCAGCTCCTGCTCGGACAGCAAATCGGCGTGACGATCACTCACCCAGTCGAGAACGAAGCGAAAGTTCGCCAGATAGTAGAAAGGGTCGTCGAGCGACGCCGTGGAGGACACCGGGGCGGAAATACTGTTCATGCATCCATGATATCAGTCTTGCCGCCCTTCGCCAGCATCAACGCTCAGCGCAGACCTGCGGCGAGTGAGCGCACCACCTCGGCCGCCGGCGCCTCGCGGCAGGCGCTGGCGTTCTGCCCGGCCCATAGCGGTGAAAAATCGCTGCTGCCCGCCGCCTCGGCAGCGCTTCGCAGCGGCGCGATGGCTGAGGTCGCCAGGGGAAAGGCGGGAGCCACGTCACTCAGCGGGCCGAGTTCATGCATCAGCCGTGTGACGATCCCCCGCGCCGGCCGGCCGCTGTAGAGGTTGGTCAGAGCAGTGTGGCATGCCGCTTCACTTTGCAGCGCACGGCGATGCAGCGCCGAGGTAGTGGCCTCCGGACAGCACAGGAAGGCGGTACCGACCTGGACCGCCGAAGCGCCCAACGCCAGGGCTGCCGCCACGCAACGCGCATCGGCGATGCCGCCGGCGGCGATCACCGGCACCGAAACGGCCTTCACCACCTGTGGCAACAGGGCGAAGGTGCCGACCTGGGTGGTCACGTCGTCGCTGAGGAACATGCCGCGATGCCCCCCCGCTTCCAGGCCTTGAGCAATCACCGCATCGGCACCGTGTGCCTCGAGCCAGCGCGCCTCTTCGACGGTAGTGGCAGACGATAGCACCCTCGCCCCCCAAGCCTTGACCCGCTCGAGCAGCGCTGCATCCGGCAGGCCGAAATGAAAGCTGACCACCTCGGGGCGAAAGGGCTCCAGGGCGTCGCAGGCCGCCGTGTCGAATGGCCGCCGGCCGGCACCCGTCGGCACACTGCCGATATCGAGACCGTATTCGGCATAATAGGGCTCTAGCGCCCGATGCCAGCGAGCTAGCCGGGCCTCATCCGGCGACGGTGGCACATGGCAGAAGAAATTGACGTTGAGCGGGCGCGTGGTGGCAGCACGGATGCGCTGGAGCGCCTCCGTCATGGCCTCGGGGGATAGCATGGCGCAGGGCAAGGCCCCGAGACCACCCGCCTCGCTGACGGCCACGGCCAGCTCACTGCCCTGTACGCCGGCCATGGGGGCCTGAAAGATGGGAAGCTCGATACCGAGCTGGCGGGTCAGGCTCATGGTTCCTCTCCTTGCTGGTTGCGATTGCGCCGCCATGGTCGCTTCGGTCCCAGGGTATCGGCGGCGTAGGCATCTCGCTCACCCATTGGCTTGGGCTCACCTACCGTGGTGTCCTTCCGGGTCTGGCGCTCCATTTCAGCGTTGATCTCTGCGCCCAGCAATACGACGAATGAGGAAAGCCAGAACCACAGCATCAACACCACAACGGCCCCAAGCGAACCGTATAGCTCATCCATATTGGCAAACTGGCCGACATACAGCGACAGCCCCCCCGAGCCCAGCAGCCACAGCAGCGTCGCCACCACCGTACCCATGCTGACCCACTCCCAGCGCGGCGAGCGCCGATAGGGGCCGTAGCGATAGAGCACGGCAACGCCGAACATCATCAAGAGCAGCAGCGCCGGCCAGCGCAGCCAGGTGATCAGCGTGACCACGGGGCCCTCCAGGGCAAGCCAGGCAACGGCCAAGGGATATAGCGCAATGAAGCTGGTCGCCCCGAGCGACATCACGATCAAACCGACGGTCAGTGCCGCGACAACCAGCGTCTTTTTGACCAGCCCCCGCCGGTCTTCCTCTCCGTAGACGACGTTCAGCCCCACCAACAGGCCGCGCACGCCCTTGGACGCCACGAACATCGCTATGGTCAGGCTGAACAAAGCCGTCAGGCTGAGGCCGGTGTCGGTATTCTCGCTGACCTCACGGGCTTGCTCGTTGACCAGGTGAGCTCCCCCAGCTGGCATGAAACGACTGATCTCGGCAATTTGACTGACCATCTCCGCCGGGTCGAAGACCAGCGCCCAAAGCGAAATGACCGCAGCAATGGCAGGGAATAAGGAAAGCAGCGCATAGAAGGCGATCCCTGCCGCCAGCATGTTGACGCGATCGTCGGCCAACTGCTCCTTGACTCGCCAGAACACGTCCAGCCATCCCGCGCCTGGTATTTGGTTAGGTTTGCCTGCCTTACGGCCCCTCTGCGGCTTCCCCATGTTTCTCCTCAAAGTTGCTGAGCCGGGCGCAGGATCATGCGGGCGTCCCGGATTTCGATATCGAAGCGGTTGAGAAAGCTCATGCCCAGTAGAGCCACATCGCCTTCGAGCCCGGGGCTGACGGAACCGCGTACTTCAGCGGCCGTAAAGCCGCCCAGGCTGACTTCGTCGAGCAGCGTCAGGTCACCCCGAACACGCCCGTTCGCGGTGTTGAACCAGGCCGAGCCCGTACGTTCCAGCCCCAGCCGCTCGGCGAACTCGGCGGGAACGGCCACGTAAGTGGCGCCGGTATCGAGCAGAAACTCGATCGGCTCTCCGTTGATGCGCCCAGTGGCAATGAAGTGCCCCGAGCGATTGCGCTCGAGCACGATCGGCTCCTCCTGCCCTGTCACTGCATTGACCAGATGCGCGTTGGGATTGCGCTGGGCTTCGAGAAAGCCATACAGCCACCAGCTGCCAAACCCGATGAAGGATGCCCAGAACAGCAGCATCATTCCCATGCCAGCGCGCCGGATCGAACCGTTCTGTCGGTTCATGTCCTATCTCCTGTGTGGCAGGTTCCGTCCACTTTGACACTCGCGCATCCGCTGTCTGTAATGAACGGCGTCACGCTTGGCTTTGCTGCGTTGCGCCATCTCCTTCCTCGCCAGGAGCGTCGACTTCGACTCAACAATGACAAGGATAGCTATATGCACGACGGCATCGACACTTCGACCATGATGATTCCCAGCCATTCCCGCACGGCCTCGGTTTTAGCCAGCGCCACCCTGGCCGTTGTCCTGCTGGCCAGTACATCCGCAGCCGCATGGGACGGCCTAGTAGAGAAGCAGATCTTCGAGATGGAGGAATACACCACCGTCAGCGGGGAGACCATTGCCCCGGTACGCATCGGCTGGGAGGCCTACGGCATCCTCAACGAGGAGAAGGACAACGTCATCTTGATCACCCATTTTTTCTCCGGCACCAGTCATGCCGCAGGCCGCTACGCCGAAGACGATGCAGCCCCCGGCTACTGGGATGCCATCATCGGCCCCGGCAAGCCGCTCGATACCGACGAGTACTACATCATCGCCTCGGACACCCTGGTCAATCTGAACGCCCACGATCCCAACGTGACCACGACCGGGCCGGCGACGACCAACCCCGAAACCGGCGAGCCGTGGGGCACCGACTTCCCGCTGGTTACCATTCGCGACTTCGTCGAGGTGCAGAAGGCCTTGCTCGAGAGCCAGGGTATAGAGCAGCTGCATGCCGTGATGGGTCCCTCCATGGGCGCCCTGCAGGCTTACGAGTGGGCCAGTGCTTATCCCGACCGGGTCGAGCGGCTGATCTCGGTAATCGGCGGCGGTGTTGCCGATCCCTGGCTGCTGGCGACTCTTAGCGCTTGGGCCGCTCCCATCCGTGTGGACGCCAACTGGAAACAGGGTGACTACTACGACGGCGAGCCTCCGCTGGACGGGCTGCGCGAAGCGCTCAAGCTGGTGACGCTGAACGCCAACCACTGGCAGTGGGCCAATGAAACCTTCGATCGGAGCTGGGCCGACGAGGGCGCCGACCCGGCCCGCGAACTCGACGCACGCTATGCCATCGAGCAGACCCTCGACGACATCGCCGCTGCCCGCGCCGAGATCGCCGATGCCAACCACCTGCTTTATCTGGTCAAGGCCAATCAGGCATTCATTGTTGGACACGACGGGAACCTGGAAGAGGGGCTGGCGCGTATCGAAGCCCCCACCCTTATCCTCTACAGCGAGAACGATCTGGTCTTCGCACCGGAGGGCGTGCGCAAGACGGCCGAGCTGATCGAAGCCGGCGGCACCTCGGTCGAGCTCATCACACTGGAGGGCACGCGCGGCCATCTGGATGGCGTGCTCGGCATCGACCAGGCCGGGGATCGTATCCGCGATTTTCTATCGCAGTAAGGTGCCCGCTCCCTGTCGGCTCAACCCGCCAGGGAGCGCAACAAGAGATAGGCCCCCATGGCCAGCAAACCGCTGAGGAAGACACGACGGAAGGTCGTTTCCGAGAGCCGGCGGCGCAATCGCTGACCCAGTTGCATGCCCACCAGGGCCGGCACTACCGCCCCAAGCGATAGCAGCCCCAACTCCAGGCTGAGCAGCCGCTGGCCACCCATGGAGAGACCCAGTGCCATGGTGGTGACAACGAACAGCACGCCCATGGCCTGGATCAGCATATCCCTTGGCAAGCCGAGTGACTGCAGGTACGCCACCCCGGGGAAGACCGAAGAGCCGGTCATACCGGTGAGCAGGCCGGTCAGGGCGCCATTGATCGGCGCAGCATGACGACCGCGGCTGACCAGCTTACCGAGGCCGAGGCTGAACAGCCCGGCAAGGGCGTAGAACACGATCAGCAGCCCGAGCAGACCCGAGAGCCAGCGTACGTCGACCCTGGCCAGGATGCCCACGCCCAGCCACACCGTCACCACCGAGGCCACCAGGAAGGGCCATAATCGTCGCAGGATCTGCTGCAGATAACCGCCCACCAGGGCCTGCCAGACGTTGGTGATGATGGTGGGCGCCAGCAGCAGCGCCATGGCCGACGGCAGCCCCACCGTGGCGGTGAGCAGCGCCAGCGACACCGTCGGCATGCCCATGCCGACGACTCCCTTGACGATGCCGGCGACGACGAACGTGGCCGCCACCAGTATCAGTAGCACCGGATCGAAGGTCATGAGGTGGTTACCTCCCCAGAGGCCACCGCTGCGTTGCTCGCTTCCCATTCGGCCGCCGCCTGCTGGCCCCGAACCTGATTGACCGCCAGGCAGATCAGCATGGCGACGATGAACAGCGCCGCGCACAGCAGAATCGAAGCCTGCAGCCCCACCACGGTCTGAAGCAGCCCGAGAGCGACGATACCGAAAACGCCCGCCAGTTTGTTGGCTAGCCCCCAGAAGCCGAAGAACTCGGCCGACTTGCGCGCGGGGGAGAACAGCCCCACCAGGGCGCGACTGGCGGACTGACTGGAGCCCAGCGAGAGCCCTGCCAGACAGCCGACGAAAAGGAAAAGGTGCTGGGCTTCCCAGGTGAGCCCCAGGCTGGCATTGAGGAAGGCGGTGACCTCCGGCGTGGCCCAGATGGCGAGCACCGCCGCCACCCACAACAGCAGGGTCAGCTGATAGGTGAACTTGGTACCGATACGATCCTGAATGAAGCCGAAACCCAAGGCGCCGGCTGCAGCCGTGATCTGCACGATGATGAACATGATGTTGCGCACCGACTCATCCCAGCCGATCACCTGGGCGCCGTAGATGAATGCAAAGGCGATGATGATGTAGACCCCAGCCATGGAGAACAGCAGCGACACCAGGAAGATGCCCAGGTCGCGGAAGCGACTGAGCTCATGCAGGGTGGTGGAAACCCGCTCCCAGGCGATGTCGCGATAGCGCTTGTGCTGGGGTTGCGGTGTGCCACGCTCCTTTACCCAGAGGAAGGTGGGAATGGCAGCGATCAGGAAAAAAGCCGCAGCAAAAGGACCGACCCAGCGGATGCGCTCGAAGTTGTTCAACGTGGCCTCACCCAACGCCACCAGCGTGAAACCTGCCGCGAACAGGCCACCGACATAGCCCAGCGCCCAGCCGAAGCCGGAAATCTTACCGAGGTCCTGCGGCGGGCCCAGGTCCGGCAGGAAAGCGGCGATGAACGACTCGCCCATGGAATAGGCGTAGTTGGAGATCACGATAAGCAGCAGCCCGAGCATGATGTAGCCCGGCGCCACGAAATAAAGCAGTGCCGTGGCCACCACCGTGACGATGTAGCTGACGAACAAGAAGCGCTTCTTGGCCGCCCGGTAGTCCATCACCGCCCCGCACAGCGGTGCGGTGATCACCACCAGCAGATAGCTCGTGGCGAGCGCCAGGCTCCAAAGCAGGTTGGCCAGCCGGAAGCCATCATCACGGTCACCGACGATGACGGTGGTGAACAGCTCACCGAACACGACGGTGATGATCAAGAGCGTATACGCCTGGTTGGCAAAGTCGAACATCGCCCAGCCCAGGATTTCCTTGTTCGATGCCCGCTGCCTGGCGCCAGCGCTACCAATCGCCGGTGTCACGCTCATCCCCTTTCTCCTATGCCCTTTGGGAGATCCCTGAAGCGCTAAGCCTACCAGCAATTCGTGTCAGACATGACGCAGGGGCGGCGTTCACTACACTGAGGGACACACTCGGAACGGAGGTGGAACATGAAAGGACGCTGGAGTGGTACCCCACTACTGACCCTGGCCATGGTCGCTGCAGCGGCCGGCGCCGATGAGGCGACGTTGAGCACCGATCATCATGAGTTGAGGCTGGTACCGGTAGCGGAAGATCTCGATCAGCCCTGGGGCGTTGCCGTACTGCCCGGCGAGCTCTACGTGATAAGTGAGCGCACCGGACAGCTCAGAATCTTCCACAACGATGAGAGCCAGACTGTGGAAGGACTGCCCGGCATCCACGTCGAAGGACAGGGAGGGCTGCTCGATGTAGCCGCCTCACTGGACTACCCCGACTCAGGCTGGCTTTACTTCACCTATTCCAGTGGCGATAGCAACTCCACCGCCACGGCGTTGGCACGGGGCCGGCTAGCGGGGGATCAGCTGACGGAAGTGGAAGAGCTGTTCGAACAGAACCGGCGTTCCGAACCCGGATCACGATCGGGCTCGCGACTGGCCTGGATGGACGACGGTACCCTGCTGATGTCGATAGGCGACCGCGACTCATCCGAGCGGGCTCAGGACACCAACGATCATGCCGGCTCGATACTGCGGCTTAATCCGCAGGGTCTGGCGCCAGAGGACAACCCAGTGTTCGAGGAGGCTGGCTATCTACCCGAAATCTACTCCTGGGGGCACCGTCATGTCCTTGGCCTGGCGGTGGATGAGAGTCGCGGCGATGTCTGGGCCGTGGAAGCACGCAACAGCGGACACGACGAACTCATCCGCATACGCAGCGGTGAGAACCACGGCTGGCCTGGAGAGGAAGACAGCGAAGAGGTTGCCGGTGCAGACTTCCTGGACGATCTCGCCAGCGGTGAGCTATTCAGCGATGAGGACGTCGTCGCCCCCGCCTACCGCTTCGAATCCGATGTGTCCCCCGCAGGACTGGCGGTGATCGACGGTGACCGCTACCCGCAGTGGCAAGGTAACCTGCTCGTAGGCGGCCTGGAAAGCGAGCAGCTCTACCGCTTCGAGGTAAACGGAGAAGAGGTGGTGGCGGTGGAAGAACTGCTCGATCAGCCCTTGGGGTCGGTGCGCGACATACGCCTAAGCCCTGAGGGGTATCTCTACGTTCTGATCGGCGACGAGAACGGCACCCTCTACCGGCTCGAACTCGACGATTAAATTTCCTTTCGGCCCGCCGTACGGCGGGCCTCATCCCCCTTGCGTGGACACGTTACAGCTTCACTTCTCACGCTCCCCCGGGCATTATCGGAGTTAATCCAGGTTAAGTAGTCCGCCTGTATGGTTTCGCATCCGAAAGGCTCCTGCCATGAGCACGAGCGTGCGAACGAGGCCAGCAAGCCAAGAGAAAAAGAAAAACAGCAAGGGGCACAGGACACATGAAAAAGTGGTGGTCATCGCTGTTGCCGTTGCTCGTGTTACATCCGTTCCCGGCTGTCGCCAGTCTGGCGGGGCTGACCTTCATCACCGAAGAGTATCCCCCTTATAACTACCGTCGGAATGAGCGCCTCGAAGGCTTGTCCATCGAACTGCTCGAACGGATCTTCGCCGAAACGGATACCGATCTGTCTCGAGACGACGTGCACTTCTATCCTTGGGCGCGAGGCTATGAAACGGCTCTCTCCGAGCCCAATACGGTGCTGTTTTCCACCACGCGCACCGAGCAGCGTGAGGACCTCTTTCAGTGGGTGGGCCCCATCGCCACCGACAGGGTGACGCTGATCGCCAGGCGTGACCATGACATCCAGCTCGACGACATCGACGACGTTATCGCAGGAAGATACCGCATCGCCGTCATTCGCGAGGATATCGGCGCCCAGAAGCTCCAGGCAGCTGGAGTGCCCGGTGAGCAGATTCATGCGGCGATCTCCAACGTTAGCGCCCTGCGCATGCTCGAACGAGGCCGGGTGGACCTGTGGGCCTATGGCGAGGATGTCGCTTTCTGGCTGATGCATGAAGAGGGCCTGCCCACCACCGACTTCGCGCCGGCACTGACCATTAGCGAATCCGATCTCTACTACGCTCTGAATCGCGACACCGACCCGCGCCTGGTACAGCGCATGCAAGCGGCACTGGACCAGCTTCAGAGCCGCGGCGTCGTCAGTGAAATTCTCGGTGGCAACATTGCCTTCAATACCGAGGAGTACCCTCCCTATAACTACCAGGGAGAAGATGGCACCATCACAGGGATTTCCACGGAGCGGCTGCGCGCCGCACTGGCTGAAGCCGGACTCGAGGCCGAATTCAGACTGCTGCCATGGGCACGGGCCTATACTGAGGCCCAGCTACGCGAACGCCACTGCGTCTACTCGACCACCCGAACCCCCGAGCGTGAATCGCTGTTCACCTGGGTGGGGCCGCTGACATCCAGCACCTGGGCCGCCTTCGCCCTGGAGGACGCCGGTATCGAGGCTGCGTCCTTGGATGACCTGACGTCCCTGCGCGTTGGCAGCTTTCGCGAGGATGCCGTAGGTCAGTACGCTGCCAAGCAGGACGTTCCTATCGTCGTCGCCAGCGCCGAACGCGAGAACATTGGCCGCCTGCGTGCCGGTGTCATCGATGCTTGGGTCACCGGCGAACACACCGCGAACTACCTTGCCGAGGAGGCCGATCTACCGCTGCGCCGTCTGTTCGCGTTCAACGAGGTAGATCTCTATCTCGCCTGTCACCCTTCGGTACCCGAACACTTCATTACCCGTTTGCAAGCTGCACTCGACCGGACTCATGACGTCGTGGAGACGCCCCCGTGAATCAATCCTCTGGCATGGAACGCCAGCCCCGCAGGCGCAGCCTGACCGCCAAGCAAGCCGGCCTCACCCTCCTCATTGCGCTGGTGCTGAGCATACTCGCCGGCACAATCGAGTTGGCGCTGGATGCACGGGCGATGCAGCGTGAAATCGTGAACGAAACCCGCGTGCGCCTCGACCTGGTTCATGGCACCGCGGCCGAAGCCGCTTTCCAGCTCAATCCCGAGCTGGCGGAACAAGTAGTCAACGGTCTTTTCCAAGGTGGCCCCGTCGCCAGCGTGGCCATTCGTGACGACTTCCAACGCGCCATGGCCGAGCGCCAGCGCGAGACGGAGCCGACCGCCAACCGGTTCGCCCAGGCGCTGTTCGGCGATATCCTCCACTATCGCAAAACCCTCTATTACCAGGCCGGCACTCATGCCACCCCACAGCCCATCGGCGAGCTATCCCTGAGCTTGGCGATCGACAGCCTGGCTTATGACTTCAGCCAGCGCAGCCTGCTGATATTCTCGCTCGGCGTGGTAAAAGCCCTGGCCATTGCGGCACTGCTGGCGCTGGTGTTCCACTGGTTCGTCACTCGCCCGCTGCTCAAGGTGCATGCGGCCATCGCCGCCACCGACCCTCACCATCCCGGCCGCTGGCCCAAGCCGGCTATGGGCCGGCATGTCAACGACGAGCTGGGCCATCTGGTGGCAAGCGTCGATCAACTGCTGCAGGCCTTTCAGCGTGGCCTGGACCAGCGTGACCAGCTGCATCAAATTTCCACGATCGATGGCCTGACAGGTATCGCCAATCGCCGTCACTTCGATACTTTTCTTCACCAGGAGTGGCAGCGCGCCCAGCGTAGCGACCATGCCATTTCGGTGAGCTTCATCGATATCGACCATTTCAAGGAGTTCAACGATCACTACGGCCATGTTGCTGGCGACGACACGCTGAGAGCCATCGCCGAGGCGCTCACCCGAGTCGTACACCGCGCCTCCGATCTGGTGGCTCGCTACGGCGGCGAAGAGTTTGTCTGCGTGCTGCCGGGCACCGATCTGGAGGGCGCCGAGCTAGTGGCCGAACGCATCCAGAAAGAGATCCGCGACCTCGACATCGCCCACGAGCACTCCACCCGCTCGGGGCGGGTCACCGCCAGTTTCGGGGTAGCCAGCAGCAAACCCGCCCATGGCGGAAGCAGCTGTGAGGCGCTGCTGGCCCAGGCCGACGGCCAGCTCTATCGCGCCAAGCGCCAGGGCCGCGACCAAGTCGCCGTTCAGAACTGAACCCTCCAGGGAACCGGCGGGTAAGCTGAGGATCGATAGAGTAGAACCCGAGGCGGAGAAGATGTATGAGCAGACGTGACGAGTTCGTCGAACAGATGAAGGCGCGACTGGACGAGTGGAACGCCGAGATCGAAGCCTTGGCGGCTCGTGCGCGCCAGGCAAGCGTCGAGGCACAGGCCCGATACCACGACGACATTGAACGTCTGAAGCGGCGTCGCGACGAAACCCAGCGGCGGCTCGAAGAGTTGCAGTATGCCAGCGAGGCGGCTTGGGATGCTCTGCAGCAAGGGCTCGACGACGCTTGGGAGCTGATGCGCAAGGCGCTGCGCGACGCCCAACGCCATGCGCCGCCACCAAAGGACGTCCAGCAGCCGGGGGACGAGCCGCCCCGCTCGCCGGGCGGCTCTCCCTAGCGCTTGTCCTCACTGTCCGGCGCCTTGGCATCAGGCGAGTGCACCTCGCTGCCGCGCTGCAGCCTGTCGATCGACTCACCCCCCTGGCGTGTCAGCTGCGCCAGGCGGTCGATCTGGGCGTCGAGCTGAGGCAGCGCTTCCTGGCGGTAGCGGGATAAGTCGTCGATAGCGCCGAGCACGTCATCGAAAGCCTGTTCCAGCGCCTGCATGTCGAGCTGAGCCGAGGAGGCCCGGGTCTGTATCTCCACTCCCTGCTGGCGCAACGCCTTGGCCGTCCCTGCAATCATCTCCGAGGTCGTGGTATTGAGCGACTCCACGCGATCCAGGACCAGGCGCTGATTGGCCAGCGCCAACGCCACCGCCACCGCCACGGTCAGCGCCGAGACAGTGACATGCAGGGCTCGGTCGACGCCGCGGATCAGCTCGCGATTGTTGCGAATGATCACCTCCAGCGCCAGCACGCCCTGCTGACTCACCGCCTGCTGCTGCTGAAGGTCGAGAATGCGCTGGCGCAGCGGAAACAGCAGCTCTTCCTCGATGAACGCCCGCTGAGGGTGCTCGTCACCCAACTTCTGCAGCGCCTGAGCCAGGCGCCTGTCGATCAGCCGTCCCAGGTCGACCTGACGCTGAAGGCGGCCCAGCAGCTGGCGCAGGTTCTCCTGGTCGTCACTGAGGGTAATGTTGTCGCGGCGCAGCATATCGCGGCCGGATTCAAGGTCGGCGATGATCGCATCCAGCGCCTGCTGGGCGTTCTCGAATTTGCGGAAGTAGCGCTGCACGCGGCTACCGGCGCCGGGTATCCGCGAAAGTAAGCGGTCGAAAGCTCCTGACGCCAAGCGGTGCTGATGAGGGTCGAGCTCCTGCATGTGACCGCGCAAATCGATCAGCGCCTTGGCCACGGGGCCGCCCTCATCGCCTTGGTGGGCCAGCTTGCGCAGCGGTGCCTGCAGCATTTCGCTGTGATGCGCCGCCTGCTGCTGCAGCTCCAGGCCCATCTCGTCCACCGCACGCCGCTGCCGGTCGAGCCCGGCGCCTTCGCTGGCCAGCACTTCATCAACGAAGGTGTCGGCCAACTGCTCTAGTTCAGGGTCGTCGATCACGATCTCATCGCTGTCCGAAGGCACCGGAGCGACCTCCTCGAGCTCACTGGCGATCTGCTCCACTGGTGGCAGCGAGAGCGATGAGCCACGTTCGGACGGCTGCTTCATATGCGTTCTCCCTTTCAGGCCTTTCCGCACCTTATCAACAATGTCAGGCGTGATGCTCGCCCAGGCTTGGGCCAGGTCAACGTCGCTCGCTGCGACTGTACCGCTCGGCACCCTCGATGAAACGCCGCAAGTCCTCCAGAGCACGGTCTGTCGCGAGCGAGGCCTGAGGCCGCTCCGTTTCCACCCGCGCCAAGGCTACTGCCGTATCGTCGAGCAGGGTCAACGCCGACTCGTTGCGTGCCACCAGGCGGCGAATGCGTCGGTCGGTCTCCTCGATGAGTTCCAGACGGCGCTTTAGCGCGATCCGTTCCTCGACCGAGAGTCGGTTGCCCTCCTGCTCCAGGCGACGGCGCACGTAGTCGCCATCGAGCCCCATGACGCCTCGTGCCTGGGCAGACATGGAAGTGAAGGTATCCACCACGCCGAGGCAAACTTCAGTGATCAGGCCGCGGGAGCGCTCGTAAGCCAGCTCGCTGCGGTCGAAGCGGTTGCCCAGCAGCGCCATCACGTGCGCATAGCGGGTATAGAAACGATCCACCTGGCTCGCCAGGTCACCGCGTTTGACGTCGAGCAGCTGCTGCTTGGCGCGGCACAGCGCCAGTGTCAGCTCGTCGGCACCCACCGGCGGCTTCGCCGGATCGAGTTCCGCCACCCCGGCTTCACGCGCGCTGCGCTCACGTTCGGCGCGCTTGCGCTCGGATTCGGCCGCCAGCCGCTCCTGCAACTGCCGCTGGTGCCTCCTTGCACGCCAACGACGCCAGCCTCGCTCCACGGGCAGCGATACCCCCACCGCTACCAGGCCGGCTAGCCAGCCACCAAGGGTGGGGCCAAATCCGCCCCATAGCGAGGTCAGCCACAGCAGCGTGCTGATGAAAGGCACCAGCAAACAGTAACGGAACAGGACTTGAAAGCGATTGGGGTTCTCGGTGGGCAACGCCAGACGCGGGTTGGCCAGCCCGACCAGACACCACGGCAGGCAGGTGACGAACAGCCCATATGCGAATCCCTGCAGAAATCCCAGCATAAGCCTCGTGCGCCAGCGGGTAGATGTTTCTGAGTGTACGGGGGGCGGCGTCGCGGTGCGAGTCCGCTGAACTCAGCGGCACAGGCGAAAGCCACGCATACCGAAGTGGAAATGGTCGGCATGGGCACGGTTGTATTCCGGGCCCAGCACGTTGCCGAACAGATCGCAGGCACCATCGCGGGCCTCGCGCAGGAAGCTCCCGCGCTCACCTTCATCGTCCCAGTGATGGATCAACGTGATCCGCCGCCCGTCCTCGAGATGAAAGGCCGCTACGTCGAGCGCCTCGGCCGTAGCATGTTCGCTGAGCCGGCCGCTCTCACGACCATAGACGTTACGACAGGCAAAACTGCCGAAATGTTCGATGCTTGCCACACGCGTATCGAAGTGCGCCTCAGCCGCCGGCTGCAAACGCTGGCGCTCGTACATGACCCAGGCCAGGGCCAGCGGGCAGCGGGCGACGAAACTGGCGTTGAATTCGACCTCACTGCCGTGAACACGCACCACGTTTTCCAGCGGACAGCCCTGCACCGGCTCATGGTCGTCCAGCGGTGTGAAGCGCAGCGCGCCTTCAGGGGCGGTTTCCAGTGCGGCCAGGCAGCCCGCACGATCATCGGAAAGACGATGCAGCTTCCATTTCGTCACCGGCGTCAATCGATCATCGACACTCAGCGGTGCCCAGGGGTGCCAGTGGCGGGGGATGTAATCCTCGTACTGCCATAAGGCCCAGGCAGCAGCTCCCAGCAGTAACATCAGAACCAGCAGCGAGCGCATCTCACCTCAGTGTCAGAGCAACAAATGCAGGATTAGCGCCACACCGCCCACCGCCAGCGCAGTTATCACGGCAATATCCACCGCTCGGTCGAGCCAGCGGTCGAAGCCGCCCTGGCGGCGGCGAGGCGGCTGCCGCCGCCGGGTGGCGCCGCGATGTGGACGATGACGCGTACCGATGATGGCCATGCCGAGCTTCCGCTTCTGTTTTTTCAGAGAGTACGGCCTGCGCCGCACTCTGGCTACCGGCAATCGCAGCGTGAGTTTGCCTACCCCCCTTCACGGCGATGAATGCGCCGGTTGATCACATTGGGTGCACGGCGTAATCGCTCCTGTTCGCCCAGCGATTCGGCCTCGAAGGCATCGGCTCCCACCGGCGTTTCGCCATGGCGACGGTAGAGCTGGGTCAGCATGGCCTGGCGGTCGGCGCGCAGCTCACGGATCAGCACCACGATCATGCCGTAGATGATGAAGGTAAACGGTAGCGCCGAGAGCACGGCGGCAGACTGCAGCCCCGAGAGCCCGCCGGCGGCGATCAAGGTGAGGCAGATGGCAGCGATCAGCACACCCCAGATCACCCGCTTGAACAAGGGCGGGTTGATCGACCCGTTATCGGTCATCTGCGCCACGATATAGGAGGCCGAGTCGGCCGAGGTGACCAGGAAGATGAAGATCAACAGCATGGCGATTAACGACAGCACGCCGGAAAAGGGCATGAGTTCGAACATCTCGAACAGCGCCACGGTGATGTTGGCCTCGGTAGCGGCCGCCAGGCCCACATCGCCGTTGAGCTCCATGTGCAACGCAGCGCCTCCGAATACCCCGATCCACAGGCAGGCCAGCATCGGTGGCACGATCAGTACACCGAAGACGTACTGCTTGATCGTGCGACCACGCGATACCCGGGCGACGAAAGTACCGACGAAAGGCGACCAGGCGATTACCCAGGCCCAGTAGAAGATCGTCCAGTTCGCCGCCCAAGTGTTGTCGCTGAAGGGCGAGATACGCAGGCTCATACCGATGAAGTTCTGCAGATAATCGCCGATACCCAGGGTGATGGTTTCCAGAATCATCACCGTTGGACCGCTGATCAGTACATAGAGCATCAGCGCGATACAAAGGATCATGTTGAGATTGGAGAGTCGGCGAATGCCCTTGTCCAGCCCCGACCAGGTCGAGGCCATATAGGCCAGGAACATCACGAACAGGATGACGAACTGCCACAGCACGTTTTCGGGCAGTCCGAACACGGCGTTGAAGCCGCCGTTGAGCTGGAGCACGCCAAGGCCCAGCGAGGTCGCCACCCCCATCACCGTGGCGACCACCGCGAAAACGTCAAGGGTGGGCGCGTAGGGACGCACCCGGGGGTATTTTGCCGAGATCGACGACAGCACCGAAGAGACCAGCCCGGCCTGCCCCTTGCGAAACTGGAAATAGGCAATGATCAGCCCGACCACCGAGAAGGCGGCCCACTGATGCACGCCCCAGTTGAAATAGCTGTACTGTATGGCGTAACGCGCCGCCTCGGTGGATTCCGCCGTGACATCGCCATAGGGCGGGTCGATGTAGTGGAACATCGGCTCGGCCATACCGTAGAACACCAGCCCCACGCCGAAGCCGGCGGCCAGCAGCATGCTGATCCAGGAGAAGAAACTGAAGCTTGGCGTGCTGTCCTGGGGCCCGAGGCGGATCTTGCCGTACTTGCTGAACGCCAGACCCACCAGAAAGATGACGAAGCCGAACACCGAAAGCAGATAGAACCAGCCGAACAGCCGAGTCACGCCCGCCAGGGCGGTGTCGGCGGCGTTGCCGAATGCCTCGGGAAAGCTGGCACCGGCAACGACCAGTGCCAAAATTATCAGGGCCGACACGGTAAATACCCGCTGACCTCCATGGTTGGCCATACACAAATCCCTTATTCCGTCCTTGGGCCTCTCATGCTAGCAGCATGACCCCAGCGGCACACAATTCTCCCCCCGAGGCAGACCACGCGAGGATTGCATCGAAGCGCATAGAAGAGGATTCTAGGAATACCAAGCAGGCTAAGGAATCCAGCGTGACCATGCCCAACCTCTCCCGGACCCCGCTTTCCGTGCTCGATCTGGCGCCCATCCGCCAGGGCGGCACTATCGCCGATAGCTTCGCCGAGAGCGTGGCTCTTGCCCAGCTGACCGAGAGCCTCGGCTTCACGCGCTACTGGCTGGCCGAGCACCACAGCCTCGACGGCATCGCCAGTGCCGCCACGGCGGTATTGATCGGCCACATCGCCGGTGCCACGAGCCGGATTCGCGTGGGAAGCGGCGGCATCATGCTGCCCAACCATGCACCGCTGGTGATCGCCGAACAGTTCGGCACCCTGGAAACGCTCTACCCGGGGCGCATCGACTTGGGCCTGGGCCGTGCGCCCGGTTCGGATGGTGCCACCATGGCGGCGCTGCGCCGCGACCCCTACGCCGGAGCCGAAAACTTCCCCGAGCTGCTCGCCGAGCTGCAGGGCTTTCTCGATGACGAGCGGCCCGACCAGCGGGTGCGCGCCGTGCCAGGCCAGGGCACCCAAGTGCCTATCTGGCTGCTTGGCTCCAGCGGCTACAGCGCCCAACTCGCCGCTCGTGAGGGGTTGCCGTTCGCCTTCGCCGCCCAGTTCGCCCCGGGCTATCTACACGAGGCACTGCGCCTCTACCGCGACAACTTCCGCCCCTCGGCGCTGCTCGACCGTCCCTACGCCATGGTCGGGTTGCCGGTAATCGCCGCCGAAAGCGATGACCAGGCCGAATTCCTCGCCTCCACCACCCGCCAGAAGTTCCTCGGCATGGTGCGAGGCAAGCGCACTCGCTCACTGCCTCCGGTCGAAAACCTCGACTGGACGCCCATGGAGCGCGTCCAGGTGGAGCAGTTCCTGGGAGCGGCGATCATCGGCGGCCCCGACACCGTGCGTGCGGGGCTCGAGCGCTTCCTCGAGCAGACTGGTGCCGACGAGCTGATGCTCAACACCGATACCTACGCCAGCGCGGATCGCCTGCGCAGCTACGAGATCGTCGCCGAGATATGGCGGGCATGACCAGTACGCCCCCAGGCGCCAAACTGGACCTTGCCGGCACGCTTCTCGGCATTCGCCGTATGGCGCCGCTATCGCTGTTCGTAGTCGTGTTCGGGCTGGCCTTCGGTGTGGCCGCACTGGCGCGAGGCCTGTCGGGACTCGAAGCGATGCTGATGAGTGCGCTGGTGTTCGCCGGTGCCTCGCAGTTCGCCGCTCTGGAGCTGTGGGGGCCGGACATCCCGCTGCTGCCGCTGATCGCCACCACCTTTGCCATCAATGCACGACACTTGCTGATGGGGGCGGCCATCCAGCCTTGGTTGGCGCACCTTCCTGCCAGCCAGCGCTATGGCTGCGTCGTGCTGATGAGTGATTCCAACTGGGCCATGGCTGCCGCCGATCGCCAGAAGGGTGAAACCAATGTGGGCATGCTGGTAGGCGGCGGTATCGCGCTGTGGCTGACCTGGCTGCTCGGCACCTTGCTCGGCGTGGTTTTCGGCAGCGGCATCGAAGAGCCCGAGCGCTTCGGCCTCGACGTGATCATGGGCTGCTTCCTGTTGGCGATGCTGGTGGGCGGTCGACGCGACCCGACCATGCTGGTGCCCTGGGGCGCCGCCGCGCTTGCCGCCTTGGCTGCCATGGCCTGGTTGCCGCCGCATTCACATGTCATCGTCGGGGCCCTGGCCGGTGGCATGGCGGGCCTGTTGTTGCCGTCGCCCCCGGCGAAGGAGTCACCCGCGTGACGCTGCCTTCCACAGCAGTCGGCGCCGTCATGGCCATTCTGATCATGGCCGTGGTCACCTATGTGACCCGTGCCGGCGGCGTCTTCGTGATGTCGCGCGTGCCCATCGGGCCAAGAGTAGAGCGCTTCATCAATGCCATGGCTGGCTCGGTACTGGTCGCGGTGATCACGCCCATGGCAATGCAGGGCGACTGGGGCGCCCGCCTGGCGCTGGTGGCGACGCTCGTCGTGATGCTGACGACCCAGAAGGCGCTGGCGGCGATCAGTGCCGGCATAGTGACCGCCGCCCTGTGGCGCCTATGGTTGTAATCGGCTGACAAGTCAGGAACGTTTGCCGCCTTACGACCTCCAATGAATACCGACCCACCCGACAGGCGGCGCCGTGCCGCCCGGAGATGTGCATGTTCGATCCCAACGATCCACGCCGCAACGCCGCCTGGCAGGCTGCCCAGCAGTGGCGCACACGAGCCAGCCAAGGTCCACGCGGCCCTTTGGGTGGGCTAAAGCTGATTCTGACCTGGTTGCTGTTCGGCGTGCTGCTGATCGTAGGCACCGTGCTGGGTCTGTTCTTCCTGCTGCTCGGCTGGGCCATGCTGCCGATCGTGCGCTACCGTATGAAAAAGCGCCTCGAGCAGCTCCGCGCCGAGCAGGCCCGCGACGCAGGCAGCGGCTATCACAGCCATGACTCCCCATTTCGCGAATCTCGCCACGGCGAACAGGAACTGCTGGTAGGAGAGTACGAGGTGCGCGAGGACGAGCGCAGAAAGTAGCATGATGAAAAAAGACCCGCCGGGAGGCGGGTCGAAAGGGTGTCATGCAGGGGATGCAGACAGTCGGACTCGGCCGACCGGGTCACGTTACCGCCTGCCCTATCGAATCGACCAATAGCCTTTTCGCATCGACCTGATAAGACGGCATTCCCGGTGGAAAAAAGCGCCCGGCTGCCATAACTTGAAGCCATACCAGACGAGCCTAACGCCATGACATTCCGGAGGACAACAACAATGCCTCGACTTCGGACGACGGCGGCACGCGTGCTGCGCCCCGCCCTGCCCGCCTGCCTGCTGCTTTCCTTCGCCCTGCCTGCCCTGGCCAATGACTACCCTACCGAAGCACGGGTGGATTACGTGCTTGGCTGCATGGCGGCCAACGGCAACAGCTACCTGACCATGCGGAAGTGTGCCTGCAGCATCGACGTGATCGCCGAGCACCTGCCCTACGAAACCTACGAGCAGGTCGAGACGGTCATGGGAATGCAGGACCAGCGCGGCGAACTGGGCGTGCTGTTCCGCACCGAGCGCGGCATGCAAGACCAGGTGCAGGCGCTCAATCAGGCTCAGGCCGACGCCAACCTGCGCTGCTTCTGATGCGTAGGCCCCGTGCTCGAAGCAGCCTCCTCGGCCTGGCCCTCGCTACGCTGCTGCTCGCCCCGCTTACGGCCAACGCCGCCGAACACGCCGAGGGTGAGCGGCTGTTCCGCGCTCAGTGCGTCGGTTGTCACAGCATCGAACCCGGCCGCCACCTGGCCGGCCCAAGCCTGCACGACCTGATCGGACGCCCGGCGGGCAGCATTGAGGAGTTCGACTACTCTCCAGCGCTCGAACAGGCCGAGCTGGTGTGGGATCGCGACACGCTCGACGCCTTCCTCGCCGGCCCGGAGCGCTTCCTACCCGGCAATCGCATGGTGCTGTGGGAGCTCGACCCACGTACACGCCAGCGCATCATCGACTACCTGGAATATCGAAGCCTGGAGAAACCGAGCGCACCCTGACCTACCAGCCGTCACGGCTACCCTTGGGAAGCTCTGATAAATCGTCGAGCGGGATGAAGCACAAGGCGCACGGAGCGCAGAAACCGGAGCCTATGGGGTATAGGTGAGGATTTCGAGCACCGCGCAACGCAGTGATTCGCACGCGCAGACATTTATCCAGCGTTCCCCTTGCGTGCCATCATGCCTCGGGAGGGGTTATACCCCACGATCGCCAGCACCAGCAGCACCGCCGCCACCGCCACGCTGATCAGCACCGCATCGGCGTTGAAGCGCTCGTACATGGCGAAGCGGATCATCTCCACGGCGTGGGTGAAGGGATTGAGCGCAGCGATCTGATAGACCAGATAGCTGCCCTCGCGGATGCGCCACAGCGGATAGAGCGCCGAGGAGAGAAAGAACATCGGGAAGATGACGAAGTTCATCACCCCGGCAAAGTTCTCCAACTGGCGGATGAATGACGAAAGCAGCAGCCCCAGCGCGCCGACCATGAAACCGGTCACCAGCAGTGCCGGCAGCAGGTAGAGATAGCCCATCGCCGGGGCCTGGATGCCGTAGACCCAGGCGATGGCCAGAAAGACATAGACCTGCACCACCGACACCAGAGTGCTGGCTAGCAGCTTACACACCAGCAGATACCAGCGCGGAAAGGGGCTGACCAGCAGCACCCGCATGCTACCCATCTCGCGGTCGTACACCATGGACAGCGAGCTCTGCATACCGTTGAACAGCTGGATCATGCCCACCAGCCCCGGGACGATGTAGACCTCGTAGAGAATGTAGGTCTGGTAGGGCTCGGTCATGGCCACGCCCAGCGCCATGCGAAAGCCGGCGGCGAACACGAACAGCCATACCAGCGGCCGCACCAGCGCGGCGAGAAAGCGGCTGCGCTGGTGCAGAAAGCGCAGCAGCTCCCGGCCCACCACGCCACGCAGACAGTGCACCCAGGGCATCAGTCGCATGCGGTCTCCTCATCCCCGACGAGGCGGTCGAAGGCCTCACCCAGCGTCTCGACACCGAGGCGGGCGGTCAGCGTCTCGCTCTGCTCGTCGGCCAGCAGCCGCCCATGGTGCAGCACCGCGACCCGGTCGCCGGGCCGTACCTCGTCGATCAGGTGGGTGGCCCACAGTACCGCCACGCCGGCCTCGACGCACAGCCGGTGAGCGTGGGTGACGAGATCGCGCCGTGAGGCGATGTCGAGCCCTACGGTGGGCTCGTCGAGCAACAGCAGGCGCGGCTCATGCATCAGCCCCCTGGCGATCTCCACCCGGCGCCGCTGTCCGCCGGAGAGTCGGCGTACCCGCGTGCGACGCTGGTCAGCCAGACCCACTCGTTCGAGCTGAGCCAGCGCGCGTGCCTTCGACTCGCGTGGCGACATGCCATGCAGGGCACCGTGGTAAGCCAGGTTCTGCATCACGCTGAGGTCGAGATCCAGCGTCGGCTGCTGAAACACCGCGCCGATGCGGGCGTGGGCCTGCACCGCCTGGCGGCGCACGTCGAAGCTGCCGATACGAATCTCGCCGCGGCGACGATCGTGCAGCCGTGTGATCAGCGAGAACAGCGTGGTCTTGCCGGCGCCGTTGGGCCCGAGCAGCACGACGAACTCCCCGGCCTTGATGGCCAGGGAGACGTCGTCGAGCGCCGGCCTGCCAGTGTAGGTGAAGCTCAGCTCGATGATATCCAGGGCGAGAGCCTCCGCCCCGGCCGTGTGGCTGGCCTCACTCACGGTTCGACGATCACGCCCCAGGGGAAGCGCCCCACCGGGATCGAACGCACCGCCCGCAGGCTATCCACCTCGATCATGGTGACGTCACCGCTGACCCCGTTGGTGGTGTAGAGCCGGCTCTCGTCACCGTTGAGCGCCAGATGCCACACCCGCTGTCCGACCAGGATATAGTCGAGTACCTCGTAGGTCTGCTGGTCGACCACCGCCACCCGGTTGGCAGGCCCCAGGGCGACGAAGCCATAGCGACCGTCGGAGGTCAGCGCCACCCCTACCGCCTGCACGGTTTCCCGGGGCACGCCCGGCACGTCGAAGCGGATCACGTGCTCAACGTCGAAAGTCTCCTGCATGTCGAGAATCGACACGGTGCCGGCGATCTCCGCCGAGACCCAGGCTTCACGACCGTCATGAGTGAACTCGGCGTGGCGCGGGCGGGCGCCTACCAGCCGGTGGTGAACCGCTTCCATGGTCTCGGTATCGATGATGTGCGCCATGTTGGAGGTTTCCGTAGTGGAGACCAGCCATCGCCCGTCGGGGCTGAGGCCCAGCCCTTCCGGTTCGACCCCCACCGGGATCTCGGTGACCAGGGTTCGCCGCTCGTAGTCCAGCACCGAGACGATATTGTCGTCCTCGTTGGAAACGTAGATGTAGGGCCGGTTGGGGTCGACGCGTATCACCTCCGGATCGTCGCCCGACGCCTGGCTGCGAACCACCTGCAGCGTCTCCAGATCGATCATGTCGATGGCCTCGTCGTCGCCCACCGCCACGAACAGCTCACTGCCGTCGCTGCTGAAAGCCATCGACCGCGGCCGCCGCCCGACGCTGATAGTTTCCACCACCTCGAGGCTCGCCCCGTCGATGACCGAAATGGTGTTGTCCTTCTCGTTGGAGACGAAGATACGCTCCGCCTGAGCGCTTAATGGCAGCAGCGCCAGTGCCCCCAGCGACAGTCCGAGCAGCCCGGGTGAGTAAATGCGGTTCAGAAGCGACATTGTGATTCCCCCTCGTCGGCGCCGAGTGCATCAAGCGGCGTGCGTGGATGCAGATAGCCCTCCTGCGGCGACACCGATGCCACCATGCGCGGCCCGGTGATCAGGATGGGTTGGCGCAGCTGATGGTTCCAGGTGCGATAGCTGACCGGGAAGCCCAGGTAGCCGGCGAGCTCGAACTCTTCGCTTAGCATGTAGTCGAGGACCGTCTCGCGCTCCACGGAGCCGGTACGTGCCGCCGCCTCGCCAAGCGAGCGCAGCGCCAGCCAGGCGCCAAAGTCCCGCGGCGTCATCCAACGGTCGGCGAGCTTTTCGAAGCGCCGCTGCAGCTGCACCGCTCCCCAGGACTCATGGGCGCGGTGCCAGGGCGTGGCCATCAACCCCTGGGTGCCCACCACCGGGCGCGGGGCCCAGGTCTGGAAGGGGAAGTACTCGCCGAAATAGTCGGTTTCGTCGGCGATCATTAGGACGTCGTGCTCGGGCAGATCCTGCATGAACACGGGAATCTCGCGCTGAATGGCATGGAAACCGCCCTCGGCGCGACGCGCCATGGGGTCGTGGGGCCACATCCTGTCCCCCACGATACGATGCCCGTAGCGCTCGGCCGAGGCGCGCAGCACGTCAGCCAGGATGCGATCTTCGTCGGTATTACCGTAGACAAGCGCCCAGCGGTCCCACTGCTTGAAGCCGAGGAACTGAGCCAGCGCATCGGCCAGCATGCGCCGGCTCGGGGTGGTGTGGTAAAGCGCCGGGTGGCAGGCTTCACCCCGCAACTCGTCGTCCGGCGCCCAGGCGTTGAACACCACCCGGTCACCGCGGGCAGGATGCGCCATCAGCTCATTGAGCGCCGCGGCGGGCAGTCCGCTGACGATCCATTCGGCGCCCTGCTCGACCAGGCTCTCGAGCGCTTCGCCTACGTCGCCCCCCTGGGCCACCACCGCCTCGTGCAAGACGAACTCCTGCCCCAGAAACTGCGCCGTGGCATTGTTGTCGTTGAGACCCAGCCGAGCGCCCTGGAGACCTTCGTCATCGAGTACGGGGTCGAGTACCGAGAGCGGCTCCTGATCGTCGGGGCGCTCCATGCCAAGATAGCCCACCACGATAGGGGCCGGCGTCTCGGCCAACACCAGGGGCGTCCAACCCAGGCCAGCGGCGATGCCCCCCATCGCCAGCCAGCGAAGGCACCGGGGTAAGGTTCTCATGAATGCTCCTCAGGCAGTCGTGCTGCCACTGTTGTCGTTGTTGTCTTGCCCTTCTTCACTGCTTCACGGCATGTGCACCATGATCGTTCTCACCATGCGGGACAGCTTCTCCTCCAGCAGGTAGGGCTGCTCGCACATGGCCGGCAGCGCCTGCTGGCGCTGCTGAAAGGTACGCTGCTCCCAGAAAAGGGCCTCGGAGAGGTGTTCGACCTCCGCTGCGTCGGCGCCTTCCTCGGCGCGGCGCTCCTCGAGTTCGTCGACCATGGCGGAGATGGTCCCCAGGCGTGCCAGCTGGGCACGGGAAGCGCTGCGAATTCCGTCGATGGTGCGCCGCCGTTCACGGTTGGTGAGCTCGAACAAGCCAGCGAAGAGCAGCGTGAGGCGCTGTTCGGCCTCCTCCTCGGAAGCCTCCTCGCTCACCGACTCGACAAACTCACGCACGCGCTCCAGAGCCTGCGCCTCCGGGGTCGAGCGCGAGATGGCAAAGCGCGCCACCCGGCCGACTTCCTCATCCTCCCACCATGCCTGCTCCAGCTCCTCCGGGGAGGGGCCGGTCCAGATGGTGCCCCATGACAGTTCAGGTATCAGGCGCTGCACGCAGGGCCAGTCGGGCGGCCCTGCAGCGGCACGCTGGGCCTCGAGCTCGGTCGCGGTAAACAGCGCCAGCGTGAACCCGACTCCCAGCAGCAAGGGGGCGAAAGGGCACGAACGGCTCATGTCTCATCTCCTTCGACCGACCCCAGCAGTTGGCCGCGGCGGTCGAGCAGTGGCACGCCGTATTCGCGCAGAATGGCATCGATCTCCCCCTGGCGGCGCTCGATGAAGTCGTTGATCCAATCCTTCCAGTGGGGCTCGCCGCGGCGCACGCCCATGGTAATGCGATAGTCGAGGGTAGCGTCGGAGTCGTCATCCACCAGCGGTACGACCTTGAGCGGTGGGTCCTGACGCGCCGCGTAGTACGCCGCAAGCGGCCCCCAAAGCACGGCACCTTCCGTCACCCCTTCGACGACATCGGCAACGGCATCGCGCACCGGAGCCCGCACACGGGTATCGACCATCAGCGGATAGCCTTGGATACGTGCGCCGGTCCGCCGTAACGGCACCAATGGCGGGGTCTCGGCCACCACACCGATGCGACGCCCGGCCAGCGCAGGATCGCTCAGCCGAGTGACCTCCAGCTCGGAGTCCTCGGGTACCACCAGCGCATAGACCGAGCGGTAGTAGGCGTTGGTGTTCTGCAGGAAGTCGTAACCCGCCACGACGCCGATCATCACGTCGCACACGCGCAGCTCCAAGGTGTTGCGCACAAAGCCCATGACCTGGGGCGACCAGACATAGGTCAGCGGTACGCCGAGATCGTCGGCCATCAGCTCGGCAATGCGATTCTCGAACCCTTCACCGGCCTGGTTGCTGAAGGGCAGGTTGTTGCCGTCGGCGCAGACCCGCAGGGCCTCGCGCTCCTGGCGTTCGGGGGGGTTGGCAAGAACAGCAGTGGCAGCGGCCAGCCCCATGGTCAGGGCCAGCATAAGCAATAGGTGACGACAGGCTTCTTTCATGCATCCTCCGCTTCAGGAAGTGATTTCGAGAATGGCGCAGGACTCAATCCTCGGCACTCGCTTCCTCGGCGGCTTCGTCTTTCTCTTCATCCTGTTCCTGCATCGACTCGATGATGCGGGGACGGCCGCGCCCCAGACCACCTTCGCCGCGGGCTCGCATGTAACTGTAGAGGTTGGGTATGTTGCCCATGACGTAGGGGTCATCGGCGAAAGAGGGCATGACCTGACCGGGCTGCACTTCACGTCCTGCGGCAATGGTCCCGGCAAAATTTTCCCAACCGCGTCGTTCGACCACGCGAATCAGGTTAGGCGCAAACGAGGAACCCATACCGTCAGGGCCATGACAGGCCATGCAGGCTCGGGTGTAGACGAGATAGCCCTCGTAGGTGTTGGGGTCCACCTTACCGTCCTCGACGATGAAAGCACCGGGTCCTTCACCGGTCATGCGGTTCTCGTCGTCGGCAGCAGCGTGAGTGGTAACGAACCCAAGCAAGGCAAGGGCGAATACGGGAATAGCGCGAAAACGTACACATACCGTCATGCAGCACATCCTTCTTCTAGCAACTTCGGCC
Organism: Halomonas sp.; assembly: GCF_020832045.1. Classification (GTDB taxonomy): domain Bacteria; phylum Pseudomonadota; class Gammaproteobacteria; order Pseudomonadales; family Halomonadaceae; genus Halomonas. Next base: position 44,421 of record NZ_JAFIFK010000078.1, read on the forward strand.
GCACGCACGGCGTGCCACCGAAGGGAGAAAGAGTGGGCGGGTACGACAGCTGCCGTACCCGCCCGGGTAGAACCGGATCAGTCCGGCAGAGCAAACACCGTCAGCACGCCGCCGAGCTTGGTGTAGTCACCCAGCGCGGAGAACACACCCACGGCGCCGAGTCCCTCTTCGGGGTCCTCGAGCCCGGCTGCCAGACCGATGCCGGCCCAACCGCCTACCCCGGAGAGCACACCCACATACTGCTTGCCCTCATGCATGAAAGTATTGACGTTTCCGATGATCCCGGAGGGAGTCTTGAAGCGCCACAGCTCCTCGCCGTTCTCGATGTCCACTGCCTTCACGTGACCCTCAAGCGTGCCGTAGAAGGCCAGGTCACCGGCGGTAGCAAGAGCCCCGCTCCATACCGCAAAGCGCTCGTCGACCTCCCACACGGTTTCGCCTGCCACCGGGTCCCAGGCGATGAAGCTGCCCATGCGCCCTTCCATCTCGCCGTTCTGGGTCGGCGCCGGCATCATGGTGAGGGTGGCGCCCACGTAGGGCTGGCCGGCAACGTATTCGGTCTCGTAGGGCTCGTAGTTCATGCAGATGCGGTTGATACCGGCATAGATCAGGCCGGTACGCGGCGAGTAGGCGCTCGGCTGCATGTTCTTGGCGCCCATGGCGGTGGGACAGATGTCGGTGGTATTGACGTTCACGCCCTGGCGGAAGGTGCTGTACTCATCGCTGACGTTGGGTCGTCCGGTCTCCATGTCGTAGCTGTCGGCCCAGTTGGTCTCGGGTGCGAACTTCTCCGCCACCAGCAGCTCACCAGTTTCGCGGTCGAGCAGCATACCGAAGCCGGTACGATCGATGATCGCCAGCCCCTTGCGCTCCTCGCCCTCGAACTCGATGTCGATCAGCTGGTTCTCGTTGACCCCGTCGTAGTCCCATTCGTCGAAGGGCACCTTCTGGTAGACCCATTTCACCTCACCGTTGTTGGGATCGCGGGCAAACACCGTGATCGCCCACTTGTTGTCGGCCGGCTCACCGTCGATGGCGCGCTGATCGGGGTTCCAGGTGCCGGGGTTACCGGTGCCGTAGTAGATCAGGTCCAGGTCGGGGTCGTAGGTGACCCAGCCCCAGGGAGCACCACCGCCCCGCTCCCACTCGCCTTCGGGCCAGGTGGAGACACCAAGGTCGGCCTCGCCGATGGGCTCACCCAGCATCAGGGTGGTATCGGGGTCGATCAGCACTTCGTCATCCGGGCCCGTGGAGTAGCCCCGCCAGACCATTTCGCCGGACTCGACGTCGTAGGCGGTCATGTGGCCGCGAATGCCGTACTCGCCGCCGCTGATGCCGACGATGACCTTGTCGTGTACCACCAGTGGCGACATGGTGTTGGTCTCGCCGACGGTGTGATCACCGTTGCTGACGTCCCACAGCAGGTCGCCGCTCTCGGCATCCAGGGCGATCAGCGTATTATCGGCCTGGCCGAGGAAAAGACGCCCATCGGCGTAGGCCAGCCCGCGGTTGACCGTATCGCAACACATCACCGGAATGACGCGAGAGTCCTGGTCGGGTTCATAGCTCCAGACCACACGCCCCTCGTCCTCTAGATCGAGCGCGAAGACCTTGTTGGGAAACGGGGTGTGGATATATAGCCGGCCATCGCCGACATAGAGGGGGCCACCCTCATGGCCCCGCAGTACGCCAGTGGAGAACTGCCAGACCGAGCGCAACTCATTGACGTTGTCGCGGTTGATCTGGTCCAGCTCACTGAAGCGGTTGCCTTGATAATTACCCAGCTGGGTCGCCCAGTATTCCGGGTTCTGCTGGAGTTCGAGTTGGTTCTGGTTGGCATGTGCCACCGATGCCGCCAGCAGCCCGGTGGCTGCGACTGCAAAACCGGTCACCCTAAGCATGGCGTTTCTCCGTCTCACTGAAGGTGTGCCTGGGGGACGGCACATCTTGTGTAGTTGTGTTTCAGCTATTGACATTGAAGGTCTAGCACAACTTAGCTTTGCGGCAGGGCAGCAGAGCGGATTTAGGTACCTCTTTTCAGTCAAAAGACTATTGCCCCCCAGCAACAATGCTGTAACACCGTGCCAAACATCGCTTAGCCATGACTTTGCCATCACGCCTACGACTTTGGTCGAAAGGCAGGACTGGGATTCACTGCTTTACTTAGGGGTGCAAGGCAAATACATCCACCCATCGTGGAGGGGCTCCTATGTGGACCAAACCCGCTTATACCGATCTACGTCTTGGCTTCGAAGTGACGCTATATATCTCCAACCGCTAGATTCACCCCATGACGCAATAACGACCGGCTGACGTTCTTCAGGGCGTCAGCCGTCGTTCTTTTTGTCACCGACACGGAGCACTGCATGCACGTACTGGTTCTGGGAGCCGCCGCCGGTGGTGGTTTCCCCCAGTGGAACTGTAACTGTCCGCTCTGCTACGGCTTGCGCAACGAGAGCATCGAGGCTACCGCGCGGACCCAATCTTCGATCGCCATCAGCAGCGACGGTGAGCGCTGGCTGCTATGCAACGCCTCGCCCGACATCCGCAGCCAGCTGGCCGCCAACCCGGAGCTGCATCCACGGCGCATTCCCCGCGACAGCGGCATCTCCGGCGTGCTGCTGGTGGACGCACAGATCGATCACACCACCGGCCTTTTGTCCCTGCGCGAAGGCTGCCCCTTCGATGTATGGTGCACGCCGAACGTACATGAGGACTTGAGCAGCGGTTTTCCCTTGTTCACCATGTTGAAGCATTGGGGCGGGTTGAATTGGCAGCCCATCGCCATCGACCAGGACCATCGTGAAGCGGCGTTCGAGATACCCGCCTGCCCCGGCCTCGCATTCACCGCCGTGGCGCTGGACAGCAACGCCCCGCCCTACTCGCCACGCCGTGGCGCCCCCACGCCGGGCGACAACATCGGCCTGATCATCGAGGACCGCGCCCGCGGCACGCAGCTGTTCTACGCTCCCGGGCTCGGCCGGCTCGACGACCGTGTACGAGGCTATCTCGGTCAGGCGGACTGCGTTCTGGTCGACGGAACCTTGTGGCACGACGATGAGCTGATTCGCGCCGGCGTAGGCAAGTCGACCGGGGCCGACATGGGGCACCTGGCGCTGGCCGGGCCTGGTGGATTTCTCGAGGAACTCGGCAGATTGCCGCAGGCCACTCGCCGGGTACTGATACACATCAACAATACCAATCCGATCCTCGACGAACGCTCACCGGAGCGAGCCTCGCTGGATGAGGCCGGAATTGAGGTCGCCTTCGACGGTATGCGTTTGGAGATATGAACCCGAAAGAACGACGGACGTCACAAGATAACGGTCAAGAACGTACTCGACACAAGGACGCAACGCCATGACATCGATCGCTTCGCCCTTCACCGATTCGGCGGCCGAGACCGATGCTCCCGCCCTGTCGTCGTTGGCTTTCCGCGAGGCCCTGCTGGAAAAGGGCGCCTACTATCATATTCACCACCCCTATCAGGTCGACATGGCCGCAGGGCGCGCCACGCCGGAGCAGATTCGCGGCTGGGTGGCCAACCGGTTCTATTATCAGGTCAACATTCCACAGAAAGACGCTGCGCTGCTGGCCAACTGCCCCGACGCCGCGACGCGACGCCGCTGGATTCAGCGTCTGCTCGATCATGACGGCCACGATGACGATGGCGGTGGCATCGAGGCCTGGCTGACCCTGGGCGAGGCGGTGGGTCTGACCCGCGACGAGCTTTGGGCCCAGGAGCACGTACTACCCGGTGTGCGCTTCGCGGTGGACGCCTATGTAAACTTCGTGCGCCGCGCCGACTGGCGCGAGGCGGCAATCTCCTCGCTGACCGAGCTGTTCGCCCCCGAGGCGCATCAGAGCCGGCTCGACACTTGGCCGACCCACTATCCCTGGATCGACGAGGCCGGCTACGGCTATTTTCGCAAGCGTCTGAAGGAGGCCCGCCGCGACGTCGATCACGGACTGGAGGTGGCCCTGGCGGTATGCACGACAGCCGCCGCCCAGCAGCGCGCGCTGGAGATCCTGCAGTTCAAGCTCGACGTGCTGTGGACGATGCTCGACGCCATGACCCTGGCCTACCAGCTCGAGCGCCCGCCTTTTCATACGGTCACCGATCGGCGCGTCTACCATAGGGGGCTATGATGGCCATGATCGAGTCAGCGAGCGTCTATCGTCTTCGCCCCGGCTGGCGCCTGCAGTGGGAGGAAGCCCAGGGCCGCCACGTGCTGCTCTATCCGGAGGGCATGGTGCAGCTCAACGACAGCGCCGGTGCCATACTGAATCAACTGGATGGCCAGCGCGACGTAGCGAGCATGGTGGCCAACCTGCAGGCACTGTTTCCCGACGCGCCGGCCGCGGCGATCGAGCAGGATGTGCATGAATTCCTGCTCGACGCCACCCAACAAGGGTGGATCCAACATGACTGACCGCTCCCACACCACTGCCGTCAATGGCGCCACCGGCGCACCGCTGTGGCTGCTCGCCGAGCTCACCTACCGCTGCCCGCTGCAGTGCGCCTACTGTTCGAATCCGCTCGACTTCGCCGCGGTGAAGGATGAGCTCTCCACCGAGGAATGGATTGACGTGCTGACCCAGGCCCGCGCCATGGGTGCCGTGCAGATGGGTTTCTCCGGCGGCGAACCCCTGGTGCGCCGCGATCTCGAGACGCTGGTAGCCGAGGCACGCCGGCTCGGCTTCTATACCAACCTGATCACTTCGGGGCTGGGGCTCGATGAGGCGCGCATCGAGGCGCTGCGCGACGCCGGGCTCGACCATATCCAGATCAGCCTGCAGGCCGCCGACCCCGACGTCGCGGCGGCGGTGGCAGGCTCACCCAAGGCGCACGCCAAGAAGCTCGCCATGGCGCGTGCGGTCAAGGCCGCCGGCTACCCCATGGTGCTCAACGTGGTGCTGCACCGGCACAACATCGATCGTATCGACGAGATCATAGCGCTATGCGACGAGCTAGGCGCCGACGCGGTCGAACTGGCCAATTGTCAGCTCTACGGCTGGGCGCATCTCAACCGCGAGGGGCTGCTGCCCAGTCGTGCCCAGCTCGAGGCCGCCGAAGCCACTACCGCCCGTTGGCGCGAGCATCTGGCCGAGCGTGGCCGCGACATGCGCCTGCTGTTCGTGGTGCCCGACTACTACGGCGAGCGACCCAAGGCGTGCATGGGCGGCTGGGGCGCGATTTTCATGACCGTGGCCCCCGATGGCGCGGTGCTGCCCTGCCACAGCGCACGCATGCTGCCGATGAGCTTTCCCAATGCCCGGGAGCGCCCGCTCAAGGAGATCTGGTACGACAGCGAACCCTTCAACCGCTATCGCGGCGACGCCTGGATGCAGGCCCCCTGCCGCAGTTGCGACGAGCGCCACAAGGATGTCGGCGGCTGCCGCTGCCAGGCCTATCTGCTCACCGGCGATGCTTCAGCCACCGACCCGGTCTGCAACCTCTCGCCGGATCATCACCTGATCGAAGCTGCCCGTCGCGAAGCCGAAGCCGCCTCACCTGAGATGGAGACGCTGACCCTACGCAACGCGCGCGAGTCGCAAGTGTTCTGTCGCCAATGAATGCGCCCGCCGCCCCCAACGACGAAGCGGCCCGGCGCGCGGGACTGCCACCCGGTAGTCGCCTGCATGAAATTCGCCTGGCCAGCGGCCTTTGGCTCGCCGCGGCGGAGGTGCCCACCGCGCGGATGCAGCGCATGGTCGGCGCAGTGGGTGTCGGCTACCTGGACGAGCCCGACGACTGCCGCGGCCTGGCGCACCTGCTCGAGCACGCCCTGTTCCTGGGATCGGCTCGTTTTCCTGGCCCCGAGAGCTTCACCCGCTGGGTCGGCGAGCGCGGGGGACGCTACAACGCCCACACCGACGAGACCGTCACCGACGTGCACTTGCAGCTGCCGCCCACTGAGACCGATGAAGGCCTGGCTCGACTGGTGGACATGCTGGCCCGTCCCCAGTTCGAGGCCGAGCGCATCGGCCACGAAGTGGGCGTACTCGACGCAGAGTTCCACGCCCGCTTGGCCGACCCCGCCCTGCACCGACTGATGGCGCTCGGCCGGCTCTGTCGTGAAGGACATCCTGCCCGGCAGTGCCATGCCGGCAACCGCAAGAGTCTGGGCGACGACGTCGCTCACCTGGTTGCCCGTCTCAGCGACTTTCACACGCAACACTACCGCACCGGATGCATGGCGCTGACGATGTTGGGACCGCTGCCACTCGAAGAGCAACTGGCGCTGCTCGAGCGATATGGCGATGCGCTGCCGATGGACGAAGTCCGGCCGCCAATTCGCCCATGGCGCTGGGCCGAGCCGGGCGGTGTGGCCTGGCATCCACCCCAAGCCACCGCCGAGGCTTCGGTTCTGGAGGTATTCTGGCCGCTGCCCGACGAACTCGCCGCTACCCATCGCGAGCGACTCAATGCCGTCGCCGCGCGACTGCTCGACGGCAAGCTGGCCGCCACTCTTCAGGCCGCGATCGAACTCGATCGCCTCGAGGTGACACTCGCCCCCGGGGGAACCGGAGCCTCGCTGACCCTGCGCCTGGCCCCGGTGCCCGACGGGGAGACGCTGCAGACGCTATTCGCCGTTTGTCGCCAGGCGTTGGAACGGGCGCTCGCCACGCCGCTATACACGCCATCCTCGCCTCCCATCGACCTCGACGCCTGGCCTCGGCAACACGCCTGTCGGCTGGTCGGCACGGAAGACCGCTGCAATCCCCCCGATGCCTCGGAAGAGGAACTGCTACCCTGGTTGGCGCCTGAGCAGTGTCGGCTGCTATGGCTCTCGCCTGACACCCCGGGCAGTTGGAAACACATGACGGAGACCGGCACCGCCTGGCGCCTCGAATCGCTACCGCAAGAGAATGTGCCCCTGCCATGGCGAGCGCCGCCGACCCTCGCCACTCGCCCTATTCCATCGAGCGCCGGAGATGCGACACCGCGCCAGCTATGCCAAGGAGCCGGATTCAAACTCTGGGCCGGCGATCCGGTGCGCCTGGCGGATGCCCCGTCGGCCGCTCTCTGCCTGGGCTGGCCCACGCCTGCCTCGCCGCAGGCCGCTTACCTGTCACAGTGGCGTCAGAACGCGCTGCCGCTGCGCCAGGCCGCCCAAGCCCATGGCCTGCAGCTGAGCTGCGATGGCGATGCCCGCTGCACCTGGCTGATTGCCATGGGCGAAGCCGAGCGCCTCGCCGCACTGGCGGAGCTGGCCTTGGCGAGCTGGCCTCAGAAAGCACCCAAGGTGCCCGAAAGACCCTACGGTGGGCTGCTGGCCCAGCGCATGCTGTCCCGACTCGAGACCTTACCCCCACCCGACGCCGCTGATGGCAAGCGCCCCCAGCCGCTCGGCTGGGTGTATGGCAACGCCGATGCCCAGGCTGCCGAGACGCTACTCCGTCGTCTCGCGGCGCGCCGACGTAACGACGAGACCACCCATGAGCCGCCTGCGACGACGCACCGTCTCCCACCACAGGGGAGCGATCATGCCGTCATGCTCGAAGTCGTCGGCCCAGACGACACCCCTCGCAGCCGATGGCTGCTGCAGCTACTGGCGCAGTGCCACGATGCGGCCTTTCACCGCGAGATGCGCCAGCGCCGGGGCCTTGGCTACGCGGCGGCGGTACGCTATCGCGAATCGGCAGGATTCCCAAGGCTTGGCTATGTGGTGCAGTCTCCTGGTACCGACGTAGTGACGCTACGTCAGGCCATCCTCGAATTTATCGATCAACAGAGCGAAGCGCTGGCACATCTCACTATCGACGACCTGACACGCCGTCAACGGGGCCTGCTCGCCAACGCCGGCCCTCCCGAAATCCACGCCGAGGCCATGACCCGACTTTGGCAGGCCCTCCGCCGCCAGGCATTCTCGAGCCATCCCATGGCGGCCTGGCAGCCGTTGCCCTGGGTGGCCGAAGCTCAGGCGCTGGCCTCGCTGTCACCGGACGAGCTGGGCGCCCTGGCACATGCCCTTGCCACGGGTGGCTTGGCACGCAGCTGGTGGCTCCACAGCCCCACCGAACCCCTCGTGTAATCCGCGTTGCTGGAATGTTGCCTACCGGCAACTCAGTTGTGCAGCAGCGTCACAATGACCCTACCTCGTCTCACCTAGACTGACATCAGCGTCATCCCATTACGGGCGCGACCGCGCCTTACACAAGAATCAGGGAGACCTGTCGATGAAATCGCGCGCCGCCGTTGCCCTTGAAGCGGGCAAGCCCCTTGAACTCACCGAAATCGACGTCCAGGAGCCCCGAGCCGGCGAGGTTCTGGTGCACATCAAGGCCACCAGTGTCTGCCATACCGATGCCTTCACCCTTTCCGGCGCCGACCCGGAGGGGCTCTTTCCTTCGGTGCTGGGCCATGAGGGTGCCGGCATCGTCGAGGCGGTGGGCGAAGGCGTCACCAGCGTCAAGCC
>NZ_JAFIFK010000084.1 GCF_020832045.1 Halomonas sp.
TGTTCTACGCATTGATGATGATCACCTCGCGGCGCTACGGCTCCACCGAGCATCTCTGGGCCATGGTGTTCTACATGACGCTGGTGCCTCTGGTTCTTACCGCCGCGGCGCTGCCCTGGGTATGGCAGACACCTTACCCATGGCACTGGCTGGGCTTCCTCGGGGCAGGGGTGATCGGGGTCGGGGCCACGGCCTGCATCACCATGGCGTTCCGCTTCGCCCCGGCGGCCATTGCCGCGCCGTTCGATTACACCGCCATGCTCTGGGCGGTGCTGTTGGGATGGTGGTTCTGGGGAGAAATGCCCGACATCTGGGTGTTCATCGGCAGCGCGCTGATCATCGGCAGCGGCCTGGCGATCGCCTATCACGACCGCAGGACCACCTTGAAGCGCCGCCCAACGTCTTAAACCCGGTTCAGCCGCCAGCGCCGCCACTGGCGCGCCACCAGGCCGTGCTTGGGAGCGGCCAGCAGGGCGACGAGAAACAGCCCCGAGGCCACCAGCACGATGGCGCCGCCCGAGGCGACATCGAGCGATACCGACAGTACCAGCCCCACCACGGCCGAAATCACTCCGACGCCGACCGAAATGGCCAGCATGACGGGGAAGCGGTCGGTGAGCAGGTGAGCCGTGGCGCCGGGTGTGATCAACATCGCCACCACGAGAATGATACCTACGGTTTCCAGGCTGGCGACGATGGTAAGCGTCAGCAGCAGGATCAGCCCATAGTGGATGAGGCTGGTATTGAACCCCAGGGCCTGAGCCTGCTGGGGGTCGAAGGTGTAGAGCAGCAGGGGGCGATAGGCTAACCAGATGACCAGAAGGGCCACCAGGCTAGCCATCAACGTGAGGGTCAGCGCCGGTGTCTGCACCCCCAGGACATTGCCGAACAGGATATGCATCAGGTGCGTGCTGGTGGCGATCTTGCTGATGATCACGATACCCAGCGCAAAGGCGGCAGTGAACATCAGCCCCATGGCGGCATCGGCCTTGATCCGGGTATGGCGTTCCAGTGCGCCGATACCTAGCGATGTCAGCGCACCGGTAATGAAGGCACCGATGAAGAATGGCCAGCCCAGCAGGTAGGCGATGGCGACTCCCGGCAGTACGGCATGGGAGATGGCGTCACCCAGCAGCGACCAGCGCTTGAGAATCACGTAGCAAGAAAGCAGTCCGCAGATGGCTCCCACCAGCACCGAGGTGAGCAGGGCGCGTTGCATGAAGCGGTATTCGAAGGGAGCTGCCAACGGCTCCGGGAGCAGGTTGACCCCGGCCATCAGTACGCTAATCAGCGCCTCGATGACGCCGGTGGCCAGAGCTTCAAGCGGCAATGCCAACCCCCCCGTACTCGGCGGCCGGCGTACCCACCGCCAGGCGCGCCAGCATGGCGTCGCTGAGCATCTCGTCGGGGCTTCCCATCCCGATCAGAGTGCGATTGATCAACAGCACGTTGTCGGCATGGAGGCGCGCGCTGGGCATGTCGTGGGTCACCATGATGATGGTACGACCGGCGCTGCGTTCACGCTCCAACGTCGCAAGGATCAGCGCCTCACTGGGTGGGTCGACGCCGGCCAGTGGCTCGTCCAGCAACAGTATCCTGGCCCGCTGTGCCAGGGTGCGAGCCAGCAATACGCGCTTCTTCTGGCCGCCCGAAAGCTCACCGATGGGCCGTGCGGCATGGTCAGCCATATCGACCGCCTCGAGAGCGGCTTCTACGGCCTGACGATGGTTGGGCTCGGCCCAGCGCTGCGGTAGCAGGCGCCGCCATAGCGGATCCTGGCGCATCAGGCCGTAGCGGCCGGTCAGCACCGTTTCACGCACCGAAATGGGAAAGTCCCACTCCATGTTTTCCTGCTGAGCCATATAGGCGATGTTACCCATCCTGCGCTGCATGGACGGGCGCTCGCCGAGAACGCTGAGCTCACCGCGCAGCGGCGCGAGGCCGCCCATGATGAGCTTCAGCAGGCTCGACTTGCCGGCGCCGTTGGGGCCGACGATGGCGGTCCATTCCCCCTGAGGCAGCGACAGCGTGACGTTCTCCAGCACGGGCTGCTGATGGTAGGCCGCACAGAGGCGAGTTGTCTCGAGCGCGGGGACCGCATCAGTCATGGTTGCCCCCCAGCGTGTCACGCAAGAGCCGAACGTTATGACGCAGCATTCTGACGTAGTCCGGTGCGTCGCCGTCCGGTTCGCTGAGGGAGTCGACGTAGAGGGGGCCTGCGATATCCACTTGGGACTCATCGGCCACGCTGCGGACGTGGCGATCGGAAATGGTGCTCTCCCAGAAGATGGCGACCGGCTGGCGCTGCTCGATCAGGTCGATGATGCGCATGATCTGGCGCGGTGAACCCTCCTCTTCGGCGTTGGTGCCCCAGATGCCGTCATGTTCGAAGCCGAAGGCGTCGGCGAAATAGACGAAAGCCGCCTCGCTGGTGATGAGCAGTCGCTGCTCCTCGGGTAGGGCGGCGAGGGCTTCCTTCGACTCTTCGTAAAGCGCCTGAAGCGACTCGCTCAGTGTCTCGGCGCGTGCATTGAAAGCCTCGGCGGCATGGGGCCTCGCCTCGGCAAGCGTTTCAGCGATCACGCGGACATATTCGGCGGCGGCACGCGGGTCCATCCACATGTGCGGGTCGATCTCGCCGGCATATTCGCCGGTGGCAATCGGCTGGGTGGGGTAGCCGCTCTGCTCCGCCAACGCGACTACCGGTACGCCGTCTCCCACCGTGGCATTGACCTGGCCGATCCACTGCTCGAGACCGTAGCCGTTGTAGAACACCACGTCGGCTCTCTCGAGGGCGATGAAGTTGCTCGGAATCAGCTCCCACTCATGGACTTCGGCTCCTGCCGGGGTCAGCACGTCGAGCTCGGCATCATCACCGGCCACCTCGCGTACCAGGTCGCCGATCACAGAGAAGGTGGCGACTACCCGGAGAGGGGGTTCGTCGGCCTGGACGGGGATCGAAAGGACGAAGGGCAGTGCGACAAGCAGCATCGATCCTTTGAAAAACGCCATCATTCCTCTCCTATGGGTCAGCGTGACGGGAGCTGTTTCACCTTAGCGATATTTTAGGTGGATAGAATCTATTTTAGCCTAGGTTAACTTATAGAGTAGTAGGAAATCTCTATCGGGGCTTTGTTGCTGCGCTATGAGGAGATTGGCTATATTGGCGCGATGACCAACTCGCCCAACGATGTCACCCCTGATCGCCTTTGCAAGGCGGATGCTCTGCCGCCCAGCGACCAGCATGCGC
>NZ_JAFIFK010000088.1 GCF_020832045.1 Halomonas sp.
AACACACCCTGCGCGTGGGGGGTTTTAACGCCGACCCAAACTCCGGGGTGAACGCGCCGCGGGGCACCCCGCGCCGCCGCGCCTCGGGCGCGGCGGCTCTCGTTACAGCGCCTGAATATCGATCACATACCCAATGATCGGATAGCCGGCCTGCTTGGCGGCCTTTTCGGCCTCGAGCTGCGCTTCCAGTTTGGAAATACTGCTGGAGCGGTGCTCGAAGACGGTATCGACTTCCAGTTTACGGGTGCGCACCGCGAGCCGAACCAGGTGCCCGGTCTTGTAGGCCTCGGCGGACGGTTCACCGACCCCTGGCTTGGCAGGCTTTTTCCTGGGGCTCGTGCTGCCCGGTAGCTCGACCGGCGCTGACGGCGCATGGCCAGGCTTCATGAAGGCGTCTATCTCTCGCTTGACGCTCTGTTCGAACTCGCTCAGTTCGTCGCTCATTCGTCCTCCAGTGACAGATATTCGCGCCCCGTTCGGAACATATCAAAACTCCCTCAAGAAGTTACTAACCCAAGTTATGGGCCTTGGCTCCGTCTCGGTTCGACGCGATGGTCTTTGCTGTGCTAATTATTGCTGCTGTAACGTTTCGTCGCCCATCAAGGAAGAGTTCATGCCGACCTCCCTCGCCTACCTGATCGTCGTGCTGGTTTGGGCTACCACACCGCTTGCCATCAAGTGGAGCGCCGAGGCAGGCGCGCCGGTGGGCAGCGTCATGCTACGCATGCTGATTGCGTTCCTGGCTGGGCTCGCGTTCATGTTATTGCTGCGTCGCGGCATGCGATACGACCGGCGTGCCATCAAGAGCTATGCTGCAGCGGTTCCAGGGGTGTTTGGTGCGATGGCCCTCAGCTATCATGCCTCAATGACCCTGCCTTCCGGCATGATGTCGGTGATTTTTGGCATGGCACCTTTGATCTCCGGGCTGATTCTCCAGTTTCTACCTGGCGCCGTGAAGCTGCGCCGCTGGCACTGGTTCGGCTGTTCACTGGGCGTGGTGGGCCTGGCCGTGGTGTTTGCCGATAGCCTTCTCTTGGGCAGCGACCAGTTGCCTGCCCTACTAATGATGTTAGTCGCCGTGACCCTGTTCTGTGCCAGCGGTATCGCCGTTCAGGGTATGGCGGCGGGCCTCGGGCCCCTGGAGCAGACCCTGGGCGCGCTGGGTTTGAGCCTGCCGTGTTTCTTCGTCCTGTGGCTGATCAGTGGCGAGCCCATGGCGGTGCCGCTGAGTACTCGCGGACTCTGGTCGGTTGCCTACCTGGCCCTGTTCGGTTCGCTGCTGGGCTTTCTGTGCTACTTCCTCATCCTCTCTCGTCTTACTGCCGCCAGCGTGGCGCTTGTCACGCTGATAACACCGGTGCTGGCCCTGGGCCTGGGCATGACGCTCAATCAGGAACAGCCCTCGTCGTCGATGCTGGCGGGGGCCGTGCTGATCCTGGTAGCGCTAGGCGCCTACCTGTTCGGCGACCGGCTTACTCGGCTGAAGGCCGCCCGGGAGGCGCAGCGCCTCAAGCCTGACTAGAAACAGGTCTGCATTACCTCGACAACTTCGAGGCTCTCGTCGACACGACAGATACGCCGCCACTTGTCGAAGGTCAGGCAGGGGTGGGAAGCGCCGAAGGCGACGATATCACCCACCTTTACGCGATCTTTGCCAATACCGAGCTCTTCCTCATCCTGGGTAAGCCTCACAAAGGCGTGCTGGTCCATCAGCTTTGTCACCCGCCAGCCCGCTACCGATAGCTCGCGCCCGAACTCATCGCCTTCACGATAGCGGCGCAACGGCTCGGGCAGTTGATCGTAACCAATGTCGCGCTTTCCCATGCCGATGATGGCAAGCCCCGGCTCGGGCAGCGAGACGACTTGAGCGAAGATTTCCAGCGCCGGCTTGAGGCCACCTTCTATCTCGGGGTGACGCCCCTGGAGCTCGCGCTGTGCCTGACGGTAGATGCCGTGGTCGTGCACGACATAGCAGCCGGGGCGCAGTACCGGTACGAACCGCTGCCCCAGCCGCGCCTCACGGAACACCTTGGCGATCAGGTCGTACCAGGCCGAGCCGGAGGCCGTGATCAGTGGCTGCGGGCTCTCGATGAGGGCGTCGCGTTCCAGCGCCTGGGCCGCTTCGACCAGTTGCCAGGCATAGGCGCGGACGCTGGGGGCGGGGTCGTCGCCATGGACCACGCCCTCATAACCTTCGAGCCCCGCCAGCACCAGGGCCTGTTCGCTGTCGATGCGTTCGGCGAGCGCCATGACTTCGTCGGTATCACGGCAGCCGCAGCGTCCACCGGGCATGCCCAGCTCGATCAGTACCTTGAGGCGCAGGCCGCGAGCAGCGAAATAGCGCGCCAGCTGATCGACGTTGCCGGCACCGTCAACCACACAGTAGAAGTCCGCACCCGCCTCGATCAATTCGGCGACGATCACCATGTTGGCTTCGCCGACGAGCTGATTGGCCATCAGCAGGCGAGTGATGCCGTGATGAAAGGCGGCGCGGCACTGTGGCGCGGTAGCCAGAGTAATGCCCCACGCCCCTGCAGCAAGCTGGCGCTGGAACAGTTCGGGGCTCATGGTGGTCTTGCCGTGAGGCGCGAGGCGCGCACCGTGATCGTCGCAGAAGCGCTGCATCCAGGCCAGATTGTGTGCCAGCGCCGGTTCATGGATCACCGCGGCAGGCAGACTGACATCGGCCAGCAGTCGCTTGCCGGTCTGGGGCACCCCCTTGTGCCGGGTCTCGAGGTCGGTCAATGAGTGGTTCATGCTTCGCTCTCACAGAGTGGACGCAGGGCAGCGCAACACCGTCTTTGGTCGCAGAGATATCGAAATGCGCACGCGACAGGCTAGTCTGGTGCCGAGCACGTTGCCACAGGATACGACAATGATGACGACCCTCGATGAGCGTCCGGTGATTCGTCGCGATCGGCGCGGTGTCGCCAGCCTGACGCTGAACCGTCCAAAGCAGTTCAATGCGCTGTCGGAAGAGGTGCTCAAGGCACTGAAGAGCGAGCTTACTCTCCTGGCCAACGACGACTCGGTGCGCTGCGTGGTCATCGCCGCCGAAGGGCGCGCCTTCTGCGCCGGGCACGATCTCAAGGAGATGCGTGCCACCCCCGACAAGGCCTACTACCAGGCGCTGTTCGACCGCTGTGGAGAAGTGATGCAGCGCATCGTCAACCTGCCGGTGCCGGTCATTGCTCGGGTCCAGGGCCTGGCCACGGCTGCCGGCTGTCAGCTGGTGGCCAGCTGCGACCTGGCGGTAGCGGCCAAGTCGGCCCGCTTTGCCGTGTCGGGTATCAACGTCGGGCTGTTCTGTTCGACCCCCGCGGTGGCACTGTCACGGAACATCGGCCGCAAGCGTGCCCTCGAAATGCTGTTCACCGGTGAATTCATCGATGCCGATCAGGCCTTGGCGTGGGGGCTGGTCAATCGTGTCGCCGACGACGAGGCGCTGGACGAAGCGCTCGATGCGCTCACCGCGAGCCTTTGCGCCAAGAGTGCGGTGGCCTTGCGCACCGGCAAGGCCCTGTTTCAGCGCCAGCTGCAGATGCCGCTTCGCGAAGCTTATGCCCTGGCCGGCGAGACCATGGCCTGTGACATGATGAGTGAGGACGTCGCCGAGGGCATCGATGCCTTCATTGCCAAACGCCCTCCTCAATGGCGGCATCGCTGAGCTGCGTTAGTGTGGTCCATAAGCGTGGAAGCCATTTCCGCAATCGAGACAAGCTGGCATCGAGCGGGTATCCTGTTGCAGGCCTCCCAAGAAGGGCTCAGGACAACGCAGAGGAAAAACGCAGGTGAGTGAAGTCAAACGCAGAACGGCGGGGCGCCCGCCCGGTCCCGGCAAGAGCGCCAGCGGCCACAGTCAATCGCTGGTGCGCGGGCTCAATCTGCTCGAGCGCCTGGCCGCCACCCCGGGCGGACTGGCACTCTCCGAGCTGGCCGAGATGGTCGATCTGGCGCCCTCCACGACCCACCGGCTGCTGCAGGCCCTGCAAGGGCAAGGCTATATCACTCAAGATCCCGCCCTCGGCGTGTGGAAGATCGACGTCAAGACCTTCCGCATCGGCAACAGCTTTCTCGAAGCGCGTGATTTCGTTGCCACGAGCCGGCCTTTCCTGCGTCGGCTGACCGCCGAAACCGGCGAAACCGCTAACCTGGGCATTCGCGACGGCGCCACGGCCGTCTTTCTGGCCCAGAGCGAATCCCCTCAGATGATGCGCATGATCACCCGCCTGGGCTCGCGCGCGCCGCTGCACGCCTCCGGGGTCGGCAAGGCGCTGATGGCCTGGCTGCCCGACGACGAGTTCGACCGGGTACTGGCCGAGCGCGGCCTCACGCGGGTCACCGAGAATACGCTGCATACTCCCCAGGCACTGCGCACCAACCTTGCCGAGGCACGCCGCCAGGGCTTTGCCTGTGACCGTGAAGAGCATGCCATCGGCCTGCACTGCGTGGCGGCCTGCCTGCACGACGAACATGGCGCTCCGCTGGCGGCCATTTCCGTTTCGGGCCCGGTGGCACGCATCCCCGAGTCTCGCCTGCTGGAGCTGGGCGAACTGGTCCGCAAGACCGCCGCGGAGATCACCGCCCGGCTGGGCGGACACGTTCCCAGCCCCATCGAGGCCTCGGTGGAAGCATGAGGCGCCGTCCGGTGGCGGTCGCGGCGGGATTGTGGCTGGCAACCTGTGGCGTCGTCTTGGGAGATGCCACCGCTGCCTACGACACGAGCCAAGCGGGCCTGGTAGTGGATGGCAACAAACAGCTGGTATGGATGCGCTGCAGCCTTGGGCAGCACTATCAGGACGGTCGCTGCCTGGGCGAAGCTGAACGCTTCAACTGGAGCGAGGCCCAGGCGCACGTCGAAACGCTGGCAAGCGCGGCTTGTCCCTGGCGATTGCCACGCTTCCACGAGATGCGTGGATTGATGCAGCCATCCGACGACGCCTCAGGGGAGGCGTCCATGGCCATCGATCTGGAAGTCTTTTCCGACACCCCGGCGGGTTGGTTCTGGAATCAGGCCAGCGCCGGTGGTCACTCCCAGCAGGACTGCTTCGTCGACTTCAGTGGCGAAGGGCGTACGCGCTGCAACATGGGCGGGCAATTCTACCTGCGACCGGTAATGACACAGCAAACCGCCGTTCACTCCTGCCAGATCCCATAGCCCGGGCGGCTAACCCTTGCTGTCACCGATCCGCTCCAACTGACGCTCGAGCTTGCGCATCACATTGAGCAGATCGCGATATTCACCGGCGGTAAGCGTGGCCACCAGCTCCGCCTCCCAGGCTTGGGCCTCGGGTATCAGTTTGGTCAGCAGGCTCTGGCCGTCAGGGGTGAGGTGTAGATCCTGCTGACGCTGATCGTCGGGAGAGGGCGTACGGCTGATCAATCCGCGCTCCTCAAGCGATTGAATTGCCCGAGACACGCGGGCCTTGTCCATGTTGGTGTAAGCACAGATCTTCTTCGCCGTCAGCTCATCGCAGTGGCTGAGCCAGGCGAGCACACGCCACTGGGCGATATTGAGCTGATAACGCGCCTCGTAGAGCTCCGCCAGCGCCTGGCTGATGCGATCGGCCAGGCTATTGAGCCGGTAGGGCAGAAACTGATTCAGGTCCAGCTCAGGCTTGGTCGCCGGTTCCGCCTGGCTCTCGTCCATGTTCATCTCGACACCCTCATCCTGCGCTTGCAGTGATCAATAGAGCAGTTGCGGAAGGAACAGCACGATACCGGGGAATACCAGCACCAGCAACGCACGGGCCGTGCCCGCAACCCAGAACGGCGTCACGCCGCGGAAGATCGTCCCCGTGGAAACATCCGGCAGCACCGCGCGCAGAACGAAGACGTTCATGCCGACCGGCGGCGTGATCAGGCTGATCTCGATCACAATAACCACCAGGATGCCGAACCACACCAGGTCGAAGCCGAGCCCCGCCACCACCGGGAAGAACACCGGCACGGTGAGTAGCATCATCGACATGCTCTCGAACACGCAGCCCAGCACCACGTAGATGGCGATGATCACCAGGATCACCACGAAGGGCGCCACGTTGAGCCCGTTGACCAGCGCCAGCAGATCGCCCGGCAGCCCGGCGCGGTTGATGAAGTTGGCGAATATCAGCGCGGTCAGCACCACGGCGAACAGCATGGCGGTGGTGCGGACGGTGTCCATCAGCACGTTCATCAGCACCTGCGGGGTGAGCGCACGCCGCAGCAGGGCGATGACGAAGGCGCCCATGGCGCCGATGCCCGCCGCCTCGGTGGGGGTGAACACGCCCAGGTAGATGCCGCCGATCACAAGCACGAACAGCGCCAGGGTGCTGCCCACGCTCTTCAGCGCCGCCATGCGCTCGGACCAGGGCACCCGCTCGCCGGCGGGGCCGGCCTCCGGGTCGCGCCACAGCACCCATTTCACCGCCACCAGGTAGAGCACGATGCCCAGCATGCCGGGAATGAAGCCGGCAGCGAACAGCTCGCGAATGCTGGTCTCGGTAAGGATGCCGTAGATCACCAGCATCACGCTGGGCGGGATCAGGATGCCAAGGGTGCCGCCGGCGGCAATGGAGGCCGAGGCCAGCGAGTCCTTGTAGCCGTACTTGCGCATCTGCGGCATCGCCACCCGCCCCATGGTGGCGCAGGTGGCGAGGCTCGAACCGCAGATGGCGCTGAAGCCGCCGCAGGCGACGATGGTGGCCATGGCCTGGCCGCCCTTGCGATGGCCGAGAAAACCGTTGGAGGCGCGGAACAGCGCATCCGACAGCCCCGCGTGGGAGACCAGGTTGCCCATCAGGATGAACAGCGGGATCACCGACAGGCCGTAGTCCATGGCGGTGTCCACCACCCGCCGTGCGGCCATGGCTTCGGCGGCGTTCCAGTTGCCGGTGAGATAATAGAAACCGCCGAAGCCGACGATGCCCATGGCAAAGGCCAGCGGCACCCGCAGAAATGCCAGCAGCAGCAGGGCGGCGAACCCATACAGCGCTTCAGTCATTGTCGCCTCCCCGTTCTGTATGAGGGCTCAGCGGGCCGCCGCGCTGTAGCACTCCCACGCCCTCCAGCAGATAACCCACGGCGCGCAGCAGCGTCAGTGCGGCCGAGACGGCCAGCATGATCGAAATCAGATAGATGAGATAACCGTTGGGGATGCGCAGGAACTCGGTCACATCGCCCCACTCCATGGCGCGGTTGCCCAACGCCCACACACGCCGCGCCATGATCCACAGCGCCCCGGTGACGATCAGATTGACCAGCACCTGGCGAATCCAGATCAGCCGCGCAGGGAACACACTGTCGAGCAGGTCGACGCTGACGTGCTCCTCGCGCCAGCACACCACCGGCAGCGACAGGAATACCAGCGCGGCCAGCATCAATTGGGTCAGCTCGACGGTGCCGAGTATTGGCGAATTGAAGAAATAACGTCCGGTCACATCCGCCGTGGTCAGCAACATCATGGCGAAGAGGGTGGCGCCTGCCACCCCCTCCAGCGTCAGCTGCATGACACGGCCGACCCGCAACCAGAGCGTGGACGAGGTCGGCATGGTCAAGCCTCCAGGAAATACAAATAGGTTACTGACGGACCACGCGGCCGGCGATGCCTTCGCTCTCGGCGGCCATGGCCAGTTGTTCGCGGAAGTGCGCCAAGGCTGCCTCGGCGTCGACGCCGCGATCCGCCACGGCGGCGGTCCACTCGGCAATCAGCTCGTCGGTGACACCGCGCAGCCGCTCGATATCCGCCTCGGGAGCCTGGGTGAAGGTGGCGCCGCGCTCCTGGCCGAACTCGACACCGCTCTCGTCGGAAACGTCCATCATGTAGCCGAACAGGCGCGACAGGTGTTCACCGGACACACGCTCGATGGCCTCGCGGTCCTCGGCCGAGATCTGGTCCCAGAACATCGGGTTAATGACGATGGCGAAGCTGCCGCGGTAGAAGCCGCCGTCGACGGTCAGGGTGTGCGGCGCGACTTCCGCCACGCGGAAGCTGCGCAGGCTCTCCAGGGTCAGCATGGCGCCGTCGACTACGCCCTGAGACGCGGCTTCATAGACACCGGTAGGCGGCAGCGCCACGCCGGTCACGCGCATGGCATCGGCCAGGCCACTCATCACACCTCCACCGACTCGCAGGCGCTTGCCGGCGAGCTCGTCGATCGAGTCGACCTGGGTGCGGGTGAAGATCTGGCCCGGACCATGCACCCCCATGGCCAGCACGTCGACACCGCGATGTTCGTTGGCTTGAGCCAGGAACTCCTGGTGCGTATGCCAGTAGGCCGCGGCGGCATCTTCGGAAGAGAAGTCTTCGAAGGTGGGGAACTCGGGCAGCTGAGTGGCCAGGAAGCGCCCGGCCATATGGGCGTGGAAGATCCAGCTGGCGTCGGCAATGCCGTCGGCCACGATCTCCATCTGCGCGGCCGGCGGGCCCATGTCGTGCACGACCTCGACGGTCACACGGCCTTCGGTGGCCTCTTCGATCCACGCCTTCCAGGTGGGCCAGACGATGGTGTTGACGCCATGGTTAGGACCGCCCCAGGTGCTGACGGTAATGGCGGTCTGGGCCAGCGCAGGCGTGCCGAGGCTGAGACCGAACGCCGCCACGGCGCCGATCATGAGGCGATTTTTGATTTTCATTGCGTGCTCCTAGGTCGTCACGGGGGCGTGCTTGCGCCACCATGTGTACCTACGTTGTTGTATGCGGCTGCACGCTCTGGGGTAGATGGAAGCAGGAGCGCAACAGCCTGTTGTATCACGCTGTCACCTTGCCGCCAGTTACTCTCCCCTGCAACTAATTTGGTAATTAATGGCACTAGACTTAGGTAGTAAAAACGCCGAAAACCCATGATCCCAAGCAATTTTTAGACAATCGCCAGGCTATTTCCTTAGCAGAGTAAGTACGGTTTGCTGGACATATAGTTTCAATAGCAACTAAGCTGCAACCATTCCGAACGCCCACCGTGACCGACTACGTCCAGCGTGACGCCCCTGACGACTCTGGAGGAACCATGAGCAAGAAGTTCGCTTCCCACGCCGATACCGAAGAGAAGCAGATCAGCTTCACCAAACTGGCCGAAGGCCTCTATGCCTATACCGCCGAAGGCGACCCCAACACCGGCGTGGTGATCGGCGACGATAGCGTGATGGTGATCGACACCCAGGCCACGCCGATCATGGCCCAGGACGTGATTCGCCGTATCCGCGAAGTCACCGACCTGCCGATCAAGCACGTGGTGATGACGCACTACCACGCCGTGCGCGTGCTCGGCGCTTCCGCCTACAAGGCCGAGAACATCTACGCCAGTCAGAATACCTACGACCTGATCGTCGAACGCGGCCAGCAGGATTATGAATCCGAAGTCGGCCGCTTCCCACGCCTGTTCAAGGGTGTGGACTCGGTGCCCGGCCTGACCTGGCCCAACATCGTGTTCCAGAAGGAGCTGACGGTGTTCATGGGCAAGCGCGAAGTCCGCATCATCCATCTCGGCCGCGGCCATACCAAGGGCGACACCATCGTCTGGCTGCCCGAGGAGAAGGTGATGTTCTCCGGCGATTTGGTCGAGTACGGCGCCACACCTTACACCGGCGATGCCTATCACGAGGACTGGCCCGCCACCCTCGACCGCCTGCAGGCCATGGCACCGCAGAAGCTGGTGCCGGGCCGCGGTGAGGCGCTGCAGTCACCCGAGCAGTGCCAGGAAGCGATCCAGGGCACCCGCGACTTTCTCAACGATATGTATGAGAGCGTCAAGGCAGGCAAGGCGGCAGGCAAGTCGCTCTCCGAGTGTTATGCCGAGACGTACGCCCTGCTCAAGCCGAAGTACGGTCACTGGGTGATCTTTGATCACTGCGTACCGTTCGACATTACCCGCTGCTATGACGAGGCCGGCGGCGAGTACCCCGACCCGCGCATCTGGACCGCCGAGCGCGATACCCAGATGTGGCATTCGCTGCAGGAAGTCGTCGAGAACCAGTAACGAGCCGTTTTAAAAAAATGCCTGGCGGGCGGCGCCGGACAGGGTACGAGCCTGCCCGGCAGCCGCGGTCGGAGGAAGCATGCCAACTACCTACAACAATCCTGTCTATCCGTATCGGCGCGCGCCGGAGCTCGACCGTGACGACGTACGCCACTGCCCGGTGGTGATCGTCGGCGCCGGCCCCACCGGCCTGGCCATGGCCATCGACCTGGCTCAGCAGGGCATCGAGAGTATCGTGCTCGATGACAACAATACGGTCAGCGTCGGTTCGCGGGCGATCTGCTTCGCCAAGCGCACCCTGGAGATTCTCGACCGCCTGGGCTGTGCTCAGCCGATGGTGGAAAAGGGCGTGACCTGGCAGCACGGCCGGGTGTTCTTCCAGGAGCGCGAAGTCTACGACTTCAACCTGCTGCCGGAAGCGGGCCATCGCATGCCGGCCTTCATCAACCTGCAGCAGTACTACTTCGAGGAGTATCTGGTCGATCGCGCAGACGAGCTAGCCGATCGCATCGACCTGCGCTGGAAGCACAAGGTGACCGAGGTCGACAGCCGCCCCGAGCGCAGCGAAGTGCTGGTCAGCACCGAGGACGGCGACTACCGCCTCGCCTGCGACTACCTGCTGGTGGCCGACGGTGCCAACAGCAAGATCCGCGACATGCTGGGCCTTGAGAGCCGCGGCCAGATCTTCCAGGACCGCTTCCTGATCGCCGACGTGATCATGAAGGCGGACTTCCCCACCGAACGCTGGTTCTGGTTCGACCCACCCTTCCATCGCAACCAGTCGGTACTGCTGCATCGCCAGCCGGACAACATCTGGCGCATCGACTTCCAGCTGGGCTGGGACGCCGACCCGGAGGAGGAGAAAAAGGAAGAGAACATTCGCCCCCGGGTGCAGGCAATGCTCGGCGAGGACGTGGAGTTCGAGCTGGAGTGGGCCAGCGTCTATACCTTCCGCTGCCGCAAGATGGACGACTACACCCACCACCGGGTGTTCTTCATGGGCGACGCCGCCCATCAGGTCTCGCCCTTTGGCGCCCGCGGCGCCAACGGTGCGCTGCAGAGCACCGAGAATCTGGCGTGGAAGCTGGCGCGGGTACTCAAGGGTCAGGCCCCCGAGGCGCTACTTGCTACCTATAACGACGAGCGCCAGCACGGTGCAGCCGAGAACATCCTCAACTCGACGCGTGCCACCGACTTTATCACGCCCAAGAGCCGCATCAGTCGGCTGTTTCGCGACAGCGTGCTGGAACTGGCCGAGCATTACCCCTTCGCTCGCAGTCTGGTCAACAGCGGCCGCCTCTCCATGCCGTGCCGCTACGACGGCTCGCCACTCAACGGCCACGAGGCCGAGGGCCTGCCGCTGGAACTACGCCCCGGCAGCCCGGCCAAGGACGCGCCGATCGACTTGGCCGGGCAGTGCACCTGGCTGCTCAACCAGCTGGGTGACCGCTTCGTGCTGCTGCTCGACGGCCGCCTCGACAGCACGAGGGCCGAGTCGCTTGCCACCGAGCTACGTCCGCTGCTCGAGCAACAAGCCGATCTCGACCTGCTAGTCGTCGGGCCGGCACCCCACCCCCTGACCGAGCTGCCGCGCTGCCGCCAGATCGAGGACGTGGAGAACCTGGTTGGCGAGCGCTACGGCCTAACCGGCGGCGTCGCCTACCTGATTCGCCCCGACCAGCACGTCAGCGCCCGATGGAACATCGTCTCAGCGACAGAGGTCGGCGCAGCACTGAAGCGCGCCTTGGGCGCTGATCTCGTTCCTTCCACCGTTCAGGGAGGCACCCATGCCACGGCTTGAGCTGAACCCCAACTTTACCGCCCCGGACGCCTTCTACGCCGCGCTGACGGAGCTGCATCGCGAGCGCAGTGAGGCCGAGAGCGAGCGCATCAATACCCGGCTGATCCTGCTGCTGGCCAACCACATCGGCGACCAGCAGGTGCTCGAGGAGGCATTGGCCATCGCCGGCCAGATGGGCTCGCAGCCGGATGCACAGGGCGCCGGCGAATGATCGCCGGCAGTATCGAGACCCGCTAAAGACAACAAGCCATCAACAGGACGTTGATCAAGAGGAACCCCGACATGACGACCCAAGCGCTCGAGACCATGAGCGGTTTTCGCAACCACTTCGCCACCGAGGCGCTGCCCGGCGCCCTGCCCGAGGGTCAGAACTCCCCGCAGCGCTGCGCCTACGGCCTGTACGCCGAGCAGCTCACCGGCTCGGCCTTTACCGCACCGCGTCACGCCAACCTGCGCAGCTGGCTCTACCGCGTTCGCCCCTCGGTAGTGCAGAGCGCCTATACGCCGCTGGAGAACCGCCGGGTGGCGACCTCGCCGCTGGCCAAGCCCGCCGCCGATCCCAACCAGATGCGCTGGGACCCGCTGCCGATTCCCGCCGAGCCCACCGACTTCATCGATGGGTTGCTGACCATCGCCGTCAACGGTGACGCCGGCACCCAGGCCGGCTGCGGCGTGCATGTCTACGCCTTCAACCGCGACATGACCGAGCGCTTCTTCTACGACGCCGACGGCGAACTGCTGATCGTGCCGCAGCATGGCACCCTGCGCCTGCGCACCGAAATGGGCGAATTGCAGGTCAAGGGCGGCGAGATCGCCGTGATCCCCCGCGGCATCAAGTTCCAAGTGCGCCTGGCGGAAGGTTCCGATGCCGCTCGCGGCTATATCTGCGAGAACTACGGCAGCCCTCTGGAGCTGCCCGGCCTGGGGCCCATCGGCGCCAACGGCCTGGCCAACCCGCGAGATTTCCTCTCCCCCGTGGCGGCCTACGAGGATGTGCAGGGCGACTTCGAGCTGGTGGCCAAGTTCTCCGGACGTTTCTGGACCACCAAGCTCGGCCATTCGCCGCTCGACGTGGTGGCCTGGCACGGCAACTACGCGCCCTACAAGTACGACCTGGCTAACTTCAACACCATCAACACGGTGAGCTTCGATCACCCTGATCCCTCGATCTTCACCGTGCTGACCTCTCCCTCCGACACCCCGGGCATGGCCAATATCGATTTCGTTATCTTCCCGCCGCGCTGGATGGTGGCCGAGAACACCTTCCGCCCGCCCTACTTCCATCGCAACCTGATGAGCGAGTTCATGGGCCTGATCCACGGCGAGTACGACGCCAAGGCCGAGGGCTTCCTGCCCGGCGGGGCCAGCCTGCACAACTGCATGTCTCCCCACGGCCCCGACGCCGAGACCTTCGAGAAGGCGTCCAATGCCGAGCTGACACCGCAGCGCCTGGATGCGACCCTGGCCTTCATGTTCGAGAGCCGCTATGTCTTCCATCCGACCGAGGCGGCACTGAACGCGGACATTCGCCAGCGCGATTACGTCGATGTGTGGTCGACCCTGCGCTCGCATTTCGATCCGAAGCAGCCTTGAGCGAATAAGCAGCCTTGAGCGAATAAGCAGCCCCGAGAGACGAAACGCTGAACCGGACGGGGCCGACGAGCCCCGCCCCTGACGAAAGGATTGAGCCAAGATGAAACTCGCTACTCTGAAAAAAGGCCGCGACGGCGAACTGCTGGTGGTCTCCCGCGACCTGAGCCAGGCCGTTTCCGCCGCCGACATCGCCGCCACTCTTCAGCAGGCGATCGAGAACTGGGCTGAGGTGAGCCCCAAACTGGAAGCGCGCTATGCCGAGCTCAACGACGGCTGCGCCGAGGGTGCCTTCGAACTCGACCAAAGCAAGCTGCACTCGCCACTGCCGCGCAGCTACCACTGGGCCGACGGCTCCGCCTACCTCAATCACGTCAAGCTGGTGCGCCAGGCACGCAATGCCGAAATGCCGGAAACCTTCTGGACCGACCCGCTGATGTACCAGGGGGGCGGCGACCGTTTCCTCGCCCCCACCGAGGACATCGAGGCGGTCAGCGAGGAGCACGGCATCGACTTCGAAGGCGAGATCGCGGTGATCACCGACGACGTGCCCATGGCGGTGACCCCGGAGCAGGCCGCCGGCCACATCAAGCTGGTCATGCTGGTCAACGACGTCAGTCTACGCGGCTTGATCCCCGGCGAGCTGGCCAAGGGCTTCGGCTTCTTCCAGGCCAAGCCGGCCTCGAGCTTCTCACCGGTCTGCGTCACCCCGGACGAACTGGGCGATGCCTGGAAGGACGGCAAGGTGCACCTGCCGTTGACCGTACACCTGAACGGCGAGAAGTTCGGCGAGCCGGACGCCGGCCCCGATATGATCTTCAGCTTCCCGCAGCTGGTGGCGCATGCGGCCAAGACCCGCTACCTGGGCGCCGGTGCGGTGGTCGGCTCGGGCACCGTCTCCAACCCCGACCCCGACGGCGGCCCCGGAAAGCCGATTGCCGACGGCGGTGTGGGCTACAGCTGCCTGGCCGAGGTGCGCATGGTGGAGCAGATCCTGCACGGCGCGGCGAAAACCTCTTTCATGCGCTTCGGCGACCGGGTGCGCATCGAGATGTTCGACCGTAACGGCAACAGCATTTTCGGCGCCATCGACCAGCAGGTGGTGAAGTACCAGCCCAAATAAGCGCCAGGAGGAAGCAAGCATGACTACGCTGTACGGCTATTTCCGCTCCTCGGCGGCGTATCGAGTGCGCATCGCGCTCAACCTGAAGGGGCTCGACTACGCCCAAACCGCCGTCAATCTGGTCAAGGGAGAGCAGCGGGGCGAGGATAACCTCGCCCGCAACCCCCAGGGGCTGGTGCCGGTGCTGGAAACCGACGACGGCACCCAGTTGACCCAGTCGCTGGCGATCTGCGAATACCTCGACGAGTGTTATCCCGAACCGGCGCTGCTGCCGGCGGATGCCGAAGGCCGCGCTCGGGTGCGCTCGCTGGCTCAGCTCGTCGCTTGTGAGATCCACCCGCTCAACAACCTCAAAGTGCTAAAGTACCTGGTGGGAGAGCTCAAGCTGGACGAGGAGGCCAAACTCGGCTGGTACCGCCACTGGATCGCCGAAGGCTTCACCGCCCTGGAGGCAAGGCTGACGGGAGAGGCCGCCACCGGCGAGTTCTGCCACGGCGATAGCCCAACCCTGGCGGATATTTGCCTGGTGCCCCAGGTGTTCAATGCCGAACGCTTCGAGTGCGAGCTTTCGGCGTATCCGACGATTCGACGCATCGCCGAGCGTTGTCGCGAGCTCGAAGCCTTCACCAAGGCCGCACCGGGCCAACAGCCCGACGCCGGTTGAGCAAGGCCACGGCATTTAGGCTATATTAAGCAGACTAACGACTAGCGGGCGCCGCGCCTGCCGTTCCGATTCGGAGCGGGGAGTGCGGCGCCCGCTGGTCGTTGTTCGCCCTCCCAAGGAGAGTTCGATGTGCTGAGGCTGAAGTCCCCTGCCACGGTCGTTACCCTGGCGGCCCTGACCGCACTGGGCCCGCTGGCCACCGACATGTACCTGCCGGCCATGCCGGCCATGGCCGCGGCGCTCGACACCGGCCCCGACCAGGTACAGCTGACCCTGAGCCTGTACATGGCCGGCTTCGCCGCCGCCCAGCTGTTTTGCGGACCCTTCTCCGACCGCTTCGGCCGCAAGCCGGTCATGATCTTCGGCTTCAGTCTGTTCCTGCTGGCAAGCCTGCTGTGCGCCTTCGCCCCCAGCATCGAGTGGCTGCTGGCCGGGCGCTTCCTACAGGCGCTCGGCGGTGCCACCGGGCCGGTGCTGGGCCGTGCGGCGGTGCGCGACATCTACGGCCCCATCGAGGCCGGACGCATTCTCTCCTATATGGCCAGCACCATGTCGCTGGCCCCGGCAGTGGCGCCCATCGTCGGCGCCGGGCTGCTGCTGTTCTGGGGCTGGGAATCGATCTTCGTGCTGCTGGCGCTCTATGCCGCGGCGATGCTGCCACTGCTTATCCTGGCGCTGCCGGAGCCGCTGCCGCCGGAGCGGCGCCAGTCGATTCACCCGAAGGTGATCGTGGCCAACTTCCGCATGCTGCTCGGCCAGCGCACCTTCATGGGCTACACCCTGACCAACGCGGCGGCCTTTTCGGGTCTGTTCGCCTACCTTTCAGGCTCGTCGTTCGTGCTGATCGAGTTCCTCGGCGTTACGCCTTTCCATTACGGGCTGTTCTTCACTCTGATCGTGGCCGGCTTCTTCGTCGGCACCCTGCTCAGTGGCCGCTACAGCCATCGGTTGGGGCGCGAGCGGCTGGTCGGTCTGGGCGCCCTGGGGTGCGCCATGGGCGGTAGTCTGATGGCGGTACTGGCACTTTCCGGAGTGTACGCCGCCTGGGCCGTGGTCGGTCCGCATGTGCTGTTCATGGTCGGCATGGGTGTGCTGATGCCGCAGTCGATGACCGGTGCCCTGGCGCGAAATCCTCACTGTGCCGGCGCGGCGTCATCACTGTTCGGCTTCCTGCAGATGACCATTGCGGCCCTGGTCGGCGGAGCGGTGGCCCAGCTGCACGACGGCACGTCACGGACCATGGCAATCGTGGTGGCACTTGGCGGCCTGCTGGCCGTGGCAAGCTTCGTCGGGCTGGTACGGCCCGCCGAGCGTGCCGTGGAGGTCCAACAGGCGCAGGGGGCGGAGCGATGAGCGAGACATCACCCCCCTCTCGACTGGTCATTCTGCTGCTGGCCTTGGCGGGCTTTGCCAGCATGGCGTCGATGCGGGTCACCGACGCCATGCTGCCGGCACTGTCCGAGGCCTTCGCCCGCCCGGTGGCCGATGTGGCACAGAATATCACCCTGTTCGCCATCGCCTACGGCGTGATGCAGCTCGCCTATGGCCCGTTGGGCGACCGCCACGGCACCCTGCGGGTAATCGGCCTGGCCACCCTAGCCTGTGCCGTGGGGGCACTGGGCTCGGCATTGGCCGAGTCGCTGCCGATGCTGCTGGTGTTTCGCACGCTGAACGGCGCCACCGCCGCGGCCATCATTCCCCTCTCCATGGCCTGGGTTGGCGATAACGTGCCCTACGAACGGCGTCAGGTCACACTCGCCCACATGCTTTCCGGCGCGGTATTGGGACTCATCTCGGGGCAGGTGGCGGGCGGCTTCCTGGCCGATACGCTGGGCTGGCAAGTGGCCTTCGCGCTGCTCACCCTGCTGTTTCTTGCCGCCGGCGGTCTGCTGTTGGTAGCGCTGCGGCGCCAGCCGGCGCTGTCGCCGCCCAAGGCCGATAAGGGCCGAACCAACTACTTCTCACGCATACGTGAGGTGCTGAATATTTCCCGCGCCCGACGCATCCTGGCGCTGGTATTTCTCGAGGGTATCGCCGCCTTCGGCGCTTTGGCCTTCGTCGCCAGCCATCTCTATACCCGCCTGGATGTCTCCCTGACCCAAGCCGGGCTGATGGTGGCGCTGTTCGGCGTGGGCGGGCTGATCTTCGCCGCCCTGGCACGACCGCTGGTGGCACGCCTGGGCGAGCCGGGCCTCGCTGCGGGGGGCGGCGTGCTGATGGGGCTCGGCTTCATCGGGCTGGCGCTGGCCCCGCTGCCGGCCCTGGCTACCGCCAGCGCCTTCGCCGCCGGGCTCGGCTTCTACATGATGCACAGCACGCTGCAGATCAACGCCACCCAGATGGCCCCCGCCATGCGCGGAACCGCCATGGCGGTGTTCGCCGGCTGCCTGTTCCTCGGCCAGTCGGTAGGGGTTAGCCTTGGCGGGCTGGTGCTGCGACTGGCCGACAGCCTATGGCTGCTGACCGCCGCCGGAGTGTGGCTGCTGGCACTGGGGCTGGTGTTTGGCTGGCTGCTGCGCCAGTGGCACGGCGACCGGGCCGCCACGGCCACGGCGTCATAGCCCGTCTTTCATAGGTTGCTGCGAAAGCCGGCGACCCAGCGCATGGCCTCTTCCAGCTCACCGCGATGGAACACACGCATCTCGACCTGGGGCAACAGCTTGTCGGCCAGCTTGGTGGTCGTTTCGATCCAGCGCTTGTCGGCGATTACCGCGGCGCGCTTGAAGCGGTGGTACTCGCCAAGCTTGCTCATGGCATAGGAGAGATCACGCAGCAGGGCGCCGGGGGTCATATGATCGAACTCGGTCATATCGGCCAGCACGCCGATGCGTTCACTGTACGAGAGCTTTTCCTCGATCGCTGGGATCAGCACATCGTAGTCCTCGCGGCGCAGCGTGCCCGATATGCGAAACGCCGCGACGTACTCCGGGGCAGGCAGTGTCTCGATCATGGCTGGCTCCTCCTTGGCTGCCGGACTCAGGTCTTGACTCTAGGATAGACCCCACTGGCTGCGGTTCCCTCCTGTCGGCACTACCTCCAGAACGGCTTACGCACCTCCCGCTCGGCGGCACCCCGGTCGAGGCCGATGTCTTGCAGCAGGTGGTCGTCGAGTTGGCCCAACTGACGCCGCGAACGGTAGCGTTGATGCTGGCTTCTGAGCCGCATGCCAAGGCGGGAAAGATAAGCGAGAATCATGCTGGCATCTCCTGTCGGTGGGTTCTGACAGGCTATGGCCGCATACGAGATCATTACAGATTCAGAAGAAAAATAGTTTTTCAATACAGACGGTACTATGCTTACACTGTATCGTCCCTTCCCTCACCACCTGTACCGCAGAGCGGGAGCAGCTGAGCCAATCTGTCATGAAACGTTACGAACAAGTAGCCCAGACCCTGACTCAGCGTATCGAGCAGGGCCAGTACCGTGTCGGCGATCGACTACCCTCAGTGCGTGTGCTCTGCAGCGAACTGGGTATGAGCATTTCGACGGCGCAGGAGGCCTACAGACGCCTCGAGGAAGCCGGCCTGGCGGAGGCGCGCCCCCGTTCGGGTTATTACGTACTGCCCCGTCCGACCCCAAGCCTGCTGCCGAAGGTATCCCGCCCCGCCCAGCGCCCGCTCGACGTTTCTCAATGGGACCAAGTGCTTGAGCTGGTGGCGCGCTCCCCCGAGGAGGATCGCCTGCTGATGCTGGGGCGCGGAATCCCCGATCTTGCCGCCGCCAGCCTGCGCCCCCTGCAGCGCCAGCTGGCCACCCTGCATCGCCACGTGGCGGCCCACGGTCTCAACTACGACAGCCTGCAGGGCAGCCTTGCACTGCGCCGCCAGGTCGTGCGGCTGGCCACCAAGTCGGGCTGCCTGCTGCACCCGGATGACGTGCTGATCACCACCGGCTGCCAGGAGGCGCTTTCTCTCGCCCTGCGCATCCTGACCGAACCGGGCGACGTGGTGGCGGTGGACTCGCCGAGCTTCTACGGCACCATGCAGATTCTCAAGGCCCAGAAGCTCAAGGCGCTGGAGATTCCCACCGACCCGCGCACCGGCATCAGCCTGGAAGCGCTGGAGATGGCGTTGGAACAATGGCCGATCAAGGCCATCCAGATCACACCCACCTGCAACAACCCACTCGGTTACACCATGCCCGAGGCGCGCAAGCGAGCGCTGGTCGCCCTGGCTCAGCGCTTCGACGTGGCGATCGTCGAGGATGACATCTACGGCGATCTCTCCTTCGAGACACCCAGACCGCGCACCCTCAAGAGCTTCGACGACGATGGCCGGGTACTGCTGTGCAGCGCCTTCTCCAAGACCCTGGTGCCGGGGCTGCGAGTCGGCTGGATGGCACCAGGTCGATACCGCGACCAGGCCCTGCACATGAAGTACGTCTCGACCGGCGCCTCGGCCACGCTGCCGCAGCTCGCCGTGGCGGAGTTCGTCCAGCACGGCCACTACGAGCGTCACCTGCGCGAGATGGTGCGCCAGTACCGCCGACATCGCGACGTCATGATCGACTGGGTCACGCGCTACTTCCCGGCAGGCACCGGGGTCAGTTATCCGCAAGGTGGGTTTCTGCTGTGGCTGGAACTGCCGGGCACCATCGACTGCGTGCGCCTCAAGGAGTTCCTGGCACACGAGGGCCTGCACATCACACCAGGATCGCTGTTCTCGGCCTCGGGTAAATATCGCCACTGCCTGCGCCTGAACTACGCCATGGCTCTGACACCCACCGTTGAAGCCGGCGTCCGACGTGTCGGCGAGGCGGTAACAGAACTGTTGTGTCAGGAACTTCCGGCCTGAGGCGCTTCACTGTCGAGCGACCGGCTCGCCCCGCTTTCGAGCGCCTCGGTGTTGGGACAGAATTCCCGACACTCCTCCCGCGGGGCATCGTGGCGCAGCGCCAGCCAGCAGGTCGCGATCTTGGGGCAGGCACTGCAAACGGTACGCAGGGAATGGATGGCCGGGTCGCGGCTGCAGGCGGCCGAATCGATGCCGAAGCGTCGCATCATCACGGGTAGCAGGGAACTGGCGGAAGAAAAATCCGCCAGTTCCCGACTGGCCAGGCTGCGTGCAATGGCCTGCTCCAGCGAAGGGCTCATGGGATGAGCCAAGTCATGTATCAGCACACTCAGTGCTTTTGGCTCGCAGCATCTGAGCTCGAGCAGGGCCCGCTCGCCTTCGAGAAAATCGTGCAGCTGCTTCTCGTCATGTGGCGGCGGGCGGGACTCTTGGGGTGGTCGAGTTTTATTCATCAAGGCGTTCCTCTACAGCCAGTTCTTACCGTAGCGCCTCTATCACACCTCGCCTTGACCCCGCTCAATAGATGGCCAATCAAGTAAGTCCTCACTTACTTGAGGCTTGCCGAGGGCCATCACCGTACATCGGCGATACCCACTGGGGTCGATGGCGAGCTGACGCATCAACGACGCCGTCATCTCAAGCAGTTAGGATAGGCTTGCCTTCGACTCGAGCCCTGCCCTGACTGGAGACAACATGCAGCCGCCCCTGCCGCACCACATTCCTTTTCGAGAAGCCGTTGCCGTCTGGCTGCGCATCGCCCTGCTCAGCTTCGGCGGCCCGGCCGGGCAGATCGCCGTGATGCATCGAATTCTGGTGGAAGAGAAGCGCTGGATCGGCGAGAACCGTTTTTTGCATGCGCTCAACTACTGCATGCTGCTGCCCGGGCCGGAGGCGCAGCAGCTGGCGATCTACATCGGCTGGCTGATGCATCGCACCAAGGGCGGCCTGCTGGCCGGCACGCTGTTCGTGCTGCCCGGCTTCATCAGCATTCTGGCGCTCAGCTATCTCTACGCCGCGTTGGGTAACGTCGGGGTGGTGGAAGGACTGTTCTTCGGCCTCAAGGCGGCGGTGCTGGCCATCGTGATAAACGCGGTGGTACGCATCGGCAAACGCGCCCTGCGCAACAATGTCATGCTGAGCATCGCCGCAGCCGCCTTCTTCGCGATCTTCTTCTTCGATATCGCCTTTCCCTTGATCATCCTGGGCGCGGCGCTGATCGGCTTTCTCGGTGGCAAGGCCGGCTCGCCGCTGTTCCGCGTCGGCGGCGGGCATGGTGGAAGTGAATCCGGCGGCCTGGCCGATAGCGCTTCACTGCTGGGCGCCGAGCTGCCCGACCACGCGCGGCCCAATCGCGCCTGGTCGCTGAAAGTATCGGGTATCTTCCTGACGCTGTGGCTGACCCCGGTGGCTCTGCTGCTGCTCACACTGGGCCCGGCCAACGTGTTCAGCCAGATCGCCACCTTCTTCAGTCAGATGGCGGTGGTGACCTTCGGCGGCGCCTATGCGGTGCTCAGCTACGTGGCCCAGGCGGCGGTGCAGAACTACGGTTGGCTGGCACCGGGCGAGATGCTCGACGGCCTGGGCATGGCCGAGACCACCCCCGGCCCGTTGATCCAGGTGGTACAGTTCGTCGGCTTCATGGGCGCCTTCCGCGACGCCGCGCCTCTCGACCCCTGGCTGGCTGCCACCCTGGCGGCGGTGCTCGTCACCTGGGTCACCTTCGTGCCCTGCTTCCTGTGGATTTTTCTCGGCGCACCCTATGTCGAACGCCTGCGCGACAACGCCGCGCTGAGCGGCGCCATGACAGCGATCACCGCGGCGGTGGTGGGCGTGGTGCTCAACCTGGCGGTGTGGTTCGGCCTGCACGTGGTGTTCGCCGAGGTCGGCGAGTGGCGTGGCGCGGGACTGCGCCTGCTGGTACCTGATATCGCCAGCCTGGACGTGGCAGCCCTGGCCCTATCGGTGGCGGCCCTGCTGGCGATATTCCGCTTCGGCGTGGGCATGCTCAAGGTGCTGGGCGCCTGCGCCCTGGCCGGCGTACTGTTGGCCCTGCTATAGCGCACGTACCGTCAGGCGGTTTCGGCCAGCCGCTCGAAGGCCGCCGCATTGGGGCAGAAGGCGCGACACTCGTCGACCCCCGCCTCGCGACGCATGGCGCCCCAGCAATAGCCGGCCACCGGGCAGGCGTTGCAGTTGCCGCGCAGGCTGGGATAGCTGACGTGGTCGGAGACGCAGGCCTGCTCGATACCGAAGCGCTGAAGCATGGCCGGCATTAGGGTATCGGCAGGTACGAAGGCGCGATAACCACTGCGGTCGAGATGTCTGGCGACCTCACGTTCGAAGGCAGGCTCCAAAGGCGTTTTCAGATCCTGAAGCATCTCGCTGTAGACCTTGGGCGATTCCGCCTCGATCTCGCGGACAAGCCGTCGCGTGGTGGCGCGGTAGCTGCCTTCGCAAAGACGCTCCCACCATGTCGTCTTGGGTGCCTGATTCATGACGTTTCTCCCTTCCGGTGCGTTTTCAGCAGTATCGACTCTCTCCCCTTGGGCAGCATTGACTGAGGTCAAAATAGTTGCATTTGAAACAAAATACAGGCCTGTCGTAAATGACAACGAGCGCGGCAAGGGCCGCGCTCGAAGAGGTAACGGAAGATAAAGATCAGGCTTCGGGGTCGATGACCTCGTCCTGCGACAGCCCCTCATCGCCCTCGGCGGCGCCGAGCTGCTCGAAGAAGTAAGCGTGAGCGGCTTCGCCATCGACACCCTTGGCACCGGCCGCTTCCTTCCACTCCCCCGGCAGAGCGGCGGCCAGCTGCTGGAAGCGTTCGATCTCCTCGGCCGGCAGCTCGATAAAGGTGTTGCCCTGTTGCTCGGCGAATTCAATGCCGCGCACGTCGACCACATCCATCATGTAGCCGAACAGGCGCGAGAGCTTTTCGCCTGAGACGCTTTCGATCGCCTCACGGTCTTCCTCAGAAAGCGACGCCCAGGTATCGGGGTTCATCACCAGCGAGAAGCTGCCACGATAGAAGCCACCCGGCATCTGCACCGTGTAGGGCAGCACCTCGGCCAGACGGAAGCTCTTGAGGCCCTCCAGCGTCAGCATGGCGCCATCGATGACACCCTGGGTCGCCGCCTCGTAGGTGCTGGCTGGTGGGAGCGCCACGCCGGTCAGCGCCAGGGCGTTGGAGATATCACCCATCACGCCGCCGCCGATGCGCACGCGTTTGTTGCGAAGGTCGTCGAGGCTGTCGATGGATTGGTTGAGGAACATCGAACCCGGACCATGCACGCCCACACCGATTACTTCGACGCCGCGATGCTCGCCGGCATCGGCGAAGTACTCGTTATGCGTGCGCCAATAAGCCACCGAGGCAGCTTCGGAAGAGAAGTCCTCGAAGGTGGGTAGCTCGGGCAGCTTGGTCAGCTCGAAGCGACCCGGCATCAGGCCATGGAACAGCCAAGTGACATCGGCCACGCCGTCGGCGATCAACTCCATCTGGGCGTTGGGCGGCCCCATGTCGTGGACCACGTTGACGGTAACGCGGCCCTGGGTGGCTTCTTCCACCCAGCTCGCCCAGGTCGGCCAGACAATGGTGTTGACGCCATGGTTGGGACCCGCCCAGGTGCTGACCTGCAGTTCGGTAGCAGCAGCGCCCTGGAAGGCACCGAAAGAGAGCGCAGTTAGTGTCGTCAGTGTCGCGAGCTTGTGTATTTTCATTGTCGTTCCTCGTGAGTCCCGGTTGTCAGGGTTGGCGTAGGTCTTGTTGATTGTAAAAAAGTGAGCGTGCGATTTAACGCCGTATGGCCGAGCGCAGCCACTTTTTAGAGGGCCAGCACCAGCTTCTTGCCCTTGGCGCGTGAGCAACAGCTCATCAAGCGGTCCTGCCCGGCGCGTTCCGCGGCGGTTAACACCTTGTCACGGTGATCGATCTCGCCCTCTATCACCTCGACCTGGCAGGAGCCGCACAGCCCTTCCTCACAGTCGCTGGGCACATCGACGCCGGCGGTACGCAGCGCCTGCAGCAAGGTGCGATCCGGCGCTACCTCGACGACGAATTCGGAGTCGGCGAGTTCGACCTGGAAAGCGTGCTCCTTATCAGGATCGAGCAGCGCACCCTCGGCAGTGAAATGCTCCACGTGCAGGCTGCCCGCCGGCCAGTGAGTGGTGCCGGCCTCCAGCGCCGTGAGCAGCCGCTCCGGACCACAGGCGTAGAGCAGCGTGCCCGCGTCCGGCTCGGCAAGCAGGCAGGCGAGGTCGAGCCGCTGGTTTTCATCTTTGGCATAACGCCGCAGCGCCTCGCCGTGGTCATGCTCGATCCGCTCGATGAAAGCCATACTGCCGCGGGAACGACCGGCGTAATGCAGCTCATAGGACTTGCCCAGGCGCTTGAGCCGGTCGGCCATGGCCATGATCGGGGTGATGCCGATGCCCCCGGCGATCAACAGGTAGTGCTGCGCCGTTTCATCGAGGCGGAAGTGGTTCTTGGGCCCGCGCACGCGCAGCTCGACTCCCTCGCGCACCGCCTCATGCATCCAACGTGAGCCGCCACGACCGGCCTCCTCGTTCAGCACAGCAATGCGCCAGTCGCCGGACTCCGCCGGGCCGCATAGCGAATACTTGCGCGCCTCGCCGTTGGGCAGCACCACGTCGAGATGCGAGCCTGGCGTCCACGCCGGTAGATTCCGTCCGGCGGGGTCGACCAAGGTCACACCGAGTACGCCATCCGCCTCTGGCTCGGCACGAGTCACGCTAACTCGCCGCACGATACCGTGGGCGACCGGTGCTCCTACCGGGAAGTCGCGCTGGGCAGAGCGCACCCTTGGGTCGCGGCGTTCCGGGTTCTGCGCCGGGTCCCAGCGCACCCACAGGGCTTCGGGGCCACGGAAGGAGGTGTTGGGCAGAAAGGTGAACGCCTGTTCCTCGAGTTCCAGGTGCGGCAGGCGCCGTGTGAACTCCTCAAGGAAGATGCGCATCTCCATGCGCCCCAGGTTCTTGCCCATGCACTGGTGGCTGCCGTAGCCGAAGGTCAGGTGGTCGACGGCATTATCGCGATAGATGTCGAGTTCGTCGGGATTCTCGAAATGGGCCGGATCGTGATTGGCCGAGGCCGTCACCATCAGGATCTTGCCGCCCTCGGGGATGGCAACGCCACCCACCTCGACATCACGGGTGGCGATGCGCCGCCAGGCCACTACCGAGCCGGAATGACGCAGACACTCCTCCGCCGCAGCGGGGATCAGCTCTGGGTTATCGCATAGCTCGGCCCATACGGAAGGCCGTGAAAGCAGCTGGCGGAAAGCGTTGGCGGTGGCCAGGGCGGTGGTCTCGTGGGCAGCGACGATAATTGCCATCATCATCGAATGCAGGTAGTTGTCGGTCACCACGTCCGGCTTCTGGCGATTCTTCTCGATCATGTCGTACATCCAGCCGTGGCCGCTGGAGTGATTCTGCATCTTCTTGAGCACCTGACCCGAATACTGCCAGAACTTGCCGACACCCTCGGCCACCTCGACCTGCTGCTCGGGCGACGGGCGTCCCCAGGTATTCAGGGTATGGGCCACCGAGAAGCGGCGCAGCTGCTCCATGTCCTCCTCGGGTACGCCGAGGAAGTGCAGCGCGACCGTGAGCGGGACTTCCCAGAACATCTCGCCAACCAGGTCGGCGCGGCCATGGTCGATGATGGCGTCGAGCTTCTCACGTACCAGGCGTCGCACCATCGGTGCGTGGGCTTCCAGCGCTTCGGGAGAGAAGGCCTCGAGCAGCTCGCGTCGACGGGCCATATGGGCCGGCTCGTCCTCGTTCACCAGTGTGCGGTTCATGCCGTAGTCATAGCGCTCGAGCACCGCCTGGGCCTCTCGGCTTGCCGGAGTGATCTTCTCCAGGGCGATCGAGGGCGAAAAGGTAAGGTTATCGCGGAAGATCGCCTTGATATCGGCGTAGCGGCTCACGACCCAATAGCCGAGCTTGGGGCTGTAGAACACCGGCTCCTGATCGCGAGACCAGCGCAGCGCCTCGGCGGGGTCGATCTGGTAAGGGCGGTCAAAGGGGTCGAAGGTTGCCGCCTGGGGCGATACGGGACACCCGTTGGGTGCCAGGGGCCGCTCTTCGGGGTTATGAAAAGGGCAGCCGCTTGCGGTGCGCCGAGTCGTTGAAGTCATGATGCCCCCGCTGAGCTGTCGTGTTTCGTGGCTTTCATGGGCTGTGCTTTTGTTGGCTGTATTTTGATTGTTACTTTTATCGCACATACAATGTCGTTTAACGACACAGGCCTGAACATAGGCAGTTTCGACGGTGACGTCAATCCCCGTCGGCTGCGCTACCATGCCCAGCCATTATCGACTCGAGGAATTCCGTTCGATGGCCACCACCCTGCAAACACTGGATCGCGGCCTGCGCGCGCTCGAGATCATCGCCGAGCACGCCAAGGGGGTTAGCGTTGCCGAGTTAGCCGAGCAGCTGGACGTGCATCGCGCAATCGCCTACCGCATCGTCACCACCCTGGAGCAGCACGGGCTGGTGGTTCGCTCCGCCGAGGGCCCGCTGCGCCTGGGCGCGGGCATTTCGCTGCTGGCCTCACACTTCGAACCACAGCTGAGTGCGGTAGCCCAGCCGCTACTGCAAGCGCTGGCCAAGGCCACTCGGGCCACCGCCTTCATCTCGGTGGCCCAAGGCGAAGAGTGCGTGGTGATCCGGGTCGCGGAACCGGACGAAGGATTGCTGCGGGTCGGCTACAGGGTCGGCAGCCGCCATCCGCTGACGCAGGGTGCGGCGGGTATCGCCATCCTTGCCGGACGTGCGCCAAGCGAAGCCGACAACGAAGCGGTTCGCCAGGCGCGCAGCGATGGCTACAGCCTGACCCGCGGACAGCTTCAGCGCGGTGCCGTGGGAGTGGCCAGCCCCGCTGCCACCTCGCATTTCCGGACCGGCATCGAGGCCTGCGTTGGCGTAGTGGCAATGGACGACCTCGACACTGAACGGGCGATACGCGAAGTGAAGGCTCACGCACTACAGCTGGCGGAGCTGGTAGGCCGCTAAATGCACGTCATCACGCGAGTGAAGCCAGGCGCCGGTAGCGTTACACTACGGGCCACCCTTCGCTGCCACCTTCGAGGCCTTCGATGAGTCCCCACCTGCTCTCCGTCGATTCCCTGTCCCGCGACCGCGTCGATCACCTGATGCGCGTCGCCGCCCGCATGGAGCCCATCGCACAGCGCCGTCAGGTAACGCGGGTGCTGGAAGGGGCCGTGCTCGGCAATCTGTTCTTCGAGGCCAGCACCCGTACCCGGGTGAGTTTCCACACCGCATTCTGCCGCCTGGGCGGCAGCGTGTGCGATACCACCGGCTTCACCTTCTCGTCGATGGCGAAGGGTGAGTCGCTCTACGACACCAGCCGGGTGATGAGCGGCTACTGCGACGCCATCGTCATGCGCCACCCCGATCAAGGTTCGGTGGCGGAGTTCGCCGCCGCCACCCATGTGCCGGTGATCAACGGCGGCGACGGCCCCGGCGAACACCCCAGCCAGGCACTGCTCGATTTCTATACCATCGACAAGGAGTTCGCCCGTTTGGGCAAGCGGCTGGCCGACGCTCACGTGCTGCTGACCGGCGATCTCAAGTACGGCCGCACCGTGCATTCGCTGATCAAGCTGCTGTCGCTCTACGATCCCATGCGCATCACCCTGGTAGCCCCGCCCGGGCTCGAGATGCCGAACTACCTGATCGATCTGGTCACCTCCCGAGGCCACCGCGTCGAAGAGCGCACCAGCCTGGCTGACGATTACAGCGACGTCGACGTGGTCTACACCACCCGTATCCAGAAGGAGCGTTTCACCGCCGAGATGAGCGAAGGCTTCAGCCTGTCGCGAGATTTCACCGTCGATCGCGCCTTCATGGACAAGCGCTGCGGCCGCGAAACCATCGTCATGCACCCGCTGCCCCGTGACAGCCGCCCGGATGCCAACGACCTCGACGTGGATCTCAACGGCGACCCACGCCTGGCGATCTTCCGCCAGACCGACAACGGCATTCCGGTGCGCATGGCGATTTTCGCCACCCTGCTTCAGGTGGACGATCTGATCGAGAAGGATCTGCGTCCGGTACGCTGGTTCGTGCCCGAGCGGGTCGGTGTGGACGACGGCACACTCTGACGATGCAGCCAACGCTGGGCCTCGCTATGCTGTTCAGCAACGCGTAATGTGCGAAGCTGTGACGGTAGCCGCTGGCTGCCACTCTGACGACAAGGCTTCTTGGAGCCGACCACGCGAACGACATGCTCGAATAACAACGGCGTTGCCGCCCACGGCAACCGGTAGAAAGGAGATGTGACGCATGACTCTGGAACGCGCTTACATACTGTTGGCGGTCTTCTACAGTGCCCTGGTGGCGATTGGCGCCATTGCCCTTCTGCTGGGCGGCGGTCCGCTCTGGGGAGTCGTAACGCTTCTGCTCGGTGCGCTGGTGGCTGCCGGCCTGTGGGGCCATACCTTGGGCAAGCCGGTCATGAACCCGCGCATGTGGCGCCCGCTGGCTGCAATTCTACTGGCCGGCTTCGTGCTGCAGCTGTTCGCCGTGTTCTCGCTTTCCCCCACGGGAGCCGAGCTCACCTGGCTGCTGACCGGCGCCATCTTTTCCATCTTGCCCGCCATCATGCTGTACCAGTATGGCGAACGGGATCAGGAAGTGTGGGCCACACACGAGGAACGCGAGGGCGGTAAAATGCTCGGTGAACTGTTGACCCGCCAGCGTGAGCTGGTGCTGGAGAAGCAGGAAGCCGACAGCCAGGCCACGGTCAGGCTGACCAAGGCGGGCGACACCTACCGCGCCAGCGTCACCCGCGGCCGCGGTGCCCATGTGGAGCGCTTCGAGGAGAGCTTCCACTGTCCGGCCACCCTGGCCTTCTTCGTGATCAAGTACACCTGCATTTCAGTGAACGACATAGCTGCCCAGTATGCCGAAGAGCGGGTACTGACCACCTGAGCAATATCTCGCCCTAACGCTCAACTGCTCTGATTTTCCCACCGATGCGCGGCGCGCGTCGGTGGGATTCCTGCGTAAAGAAAGTAAGTGTTGGCATGTGTTTTTTGGACAGGCCCACGTGCACCGCGGCCATGGCCCTAAGCTTCATAAAGGCCAAGACTAGTGGTGGGCAGCACAACTCCGCCCGAGAGATCCGACTCCAATAACAACATGACGCGGAGCACTCCATGGCAGAAGCAATCATCGAGACCGCCAACCTGACCAAGAGCTTCAAGGGGTTCAAGGCGGTACATGATATATCCATGCGCATCGAGGCCGGCACCATCCATGCCATGATCGGAGCCAACGGAGCAGGCAAAACCACCTGTTTCAATCTGCTCACCAAGTTTCTGGCACCTACGTCGGGAAAGATTCACTATCAGGGCCAGGACATTACCCAACTCAAACCGGATCAGATCGCGCGCCGTGGCATGGTTCGCTCGTTTCAGATCTCGGCCGTCTTCGGAAAGCTGAGCACGTTGGAGAACGTCAAACTGGCGCTTCAGCGGCAGCGCGGCGAATCCTTTGATTTTTGGCGCTCCCAGCGTCGCCTGGACTATCAGCGCGAGCGGGCCATGGCTCTGCTCGAAGATGTCGGTCTGGAGGCATGGGCAGATACGCCTGCGGCTGAGTTGCCCTATGGCCGCAAGCGTGCGCTGGAGCTGGCCACCACCTTGGCTCTCGATCCGCAGGTCATGCTGCTCGACGAGCCACTTGCCGGCATGGGCACCGAAGACGTAGGCCGGACCGCCGAGCTCATACGAAGCGTTGCAAGAGGCAGGACCGTACTGATGGTGGAGCATAACCTCGGCGTGGTAGCCGAACTTTGCGATCGCATCACCGTGCTGGCCCGCGGCGAAGTGCTGGTGGAAGGTGATTACGCCACGGTCTCCCAGGATGAGCGCGTCATAGAATCCTATATCGGAGGCGCCCGCCATGACTGATGCCGCTGCTGAACTCACACTCGAACCCATGCTCACCATCCGCGATCTGCACGCCTGGTATGGCGAGAGCCATGTGTTGCATGGCATCGACCTCGAGGTGCCTCCAGGGCAGGTCGTTACCCTACTGGGCCGCAACGGCGCCGGTAAATCCACGACATTGAAATCGATCATGGGCATCGTACCGCGGCGACGCGGCAGCATTCGTCTCCAGGGCACCGAGACCATTGGCCTGCGCCCTTACCATATCGCTCGCCACGGTGTGGCCTTCTGCCCCGAGGACCGCGGCATCTACGCCACCCTAGACGTCAAGGAACACCTCGAGCTGCCGACGCGAGTCAATGACAGGGGGTTGAGCACAGCCCAAGCGCTTGACCTGTTTCCCAACCTGCGCGAAAGACTGCACAGCTCCGGCACCAAGCTTTCCGGCGGCGAGCAACAGATGCTTGCCATCGCCCGTATCCTGCGCACCGGCGCCCCGCTGCTTCTACTCGACGAGCCCACCGAAGGGCTGGCGCCCAGCATCGTCGAGCAGATTGGTGGAATCATCAAGCAGCTGAAGTTGAAGGGTTACACCATTTTGCTGGTGGAACAGAACCTGCGCTTCGCCATGGACGTTGCCGATCAATTCTATCTGATCGATCACGGCCAAGTGGCCGCTCATTATGATCGGGCTGGCATCGTCAGAGAGGCGGACGCGCTACGGGCTCAGCTCGGCGTCTAGCTGCGCTACTCCCGGTTACGCATACGAAAATGCGATGGAGAGACGCCGTTCATGCGCTTGAAGGTCTTGGAGAAGGCAAAGGGGCTTCGATATCCCACCCTTTCCGCTATCTCCTCGACTGGGAGATTGCTGGTCGCCAGCAGATGAGTGGCGTGCTGCATGCGCAACTGCGTGAGCTGCTGCATCGGGCTGCGGCCAAAAACCTTGCGGCTGATGCGCCGTAAATGCTCAGTGCTGACATGGGCAATCTCCGCCATCTCTTCGATGGTCCACTGGCGTTCCAGTGTCGGCATTACCGCCTCGAAGACGGCCACGATACGTGCATCACGACGCCACGGGTCGGCAAAGCGGGCTATGTAGCGCTCGATGGTATCGACCCACATGACACAGCTGGCTGCATCGGCCTTGCCATGAAACACCTCACTGTAAAGGCCCAGAATGGCGTACTTCATGGGCTCGGGGTCGAAGTGCTGCATGATCGGCGCGATGGTGCCCACCAATGAACGCGGAGCGCTCGGCAGATAGCGTAGCCAACAGTATTGCCAGCGGCTTTCCGGCACGGCATGGAAGGCGTGAAGCGCATGGGCCGGGGCGAAGGAAATCATGTTGCGCCGCATGGTGCACCATCGCCCATCGAGCAACATGCGCCCTTCACCGCCCAGAGAGCCATGGATGTACGCTCCGCTCAGACGGGTGCGAACGATACGGTACGGCACCGCGGCATCGCCTACCCCGACGTGCGAAATATGCCTCTGCGCCAGCACCGGGCTGTCTTCGGCACGCACGATCCATTGTCGGGTCTCGTCACCCACGATGTGTGTTTCGGATAGCTGTTCGTGTTCTGTAGCCATGGCGTAATTGCCCTGATTGGCCCTAACTGATAGTGATAGCAAAAAACAAGAACGTATGAGTCAGGGCAAAGTACAACAATAACTTCACAGAAGAACAGGAGAAAACTATGCCAGCTATAAACTCCTTGAAAACGCTGACAGCGACTTCCGTGCTACTCGGACTGAGTGGCCTCGCCAGTGGCGTGGCGAGTGCCGATTATTCCGACGAGGTAGTGCGAATCGGTGTGCTCACCGATATGTCGGGGATCTACACTGACCTGTCCGGAGAAGCTGCCGTGACCGCCGTGCACATGGCCGTCGAGGATTTCGGCGGAGAAGTGAACGGCATCCCCATCGAAGTCATCCACGGCGATCACCGCAACCGCGCCGATACCGGTGCCAGCCGGGCACGGGAGTGGTACGCCAATGAAGGAGTGGACATGATCAACGATCTGTCCAACTCTGGGGTCGCTCTCGCCGTGGCGGCAGTCGCCGATGAACAACAGCGCCACGCCATCGTCAATTCGGCATCCAATATCGGCCTGACCAACGACTATTGCTCGCCCTTCGTCACCCACTACACCTACGACGCCTATTCGCTGGCTCAAGGCACCGGCAAGTCGATCGTCGAAGATGGTGGCAACACCTGGTTCTTCCTCACCGTGGACTTCGCCTTCGGTATAGGGCTCGAGGAGCAGGTATCCGACGTGGTGCGCGAAGCCGGCGGCCAGGTCGTCGGCGCAGCCCGGCACCCGCTCGATACCACCGACTTCTCCTCCTATGCGCTGCAGGCTCAAGCCTCCGGTGCCGACATCATCGGTATTGCTTCAACCGGTGCCGATGCCATCAACGCCATCAATGCGCTGGCGGAGTTCGGTGTCATCCCGGAGCAGCGCCCGGCCGCCCTG
Organism: Halomonas sp.; assembly: GCF_020832045.1. Classification (GTDB taxonomy): domain Bacteria; phylum Pseudomonadota; class Gammaproteobacteria; order Pseudomonadales; family Halomonadaceae; genus Halomonas. The sequence continues at coordinate 32,346 of NZ_JAFIFK010000088.1, forward strand.
CTGCTGTGGTACGACGACATCGTCAGCCTGGGCCTCGAGACCGCCCAGGGCCTGCTGCTGACCAATGCCTTCTACTGGGACGCCAATGAGGAAACGCGCGAGTTTTCCCAGCGCTTCTACGAGCGTACCGGACGCATGCCCAACATGGCCCACGCCGGCAACTACTCCTCCACCATGCACTATCTGAATGCCGTAGAGGCCGCCGGCACCGACGACCCCACCGCAGTCTCCGACAAGATGCGTGAGCTGGAGATCAACGACTTCTTCGCTACCGGCGGCTATATCCGCCCCAATGGCCGCATGGTGCATGACCAGTACCTGTGGGAGGTGAAATCCCCCGATGAGTCGGAGTACGACTACGACTTCCTGCGTCCGGTACACACCATCCCTGGCGAAGAGGCCTTCCAACCTCTGGAAGCCAGCTCCTGTCACCTGCTCGATAACGACTGAAGTGCATTGGTGTGCCCGGTGAGATGCCGGGCACTTCTACTCCTCACCGTTAGTCTAGCGAGCACTTGATCATGGATATTTTTGGTATTCCCATTCAGGCCCTGCTGGGACAACTCATGCTGGGCATCGTCAATGGCTCCTTCTATGCGGTACTCAGCCTCGGCCTGGCGATAATCTTCGGCGTCCTCAAGATCGTCAATTTCGCCCATGGCGCCTTTTTCATGCTGGGTGCCTTCACCGCCTTTCTTCTGGCCCAGTACATGGGCGCCAGTTACTGGGTGACGCTTTTCATCGCTCCCCTGGCAGTCGCGCTGTTCGGCATGCTGTTCGAGTTCCTGTTCCTGCGCCGACTTTACGGGCTCGACCCGATCTACGGGCTGCTGCTGACTTTCAGCCTGGTGTTGGTGCTGGAGGGGGGGTTCCGAGTCGCTTTCGGCTCATCCGGCCAACCCTTCGCCACTCCCGAGCAGCTTCGGGGCACCATCAACCTCGGCTTCATGATCCTGCCCATTTATCGCGGTTTCGTGATCGCCGCGGCGTTGACACTGTGCCTAATCACTTGGTTCATCATCGAGCGTACCTCGCTTGGCGCCAGCCTGCGTGCTGCCACCGAGCGCTCGGAACTGACCCAGGCCTTCGGCATCAATGTGCCGCGCCTAATCACGCTGACCTATGGCGTGGGCGTAGGGCTTGCGGCCTTCGCCGGCGTGCTGGCCGCCCCCATATTTCACGTCAATCCCTCCATGGGCTCCAGCCTGGTCATCATCATCTTCGCCGTCGTGGTGATCGGTGGGCTGGGATCGATCATGGGTGCCATCGTCACCGGTCTTGGGCTCGGTGTGGTGGAGGGCTTTACCCGAGTCTTCTACTCGGAGTTCTCATCGACCATCGTCTTTTTGGTCATGGTGCTGGTATTGCTGCTGCGCCCGGCGGGCCTCTTTGGCAGAGAGGAGGGCTGAACATGCGCACTCTTACCTTTGCTGCAACCGCCTTGATTCTGCTGGCATTGCTGGTCGTTCCCTTCATACCGCAGCTCATTTACTCCATCTTCATCATGAAGACGCTATGCTTCGTGCTCTTTGCCTGCGCCTTCAATTTGTTGCTGGGGCACACCGGGATACTCTCCTTCGGCCACGCCGCCTTCTTCGGCACCGGTGCCTATGTCACCGGATTGCTGGTCAAGGATTACGGTATTCCCACCGATCTGGGCATTCTGGCCGGTGGCCTGGTGGCGGCAGCGCTAGGCACGATCATCGGTGCCCTGGCCATTCGTCGCAGCGGGATTTATCTGGCCATGATCACTCTGGCCCTATCGCAGCTGGTTTATTTCTTCTTTCTGCAAGCCCCTTTCACCGGTGCCGAAGACGGCCTGCAGCGGATCCCCCGCGGCACCTTTCTGGGGGTGATCGATCTACGCAGCGACACGGCGCTCTACTACGTGGTGCTGGGTATCGTCTGTGCCGGCTTATGGCTGGTATGGCGTACCGTCAATTCACCGTTCGGCAATGTACTGCGAGCCATTCGCGAGCACGAACCAAGAGCCATCTCGCTGGGCTACCCCGTGGCGCGCTACAAGGTTCTGGTATTTACCATCTCGGCCGGCCTCGCCGGTATCGCCGGCTCGCTCAAGGCGATCGTCTTCCAACTGGCGGCACTCTACGACGTGCACTGGCACACCTCGGGCGACGTGATTCTGATGACCCTGCTGGGCGGCATGAATACGGTTTTCGGCCCCGCGGTAGGCGCCGCCCTCGTTTCTGCACTCAACCACTACATGGACCCCTTTGGCGCCTGGGTGACGGTGATCACCGGGCTGGTCTTCATGACCTGCGTACTGACCTTCCGCCAAGGCGTAGTCGGCCAGCTTGGCCAATGGTTCCGCTCACGCCGCACCACAATGCCCTCAGCCAATAGCCAGCGCTCGCATGCTCATCAGCAATGACAAGGAGAAATATGCCATGCCCCCCTTCGACCGCAAGACACTCGTGGCCCGCTTTCAAGACATGGTCGCTCGCGGCCAGCCGATCATCGGCGGCGGCGCCGGTACCGGCATTTCGGCCAAGTGCGAGGAAGCCGGCGGCATCGACCTGATCGTGATCTACAACTCGGGGCGCTACCGCATGGCCGGCCGCGCCTCTTCCGCCGGCCTGCTGGCCTACGGCAACGCCAACCAGATCGTGCAGGAAATGGCCCTGGAGGTGCTGCCCGTGGTCAAGCGCACCCCGGTACTCGCCGGGGTCAACGGCACGGACCCCTTCGTGATCATGCCAAAGCTGCTGCGGGAGCTAAAGGAGCTGGGCTTTTCGGGCGTGCAGAACTTCCCCACCGTGGGACTGATCGACGGCACCTTCCGCATCAGCCTGGAGGAGACCGGCATCACCTACGGTAGTGAAGTGGACATGATTCGCCTGGCCCATGAGATGGACATGCTCACTACACCCTATGTGTTTTCGGCCGACGAGGCCGTTGCCATGGCAGAGGCGGGTGCCGATATCATCGTGGCCCACATGGGCGTCACCGTGGGCGGCACCATCGGCGCCGAATCGGCCAAGAGCCTCGACGAGTCGGTACGTTTGATCGACGAATGGGCCGAGGCGGCCCGTCGCGTACGCCGGGACGTCATCATTCTCTGTCACGGCGGCCCCATCGCCACGCCCGATGACGCGGCGTATGTCATGAAAGCGAGCGAGCACTGCAACGGCTTCTACGGCGCCAGCAGCATGGAGCGCCTGCCCACGGAGATCGCGCTCACCGAACAGATCCGCCGGTTCAAGGCCATTGCATGAGCCAGCTGGGGCTATTCCCATTGCTGTAGCAAGAGACGCTGGCGGCAGGCCCGAGCGGTGCTGCCATCTGCAATAGTCTTGAAGGTCTAGCCATAACAAGGAGCACACCATGACCCGCGTCTATGTAAGTGCCGTAATGCCGATCACTCTTGAGCAGGCCTGGAGCGTGCTGCGCGACTTCAACGGGCTGCCCGACTACCACCCGTTCTTCGCCAAAAGCTATATCGAGGAGGGCAAGCCCGCCGACCAAATTGGCTGCGTACGCCATTTCCACGACCACGATGGGAATCACATCCGCGAGGAGTTGCTCACGCTTTCGGACCGTGAGCACCGCTGCTGCTACCGCATTCTCGAGGCTCCCGCTCTGCCGGTGCAGGGCTACGTGGCGGAGATGTGCCTGAAGCCGATCACCACCAGTGGCCACTGTTTCGGCGAGTGGTGGGCGGAATTCGAGGTGGCCGAGGCCGACCGAGAGGACGTCGTGCAGCGGGTCTCGGACACCTTCCGGCTCGCCTTCGAAGGCGCTGCCGAGCGCTTTGCCAGCAGCTGAAACCGCACCGACCCAACAACAACGAGGCCGGCGCAACGAACGCTGGCCGGGAGGCACCATGGGACAGAAAGCCTTCGTCATCGGCACCTGTGATACCAAGGCCGAGGAGTTGCGCTACCTTCGTGAGCTGTTGCAGGCCGCAGGGGTCGAAGCGTTGATCGTCGATGTCGGTACCAGCGGCGATCCTGCACCCGACGCAGACATTCCCGCCAGCCAGGTGGCTGCCTGCCACCCCAAGGGCTCGCAGGGGGTATTCGTCGACGACCGGGGCCGTGCCGTGGCGCAAATGGCCGAAGCATTGCGCCGGCTGCTGGCGCAACGCGACGATGTAGGCGGTATCATCGGTATCGGTGGCTCCGGCGGCACGGCACTGATCACCCCGGCCATGCGCGACCTGGACATCGGCGTGCCCAAGGTCATGGTCTCGACGATAGCCTCGGGCAACGTGGCGCCTTATGTCGGGCCCAGCGATATCGCCATGATCTATTCCGTGACCGATGTGGCGGGGCTCAATCGAATCTCGCGGCAGGTACTGGGCAATGCGGCCCATGCCCTCTCCGGCATGTTGAAGGGGCGGATTCCCGAGGCCGCCGAAGACAAACCGGCCATCGGCTTGAGCATGTTCGGCGTAACCACACCGTGCGTAAACAGGATCACCGAGGCACTATCGCCGGAGTACGACTGCCTGGTCTTCCATGCCACCGGCACGGGTGGGCGTTCGATGGAAAAGCTGGCAGCCGGCGGCAAGCTGAAGGGACTGCTGGACATCACCACCACAGAGATCTGCGACCTGCTGATGGACGGCATCTTCAGCGCCGGTGAAACACGCCTGGACGTACTGGAGCAGACCGACCTGCCTTACGTCGGCTCCTGCGGCGCTCTCGACATGGTCAATTTTGCCGGGCCGGCAACGCTTCCCGAGCGTTACAGACAGAGGCTTGTCTATGAACACAATCCTCAAATCACTCTGATGCGCACCACTGCCGAAGAAAACGCGAGAATGGGTCGCTGGATCGGGGAGAAGCTGAACCGCTGCCGCGGACCGTTGCGCTTCCTGTTGCCTGAAGGGGGTGTCTCGGCGCTCGATGCCCCTGAACAACCCTTCCACGATCCCGAGGCAAACGCTGCGCTGTTCGCGGCCCTGGAGGCCACGGTACGCCAGACTCACGAGCGTCGGCTGATCCGCTGCCCCTGGCATATCAACGACCCTGAGTTCGCCGCGGCGGCCGTCGAAGAATTTCAAGATCTCATGGGCAAGCGCCCGCTGAAGTAAGTCTGCGGACGAACCGCAGTCAACGCGCCGGCAAGCCCTCCTCGCGTGCGAACCAGCTCTCAAGGATCAATACCGCGGCAATACCGTCGACGCCGTCGTCGCGGTAGCTCTTGTGGGGATTTCGCAGTTGCCCGGACTCCCGTGCGATGGCCTTGGCCTCTCGGGTAGAGCCACGTTCGTCGACCATCTCGCAGGGCTTGCCGTAGCGACCATAGAGGCGCTTGCCGAACTTGCGCGCCCGCAGGCTCATCGGCGATTCACTGCCGTCCATGTTGAGCGGCAAGCCCACCACGAACAGGTCCGGCTGCCACTCCTCGACCAGCCGCGTGACGACGTTCCAGTCGGGAATGCCGTCGCGGGCCGGCAGCGGCTCGAGCTGACGGGCGCTGGCAAGCATCTCGTTGCCCACCGCCACGCCGATACGGCGAGTGCCGAAATCGAAGGCCAGAATCAGGCGCTGGCCGGACATCAGGAGTGGCCCGCTTCCCGCGTCATCAGGTTGAGGTCGACTCCCAGGATGCCCGCGGCGGCACTAAGGCGCTGTTCCGCCGGTACCTTGAACAGAATGTCGGCTTGCGCCTCGACGGTGAGCCAGGCGTTGTCCTTCAGCTCCTGCTCGAGCTGGCCTGCCTCCCAGCCGGCACAGCCAAGGCACACCAGGAACTCCTCGGGGCCACGGCCGGCGGCCAGCGCCAGCAGGATGTCCATGGAGGTGGTCAGGGCCAGATCGTCGTTAACCTGAATGCTGGAATCCCAGGCCGCGCTGGAGCCGCGGTGCAGGATGAAGCCGCGATCCTTGTGGGTGGGGCCGCCGTAATAGACCGGCGCACTGCGGTGCGGGCTCTCCTCGCCGTCCAGCTCGAGCTGCTCGAACAGCGCGTCCAGCGTGATCTCCAGCGGGCGGTTGACGATCACGCCCATGGTGCCGTTCTCATCGTGATCACAGAGATAGCTGAGACTGCCAGCGAAGTTGGGATCTTCCAAGTGCGGCATCGCCAGCAGAAAATGATCTCTCAAGCCTAGATTTTGCACGGATTGCATGAGACTCCTGGGCGGTGGGCAGTGGCCCTAACGCACGCCGCCGAAATGATTGCCTTGCCCGAACCGCCAGACCCGAGTGATGGAGAGGCTATCCAGGTCCGCCATAGCGCTGTCGAAGGGCCGATAGGGCCCGGCACCGTGTACGGTATCCAGCGCCGCCTGATCGAGTTCGGTATGTCCTGAAGATTGTACCACCTCCGCTTGGCGAAGCTGACCATCGCGTCCAATCACCACGCGAATACGCAATTGGCCGTCGAGATGGCCCGCAGCGGGGTGAACCCGGTTGCCGTAATCCTCGACGCGGCGGGTCCAGTCGTCGACATAGCGTGCCTCGGCGGAACGCTGGGCCGCCGCGCGTGGCGGCTCATCGGCCTGACCCGTGAAGCTCTGATCGGTTCCTTGCTGGCGAACGCTGGTGGCGCTTTCAGCCAGCAGGTCGCGCCCCGACGCCGTGGGTGTAGGTACCGCCATGGACGGGGCTGGAGGTGACTCCGCGAGCGGGAGCGCGCGCTCATGGGGCTCACGCTCAGAAGCGGGCTGATCGGTCGGGGCGGCTGGCTCCACGCCACTCTCCTGCGCCGGCAGCAGCACATCATCGAGATCAGCCGCTCGCTGCTCGGCGGGCGACTCGACGGTCTGATCGCCGGCGGCCAGCTGATCCGCTTCGGCAATGGCCTGCGCCTCGACGGGCCCCTCGGCCGCGTGCGTGACAAGCACCACATCCAGGCTCGAACGCTCCTGCGGTGCCGGAGCCAACTGCCAGCCCGCCACCAGGCCGAGCAGCGCCAGATGCAAAAACAGCGCGGCCGACAGCGCCAGCCAGCGGCGGTAGGGCCGCGTGACCGGAGCGTAGTGAATCGGATCGCTGATCGCGGCCACCATGCATGTTGCCTAGACGCGCTGGGCCAAGCGCCGTTCGATGGCATCCATCAGCAGTCCGGCGATATCGGTACCGCGCTGGTCGTCAATCTCACGCACGCAGGTGGGGCTCGTCACGTTGATCTCGGTGATGTAGTCGCCGATCACGTCGAGCCCGACGAACATCAGCCCCTTTTCGCGGATCATCGACTGTACCTGCTCGATCAGCCAATAGTCGCGGGCCGTCAGCTCACGGCTGATACCGGTGCCGCCGGCAGCCAGGTTGCCGCGGGTTTCACCGGCCATGGGCACCCGGGCCAGGCCGAAGGGCACCGGCTCGCCGTCCACCAGCAGGATGCGCGTGTCGCCGTCCTTGATCTCGGGAATGTAGCGCTGGGCCATGATCTGACGCTGGCCGCGCTCGGTGAGCATCTCGATGATGGCGCCCAGGTTGCGGCCCTCGGGCTGCACGTGAAAGATGCCCGTGCCGCCCATGCCGTCCAGCGGCTTGAAGATCACATCGCGGTGCTCGGCATGGAAATCGCGCAGCACCGCCTCGCTGCTCGACACCACGGTGGGGGTGCAGCACTGCGGAAACTGCTGGGCGAACAGCTTTTCATTGCACTCCAGCAGCGCCCGGGTGGGATTGACCACCAGTACGCCCTCGCGCTCGGCAAACCCCAGCAAGTGCACGGCATTGAGGAAATGCGCATCGACAGGAGGATCCTTGCGCATCAGGATCACGTCGAGCTCGGCCAGCGGGCGCGCTTCCGGCGCGCCAAGAGCGTACCAGTCATCGGGGTTGCGAAAGGCGGTGAGATCGCGCATGCGGGCGTGGGAGCGGCCATCGCGCAGGTAGAGATCCGCCTGCTCCATGTAGTGAAGGGACCAGCCGCGATGCTGGGCAGCCCACAGCATGGCCAGGGTGGTGTCCTTCTTGTAGGTGAGATGGGCGATGGAATCCATCACCACGCCCACCCGCAGGGGTCGTTCGCTCGTCTGTTGGCTCATTCGGCACCGTTTCCAGAGTGGCACGGGAAATGAGCGCAGTATGACGCAGGGCGCGAAGCAACACCAAGGCGGCTTGACAGCGGCAAGCGAACGCCTCTATTTTTAGTTTCAAATGAAACTAAATGTTCGCCCCCACCGCTCCTTCACCGTGAGAACCGTCATGATCGAGATTCAGCAGATTCACCACGTCGCCTACCGCTGTCGCGATGCCAAGGAGACCGTTGAGTGGTATCAGGACAAGCTGAACATGGAGTTCCTGGTCGCCATCGCCGAGGACCGCGTGCCATCCACCAAGGCCCCGGACCCCTACATGCATCTCTTCCTTGATGCCGGCAACGGCAACATTCTGGCCTTCTTCGAGCTACCCAACTCGCCGGAAATGGGCCGTGATCCCAACACACCGGAATGGGTCCAGCACATCGCCTTCCGGGTCGCCGACGAAGCGGCGCTGATGGCGGCCAAGGAGCAGCTTGAAAGCAAGGGCATAGAAGTCGTCGGTCCTACCGAACACGGCATTATCCGTTCGATCTACTTCTTCGATCCCAACGGCCACCGCCTGGAGCTGACCTATGTGAAGGGCACGCCGGAGCAGATGAAGCAGCTCAAGGAAGTGGCACCGGCCATGGTCGAGGAGTGGTCGAAGACCAAGCGCGCGCCCAAGCATGCCGCCTGGCTGCATGAAGAGGAGTTCCAGGCGCCGAACTGAGCTCTTGGCCCAGCCCGGCGAAGGCTTCAGGCTGGGTCAGAAGTTGCGCCCGGGGCCAGGCGTATGCCGCCCTCTTCGATGACGATCAGGCGCCGCTTGTAGAGCCGGCCGATGGCCTGCTTGAAGGCGTTCTTGCTGACGCCCAGGCGTGCCTTGATCTCACCGGCATCGCTGCTGTCGGAGAGCGGCAGATAGCCGCCGCTCTCGCGCAGCGCTCTGAGTACCTGATCGCCCACCACATCGAGACGCGCTGAGCCCGGCGGCAACAGCGAGAGGTCCAGACGACCATCGTCGCGTAACCGCTTCACGTAGGCCTTGACCCGCTGGCCGCGGCGCAGTGGGCGGGTGACGTCGTCGCGATAGAGCAGACCCCAGAAGCGATGATCGACCACAGCCTTGTAACCGAGGTCGGTAGCGTCGGCAATCACCAGCTCTACCTCGTCACCCGGCGCCAGCCCCGTCGCCTCGTCCTGAACGAAGCGGTCCAGCTTCTGTGAAGCCACCGGCCGACCCTGCTGGTCCTCGTAAATACGCACCAGCACGCGCTTGCCCGGCGTGGGGCGAAAGCGCTGCTCGCCGAAGGGCAGCAACACATCCCGCTGATGCCCCCAGTCGAGGAAGGCGCCGGTCTCGTTGACCGTGACCACCTCAAGGTAGGCGACCTCGCCGACCTGGGCCTTGGGCGCACTCGGCCGACGCTCGCGCTGACCGCCAGAGGGATGCCGGGCGGGACTCGGGCGACCCTGGCGACGGTCGTGGGGAGAAGAGGCCATGGAAAACTCCGCGTCAATTTGCGCTCATTATGGCGCTTGCCAGAGCATGAGCAAGCAAGGGGTCACACGTCGCCGAAGCGATACTGCAGCAGCGTCAGGGCCACCACCGGGGCGGTCTCAGTGCGCAGGATACGCGGGCCGAGGCTGAGCGGAGCGAAGCCGGCGGCCTTGGCGCTTTCGACTTCGGCGTCGGCGAGCCCACCTTCGGGGCCGATGAGCAGGGCCGCGGTGGTGGGTGCATCGCTATGCTCGAGCGCGCCGCCGGTCCCGGGATGCAGCACCAGTCGCAGCGCCTCACTGCGCTCGCCGAGCCATTCGGACAGCGCTCTTGGCGAGAGCACGGTCGGCACCACCGCCCTGCCACACTGCTCGCAGGCGCTGATCGCCACCGCCTGCCAGTGGGCGAGCTTCTTCGCTTCGCGCTCGCCCTTGAGGCGCACGTCGCCGTGCTCGGTGTAGAGCGGCGTGATGGCGGCGACACCGAGCTCGACGGCCTTCTGGATCGCGTAGTCCATGCGGTCGCCTTTGGAGATGGCCTGGCCCAGGTGTACCGTCAGCGGCGATTCGCGATGACCCGTTTCGACCGATTCAATGCGAGCCACGACGCGCTTACGGCCCGCCTCCACCAGGCGTGCCTGGGCTTCGCGACCGGCTCCGTCGAACAACCGCACCGGCGCGCCTTCGCCAAGACGCAGTACTCGGGCCAGGTGGTGCGCCGGCCCCTCGGGCAGAACGACGTCGCCGCCGACGGTGAAGTCGGCGGCGACGTGAATACGCGGTACGGAAGACACGGCGCGACCGCCCTTACTGAGTGGTCTGCTCGCCCTGCTGCTGGGCCTGTTCGGCCTCGCGCTTCTTCTTCTGGGCGAAGATCGCCTCGAAGTTGACCGGCGCCAGCATCAGGGGTGGGAACCCACCGCGGTTGACCAGGTTGTCGACGCACTCGCGGGCGTAGGGGAACAGCACGTTGGGGCAGAAGGCGCCCAGCGTGTGTTCGAGCTGAGCGCCCTCGATGCCGCTGATACGGAACAGGCCAGCCTGCTCGATCTCGGCCAAAAAGGAGGTGGTACCCTCCTCACTGTGGCGAACCTGGGCGGTCACCTTGATGGTCACTTCGAAGAGGTCTTCGCCGACCTTCTTGCTGGAAGTGTTCAGATCGAGGCTGACCTTGGGCTTGAACGGCTGCTGGAACACCGCCGGAGAGTTCGGCGCTTCGAAGGAGATGTCCTTGACGTAGATACGCTGAACGGCGAACTGGAGCTGCTGCTTGTTCTGGTCTGCCGCGGCCTGGTTGCCGCCGGCAGCGTTCTGGCTGTTCTCTTCGGCCATGAGCTGAATTCCTTATGCGTCTTGTGTATTGGCTATTTCTTGACCATCGGCAGGCCGTCGGCCTGCCACTGCATCATGCCGCCCTTGAGCTTGTAGACCCGGGTGAAGCCGGCCTTGGCCAGCTTGGCCACGGTGACGCCGGACGACTGGCCGCTCTTGCAGACCACGACGATCGGCTGGTCCTTGGACTTCTCGAGCTCACCCATGCGTTCGTCGATGCGGCTCTGAGGGATATTGCGTGCCCCGGCAATGTGGCCGGCCTTGAAGTCGCCCGCTTCGCGGGTATCCACGATCACGGCGTCCTCACGGTTGATCAGTTGGGTCGCCTGGGTGGACGTAACACCGCTTGCGGCGCTGTTGCGGACCTCATAGATGATCCAGGCGGTCAGCACCATGAGGAAGGCGCCCACCAGAAGCGGGTGATTCTGCACGAATTCGAACAGCTGATCGATCATGGGTCCGGCACACTCTTTTTTCGGAAATAGCGAGGATATCGGTAGGGTAGGGCACCCGGAAGGCGGGAGTATACACCATGCGGCAACACCCCGCGGCATGCCTCACGGCGACATGTCGGGACCATGACGCTCGCCTAGCCGTGCGTTATGATGCCGCAAGCCGACTCAAGTCGCGACCCCCGTCGTCCAGGAGCCTGTCCCGAACGGCCAGAAATCGACGCAGGAGCCCGCCGCCGCGCCATCGCCAGGAAGCCAGGACGGCGCGGACAGCCTCCCGGACGGACCGACGCCGCGCCCACCATGCCCAAGAGGTCCGCTATCTTCATGACGACTCAGACTGCGCCCCGACCCGTTGCCCTGATCATTCTCGATGGTTACGGCCATAACCCCGACCCCACCGACAATGCCGTTGCGGCGGCACGTACACCCAACATCGACCGGCTGTGGCAGGAGCAGCCTCATGCGCTACTGCACACCGACGGCAAGTTCGTGGGCCTGCCCGAAGGGCAGATGGGCAATTCCGAAGTCGGCCACATGAATTTGGGGGCCGGCCGAGTCGTGTACCAGGAGCTCACGCGCATCTCGAAAGCCATCGAGGATGGCGATCTCGACATCATCCCCGCCCTGACCGACGCCATCGATGCCGCCGTAGCCAATGGTCGTGCCGTACACCTGCTGGGCCTGCTCTCGCCGGGCGGCGTGCACAGCCACGAGGATCACATCCTGGCCATGGCCGAGCTGGCCTGCCGCCGCGGTGCCCAGCGCATCTTCGTGCACGGCTTCCTCGACGGCCGCGATACCGCACCACGCAGCGCCCTGGCCTCACTCGAGCGAACCAATGCCCGGCTTTCCGAGCTGGTGGGCGCCGACAACGGTTTCGTCGCTTCGATCATCGGTCGCTACTTCGCCATGGATCGTGACAACCGCTGGGATCGCGTCGAAAAGGCCTACCGACTGCTCACCGAGGGCGTTGGCGAGTTCGAGACGTCAAGCGCCGAGCAGGGTCTACGCGAAGCCTACGAACGCGGTGAAAACGATGAATTCGTTTCGGCCACCGCCATCCAGACCGAGCAAGGGCCGGTTACCCTCGCCGACGGCGACGCCGCCATCTTCATGAACTTCCGTGCCGACCGGGCCCGCGAGCTCACTCGCGCCTTTGTCGAGGACACCTTCAGCGGCTTCGAGCGCCCCGTGCGCCCGGCGCTGGCTGCCGGTAGCCTGGTCACCCTGACCCAGTATGCCGCCGATATTCCCGCCCCGGCCGCTTTCCCCCCGGCAGACCTGCACAATACGCTGGGCGAGGTGATGGAACAGCGTGGTCTGACCCAGCTGCGTATCGCCGAAACCGAAAAATATGCCCACGTCACCTTCTTCTTCTCCGGTGGGCGCGAGGCCGAGTACGAAGGCGAAACCCGCGTACTGGTGCCCTCCCCGCAGGACGTCAAGACCTACGACGAGAAGCCCGAGATGAGTGCCGAAGAGGTGACCGACAGGCTGGTCGAGGCGATCGACTCTGGCCATTACGATCTGATCGTATGCAACTACGCCAACGGCGACATGGTAGGCCATACCGGTGTCTTCGACGCCGCGGTCAAGGCCATCGAGGCGGTCGATAGGTGCGTCGGGCGTGTGGTCGAAGCCATCGAGCGCGTCGGCGGCGCTTGCCTGATCACCGCCGATCACGGCAATGCCGAGCAGATGGTCAACCCGGACACCGGCGTGGCCCAAACCGCCCACACCACCTTTGAGGTGCCGCTGATCTACGTCGGCTCCAACTCGGTCCGCCTGCTCGACGACGGCCGCCTGTGCGACATCGCGCCGACACTGCTGACGATGATGAACCAGCCGATCCCCGAGGAGATGAGCGGCCGCGTGCTGATCGAACCGGCATGAACGAGAGCGAGCCCTGCCAGCCATGAGCCGAGCGCGACAGTGTCTTGCCCTGGGCGCCCTGCTGGCGCCCCTGGCCATATTCTCGGCTGCGGCCATGGCCCAACCCAGCGAGCGGGAAGCGCGTGAGCGTATCGATGCCATCGGCAGCGAGATCCAGGCGGTCAACCGGCGTCTCGGCGAGACGCGCGAGGCCCAGGACGAGGCCACCCGCGAGCTGCGCCAGGTGGAAACCTCACTGGCCGAGACCCATGGCCGGTTGGACTCCATTCAGGCCGAGCGTCGGCGCCTCGACGCCGAGGTCGCTGCGCTCGAATCCGCCCGTGACGAGCTGAACGTCGAGCGGGCCGAGCAGGTCGAGATGCTCAATGCCCAGCTCGACGCACTCTATCGCCTGGGCCTGACCCCGCAGCTAAAACTGCTGCTCAATCAGGACGACCCGGCCCGGCTCGACCGCCTGCAGACCTATCTCAACCACCTGGCCCGGGCACGCAACGAGCGGCTCGACGAGATCGCTCGGCTGGATGCCGAACTGGCAGAGAACCGCCGTGAGCGCCAGGCTCGTGGCGAGCAGCTCGATTCCCTGGCCGACGAGCTCGCCACACGCAGCAGCGAATTGGCCGAGCGTGTGGCCGACCGTGAACGCCTGGTGGCTGAGCTGAGCGGTCGCTACAGCGATGAGCAGTCACGCCTGGCGAGCCTCAATCGCGACCGCAGCGAGGCCGAGCGGGTACTCGAACGGGTGCGCGAAGAGCTCGCCCGGTTGCAGCGCCCCCCTCCTTCCACCGCCATCGAACGCACCCGGGGCGATCTGCCTTGGCCGGTTCAGGGCAACGTCACCTCGAGCTATCGGCGAGGCGACGGCGTGCACTACAACGGAATCCTGATCGAAGCCCGGGAAGGCACGACGGTCAATGCCGTGCACGCCGGCAGGGTGGTCTTCGCCGATTGGATGCGCGGCTTCGGCAATCTGCTGATCATCGATCATGGCGACAATGTCATGACCCTCTATGCCCATCTACAGCGCTTCAACGCCGAAGTGGGCCAAGCCATTTCGCGTGGCGACTCGCTCGGCACGGTGGGCAACAGCGGCGGCCATACGTCGCCGGCGCTCTACTTCGAAGTCCGCCGCAACGGTGACCCCATCGATCCACAGGCCTGGATCGCACGAAGATGACGCGATGTGTTTCACAAGGCCTGAACCACGGGCTATGCTGGACAGCCTCGCCTCGTAACAGCGGAGTTCGCATGCCTTCAAGTCCCGTCCGCCGACCGCCCGCCCGCAGCCGAAAGATGAGCGCGCTAGTGCCGATGGTGCTGCTGATGCTGACGCTCGCCGTCCCACCGGCTCTGGCCCAGTCTTCGCCCAGCGAGGATGAACTCCCGCTGGAAGACATCCAGACCTTCGCCGAGGTCTTCGAGCGCATCAAGCGAGCCTACGTGGATGAAGTCGACGACAGCACACTGCTGCGTAACGCCATGCGCGGCATGCTCAGCGAACTCGATCCGCACTCCGCCTATCTCGACCGGCGAGAATTCCAGAGCCTGCGCGAATCCACCGAGGGCGAATTCGGCGGTATCGGCATCGAAGTCGGTCTCGAAGAGGGGCGTCTTACGATCATCACGCCGATCGACGACACCCCCGCCTCACGCGCCGGTCTGCAGGCTCGCGATGTGATTCTGGAAATCGACGGCAATCCTACCGAGCGCCTCTCGCTGCAGGAGTCCGTGACTCTGATGCGCGGCGAGCCGGGCAGCCAGATCGAGCTGACCATCTTGCGCAGCGGCCAGGAAGCGCCGCTGGACGTGACCCTTAACCGCGAGATCATCCGCACCGAGAGCGTGCGCAGCGAGATGTTGGAGCCGGGCTACGGCTACCTGAGGGTCAGCCAGTTCCAGAGCCGCAGCGGCGATCAGGTCAACAATGCGATTCGTCGCATGGAGCGCGACGGTGCCCTGCAGGGTCTGGTACTCGACCTGCGCAACAACCCGGGCGGCGTTCTCCAGGCTGCCGTCGCCGTGGCCGATGCTTTCCTCGAAGGCGGCCTGGTGGTCTATACCGAAGGCCGCCTGCCGGATACCCAGATGCGCTTCTCTGCTAGCCGCGAGACGGCAGCCCCCGACGTTCCTTTGGTGGTACTGATCAACGGCGGCAGCGCTTCCGCTGCGGAGATCGTCGCCGGCGCCCTGCAGGATCAGCGCCGCGGGGTGATCATGGGTACCGAAAGCTTCGGCAAGGGCTCGGTACAGCAGGTCATGCCGCTGGGCAACGGCGAGGGGCTGAAGCTGACCACGGCGCTTTACTACACGCCCAACGGCCGCTCGATCCAGGCTCTTGGCATCGAACCCGACGTCAGAGTGGTGCGCGGTCGGCTCGAAGTCACCGAGAGCAGCCGCCAACTGCGTGAGGCCGACCTGGAGGGACACCTGCGTTCCCGCAGCGAACCGCGGGCCGGCAGTGAAGAGATGACTGAACGACTGCGGGAGGACTACCAGCTCGCCGAGGCGCTAAACCTGTTGAAGGCACTCAACGTGCTGGAGCGTCGAGAACGCTGAAACCCTAGCGAGCGACGTTGCTCGCACCGCCCCGGGCGCCCCGGGGCGGTGGCTCAGCGACAGGAGGCAGGGAGGCGGCCGCGCTCGCCGATGGCTTGACGCATCAGCAGCCGCTTGACCGGCACCAGCCGGTCGACCCCGGAGAGGCCCAGATTGCGGGTCAGCGTCACCAGCGGATGGCGGGTGCCGAACAGCAACCGGAATCCGTCCATCAGTGCCAGCATGGTGCTATTGTCGCCGCGCCGACGCCGCGCAAAGCGCGCCAGCATACGCGGCTCGCCCAGACCGACCCCGCGACGGCGTGCCGTGACGAGCTCTTCGGCCAGTACGGCGACATCCATCAGGCCTAGATTGACCCCCTGCCCCGCCAGCGGATGGATGCTGTGAGCCGCATCGCCCACCAGAGCGAAGCCGGACTTAACATAGCTCTCCGCATGCCGCTGTATCAGCGGTACCGACAGCGCTCGGTCGACGACCTCCACCGCCCCCAGCCGCGACTCGAACGCAGCCTCCAGTTCCCGGGCCAATGCCACGGGTTCGAGCGCCGTCAGTCTTGCGGCTTGCTCGGGAGACGTGGACCAGACGATCGAACAGTAGTGCGCGTCCCCGTCCACCGTCAGCGGCAGAAACGCCAGCGGACCGCTATCACGAAACACCTGGCGCGCTACGCCGCCGTGCTCCCGCTGGGTACGCACCGTGGTCACCACCGCCTCATGGCCCGTATCGTGCGCCTTGACCTCGATCCGGGCCAGGTCGCGCAGTGGCGAACGCGCCCCATCGGCGGCTACCACCAGGGGCGCCGTCAGACGACGGCCATCCTCGAGTACCACCACCCGCCCCTCGGTCGTCGATTCGAGCCCTGTCACCCGCATGCCAAGCTGGATGGATACCGTCGGCAGCTCGGCCAGGCGCCGCTCCAGCGCCGCCAGGATTACATCGTTCTCGACGATATGCCCAAGTAGCGGCACTCCGGCCTGTTCCGCCGAGAAGTTCACCTCGCCGCTACCATCGCTGTCCCATACCTGCATGAAGCAATAGGGGGTCACCCGACGCGCGGCCATCCACGGCCAGACGCCGAGCCCCTCCAGCAGGCGCTGTGATACCGGCGTCAAGGCGCTGACACGCATCGCCGGCTGACCTTTACCCACCGACTCGGCCGGTAAAGGCTCGGCGCGTGCATCGAGCAGGGCCACGGCGATGCCCGCCTGACCCAACAGCGCCGCCAGGGCAGCCCCTACCATGCCGCCGCCAACCACGATGACCTCGAACCGGGTGCCCGACTGCTGTGCCGTTTCCGTCATTGCTCGTTCTCTCGTTACTGTCCACCTGGCGTCACTGCCGGCAGAAAGGTTACTGGTCAGCCTCGGGGCTTGGGGCTCAACGCTCCAGGCCCATGGCTCGACGGGCCAGCCCACGGCGCAGCGGGCCGAATAAATTGAGACCCACCAGTCCCGCGGCTCGGGCATGGGACAGCAGACCGCTGTCGATACCGAACAGGCGCACCAGGCCGTCGCTGAAGCGAATCACCTGATGGCGGTCGACGATGCGACGGGCCTCGAAGTCGCGCAGTGTCAGCATACTGCCAAGGGGATCGCCATTGGCCAGAGACTGTTCCAGCGCCGCCACCAGATCCGTCACCCCACGCAGTGCCAGGTTGAAGCCCTGACCGGCCACCGGATGCAGCGAATGCGCGGCATTACCGAGCACCGCCAACCCCGGACGTATCGCCTCCCGGGCGGTGACAAGTGTCAGCGGATAGGCGTGACGGCTGCCGACGCGCCGGAAGCGCCCGATCCGATCACCGAATGCCTGCTGCAGCTCGGCAAGGAAGTCGCCGTCGGAAAGCGCCATTCGGGCCTTCTCCCTGCCGACGGGGTGTGTCCAAATCAGCGCCATTTGCTGGCCAGGCAGCGGTAACAACGCAATCGGACCCTCGCGAGTGAAACGCTCGAAAGCGACGCCGTCGTGAGGGTGGCTAGTCTCGACGTTGGCAATCAACGCCACCTGATCGTAGGAGGCCGAGTCGCTGCCGATGCCCAGTTGCTCCTTGAGCCCTGAGCGACCGCCGTCGGCCAGTACCGTCAGGCCCGCTTGCAGGGTACAGCCGTCGGAGAGAGTGAGTCGATAACCCTGAGCCTCGGGCACGATCGCCTCCACGCTTGCCGGACAGTGCCACTCGAGGGGCAACTCGGCCAGGCGGCGATGCAGTACCCGCCCCATCCATGCATTGGGCAGCACATAGCCCAGCGCGGGCTGGTCTAGCTCGGCAGCGGTGAGTCGGGTCACCCCCAGGCGCCCCTTTTCGCTAACGTGAATCCGCAGAATTGCAGCGGCCTGCTCGGCCATCGACTGCCATACCCCCATGGCCCGAAAGCGTTCCGCCGACCCTTGGGCAATGGCGCTGGAGCGCGCATCGAAGCTGGGCTGCCAGGACGTTACGTTCGGATCGGGGATGGCAGCCGCCTCGATGACGGCCACTGACAGACCGCGCTGGCGGATCAATGGCGCCAGAGCACAGGCCAGGCTAGCGCCCACCAGACCTCCGCCGACAATGGCGATATCCACCTGGCTGCCGGCCGTCATGAGGTGAGACCTTCGTTACGAACCCTCATATCATAATGTATATTACGTAATGTCATTGGATTCACTTCGCTCCTGGTTACTCGTTCACCATCAGGGCCTCGATTTCAGCCACTTGCTTGGGCACTCCATCGGTCAACACCTCGTGCCCCTCGGCCGTCACCACGACATCGTCCTCGATACGGATTCCAATTCCTCGATAGGGCTGCGCAATATCCTCAGCGTCCGGAACGTACAGCCCGGGCTCCACCGTTAGCACCATACCTGGCACGAGAGGCCGCGGCTTGCCCTCGGTCCGGTAGTCGCCGACGTCGTGAACGTCGAGCCCAAGCCAGTGGGAGGTCGAGTGCAAATAGAAGCGTTTGTAGCTCTCGTCCTCGATGCGAGCCTCGATATCGCCCGCCAGCAAGCCGAGCCGTATCAGACCGGCCGTGAGGTCGCGCACTACGCCCTCGTGCAGTTCGGCCAGCGTGACACCGGGGCGCACTGCCGCCACCGCCTGCTGCTGTGCCGTCAGCACTACCTCGTAAAGGTCACGCTGGGCGTCGCTGAAGCGGCCGGCAACGGGGAAGGTACGAGTGATGTCACCGGCATAGAGATCGAACTCGGCGCCCGCGTCGATCAGCACCAGCTCGCCGTCACGTAACGGTGCGTTATTCTCGATGTAGTGCAGCACACAGGCGTTGGCACCGCCACCCACGATGCTGGCATAGGCTGGGCCACTGCTGCCGTGCCAGCGAAACTCGTGTTCCAGTTCGGCCTGCAGGTGATACTCGGCAAGTCCGGGGCGTGCGGCGAGCATGGCGCGCCGATGCGCCATGGCCGAGATCCTGGCAGCATGTCGCATCAGGGCAAGCTCGCCCTCGCTCTTGATCAAGCGCATTTCATGTAGCAGCGGCGCCAGGTCGATATAGCGCTGTGGCGGGCGGGCACCGCGGCGAGCCCGGCTTGCCAGCCGCCCGCGGATGTCATCGGCCAGCGCCATGGCCTCGGCATCGCCAAGCATCAGGTAGAGGCCGGTGCGGCCATCCAGCAACGCTTCCAAGCGTTCGTCGCGCTCGGCATTCTCGAAGGACTGGTCGACGCCATGCTCGCGCACAACCCCCTCGGCGCCCAGCCGGATACCGTTCCAGGCTTCGAGGCTGGGGTCGCGATCCTGGCAGAACAGCACGCTTTCTCCTTCGCTGCGCCCCGGCAGCAGCAGCAGCAGGGCATCGGGCTCGGCAAAGCCAGTGAGGTAATGAAGATCGCTGTTCTGGCGGAAGGGGTAGTCGCTGTCGCGCGAGCGGGTGACCATGCCAGCACCAGGCAGCAGCACCGCGCTGTCTGCCGGCAACTGAGACATCAGCGCTTCGCGACGGGCGCGATACTCAGCGTTGCTTATCGGCTCGGGACGGGGAAGGGGGGCGGGAAGCATCGTGGCTCCTTACGTGCTCCGGGATAAAAGAAAATCGCTCAGGCTGCGTCTGAAAAAATCGGCAAGCGATGGCTAGGCGAAACCTAGTGGCGAGTGGGTTCGCCGCTTTCCACCTGCGGTTGTCCGGGGTGCTGTTCGGTATATAGCAGCATAGCGGCCATGCGCGCATGTTCGGTCAGGGCAAACAGATCGTTTTCGTTCTCGGCGCTGTCGTCGATGTCGGTTTCCATGGCGCCTAGGGCCGCGAGATCCTCGATGGCTTCATGCAGCGCCTGGGACCAGCCAGTGCGCTTTTCATTGCCGGCATCCTCGATGACCTCGAGAAATCCAAGCGACCACTCCTGCAGGCCCCGGGCGCGCTCAGCCAGCGAGAAGAGGTCGTCGGGCAACAGCGGTTCGTAGTTGAGGCCGCTGTCGGCCAGCGCCTCCAGCGTCTGGCGGCGCCAGCTCAGCAGCGTTTCGGCGCTCTCTCTGTCGCGGGGCTGTTCGACACCAAGCCCTATGCAGACTTCCTCCAACCAGGCTTCGGCGGTCAGCTCATGCAGCGCCAGCTCGGCACACAGCCGACCGTCGAGAAAGGCCGGCGACTGCATGCTGCCATGAGAGAGAAAAAGGTCGGCCAGGGTGGAAAAGTCCAGGCGCTCATCGGTCGATGACATGGGGATCCCCTCTAGGATAGCGGTGAGTTGCCTACCGCCGACGGCGCTGCGTTGACCGCCTGCGAAGGGCTCTCTTATAGTGGACGATTGAAATGATGTGTCTTGTTTCACCGAATGTTAACGCATCGGGCCGACAAGCCGACACCGGAGCCCGCCATGAGCGATAACGCCTCTCGCACTACCGCCCAGGTAACCCTGCTGGGCGCGCACTATGTGTTCGCCTGCAAAGCTGGCGAAGAGCGCAAGCTGGAGCGAGCCGCGCGCTATCTCGATCGCGCCATGCAGGGAATCCATTCGCAGAACAATCTGCTCGGGAGCGAGCGCGTGGCATTGATGGCGGCGTTGAACATCGCCCATGAGCTGCTCGAGCTGACAGACGCTCGCCGCGAAGAGGAACGGCAGCTTGATCAACTCAGCGCTCGCTTGGAGCAGGCCACGGCCGTCGCTGCACTGAGTAACAGAACTCCCGCCGAATGACATTGGACCCACCCGACAGCTCTGTTAGGATGAAGATGTTCCCTGGGGTGTTGGCCAGTCGTTAAAGTCCCTCGAGCCTATGAGCAATACCCAGGGCGGCCATTTGCTAGCCGGACCCGTGTGCATGTCCGTGCGTCGGAAAGCCTGACGGTTCGGCTGCGGCCACCCACCTTGAACCAAGGGTTCAAGGGCCAGAACGACAGCGGCACTCTGGGGAACCTTACCTTTGATGAGTCATTTACCTGACGCTCTCATCGCCGATGCCTTCTCCTCCCGCCGGGAGCTGCGCCAAGAGCTCCGCCGACGTCGTCGTGCGCTCAGCCCTGCCCAGCGCAGGCAGGCCGACCGGGCCCTGTGTCAACGCCTGCAACAGCTCCCCGAGCTGAAGCGAGCCCGCCGGGTAGCGCTCTACCTTCCCAACGATGGCGAAATCGACCCGCGCCCGCTGATTCCCTGGCTCGAACGCCGTGGGGTCAATGTTTACCTGCCGGTGCTCAAGCCCCTGTCGGCCAACAGCCTGTGGTTCGTCCACTACCATCCGGGCACGCCCATGCGACGCAACCGCTTCGGCATACCCGAGCCGGAAACCCGTCATGGCGCCCATCGCGCCAGACGGCTGGCGACCTGGGCACTGGACCTGATCCTGCTGCCGCTGGTGGGCTTCGACGACGATGGCCAACGCATGGGCATGGGCGGCGGCTTCTACGACCGCAGCCTGGCCTTCACCCGGCGTTCCGGCCCGCGGCCAATCCTGATGGGCCTGGCTCATGACTGCCAGCGGGTGAACCGTCTGCCGGCAGAACCTTGGGACATACCTTTGGACGCCATCGTCAGTGACATCCGGGTGGTGCGTCCGGTACGAGGCACCAGCAGAACGCATTAAAAAAACCGGCCGAAGCGTGGCTTCGACCGGTTCTTTCGGTATCTGATCATGGCACTGTTTGCCGACTCAGCCGCCTGCAAGCGCCTGGGCATAACCGGTAACCACGACACCAATGCCAAAGGCCAGCACCAGTGCCATGACCAGATCGGGCTTACGCTTCATTGTTACCTGCTCCTGACGTTCCCGTGATTGAACGGCGCCGCTGCGAGCGCGATTGGAGCGACTATAGGGCCTGTGACGCGTTGATGACAACCGATCCAAGCCACGATTACATAATGAAACGTAAGCCAATTCTCGGCTTTGGCGTAAGTTACCGCTCACCTACGCCTTTTTCCTGACGCTCAGGCCATGAACAACCGATAGGCGTCGTTGTCCGACTCCTTCCAGTAGCGATAGCCAATCTCGTCGAAATGCTCCTCCACATGAGAGCGATCGCCATTGGGGATCTGCATGCCCACCAATACGCGACCGAAGGCAGCGCCATGATTACGGTAGTGGAACAAGGAGATGTTCCAGTCATGCGGCAGGTGGGTGAGGAAATTCATCAGTGCACCGGGGCGCTCGGGGAACTCGAAGCGATACACTTCCTCGTCGAAGTGTTCCTTGGGCCGGCCACCGCCGAGATGGCGAATATGCAGCTTGGCCAGCTCGTTATCGGTAAGGTCGACCACCGGATAGCCCGCATCGCGGAGCTTTTCGATCACTGCCTGACGATCCTCACCGTCCGGCTTGACCTGAACGCCAACGAAGATATGGGCTTCTTCAGGATCGGCATAGCGGTAGTTGAACTCGGTGACCATGCGCTTACCGACGATTCGGCAGAACTTCTTGAAGCTGCCGGGGTGCTCGGGAATGGTCACGGCCAGGATCGCCTCGCGCTGTTCGCCCAGCTCGGTACGCTCGGCGATATGCTGAAGGCGATCGAAGTTGGTATTGGCGCCAGAGTTGATGCACAGCAGAGTCTGACCTTCGACTCCGGTCTGCTGGATGTACTTCTTGAGCCCTGCCAGCGATAGCGCTCCCGACGTCTCGGATACCGCCCGGGTGTCGTCGAAGATGTCCTTGACCGCCGCGCACATCTCGTCGGCGTTGACGGTGATCACGTCGTCGATTAGGTCGCGCACGATCTTGAAGGGGATCTTGCCGATCTGAGCCACCGCCACGCCTTCGGCGAATACGCCGACCTGCTCCAGCGTTACCCGCCTGCCCGCGGTCATAGCCGCCTTCAGACAGGCGCTATCCTCCGCCTCCACGCCGATCACCTTGATGTCCGGGCGCAGATACTTGACGTAAGCCGCCACGCCGGCAATCAGCCCACCGCCACCCACCGGCACGAAGATCGCATCCAGCGGGCCGGTGTGTTGGCGCAGGATCTCCACCGCCACCGTGCCCTGGCCGGCAATGACATCGATATCGTCGAAAGGGGGGATGTAGGTGTAGCCGTGCTCGGCCACCAACTCCTGAGCGTGTTCGGCGGCAGCGGCGAAGGCATCGCCCTTGAGCACGACCTTGGCGCCCCTTGCCCGCACCGCCTGGACCTTGATCTCCGGGGTGATACGCGGCATGACGATCACCGCCTTGACCCCCATCAGCTTGGCTGCCATGGCCAGCCCCTGGGCATGGTTGCCGGCCGATGCGGCGATGACACCCTTGGCTTTCTGCGCCTCGGAGAGCTGCGCCATCTTGTTGTAGGCGCCACGAATCTTGAACGAGTAGACGGGCTGCAGGTCCTCGCGCTTGATCAGGATCTGGTTATTGAAGCGCCGCGACAGGAAGGGAGCCGGGGAAATGGGCGTTTCACGAGCGGCTTCGTAGACGTGAGCCTGAAGGATCTTCTTGACGGTAGCTTCGAGCATCCTGATGTTCCAAGGGTGGCGCAAAAGGGCGGCAGCACGTGCTGCACTGCAGAGAACCCCTATAGGTAGCATCCCCGGCGCCTCGCCGTCCAGCGAACGCGTCGGCAGGCGGCCCCGTCTGGCCTATAATGGCGCGGCACCCGACACCCATTGATGCGAGCAAGACATGACCCAGGATGAACTCAAGGACGCCGTGGCCGCTGCCGCCATCGCCGAAATCGAACCTTGGCTGGAACGCGACACCATTCTAGGCATCGGTACCGGCTCCACCGCCAACCTGTTCATCGACCGCCTGGCTAGGCTACGCGATGACTTCAAGGGCGCAGTGGCCAGCTCCGAGGCCAGCGCCAAGCGCCTTCGCGATCACGGCATCGAGGTATTCGAACTCAACGATGTGGGCACGGTGCCTTTTTATATCGACGGCGCCGACGAAGTTAACGCTCACTTGCATATGATCAAGGGGGGTGGCGCGGCGCTCACACGCGAGAAGATCGTGGCCGCCTGCGCCGAGCGCTTCATCTGCATCGCCGACGCCTCCAAGCGGGTAGAGCGACTCGGCGACTTTCCGCTACCGGTGGAGGTGATTCCCATGGCGCGCTCCTACGTGGCGCGGGCGCTAGTCAAGCTGGGTGCCGATCCGGTCTATCGCGAGGGCGTGGTCACCGACAACGGCAATCAGATACTCGACTGCTTCGAGTTCATGATCGACGATCCCGTGGCCATGGAGGCGCACATCAACGCCATCGTCGGCGTGGTGACCAACGGCTTGTTCGCCGCGCGCGGCGCCGACGTGCTTCTGCTGGGTACCAACCAGGGCGTAGAACGTATAACGCCGACCTGAGCGTAAGTTAGCGCTTACTTACCTGTAGGAGCTGCTGAAGGCCGAGGAGAGTGCGCGCCAGAGCGCCGCGATTGGCCGCCACTACCGCCAGGCCGGCCTCGGCCAGGCGGTGGCGTTCGGCTTCGTCGAGAAAGAGGGTCACCAACGTATCGGCCAACATGGCAGTATCGCTCACTTCTACCAGTGCACCACCGTGGCGAAGGGTGTCGGCCACATCGGCGAAATTGGCCAGTTCGGGTCCGGTCAGTACCGGCACGCCCATGGCGGCGGGTTCGAGCAGGTTGTGCCCTCCCACGGGTACCAGACTGCCGCCGACGAAGGCCAGGTCGGCAGCACCGTAGAGTGTCAGCAACTCACCCATGGTATCGCCCAGGTAGACGGCGGTACGTTCACCGGGCCACTCTCCCCGGGAGCGCCGTGCCACTGACATACCGCGCTCGCGGCAGAGCGTCGCTACGGCATCGAAGCGCTGGGGATGTCGCGGCACGAGGATCAGCAGGGCGTTGGGGTAGGACTGCCGCAGACGAGCATGGACGTCGAGCAGCTGCTCATCTTCACCGGGATGTGTGGAGCCCGCCACCCACACCGGCCGTGAGCCCAACTGCGTGCACAGCCGCTTGCTCTCCGCCGTCGCGGCCTCGTCCGGTGCCATGTCGTACTTCAGCGAGCCCACCACATCGGTACGCGTGACCGGCATGCCCAGCTCACGGAAGCGCTCGGCATCGCCGCGCGACTTGGCGGCCAGCCAGTCAACCTGTGCCAGTGCCGCGGCCATCAGGGGGCGCACGCGACGGTAGCCGCGCAAGGCGCGCGGCGAGAGTCGGCCATTGACCACCGCGGTGGGGACACCGCGACGCTGGCAAGCCGTCAGCAGGTTGGGCCACAGTTCGGTTTCGAAGAAGATGGCCAACTCGGGCTCGAGGCGTGCGATGAAGCGCCTCGCTGCACCGGGATAATCGAGGGCCACGAAGGCGTGCTGCAAACGCTCTGTCTGACCGGCCTGACGCCTTGCCTCCCTTAGCGCGTGGACCCGCTCGGCACCGGTGGCGGTCATGGTGGTGACCATCAAGCGGTGATGCGGATAGCGCTCCAGCAGTGCATCGATCAACGGTCGTGCGGCCAGCACCTCACCCACCGACGCACAGTGCAGCCACAGCTGCGGCGTGCCATCGGACTGTCGTCGTATCAGCCCAAGACGTTCACGCCGCCGGTTAGTGAGCGCATGCTCACGCCAGACTCTTCGCCACACCAAGGGCGAAAGCAGATAAAGCGCCGCAGAGTAGAGCCAGCGAGGCCAACGGGATGGTAACGCGGCCATCAGCTCTCGCGATCGAGAATGGTAGCGATCATGGCGGTGGTGGAGACGCCATCTTCGAAGCCCAGCACTTTCACCTCACCGCCTGCAGCACGCACCGCGTCGCCGCCCGCTATCTCGTCTGCGCGATAATCACCGCCCTTGACCAAAATATCGGGTAATACCGCTTCGATCAGGCGCTGCGGCGTATCCTCGCTGAACGGCACCACCCAATCCACGGCACCGAGGCCGGCCAGAACCTGCATGCGCCGGTTCAGGGGATTGATCGGGCGGGAGGGGCCCTTGAGTCGGCCAATGGAGGCGTCATCGTTGACCGCCACTATCAGCCGGTGGCCCAGTTGACGGGCGTGCTGCAGGTAGGCGACATGGCCGGCGTGCAGGATATCGAAGCAGCCGTTGGTCATCACGACGCGCTCACCGCGCAGCTGGGCGGCACGCACCGCTTCGATCAGCGGGGCCTCTTCGATGGGGCCGAATTCGGCCAGCTTATCGCCATGCACGGCGGTGTAGAGCTCGGCGATGGAGAGCGTGGCGGTGCCGGGCTTGGCCACGACCAGACCGGCCGCCAGATTGGCCAGCGTCATCGCTTCGGGGAAGCCGTGACCGGCGGCTAGCGCCAGTCCCAGCACGCCGATCACGGTATCGCCGGCGCCGGTAACGTCGAACACTTCTCGGGCCCGAGTGGGCAGGTGCAGCGGCTCGTGGTCGCCGCGGATCAAGGTCATACCTTTCTCGCTGCGAGTGATCAGCAACGCTTCGAGATCGAGCTCAGCGCATAGCGACGCCCCCTTGGCGGCCAACTCCTCGTCGTCGTGACAGTGACCCACCACCGCTTCGAACTCGGCCAGGTTGGGAGTGATCACGCTGGCCCCGCGATACTTGCCGAAATCGCTGCCCTTGGGGTCGACCAGCACCCGTTTGCCGGCGCCTCGTACCAGAGCGATCAGCTCTTCGACTCGATTGAGGGTCCCCTTGCCGTAATCGGAGAGGATCACCAGATCGCAGTCGGGCAGCCCCTGCTCGACCCGTGACAACAATCCGCGGGTGTCGAGCTCACCCAGGCCGTCTTCGAAGTCGAGCCGAATCAGCTGCTGGTTGCGGCTCATCACACGCAGCTTGGTGATGGTGGGAATGCCGGGGCTGCTCTGGAAGTAGGTATCGACTCCAGCCGCCTCCATGCGCTCGCCCAACCGCCGAGCGTTGTCGTCATCCCCCACCATGCCGCTCAGAGCAGCATGGGCGCCCAGCGAGGCGATGTTGAGCGCTACGTTGGCTGCGCCGCCGGGCCGGTCCTCGCACTCGTCCACTCGTACCACCGGCACCGGCGCTTCGGGCGAGATGCGTGAGGTGGCTCCGTGCCAATAGCGGTCAAGCATCACGTCACCCACCACCAGGACGTGCGCCTGCTCCAGCGCGGTCAGGTCAAGCTTCATCGGATCGTTCCTCTTCCTTGCGGTCGTGGGGGCGCATCAGCAGCGCGTCGAGTCGCTCGACCACGTCATCGACGCGAATCAGTGCCATGGCATCGGGGTGGCGCACGCGCTGGCCCCAGGTTATCTCTTCGGGCTCGCGGTGAAGGTAGGTGCGAACCGCATCCGGGTAGCGGTTGACCACGTATTCACGCCACCGGTAGGGTGCGGCGCGGTCGGGGTTGGTGGTGGCGAACAGGCCTACCACCGGCGTGCCCATGGCATTGGCCATGTGCACCGGCCCGGAGTCGGGAGCGATGACCGCCCGGGCTCCGGCAATCAAGGCCATGAGCCCCTTGAGCGAGGTGGCGCCAATGGCGTCGATCACCGCTTCCGGACGGCACAGCGCAACGATGCGCTCGCCCATCTCACGCTCCTGGGTACTGCTGCCACCGGTGAGCACCGACTTGAATCCATAGTGCACCCAGGCATGCTCGATGACGGCAGCATAGCCTTCTGCCGACCAGTTGCGGAAATTGCGCAGCCGGGGATTGGCACAGGGACTCATCAGCAGATAGCCGGTGCTGCCGGTCAACGCCGCGGCTTCATCGCGAGCCGCCTCCGGTACCGGCACATTCCACTCAAGCGAAAGATCCTCGACGCCCAGCAGGCGGGCAAAATCAAGGAACGACTCGAGCACATGAGCCTTGGGGTGCGGCACGATCTGGCGGTGGGTAAACCAGTTCTGGGCATCCTTGGCCCGCGCCTTGTCGTAGCCCACCCGCACCTTGGCCTTTAGCCCTAGTGAGAGCACGCTTGCCCGCAGTGCCTGCTGCATGTGCAGCAGCACGTCGAAGCGGGTGTCGTTCAGCTCACGCCACAGGCGGCGCATGCCGGCCATGCCCGTGGACTTGTCGTAGACCACGAATTCGACCCCCGACAGGCCAGCCAGTAGACTGTGTTCCGCCTTGCCGATGATCCAGGTAATACGCACGTCGGGCCACTGACGCTGCAGGGCGCGTACGGTGGGCACCAGATTGCACACGTCGCCGAGGGCGGAGAGTCGCAGCACGGCAATATGGCGCGGTTGGGCAGGCAGAGGATGCTTCATGCACTTGGCAACATGTCGGACAGGAAAGACTTTCATTCTATATGATGCGGACAGTGTATGTGACGCCGAGCCGACGCCACAAATCGGTCCGTCGCTGATCGACCCCGCATACTGGCGTCGTACCGGGCGCGTGGTAGGCGAGGCTCCCGGTCGCGGCAGCAGTCTGTTTCTCGATGTCGGCCGTGCACAGTGGGTGCTGCGCCCCTATCGCCGCGGCGGTCTGATCGCACGAATCAGCGAGGCACGCTACCTGTGGACGGGGCTCGAGCGCAGCCGCGCCTATCGCGAGCTTCGCCTCACCGCCCACCTGCATGCGTTGGGGCTGCCGGTGCCGCAGCCGGTGGCCGCAAGTGTGACCCGCCACGGCCCGGCGACCTATTCGGCAGCGCTGATCACCGTGCGTATTCCCGGCGCCGAAGCCCTGGCGGAACGCCTTGCCGACGCCGACACGGCGCTGCTCGAGCGGGTCGGCGCCACCGTGCGCCGCTTCCATGAGGCGGGCCTCGATCATGTCGACCTCAACGCGCGCAATCTTCTCATCGACGAAGCCGACCAGGTATGGCTGATCGACCTTGATCGCTGCCGACTGCGCCCTCCCGGGGCCTGGCGGCAAGCGAACCTGGAACGGCTCGGCCGCTCGCTGATCAAGTTCGGTGCTGCCGACGCCATGGTGGCGATTCGCCGTGGCTACGCTTCCGACGCCGACGACTGACGCGCCTTGCCTCGCTCCGGGTAGAGTCGCTCGAGTAGCTCCTCCAATCCCTGCAGGATGTCCATCTTGCCCGGCACCTGGCCATCGCGATGAAACACTGCTTCGTGGCAATCCTCATAGCGCGGCCAGTAGCGAAACGGCACCGTCATGAAAAAGATGCCCAGTGTCGGCGTATGGGTCGCCAGCGCCAGATTGCGCACGCCGGTGTCGCCCGAAACCAGCACGCTGGAGGCCGCCATCCAGGGCGCTAGCCGCTCAAGGTCCATGCGTCCCTGTATCTCGACGTTGTCGTTGCGGGCCGCGACGTCGGCAAGAAAGTCTCCCGACTCCTCGGCCTTCTGGCCCTCGAGCAGCACATGGCGATAGCCGGGAAACTCCCGTGCCGCCTGCTCGATCAATTGCCCCCACGACTCCTGGGACAGTGACTTTTCCGCCACCGCGGCGTATGGGAAGTAGACGATGCGCGGCTGGGATTCGGCGCGCCGATGATGCGGCATGGCGAACTCAAGCGGGTACTTCGGCTTGTGGCCCATGATTTTGAGAAAGTCGAGCAGCACCTCGGCTTCGTAGTGAAAATCCGAGCGCAGTATGCCGACATCGAACAGTAGCCGATTGAGCTGCCGCTTGTAGGGGAATCCAAGTTTGACCCGGGCCGAGGTCAGCAATGTCTGCAGGCGGGAGCGTGCCGTATCGGCCAGGTCGAAGAGAACGTCGAACTCGCGATGCTGGCGCAGGGAGCGCCACTGCTCGCCCAACGAGCCGCGTGAATCCAGCACGTGTACCTCATCGACCAGATCGTCGGGCACGGCGTATTGGTATTTACTGACCGTGCTCAACGTGATGTGCGCCTGCGGAAACAGGCGGCGGAGTTCTACCAGGAACGGCCGGGTCGCCATCATGTCGCCAAAGGCACACTGGCGAATTACCAGAATACGGCGTACCTGTTCCACATGCAGACGCGACAGCCACCTGCGGCCGCGGCCGTTGAGATAACCGCCCTTTTCAATCCAGGCTTTCATGCCACTGGCTCCTTACCGGCGTATTCACGAATCAGGGCTTTCACATGTGCCGCGATGGCAAACTCGCGCTCGGCCCTTGCCCTGCCAGCCTGACCAAGCCGATGGCGCAGCGCGGCGTCGTGGCCGAGCTCCGCCATGGCCTCGGCCCAGTCCTCACCGGATTCAGGATCGGCGAGGCGACCGCAGTCGGCGTCGAGCAGCTCGGGAATCGCCCCGCTGGCGGCACCGATGATCGCCTTGCCGGCAGCCATGGCCTC
The DNA here is from genome assembly GCF_020832045.1 of Halomonas sp. Taxonomy (GTDB): domain Bacteria; phylum Pseudomonadota; class Gammaproteobacteria; order Pseudomonadales; family Halomonadaceae; genus Halomonas. Next base: position 62,560 of record NZ_JAFIFK010000088.1, read on the forward strand.
GACCACGGTCAGGCCGAAGGCCTCGTTGCGTGAGGGTACGCAGACGATGTCCAGCGCCTCGAACACGCGTGGCAGATCAGGGCGGAACCCGGCAAAGGTGATGGCGTCTTCCAGTCCCAGAGTGGCAATCCGCTCGCGCAACCGCGCCACATAAGCCTCATCGCTGCCCTCTCGGGCCGTGATACCGCCAATCAGCACGCCGTGCCACGCCAGGTCGGGGGCTCGCTCGGACAGCCGCGCCAGCCCTTCCAGCCACACCTCGTGGCCTTTACCATCGGTCAGCCGGCCTGGAAGCGCAATGGCCACTTGGCCGGGGCCGACGCCAAGCTCTCGGCGTACTGTTTCACGTGTCGCTTCCTCCATCTGCGGTGTATAGGCCGCCAGATCGATTCCAAGATAGAGCCTGCGGATACGCGCTTCCTCCAGCGGAAAGGCTGCGAGGTTGCGCTGTCGTGTCGCCTCGCTGATGGCGAAGAGCCGTGTGACGCGACCGTAGGCCCAGCGATGATAGGGGTCCTTCTTCGGCCGGGTTACGCCCATGTGATCGGTAAAGAACAGCCTGAGGCTTGGGCGCAGCGTCGCCAGCAGCGCCCCCAGGCGTAGATCGCTGGACTTGTGGCAGTGAAGCGCGCCGATATCGTGACGCTTGAGATAGGCCAGTACTCGCCCCGCCTGAAGCAGAGCCCGCCCCCGTGTGGGCACGGTCAACGGCTCGATGCCGGCGGCCATCAGACTTTCCGCCACACGCGAGCCGGCCAAGGCCAGGCCGTGGGCTTCCCACCCCTGACGTTGCAGCTCGGGTATAATCCGCGCAGGATACATTTCGAGTCCGCCCCAGCCATCCGAAAGGCAGATATGCATGACCTTGTGCGTCAAGAGTGTCTCCTAAATCGGTCAAGCGGGGCTCGGGAGCCCAGATGACGTCTCATTCCACCGTGGCCAAACACCACGTTTCGGGGCATTCGCCACACATCCTGGTGGTGCGCAACGACAAGCTCGGCGACTTCATGCTCGCCTGGCCGGCACTGGCATGTCTCAAGGCCCGCCTTCCCGAGGCGAAGGTCAGCGTCCTGGTACCCACCTATACCGCGCCACTTGCCAGACTCTGCCCTTGGATCGACAGCGTGATCATCGATCCTGGCGAAGCTGCCGGAAAACAGGCGCAGCGTGAACTTCTGGCGCTGCTGCGTCGCGAGCGCTTCTCGGCTCTGCTCACCCTCTTTTCCACGCCGCGCGTCGGCTGGCTGGGCTGGCGGGCAGGCATATCCTGCCGTGTGGCGCCCGCCACCAAATGGGCGCAGCTATTCTACAACCAACGTGTGGTGCAGCGCAGGTCACGCTCCGAGAGGCCGGAGTACCTGTACAACATCGAGCTGGCCGAAGCGCTGCTCGGTGCCCTGGGTCATGACCCGGGGCCGCGTCCCACGCCTCCCTTCTGGCCCCTCCCCTCCGGCACCATCGCTACCCAGCGCAAGGAGATTGCCGATGAGCTGGGGCTGGACGCGTCGCGTCCGTGGCTATTCCTGCACGCCGGTAGCGGCGGGTCGGCGGTCAACCTCTCCCCTCGCCAATATGTCGAACTGGCCATGACCATCGATTCACAGCTTGCTGATCATGGCGTTCAGGCACACTGGGTGCTGACCGCCGGCCCGGGTGAAGAGCCCGTCGCCCAGGAGCTTTGCGCGGAGCTAGGCCGCAACGAGCTACTCTCCAAGGTGCTACCGCCACGCCAGAGTCTGGGCGCTTTTGCCCTGGCGCTAGCCGCCGCCGACCTGTTCGTCGCCGGTTCCACCGGGCCGCTGCACATCGCCGCCTGCCTGAACCGGCCCACGGCAGGCTTCTACCCTTCGCGCCGTTCGGCGACTTCACTGCGCTGGCAGACCTGCAACGACGAGGATCGACGCCTCGCCTTCAGCCCGCCCGAGCAAGCCGGAGAGAGCGAGATGTCGGCCATCGATCTCGAGGCCGCTGCTCTCGAGATCAGCGCCCTGGTGCGTCATCGGGCGGCGTCGTCCGCGTCCTGACCCAAAGATCAGCATACTTGGCGAAAGTGGAGTGCGCCGAGAGCAGAGCCAGCAACAAACCCTGACGGCCATCGAGAAAGCCCGCGCGCAGCAGGTACATGCGTACAAAGCAGCCCAGCCCGTGCACGACGCCAGCCGCGAGGCTGCCCTGCTTGCCGCGAGCGGCTCGCTGCTCGGCCCAGGCTTGCGCGTAATGCGCCGACTTTTCAAGGTAGTGGCGCAGGTCGCGGTAGGTATAGTGCAATAAGTCACCCTGTAGCGCCTTGACCGGAAGCGCGCCAGGGTTCTGCAGCTTTTCATGGACCAGGGCCGCATCATAACCCGCTTGCCCTCGGGGGTAGAGGCGCGCCACCCGGTCGGGGTACCAGCCGGAGTGGCGAATGAAGTCCCCGAAGCACCAAGAGAGGCGCGGCAGCGTATGAATTGCCGGCTCACCGGTGCCAACTGCCGCCTGAATGCTCTGACGCAGCTCCGGGGTCACCCGTTCGTCGGCATCGACCATGAGAATCCAGTCACTCGTGACCATCGCCTCGGCGCGCTGGCGCTGCACGCCAAAGCCCTGCCAGTCGTCGTTGATCGCCACCTTGTCAGTAAACTCGCGCGCGATGTCGCAGGTGGCATCCTGGCTGCCGGCGTCCAGCACCACGATCTCATCGGCCCAGGTAAGCGTCTCCAGGCAGGCACGCAGGTGAACGGCCTCGTTCTTGACGATCAGTACGGCAGCCAGGCTCATCGACCTCTCCTCGTCGCGTTGGCGGCTGGCCAGTGTACTGCCGCCGCCATGATCGCGCCAAACACGGCTCTCGATTGCATGGTGCTAGGCGCTGAAGCCTTTTGGTAAGCTGGCAGGCGAATTCTACGGATACCCTCGACCCATGACGATTCCCGCCAAGTTTCTCGCACTGGCTCATCCGCGCTGGATATCGCTGCTGATCATCGGGTTCTGCCTGGGCTATGCGGTAACCGCCTTGACCCGCCTGCCGAAGTGGAGCCTGCTGCTGGTCATGGCCGCCTGGCTGGCCCTGGGGGCATGGCGCCATTGGGGCGCCCCGCGCCGCGCTCACGCAGCACCGTCTCGCGGTTGGCCTTGGAGCCTGCTGCCGATCGCGCTATGGGGACTTTACATTTATCTCTCCGATAGCTTCGGCATCGTCGATCTCGGCGCAGTATTCTTTCACCTCCAGGCTGGCATGACCGATCACGGCGGCGTCAGCCGGATCGGCGCTGCGATTGGCTACACGCTGACCATGGCAGCGCTGCTGGCAGCCATTACCTGGCTGATCCGCCATGATAGGCCCTGGCGCCGGGCCGAACCCTTCCTGGCGCTGGTGCTGCTGGCCAGCAACCCGCTGTTGTATGGTGTCACCCAACGCGGCGCTGCCATCGTCACCGATGACGGCGCCTGGCTTGACCGGCAATACGTTCAGCCGGTCATTCTGGATGTGCCCGAACAGCGACCCAATCTGCTGTTGATGTACCTGGAAAGCATCGAGCGTACCTATGCCGACCGGGAGCGCTTCGGCGACGCCTATGCCGATCTGGATGCCGTCGGTGAGCATGGCCTGGTCTATGAAGGGGTCTACCAGCTCGACAATACCGGTTGGACAATGGCCGGTATGATCGCCAGCCAATGCGGCAGCCCCTTGATGCCGGCAGGCCTGCTGCATGACCGCCAGTTTTCGCCCCTCGAGCAGGTCGTCCCCGGCGTCGACTGTCTCGGCGACCTGCTCTCCGAGCAGGGCTACCGACTCAGCTATCTGGGGGGCGCCAGTACGGCGTTCGCCGGCAAGGGCATCTTTTACAAGGAACACGGCTTCGATACCGTGCTCGGCCGCGAGGACCTTCAGCCCCGACTCGAGGACCCCAATTACGTCAACAATTGGGGGCTCTATGATGACTCGCTTTACGATTTCACTCTCGAAGAGATGCGTCGTCTGAACCGGGAGCCGGGTCCCTGGGGGGTGGTCAACCTGACCATCGCCGGCCACGCCCCTCGCGGCTACCCCGCCCAGTCCTGCATCGAGCGTCAGGGCGAGTTCGACGGCGTTGACATCCTCTACTCGGTGGAGTGTTCGGCCTGGCTGGCACGTGACTTCCTCGAACGCGCCGATGCCGAAGGCCTGCTCGACAATACCGTCGTCATCGTTGCCAGCGACCACCTGACCATGCGCGTATCGGTCTGGGAGCAGCTGCTCATGGGTGAGCGTGACAATACCTTCATGCTGCTGGGCCCCGACATCCCCGTGGGTCGCCAGAGCCGCGAAGCTTCCATGGTGGATGTCTTTCCCACCATTCTCGAAGCCTTGGGCTTTACTATCGACTGGCACCGTGCCGGCCTGGGGGTTTCACTGCTTTCCGAGGAGCCGACGCTCATCGAGGAGTATGGCAAGACCCAGATCAATGCACGGATGCGCGAAGAGTCGGCACTGCAGGAGCGGCTGTGGCAGGGGCTTGCCCCGCAGCCACAGCCGCCAAACGAGGAGCAAGAGCAGGAGCAGGTCTTGGAAGCGCCCAAGGATGCTACCGGGGAGAAGCCTGCCAGCGTGCAATGACGAGCTCAGCTGCGAGCGATGACGGCCGTATCGCTGGCCAGCACGCTGGCCAGGACCCGCTGTGGCGACAGCTGAACGAGGCAGTTGGTATGCCCCAGCGGGCAGCTGCGCTCAAAGCAAGGCGAGCATTCGAGTGCCAGAGTATGAATGACGGCGTTGTCTGTCAGCGGTGGCGTATAGGCCGGCGATGACGAACCGTAGAGCGCCTGCACGCGAGTGCCTACCGCAGCGGCCACGTGCATCAACCCGGAATCGTTGGTGATGACCTGCTGGCAGTCGGCGAGCAGATCCACCGCATCGGCCAGCCGGGTCTTGCCGCACAGATTGTGGACATGGTTCTGCCCCTCGGCAATGACCTCCCCGGCAGCGACATCCTTGGGCCCACCCAGCACGCGTATCTCATAGCCCTCTGCCACCAGGCGCCCGGCAAGCTCGTGAAAGTGTCCCAGCGGCCACTGCTTGGCGGGGCCATACTCAGCGCCCGGCATCATGCCAATGGCCGGCCGGGACGACAGCCCCAGGCGGATACGCAGTTCGACAAGATTCTCGGGGTCGACCCGTAAACGCGGTTGGGGAACGGTCACATTACCGTGTCTCACCTCCTCGGCCGGCAAGCCAAGTGCCACGAAACGTTTAACCGTCTGGTCGAGCAGCGTCTTGTCGAGCCCCCGCCGATCGTTGAGCAAGCCGTAGCGCTGTTCTCCGGTAAAGCCGATACGCCGCGGCACCCGCGCCAGAAACGGCACCAGCGCCGACTTCCAGGAACGCGGCAGTACGATGGCCGTGTCGAAGCGACCGCGCAGCTGGCGAGCCAGGGCACGCCGGGCCGACCAGCCGAATCGCCCATGCCCCACGTCCAGCAGGGCGATTTCATCCACCTCCGCCATGCGTTCGAGAATCGGCTGCGACCAGCCCGGAGCCACCACGCCGAGGTGGCCGCCGGGATGCTGCTGCTTGAGGGTCTTGAACAGGCTCTGAGCCATGACCATATCGCCGACCCAAGCAGGACCGACGACCAGAATACGGGGCCTCGTTGGCACCGCCTGGCTCATCTCCCGGCCCCGTCCAACCATTCGAGATAGGCCTTTACGCCCTCTGCCACGGTACGGAACTCGCGCTCGTAGCCGGCCTCGCGCAGGCGTGTGATGTCGGCCCGGGTATAGCTCTGGTAGCGCCCTTTGAGCTCGTCGGGGAAGTCGATGTACTCGATACGACCGCGGCCGTGATGCGCGATGACCGCCTCTCCGATGGCCTTGAACGGCTCGGCCCGGCCGGAGCCGAGGTTGTAGATACCTGACTTGTCAGGGTTGTCGAGGAACCACAGATTGACGTCCACCACGTCGCCCACATAAACGAAATCGCGACTCTGCATGCCTGCTTCATAGCCATCCCAGGCGCCGAACAGGCGAAGATCCTGCCCCGCGCTGACCTGGGTGTGGTTGTGATAGGCCACGCTCGCCATCTTGCCCTTGTGCTGCTCACGCGGGCCGTAGACGTTGAAGTAGCGAAATCCGACTACCTGACTGGTGAACTCGGCCCAGTGCTGACGCACGTACTGGTCGAAGAGCAGCTTGGAGTAGCCGTAGACGTTCAGCGGCTTCTCGTACTCGGGCTCTTCGCGAAACACCTGGCTGCCACCATAGGTAGCCGCCGAGGAGGCGTAGAGGAACGGGATGCCCTGCTGTTGACAGAAGTGCAGCAGCACCTTGGAGTACTCGAAGTTGTTGTCGAGCATGAAGCGGCCGTCCCACTCGGTGGTATCCGAGCAAGCCCCCTCGTGAAAAATCGCCTCGATCGGCGGCAGGCGCGAGGGCTCGCCACGCAGCACCTCTTCCACCCGGTCGCGAAAATCGCCCTTGTCGAGATAGTCGCCCAGGGTGCAGTCCGCCAGGTTGACGAACTTGGTACCGTCGGAGAGGTCGTCTACGACCAGCACGTCGTGACGTCCGCGCTCGTTGAGGGCCTTGACCAGATTCGAGCCGACGAAGCCGGCGCCCCCTGTCACTACGATCATATGAACCTCGCTGTGGCGCAGTCGCTGCGCCTATAACCCATGTGCCTGTGATTGTATACTTGACGACCTGTGAATTCATGGCCAACGGTGCATCCGCAATGACACTCTCGACATCCCCGTCGACCTCGGCCTCAGGGTCGAAGGCAGACGCGACCACGTTCCAAGGCCTGATACTGGCCTTGCAGCAGTACTGGGCCGAACAAGGCTGCGTGGTTCTTCAGCCCCTGGACATGGAGGTCGGGGCCGGCACCTTCCACCCCGCCACCTTCCTGCGTTCCATCGGGCCGGAAACGTGGAATGCCGCCTATGTTCAGCCTTCCCGCCGACCCACCGACGGCCGCTACGGCGAGAACCCCAACCGTCTGCAGCACTACTACCAGTTTCAGGTGGTGATGAAACCCTCCCCTGCCGACTTGCAGGAGCGCTTCCTGGGTTCGCTCGAGCGTCTCGGTATCGACCCGCTGGTACATGATATTCGCTTCGTCGAAGACAACTGGGAGTCGCCGACGCTGGGCGCCTGGGGGCTCGGTTGGGAAGTATGGCTCAACGGCATGGAGGTGACGCAGTTCACCTATTTCCAGCAGGCCGGCGGACTGGAGTGCTACCCGGTTACCGGCGAGCTCACCTATGGGCTGGAACGTATCGCCATGTATCTGCAGAACGTCGACAGCGTCTACGATCTGGTGTGGACCATCGCACCGGATGGCACCAAGGTCACCTACGGCGACGTCTACCTGCAGAACGAGCGCGAGCAGTCTGCCTACAACTTCGAGCATGCCGACGTGCCGGCGCTGTTCAAGGCCTTCGACCATCAGGAGCGCGAGTGCATCAAACTGCTCGAAGCCGGCCTGCCGTTACCGGCCTATGAGCAGGTGCTCAAGGCCTCGCATACCTTCAACCTGCTGGATGCTCGTCACGCCATCTCGGTAACCGAGCGGCAGCGTTTCATCCTGCGCGTGCGCACCATGGCCCGCGACGTAGCTCATGCCTATTACGCCTCGCGCAAGGCCGCCGGCTTCCCGCTGGCCCCCGAAGCCCTGCGCCAGGAATTGCTGGCCCAGGACACGACCGCCGAACAGGGAGACGCGTGATGGCTGCCCAAACTTTTCTGATCGAGCTCGGGGTCGAGGAGCTGCCGCCGGGCGCCATCGACTCCCTCTCCGATGCCCTTGCCGATGGCATTCGCCGCGGCCTAACGCAAGCCGAGGTCGCCTTCGGTGATATTCGCGCCTATGCCACGCCACGCCGGCTTGCCGTACAGGTGGCGGAGCTGGCCGACAAGCAGCCCGACCGTGAAGTGGAGCGTCGCGGCCCAGCGCTTGCCGCCGCCTACAAGGACGGCCAGCCGACCAAGGCTGCCGAAGGCTTCGCCCGCTCCTGCGGCGTCGAAGTGGCCGACCTGATCCAGCTCGAGACCGACAAGGGCGCCTGGCTCGGCTACCGCGAACAACAGCAGGGGGAGCCCACTACTCGCCTGCTGCCGGCCATCGTCGACAAAGCCATCGCCGCCCTGCCGGTGCCCAAGAACATGCGCTGGGGCGCCTCGCGAATCGAGTTCTCGCGCCCCGTGCACTGGCTGGTGATGCTCTATGGCAGCGACGTGGTGGAGGCTCGAACCCTCGGCCTGACGGCTGGCCGTACCACCCGCGGCCATCGCTTCCACGCCCCCGAACCCGTCGAACTGGCACACGCCGACGACTATCTCGATGTCCTCGAGCAGGCATGGGTACTGGCAGATCGCGAGCGTCGGCGCGAGCGGATCCGCGAACAGGTGCTGGCCGAGGCCGAGGTCCAGGAAGCCCAGGCGGTGATCGACGAAGCGCTGCTCATCGAAGTGAGCGGTCTTGTCGAGTGGCCAGTGGCACTGGCGGGAAGCTTCGACGAGCGTTTCCTCGAGGTCCCCGCGGAATGCCTTATCTCTTCGATGAAGGCCAACCAGAAGTACTTCCACCTGCTCGATGAGCAGGGTCGGCTCAGGCCACAGTTCATTACCATTGCCAATATCGACAGCCACGATCCTCAGCAGGTCATCGATGGCAATGAAAAAGTCATTCGCCCGCGACTGGCCGATGCCGCCTTCTTCTACGATACCGACCGGAAGCAACCGCTGTCGGCGCGTATCCCCGGCCTGGCCAGCGTCGTCTTCCAGCAGCAGCTCGGCACCCTGGCCGACAAGGCGCACCGCAGCGCTGCAGTGGCAGCCTTCATTGCCGGCCGCATCGGCGGTGACGTCGCCCAGGCACGGCGTGCGGCCGAACTGGCCAAGTGCGACCTGGTTACCGAAATGGTGCTCGAGTTCCCCGAACTGCAAGGCATCATGGGCCGCTACTACGCCACTCATGACGGCGAACCCGCCGAGGTGGCTCAAGCGCTGGAAGAGCAATATCTGCCCCGCTTCGCCAGTGATGAAATTCCCGCCTGCCGTACCGGTCAGGCACTGGCATTGGCCGACCGGCTCGATACCCTGACCGGCATCTTCGGCATCGGCCAGCGCCCCAGTGGCACCAAGGACCCCTTCGCTCTGCGTCGCGCCGCCATCGGCGTGCTCAACATCATGATCAAGGGCGAGCTGGAGCTCGACCTGCGTGAGCTGCTCGAACTGGCCGCCGCCCAGCACCAGGAGCTTCCCTACGCCGAGAAACTCGTCGATGAAGTATTTAGCTACATGCTCGACCGCTTCCGCGCCTGGGGCCAGGACGAAGGCATACCCGCCGAGGTCTACCTTGCCGTTCGTGCTCGCCCGGTGACCAAGCCCTTGGATTTCGCCCGCCGCCTGCGCGCCGTGCATGCTTTTTCACGGCGCGAGGAAGCTGCCGCTCTGGCTGCGGCCAACAAACGCGTTTCCAATATCCTGGCCAAGCATGCCAGCGAGGCCAAAGGTGCGGTGGTGGCAGACACCCTGCTACAGGAGCCGGCCGAGCATGCCCTGCACGAGGCGGTAGCTTCCAGCCGGGAGAGTGTCATGCCGCTTTTCGCTGAAGGCCGCTATCGCGAAGCTCTAGACATCCTCGCAGGACTTCGCGCTCCAGTGGACACTTTCTTCGATGATGTCATGGTCATGGCCGAGGACGATGCCGTCCGACGTAATCGTCTGGCGTTACTGGCGGGCCTTCAGGGCCTGTTCCTGGAAGTGGCCGACATTGCCTTGCTCCAGCAGTAAGGCGTAGTCCATGTGCCGGCCGGTGACCCCGGCCGGTTTTTTTATGCCCGACTTGTCATGTTCCACGTGAAACATCGACGGCGCCTACCCTTGGCACGCCGTGTTCCACGTGAAACACTTCTCTCATCCTCAACCTCAATGGTGTAACGATGCCCAACGCAGCCCGGCTGGTGATTCTCGATCGCGATGGCGTCATCAACCATGACTCCGATGCCTATATCAAGTCACTGGCCGAATGGGTCCCCTACCCCTCTTCCATCGAGGCCATCGCTCGGCTTAGCCGCGCTGGCTGGACGGTGGCCATCGCCACCAATCAATCAGGCATTGCACGTGGATACTACGATGAGTCGGTGCTGAGCGAGATGCATGAGGAACTCAATAGGCTGGTCAATGCCGCTGGGGGCACGCTATCGCACATTGCACACTGCCCCCACGGTCCTGATGACGGCTGCTCCTGCCGCAAGCCCCTGCCTGGCTTGCTCGTTCAGATACGTGATGCGCTGGGCCTGGACACTCTCGTCGGCAGTTGGATGGTAGGGGACAGTCTGCGTGACCTGCAGGCAGGTGAAGCGATGGGCTGCCGCTCAGCGCTCGTACGCACTGGCAAGGGTTCCCATACCGAGGCGAAGGGTGACGGACTGCATGACGCACGCATCTTCGATGACCTGGCCGCTTTTACCGACTGGCTGCTTAGTCAGCATCGTTAAGCGACTGCCTAACGAAAGCAAGAAGCCGACCCCATGGGGTCGGCTTCTTGCATCATCCTGCCGGTCAGCCAGCGATGTTTCACGTCAAACATCGCTGGCTGGTTTCTTCAGACATCCAGGTTGGCCACCAGCGCGTTGCTCTCGATAAAAGCACGCCGCGGCTCGACCTCGTCACCCATCAACGTATTGAACATCATGTCTGCCGCCACGGCGTCCTCGATGGTGACGCGCAGCAGGCGGCGCGTCTCGGGGTCCATGGTGGTTTCCCAAAGCTGATCGGGGTTCATTTCGCCCAAGCCCTTGTAGCGTTGTACCGCGAGGCCCCGCTGGGCTTCGGCCATGAGCCATTCGAGCGCCTGGTAGAACGTACCGACCGTTTTCTTGCGATCGCCACGGGCTATATAGGCGCCCTCTTCAAGCAGCCCTTCTAGCGTTTCACCCAGGGCAGCCATGGCCCGATAGTCGGAGCTGGTAAAGAAGTCGATACCCCACACGTAATCGGTGCTGACCCCATGTGCCGTGAGCGTGACTGCAGGAAGGAAAAGCTCGCGTTCGGTGTCTTCTTCGATACGGAAGGTGTAACGCGGCCCGCCCTCGTAAGCGACCAGAGAGTCCATCTCCTCCTGGAGAAGGGCGATCCAGTTCTGCATGGTCACGCGATCCTTGAGGCTGGTTTCGCCATCAAGGCGGGCCGCGTGCACCACCTTGCGCAGCACCTCATTGGGATAGACGCGCGACAGCCTGTCGATGCGTTTCATGACGTCACGGTATTGGCTTACCAGCGTCTCGAGTTGCGCTCCGGTGACGGGCGGGGCATCCGGATTGACGTAGAGTCTAGCCCCGTCCATCGCCGTGGTAGTCAGGTAGTCAACCAAGGCCTGTTCGTCCTTGAGATAGGTTTCCTGCTTACCACGCTTGATCTTGTAGAGCGGTGGCTGGGCGATAAAGACGTGGCCGCGCTCGATGAGCTGTGCCATCTGGCGGAAGAAGAAGGTCAGCAGCAGCGTACGAATGTGCGAGCCGTCGACGTCTGCGTCGGTCATGATGATGATTGAATGATAGCGCAGCTTGTCGGGGTTGAACTCCTCGCGCCCGATACCGCAGCCCAGTGCGGTGATCAGGGTGCCCACTTCGGCAGATGAGAGCATCTTGTCGAAGCGAGCCTTCTCCACGTTGAGGATCTTGCCTTTGAGGGGAAGAATTGCTTGGGTACGGCGATCCCGACCCTGCTTGGCACTACCACCGGCCGAATCGCCCTCCACCAGGAAGATTTCCGACAGGCTGGGGTCCTTTTCCTGACAGTCAGCCAGTTTGCCCGGGAGACCGGCAATATCGAGCGCACCCTTTCGGCGCGTCATGTCACGGGCTTTTCGCGCTGCCTCGCGTGCACGAGCCGCATCGAGCATCTTGTTGACGATCGACTTGGCGTCGTTAGGGCTCTCGATAAGATACTCCGAAAACAGACGGCCCATCTCCTGTTCGACTGCGGTTTTCACCTCCGAGGAGACCAGCTTGTCTTTGGTCTGGGAGGAAAACTTCGGGTCGGGAACCTTGACCGAGATGATCGCGGTAAGCCCTTCTCGCGCATCGTCGCCCGAGGTAGCTACCTTCGACTTCTTCAACAGGCCTTCGGCTTCGATGTACCCGTTCAGCGTTCGAGTCAGCGCGGCGCGGAAACCGGCCAGGTGCGTACCACCGTCACGCTGCGGTATGTTGTTGGTATAACAGAAAATATTCTCGGAAAAGGTGTCGTTCCACTGCATCGCCACCTCGACCACCACCCCATCATCCCGCTCGGATTCGAAATGAAAAACAGGATTCAGTACGGTCTTGTTACCGTTGAGGTGGTCGACGAAAGCCCTGAGCCCACCCTCGTAGTGAAACAGTTCTTCCTTTCCACTACGTTCATCGAGCAGGCGAATCGCAACACCGGAATTGAGGAAAGAGAGCTCGCGAAGTCGTTTGGCCAGAATATCGTAGTGGAACTCGATGTTGGCAAAAGTGTTCGGAGAAGGCTTGAAATGCACCCGCGTGCCGGTCTTTTCGGTCTTCCCCACCACGCCGAGCGGCGCCTGGGGCACGCCATGATGATAGATCTGCTCGTGCACCTTGCCGGCGCGCCAGATCGTCAGCTTCAGCTCTTCGGATAGCGCATTGACGACTGATACCCCAACGCCGTGCAAGCCACCGGACACCTTGTAGGAGTTGTCATCGAACTTGCCGCCGGCATGAAGGACCGTCATGATCACTTCCGCTGCCGAGACACCCTCTTCCTCGTGAATGTCCGTTGGTACGCCACGACCGTTGTCGCTTACGGTGATCGACTCGTCGGGGTGGATGACAACGCGAACTTCGCTGCAGTAGCCGGCCAAAGCTTCGTCGATGGAGTTATCCACCAGCTCGAACACCATGTGGTGCAGGCCGGTCCCGTCGTCCGTATCACCGATATACATACCGGGACGCTTGCGCACGGCATCCAGACCCTTCAGAACCTTGATGCTCGTTGAGTCGTAAGCTTGCTCGCTCATTGACTACTCCGTGGTGAAATCTATCTGTGCCTCAGGCACTAGCTGCCCTGCTCCAGAAGTCGCTTGTTTCACGTGAAACATTGCGATGGGCGTGTGAGTCTCCCATGGACCCACCAGGGCATCGTGTTCGACACTCGTGATAAAAGCCTGACAGCGCATGGTTTCGAGCAGGCGGCAGAATACACGCCTATGCTCGGCATCCAACTCTGCCGGCAAATCGTCGACCAAGTAGAGACAGCTGCGTCCCGTCGACTGCTCAAGCAACCTTCCTTGTGCTAGCTTGAGCGCACTGACTACCAGTTTTTGTTGCCCGCGCGACAACACCTCTACGGCAGGCCGCCGCCCCAGGCGTATCCTGAGGTCAGCGCGTTGAGGCCCATGCTGAGTGAACCCCATCTGAAAATCCTGTATACGCCCCTGTTCGAGAACCTCGCCCAAGGAGCGCTGCTTGTCCCAGCCACGGGAATACAGAAGACGTAGATCCGGCAAATCGATCAAGCGATTCAAGGTGTCCTGAAATACAGGCATGAAGCTTGCGATCCACTCACGGCGCAAGGTGTCGACTCGCTCTCCCCAATGCGCCAGCTCCTGCTCCCAGGCAGCGAGACTGCCTAGATCCATTCTATCATGCCTGAGAAGTGCATTCCGATGCTTCAGCGCCCGCCTGGCACGGCGCCAGGCGTCGTAGAAATCATGTTTCACGTGAAACACTCCCCAGTCGAGAAACTCACGGCGACCCGCCGGTGAGCCTTCGAGCAGACGGAAAGCATCGGGATTGACAAGCTGCATGGGCAAGGTTTCGATCAGCTCTGCCACACGTGGCACGCGCTCCCCCGCCAGACGCATTTCAAGCTCACCCGCTTCTCGTTGACGGCGCACTCCGATTGGCACCGGTGGGGTTCCGCCAAGGCGCGCAAACAGTGTCATTTCTGCGGCTTCGTGGGCAATTGCGTGCTTCAGCTGACGCGTCCTAAAGGAACGGCCCATGCCGAGGATGTGAATACCCTCGAGCAGGCTGGTCTTGCCGCTGCCGTTGCGGCCTGTTATCAAATTGATGCCACTGCTCGGCGTGAAATCAAGTGCTTCAAGATTTCGCAATCCGGTGAAAGAGAGGCGCTCGATCAGCATGTTACGCTACGACTCGCGTAACGGAAGCCGGCCGCCTCGAAAGACGGCCGGGCACCTAAAGAGCAGGCGTCGGAAACTGCTGCCTCGAGACGGGGCTCGACCGAGCGTCGAGTCACGAACATCCCGGCGGCGCTTCCCTTAGAGGCGCATGGGCATGACGACATACATGGCATCACCGCCACCCGGCTCTTCCATCAAGGCGCTACTGTTGGAATCGGCGAGCGTCATCTGCACTCGATCCTCACCAATAACACTAAGAACATCAATGAGATAGCCAACGTTAAAGCCGATCTCCAGCGCATCTCCTCCGTACTCTACCGCGACATTCTCCTCGGCCTCCTCCTGCTCGGGATTATTGGCCATCACCTGCAGATTGCCTTCCTGAAGATGTAGCCGCACGCCGCGATACTTCTCGTTGGAGAGAATGGAGGTACGGGAGAGCACTTGGCGTAGCTCGGCACGATCGGCAATGAAGACCTTGTCGCCACCACGCGGGACGACCCGCTCGTAGTCGGGGAACTTGCCGTCTACCAGCTTCGAGGTAAAGGTGAAGTCGCCGGTGTGAGCCCTCACATGGCTTGCGCTCAGCGTCAGAGTAACCGGCTCGTCGCTGTCGTCGAGCAGCCTCACGAGTTCCAGCACCCCCTTGCGCGGCACGATCAGTTTGCGAGCAGGTTCGACCTGGATCTCTGCCGGGCGCGAGCAGACGGCCAGACGATGGCCGTCGGTGGCCACGGTGCGGACGAGTCCCGCACGCAGTTCGAGCAGCATACCGTTGAGGTAGTAGCGCACGTCCTGCTGGGCCATGGCAAAGGAGGTCGAGTCGATAAGGTGCTTGAGCGTGCCACGCGGCAGACTGAGCTCAACGTCGCCGGCGCTGTCCTCTATATTAGGGAATTCAGCCACGGGTAGCGTCGACAAGGTAAAGCGAGAGCGGCCGCTGCGTAGCACGGCACGGCCATCTTCCAGGCTGAACTGCAGCTCGGCCTGGTCGGGAAGCGACTTGCAGATGTCCATCAGCTTACGAGCGGGCACGGTAACCGCACCTGCCACCTCGACCTGGGAGGCGGCCGTACGACCGATGAGCTCTACCTCGAGGTCGGTACCAGTGAGCGCCACCTGCTCCTGGTCGACCTGAATCAGCACGTTGGATAGCACCGGCAGAGTCTGGCGGCGCTCCACCACGCCAGCCACCAAAGCCAGCGGCCGTAGCAGCGCTTCGCGGGTAATGGAAAATCTCATGTCTGCTCCACGTCTAGTCCTGTAGATGGGTGTCGGGCATTGTTGTCAGACGTCCTGGTGAACTCGTCAGCTGGTCAACAGCCGAAGCAGGTTCTTGTAGTCCTCGCGGATATCGGCACTCTCCTCCTGCAGCGCCAGAACCTTGCGACAAGCATGCAATACCGTCGTGTGGTCACGCCCGCCGAAGGCATCACCGATTTCCGGCAGGCTATGGTTGGTCAACTCCTTGGCCAGCGCCATGGCAACCTGACGCGGCCGTGCCACGGAGCGTGAGCGACGCTTGGAGAGCAGATCGGAAAGCTTGATCTTGTAATATTCAGCCACGGTGCGCTGAATGTTGTCGACACCCACTTGCTTGTCCTGCAGTGCCAGCAGGTCCTTCAGCGATTCACGAATGAAGTCCTGGGTAATCGGCTTACCCATGAAGTGAGAATCGGCGATGACCTTTTTCAGGGCTCCTTCAAGCTCACGCACGTTGGAGCGAATCTTCTGAGCAATGAAGAAGGCGGCATCGTGAGGCAGGTCCACCTTGGCCTGGTCCGCCTTCTTCATCAGAATGGCGACCCGGGTTTCGAGCTCAGGGGGCTCGATGGCCACGGTCAAACCCCAGCCGAAGCGCGACTTGAGACGCTCCTCGACCCCACTGATCTCCTTGGGGTAACGGTCGGAGGTCAAGATCATCTGCTGGCCACCTTCAAGCAGCGCATTGAAGGTGTGGAAGAACTCTTCCTGGGAGCGCTCCTTGCCGGCAAAGAACTGGATGTCATCGATCAACAGCGCATCGACGCTGCGATAGAAGCGCTTGAAATCATTGATGGCATTCAGCTGCAGCGCCTTGACCATATCCGCCACGAAACGCTCGGAGTGCAGGTAGACGACGCGGGCATTCTCGCGACGAGTGGCCAGCGCGTTACCCACTGCATGCATAAGATGCGTCTTGCCAAGGCCGACGCCACCGTACAGAAATAACGGATTGTAAGCGCCACCGGGATTTTCAGACACCTGCCGCGAGGCCGCCCGGGCCAGCTGGTTGGACTTGCCCTCGACGAAGGTTTCGAAGGTGAAGCTGGGATTGAGACCGCTGCTGTGCTTGAGGCTCCCCTCGACCTGCACTTCACGCTCGCCACCGGAGCGCCTTGTCGCAGCGCCCTCCTCGCGCATCTGGTCGATCTCTCTTTCATCGCCGACATCGCCCCGGGGCGGAACCTGAACGGCAGGTGCCAGGGGCGAGTGGGGATTGGCCGAGACAGGGGCTCCCAGCTCGCGCGGCTGCGTCTTGACTGCCGCCGCCCTGCGGCTGCCCACGGTCAGCACGACCCGCGGCGGCTTGGCGGGCGCCAGATCCCTGAGCAGTTCATTGATGCGCTTGGCATACTTGTCGCCAACCCAATCGCGAACGAAACGGTTGGGCGCCAGCAGACGCAGTTCGTTGGCATCCCCTTCTTCTGCCTGAAGCGGGCGGATCCATGTATTGAACTGCTGGGCGTTCAGCTCATCCTGCAGGTAATCCAGACACTGTTGCCAGAGAGCAAGAGACACTCGACCTCACCATACCCGTTGATGCGTGACCGGCCATTGTATCCTTCGCCCGACGGGTTATCCACAGCAGATCGAGACACGAACCCCTGTGGACAAACGGGCCGTTAGTCGTGATGCACTACGCGAAAGAACAGTGCTCGACAATAAAGCACCGGGCCCATTACAGGCACTCACAGCCTGCACACCGCTTACTCAACCCTTTCCCACACAACGACTCACCGGCTAATCCTCTGTCGGTACGCTATAAATGGTGTTTATCAACAGAGTCGGCATACGTCAGCCACTACTATCGCATCAGGATATCGCCATTGGATTGCTGTGCCGGCACGCGTGGTGATGTGCGGCTCCTTCTGGGCTCAGAACACGCGGAACAATTGCGTCGAGCAGCCGAAGTCTCTACAATTTCCGGTCTTGAACCGAATCTGCCCCTGGTTCCGATCGGGAACCAGGGCATTCCTGTAAGACGTTCCGTCAATAAACCACGTGGGAATCAAGAGTTATGAAACGCACCTTTCAACCCAGCGTTCTGAAGCGCAAGCGTGTCCACGGCTTTCGTGCTCGCATGGCTACCAAAAACGGTCGTGCCGTGCTGGCTCGCCGTCGCGCCAAGGGCCGCAAGCGTCTGAGCGCCTGATAGCGGATTGCGCGTGTCCGGTCATGGTTTCCCCAAACAGCTGCGATTGCTGACAGCCGGGGATTATCGATACGTTTTCGATCACGCTGCATTTAAGGTACATGGCAAGGGGCTGATGGCCCTGGCGTGCCCCAATGGACTGGACCACCCCCGCCTTGGCCTGGTCATCAGCAAGAAGAACGTCCGCAGGGCCGTGGATCGCAACTGCCTCAAGCGTGTGGCACGCGAATCCATACGCCTTCAACAGAGCTCGTTACCCGCCGTCGATATCGTTCTGCTGGCACGACGCGGCGCGAGTGAACTGGACAAGGCCACGCTGCATCGCCAGTTTTTCGGCATGTGGCGCCGCTTGGAGCGTGACGTCCGGAAGTCGATGACCAACTGACCGGATGCGGAGCCTCATCTCCGCTTCGATAGCCTGTCTCGACAGGCTATCGATCTTTTCCTACATGACAGCGGATCTCGTTCCAGCGGCATGTTCACTACCCACCGGGCAGAACCCTCATGGACGTAAAACGACTCCTATTGCTGATTCCTCTGGCCGTGCTTACCTACCTGCTGGTCGTACAGTGGAATCAGGATTATGGCCAGGTTGCTCCAGAGCCTGAGGCTCCTACCATCACCGCACCGGCCCCCGGTGACACCCAGGCGCCTGATGACGATGACCTGGCGGTGCCCACCTCGCCCCAGGCGGAGCAGGAGATGGCTGGCGACATGCCGGCCGAGCCGGAGCAGCCGACAGGCACTCGCGACCTGATCGCCGTGGTAACCGATGTGCTCGATCTGCGCATCGACCCCCAGGGCGGAGACGTCGTTTATGCCGCCCTGCCCCAGCACCGCATGACGCTGGGCTCCGACCGGCCCTACGTGCTGCTCTCGGACAACGAGACCCGTAGCTACGTAGCTCGCTCGGGGCTTCAGGTGGATGGCCATGGCGGACGCATCGGCTTCACCTCCGACAACACCAGCTACCGTTTGACCGATGGCGAGAGTCGTCTCGATGTCGACCTGCATGGTGAGGTCAACGGCGTCGACGTGATCAAGCGCTTCTCCTTCGAGCGCGGCAGCTATGCCGTCGAGGTCAACTACTACCTGGCCAACAATACCGAGGAGCCGGTCACCGCTCGCTTCATCGGCCAGTTGGCAAGGGACAACAGCCCCGACCCTTCCTCGGGTGTCGCGCTGGGCATGAGCTCCTATCTGGGCGCCGCCTACTCCTCTCCGGACGAGCGCTACCAGAAGGTCGACTTCGACGATATCCAGCGCGGTCGCTTCAACAACCGTGATTCGCAGGGCGGCTGGGTAGCGATCATCCAGCACTATTTCGTTTCGGCCTGGGCACCGCCTCAGAACCAGCAGACTCTACAGTACGCCACTACAGATTCGCGCAATCGTAACGTGGCGGCCTTCGCCGGACCGGTAACCACGGTGGCAGCAGAGGGCGAGGCACGTCTCGGTGCGACCCTCTACATGGGGCCCAAGGTTCAGGAATACCTCGAGCAAGTGGCGCCCAATTTGCGCCTGACCGTCGACTTCGGCTGGCTTTGGTTTATCGCCAACCCGCTGTTCTGGCTGCTCGATCAGATTCACAGCCTGATCGGCAACTGGGGTTGGTCCATCGTACTGCTGACCGTGCTGGTCAAACTGGCCATGTGGCCGCTCTCGGCAAAGGCTTACAAGTCGATGGCCCGCATGCGCAAGCTGGGGCCGGAGATGCAGCGCCTCAAGGAGCAGTACGGCGACGACCGTCAGAAGATGTCCCAGGAGATGATGAAGTTCTACCAGAAGGAGAAGATCAACCCTCTGGGCGGCTGTCTGCCGATCCTCGTGCAGATGCCCGTGTTCATCGCCCTGTACTGGATGCTGCTGGAGTCGGTAGAGCTGCGCCATGCACCCTTCATGTTCTGGATTCAGGATCTGTCGATGAAGGACCCCTTCTTCGTCCTGCCGATCCTGATGGGTGTGTCGATGTACGTTCAGCAACTGCTCAATCCGACGCCTCCGGACCCCATGCAGGCGAAGATCATGAAGATGCTGCCCATCGTCTTCACCTTCTTCTTCTTGTGGTTCCCGGCCGGTCTGGTCATCTACTGGGTGGTCAACAACATCATCTCGATCGCACAGCAGTACGTGATTACCCGTAGGATCGAGAACGACCCCAGCGTCGGCAAAGGCTTGAAGACCAAGACCAAGTAATTGACGGCTCTGACGTGACGTATCCAGACCCCTGCCTCGGCAGGGGTCTGGCGTTCAAGATGCATGGAAACGACAATTCGTGATACCGGGCTCACTATCGAGAGGATGCCGCATGCCGGAAAGGCTCTACCAGGAAGATACCATCGCTGCGCTGGCCACTGCGCCTGGGCGTGGCGGCGTCGGCATCATTCGCATCTCGGGTCCCTTGTCCGCGACGATCGCCGCAACCATGGTCGGGCACTGCCCATCGCCGCGGCGAGCCCACTACGGCCCTTTCCAAGGGGATGGCAGCGTGATCGATGAAGGTATCGCGCTGTTCTTCGCCGGACCGCACTCCTTCACCGGCGAAGACGTCCTGGAACTTCAGGGCCACGGCGGCCCGGTGATCATGGATCTCCTGCTTGAGCGCTGTGTCCAGCTCGGTGCCCGCCTGGCCAGGCCGGGAGAATTCTCCGAGCGCGCCTTTCTCAACGACAAGCTCGATCTGGCTCAGGCCGAAGCCATCGCCGATCTGATCGAGGCCAGCTCGCGTACGGCAGCCGAGAACGCCCTGCGCTCACTGCAGGGGGAGTTCTCGCGGCGCGTGGCAAGTCTTGTGCAAAAGCTGATTGATCTGCGCATGTACGTGGAAGCGGCCATCGACTTCCCTGAAGAGGAGATCGACTTCCTTGCCGACGGTAAAGTGACCGAGATGCTCGCCGCAGTACAGGCCGAGCTCGCCGAAGTGCGCGCCGCAGCCGGCCAGGGTGCGCTGATGCGTGAAGGCATGAACGTGGTGATCGCCGGACGCCCCAACGCCGGCAAGTCGAGCCTGCTCAACGCCCTGACCGAGCAGGAGACTGCCATCGTCACTGCTATCGCCGGCACTACCCGCGACGTGCTGCGCGAGCATATCCATCTGGATGGCATGCCGCTGCATGTGATCGATACTGCCGGTTTGCGCGACACCCCAGACGCCGTGGAACAGATCGGCGTGGCCCGCGCCTGGGCGGAGATAGAGAAGGCCGATCGCGTGCTGCTGCTGGTCGACGCGGCCACCACCGAGGCGACCGATCCGATGACCATCTGGCCGGAGTTCGTCGCGCGTCTGCCCGACCCAAGCCGCTTGAGCCTGGTGCGCAACAAGATCGACGCCAGCCATGAGCGGGCCGGGCTCGACGTGACGGCATCCACCCCGGTGCTCCGCCTGTCAGCGCGCACCGGCGAAGGCCTTGAGGCATTGAAGGTGCACCTCAAGGATATCATGGGTTTCTCCGCCACCACGGAGGGCCGCTTTTCCGCTCGCAGACGCCACCTGGACGCACTGGATAGAGCGCAGCGAGCACTCACTAACGGTGAACAGCAGCTGGCAGGCTATGGTGCCGGCGAGCTATTGGCGGAGGATCTGCGCGATGCCCAGCAGGCGCTGGGCGAGATCACCGGGGAATTCAGTGCCGACGATCTATTGGGGGAAATCTTCGGCAGCTTCTGTATCGGCAAGTAGGTTCCGTCTCGCAGTCACCTACTCCTCGACCCACCAGTCGGCGTGGTAACGGCTCGTCTCGCCGAACAAGGGTGTAACTCGCGCCATGGCGGCGGCAAGGCGCTCATCGAGTCCCCATGGCGGATTGATGATCAGCATACCGCTGCCATACATGCCGCGCTCCTCGCCCGGCTCGCGCAGACTCAGCTCGCTACGCCAGATCTTGCGCAGTCCACCGTCGCGCAGCCGCTCCAGCAATTCAGCGTGACGTCCTGCAGGAAGCAGTGGGTACCACACCAGCATCACTGCATGGCGCGCCTTGCGCATCGCCGCCAACACACGCTGGGCTACCTCAGCATACTCATCCTTACGTTCGTAGCTGGGGTCGATCAAGACGCAAAGCCTGGGTGTGGCCACCGGCAGTTGGGCGATCAGTCCCGACAGGCCATCGCCATGAATGCGCCTTACGTTGGCGGGCAACGCCTGACGTGACAAGTGCTCGTGCTCCCCCGGGTGCAGCTCGAACAGCTGCAGGCGATCATCGCCGCGCAGCCGTTGGCCCAGCCACCAGGGCGAGCCGGGGTAGCTCTCGAGGCGGTCGTACGAGGGCTGCACACTGGCGATTGCCGCGAGCCAGTCCGCCAGCAACGGCTCGTCGCTCAGCGCCTGGCGCGAACGCCAGAGCGGCAGCACGCCGCTGCGATACTCGCCCAGTCGCTGAGTCTCGGCCGCGCCCAGCGGGTAGAGGCCTCGCCCGGCGTGGGTGTCGATGAAGGTGATCGGCGTCGCCTTGCGCAATAAATGATCGATGGCCGCATGCAGCGTGAGATGCTTGTGTACGTCGGCGAAATTGCCGGCATGGTAGGCATGCTGATAGGAGAGCATGGCGGTTCAACCTTCGACTGAATTAGAACGGAAAAACGCAGGCCCGCCACCTGGTGGGTGACGGGCCTGATGATGCCACGATGGAATCGAGTTTACTGGAACTGCGACTCGATGGGCGTCAGGGTGATCTCGACGCGACGGTTCTGAGCACGTCCTTCCTCGGTGGCGTTGGTGGCCACCGGCTGGCTGGGACCGTGGCCGGTCATGTTGAGCCGGTTACGCGCCACGCCGGACTGAGCCAGGTAGTTACCCACCGATTCGGCACGCCGCTCTGAGAGTTGCTGGTTGTAGCTGACGCTGCCGGTGCTGTCGGTATGACCGGCGATGTTGACCCGCGTATCGGTGTACTGGGTGAGGATGTTGGCCACGTCGTTGAGGGCATTGCGTGCCGGCATGGTGAGTTCGCTGGAGTCGAAGCCGAAGGTCACGCTGCTGGGCATATTGAGCACGATGTCGTCGCCGCGGCGTTCAACGTCGACGCCAGTACCACGCATGCTTTCGCGCAGTTGCTGCTCCTGGCGATCCATATAGGCGCCGACACCGGCACCTGCTGCTGCACCCACGGCCGCTCCGATCAAGGCACGATCACGGCGGCTGGTGCTGCCGCTACCCGAGAGCGCACCCGCCGCTGCACCGACCGCAGCGCCTACCCCTGCCCCGGTCACGGTGCTGGAACGTTGAGTCTGGCCTGAATAGGGATCGGTCGTTGCGCAGCCGACGAGAAGAACGGCGGCAGCAAGAGGGGCAACGAGTCGAGACGCTTTGAACATGGACTATCTCCGGATCAGGGAAAAGCAGGGTTATTCTGTACCGGCATCGCTTACGAGCGCCAGCAGCTCGTTCAAGAATAATAGACCTTGGGGCGAAGCCTGAAGCCTTTGTGCATCTTCCATGAGAAGTCCTTTATTTCGCGCCGCAACCAGACGCTCCAATAGCTCCTCGTGCGGCCGTCCGGTATGCGCACGCCAGTCGCTCATGCTTACCCCATCCACCAGGCGTAGCGCATTCATGGCGAACTCCAGTGGCAGGTCGTTCTCCTCGATCTGCGTTTTACCGGCGAGAAACCCCCGTGGATCCTGAAGGCGGCGCAGGTAGGACTCGGGCTGGCGCGTTTTCCAGCGACGTTCGATGCGCAGCCGCCCTGACTCATCGAACGCGCTCAGCTTGCCGTGACTGCCGGCACCAATCCCCAGGTAATCACCGAAGCGCCAGTAGTTGAGGTTGTGGCGCGAGCGCCGGCCAGGCCGCGAATAGGCGGAAATCTCATAGCGTCCAAGTCCCGCTGACTCCAGTCGCTCGTGCCCCAGGTCCTGGATGTCCCACAGGGTTTCTTCATGTGGCAACGGCGGCGGACGGGAATGAAACTCCGTGTTGGGTTCGAGCGTGAGTTGATACCAGGAAAGATGCTCCGGTGACAGCGCCAGGGCGCACTCCAGGTCGGCCAGGGCCAGCTCCGGTGTCTGGCCAGGCAGACCGTGCATCATGTCAAGATTGAGATTGTCGAAGCCGGCGCTACGCGCTTCCTTGACGGCAGCCACCGCATCGTCGCCGCTATGAATGCGCCCCAGAGCCGCCAGCTGGTGCGACTGGAAACTCTGCACGCCGAGCGAAAGTCGATTGATGCCGGCCTCTCGATAGCCCTGGAAGCGTCCTCGCTCGAGCGTGCCGGGATTGGCCTCCAGAGTGATCTCGATGTCCTCGGCAAGCGGCAGCCGCTTGGCCAACGCCTCGAGGAAGCGCTCATAGAAGCCAGCCGACATCAGGCTCGGCGTTCCTCCGCCGATGAAGATGCTGACCAGGGGGCGATCCGCCGCCAGCGACAAATCAGCGTCGAGATCGGCCAGCAGAGCGGCGAGATACGCCTCCCCCGGCAGCTCGGCACCTCTACCCACGCCATGGGAGTTGAAATCGCAATAGGGACACTTGCGTACGCACCATGGCACGTGAACGTAAAGCGCCAGTGGCGGAAGCGCGGAAGATTGGCCAGTCGCAGCGGTCATCGGTTCCGGGTCGTCTCGCCCAGAGTTGCCGCCATGGCTTCGAGGGCTCGTCCGCGATGGCTCAAGCGGTTCTTCTCCTCTGATCCGAGCTCCGCCACGCTCTTGCCGAGTTCGGGTAGCCAGAACAAAGAATCATAGCCGAATCCACCCTCTCCACGCGGCTGCAGGAGAATTTCCCCTTCCCAACTGCGCTGGACGATGAGCGGCACAGGATCGTCGGCGTGGCGCAGATAAACCAGTGCACACCAGTAACGCGCACTGCGGGCGCTACCGCTCGCTCCAGCCATGGCCTCGAGAAGCTTGGCATTGTTGCGTTGATCGCTCTTCGGTTCCCCGGCATAGCGGGCCGAATAGATCCCCGGTTGCCCCGAAAGGGCATCGACCTCGAGCCCGGAGTCGTCCGCCAGCGCCGGTAACCCACTGATGCGACATGCCTCCCGAGCCTTGAGCAATGCGTTCTCAATGAATGTAAGGCCGGTCTCTTCGACATCCACGACACCGAATTCGGACTGGGGGCGGATGCGCAACCCGAGGACTGCGAAAAGCTGACCGAACTCTCGGATCTTGCCGGGATTTCCACTGGCCAGCACCAGCTCATCTACAGGGGGCATGACGACTCCTTGAGAGGTTTTACGCAGCGCTCATGTTACACGAGGCGGCAAAAAAAGTAGCCCGCAACCTATAGCGCCACCACTCGGAAGATGGCCACGGCTCATTCGCAAGAACTAATCCAAAAAAGCGTTGCTGCACATAATGTAGCTGGGATTATTGAGCCATCTTATGTAACATATATTTACATTGTAAATTGACATGAATATTCTTAGGCGAATTGATGCCTGTTACGTAGACGGTCACGGGTCTGATAGCAAGAGGCGCGAACTACTGGAAAAAAACCGATTCAGCACCGAATATAAATAACCCCATGTTTTTTAACAACTTAGCCCCGTGATTCATTCAACACAAAGCTCTACTAAGCAACTAAACTTATAAAAATAACAAAGAATTCGAAGTAGCTGTCTCCATCTGAGCCACGGCAAGGGTGCAGGACCGGCTTCAGCTACAGCGTAACGAACAGATCGAGGCGGCTGCAGGCGCACCTTTGAGTCTGGACGAATCGGTGAGCTGCCTCTAAGCGACTGAAACGCCTATTTTTAATAGTAGATATAGCGAACGAGAAATAGGACGAAGGATTTGAGTGACGGAGTGGGGAAATGACAGTGCTCAAGAGCCAAGACCCTAATGCGTTGACAAAAAGCGACACTCACAAGTCTTTCTTAACATGGAGTCGTCATGTCTGCACAAATTATTCGCAATGAACTGACTTTTAATGGTTTTCTTCTATCGCCCAGAGCAGGTCATCACCTTGCCAAGACGTGTTAGTAGCCTTAGATGCGTCATACCGGTATGAGAATCTAAAACCAAATAGAATAAAAAGGACTTCTTTCATGCGAAAAACTTATTACCGGATTTCAAAAATTTGTCCGAGACTCCATGGACGTACATTAATTACATTTATTTACATTTAGAAATACAAACCCAGGGAGGCCAGATATATGGGAAGCCAGGAAGCAAAAATTCTTCTCGTGACCGACATAAATCCTCAATCCAAGCTATTCATCGAGCATCTTCAGCGGCAGTTGAGCTATGAAGTGATCGCCACTGACACAGAGGACATGCCCCGCTTGGATGACGAGAGCGTACTGGTGATTCTCGATCTGGATCATCTGAGCGAAGTCGGCATGCAGAAGTGGCAAACGGCCGTGGACGGTAAGGAAAGCATCAGCCTTGCTGCGTTCAATGTTCGCGGTGAAGACCACGCAGTGGAGCTCCTTTCGTCGCTCAACCTTCAGGGTATTTTCTACCGCGATGACAGTATGGAGCTGATTTGCAAGGGGGTCGAGGCTCTGCAAAGTGGTAGCCTTTGGATGTCTCGGGCCTTGATGTCACGCATGATCCAGCTATTGCGTCGCCAACAAATGAACTCTTATCGCCCGGCCTGCGGCCTGACGCAACGTGAGCTGGAAATCATCGGTCTGCTGGGTACCGGGGCTACCAACGCAGAAATCGCCGAGAAGCTATTCGTCAGCGAACACACCGTAAAGTCTCACCTATATAACATCTTTCGAAAAATCAAGGTGCACAATCGACTGCAGGCCATGAACTGGGCGAGGCGTAATCTATTCAGTGTCCCCCCCAGCTACAAGCGAGATTCGAGACATTAGACTACGAATAGTCTCGTTGGCGTAGAGCGCTAGGAAACCACTCCTGGCCAGCAGCACCACTGCTGGCTGGCTTTCGCATGGCTGACGTATAGAAACTCGAATTGTTGCTATTCGTCAGCAGCTTTATCTGCTGACCTCAAGCCTCATCTGTCTCACAGGCAAGTATGAGAAATATCAGCTTTCATTACCTTTCAACACGATCTATAACATAACTTTACATTAAGCAGACTGGCTTACCTGGGTACTGCCACGAAGGCGACTTGCACCGAACGAAAAATGAGGGCGGCTAATCCGCCAAGGGGATTAGGAATGGAATTGGGAAAGGGAATTATCCTACTGGCCACCGACAGCAATCCGCAGACTCAGCTTTTTGCTGACTATCTTCGCCAACACATGCAATGCGAGCTGTGTGTCGTTTCCCCTGTCGTTTCAAATGAAACGACTATTACGGTCGAACGATCTCCTCAGGACCGCGTACTGATCATGCTGGATATGGACCACCTTGACGAAGCGGCACTGCAAGCTTGGCATGCTCAATATCATGACCAGCCACAGTGGATTCTGACGATCTTCAATCTGAAGAATGAGGAACAGGCTGCTCAGCTAATGAAGTTAGTACTGATACAAGGTGTCTTCTACCGCACCGACAGCCTTGAGCTAATCAGAAAGGGAATAGAGCGCCTACTAGACGGTGATTTCTGGATATCACGGACGCTCATGACGCGAATGATAGATTTTTATCGTCGGCAGCAGATGAACTGCTACCGGCCCGCCTGTGGCATCACTCAACGCGAGCTGGAGATCATTGGGTTGCTCGGTTCAGGTGCCTCAAATAACCAAATAGCGGAGCGTCTCTTCGTCAGTGAATACACGGTGAAATCTCACCTTTACAATATTTTTCGAAAGATCAACGTCACCAATCGTATGCAAGCCGTGAACTGGGCAAGACAGAATCTAGCCCCGCCGCCGCCGTTGTCACTGCAACGTACTCAAAGACATTCACCCAGCCACTGATTAATAGCAGGCAAGAGCGATGGCTTTCTTCTGCAGCAAAACGGGGCTGACCATTTTGCTCCTGGTATCCACCGCATTGGCCCTAGCGGAACCGGACCAGCCTGGTCCCAGCCTGCCGACTACGCCAACGGAGCCTTCGGCGCCCCGGTCTTCGATGGCAGAAGAATCGTTGGAGGAGGGCAGAGCAACGGAAGAGCTATCGCGTCAATTCCGCCTCGGCGAGCCGGGCCTGGCAGGTGTCATCGTGGACCGAACCATCACCATGATGGGCAAAACCTTCTATCGCCGTTTCAGCCAGTTAGGCGCAGACAGCCATGTCCTTACGCATACGACACTGTCCGTACACGAGAGACCCGATGCGCGCTGGGGGAGCCAGGTGTGGGTTTCCGAGAACAATCGAATTCTCTTCCAGGCCACGCTACCTCCTCGACTGAGCGACATCGATCACTATGCCGAGGCGGCCGTGGAACAGGTCGAACAGCTTCTGGTACAGCGCAGCATTCTGCAGGCACTCGAGAGCGACCCGGACCTGGCGGATGAAGAAATCTAGCAGGAAGGATTCACGACAAGGAGTACACACCATGAAGATGCCACGTTACCTGCACATACTGTGCCTCACCGGTACGCTACTGGCCCAGGTTGCCAGCGTACAGGCGGGAGAGCTCATTTACCGCCCGATCAATCCTTCGTTCGGTGGCGACCCGTTGCTCGGCAACCACCTGCTCAACAAGGCCCAGGCCCAGGATACGAATCGCGATCCCAACGCCCCGGACTTCGGCAGGTTCTCAGAAGTCGACTTCTTTCTACAGGACCTGCGCGCCGATCTTATTAACCGTGCCATCGACGGTGCACTCGATCCCGATAATCCCGGGGGAAACGAGAGCGTTATCGATAACTCTGCGCTCAATGTCAGGTTCGTCAATGTGGGCGGTGGTGCATTTCAAATGGTCATTACCGACAAGAGAACCAATGAAGTAACGCGTATCGATTTCGGAACGCCATTCTAAGGGAGACTGAGGTATGAAAAGATTGAGAATCGTCCTCTTCTCGGCGCTGGTATTCCTGAGCGGTTGCGTCGGTATGGTCACCTCGCCGGAGGGCCTGGAAGGGGCACCGGCCACCTTGGTGCCACGGTCAGGAACCTACATGGATCTGGTCCGGTTACCACGGCCAGCAGCACCCATTTTGGCAGCCGTTTATGATTTCAGGGATCAGACAGGGCAGTATCGTCCTCAGCCCGCCAGCACCTTTTCTACTGCGGTGACTCAGGGTGGGGCCGCCATGCTGAGTTCCGCCTTGGCTGACTCAGGATGGTTCGTGCCACTTGAACGCGTCGGCTTGCAAAACTTGCTCACTGAGCGACGTATTATTCGTGCGAATCTTGAACGCAGTGGACGTGAGGACGAGCTCGGTTCTCTTCTTGCGGCGCGAATCCTGATGGAAGGCGGGATTATCGCTTACGATTCCAATATGAAGACGGGCGGGGTCGGTGCAGAATATTTCGGCATCGGATCGTCGACCCAGTACCAAGTCGATCAAGTTACCGTCAACCTTCGTGCCGTTGACATCGCCACCGGTGAAGTGCTTTCCAGTGTTACCACCAGCAAGACGGTTTACTCTTATGAGGTGCGCGCAGGTGTCTATCGGTTTGTAAGCTTCCGACGTTTGCTTGAGGCCGAGGCAGGTTATACCCACAATGAACCAGTGCAGATGGCCGTGATGTCAGCGATTGAATCGGCAGTCATCCATCTCGTAACCCAAGGAATTGATCGTGGGCTTTGGAATCTAGCCAACCCGGCTGAGAGCAATAATGAAATACTCACGGCTTATCGTGATGCCTCTGCTCCCATGCTTTGAAAAATCGCCTCTTCTTAAAAAGCACCTATTTCGGGTGCTTTTTTTATTTCAGAGTAAGAAAGCGACACATTGGTCTGGCAAAAATCTCATACTTTCGAAGAAAGGATAGTGCTAAAAAAATAGTCTTGTACTTGAACCTTACGAACGATGGCACGACTTGTAAAATAAGTTGACACTGTAACTCAACGTAAAATCGATAGAGTAAGTGCCATGAAAATAAAGGGAATGGTTACAGTATCGATAGGAATGGCGCTGATGGTCCACACTGCACTGGCGGACGATTTAAAGCCAGGGTCGGAGCTTGATATCGGCTCTATGGGCTCTGCGCCCAGGCAAACGGCCTCGATCTATCAGCTTGGCCAAGGAAACGACGCCACCATCCTCCAACATGGCAGTTACAACGGCGCGCACATCTCTCAACAAGGCTACGCGAACATCGCCCACACAAGTCAAGCAGGAAACGCTAATGAGGCCCGCGTGATACAAAGCGGCGCCCAACTGGAAGCCTCCATACTGCAAAAGGGGCATGGGCACGACGCCAGCATCGTACAGGCCGGTTATGGCAAGGAAGCTACCATCAACCAGCACGGAGTCCACGGAAGTGCCGAGATTCATCAGTTGGGAAATCACCGAACAAGCTCAATAACCGTCACTCAATTCTCGCGTGGGCAGGCAGCCGTTCAAGTCTATCGCTACTAGTACTTGTCGTCTCCATCCCATGGAGAAGCGCCACAAGCATGATCAAAGAAAAAAGCTCGATCCGGAAGTGGCAAACGGACTCGATAGTCAAGCTATCGGTCCCTAACTCCATCCTGGCGGCAATTAAGCTCAACCAGGGGTTTCAAACGAGAGGGAATTAAAATGAAATTCAAGATGACCGTCATGGCAGCCGCAATCGCCTTTTCTGGCACAGCTCTGGCCAATAACAACATTTCGGATATTGACCAGTCAGGCTACAACAATGACGTGAGCGTATCCCAGTACACCCAAGGCTGGGGTGGTAACAATAACTCCGGAGTCAGCCAAGCTGGCGTCAGCAATGGTGCGACCGTACATCAGAGTGGCTGGTGGGGCTACAATGTCTCGGATATCGATCAGGCAGGGATGGGTAACGAGGCTGACGTCTTCCAGAGCGGCACCAAAAACAGTGCCACTGTGTCCCAAACCGGCCAGTTCAACTCATCCGATAGCCAGCAGAACGGAGTACAGAACGTTCTTCAAGTAGATCAGGAAGGCTCGAAGAATGCTGCCTCCACCTTGCAGAATGGATGGGACAACTTGGCCGAGATCAGCCAAAGCGGCTTTGCCAACAGCTCCTATGCAGCACAGGATGGCAAATACAATACCGCTCAGGTTCTGCAGGATGGTCTCAAGAATGCTTCCGACATCTCACAGTCAGGCACCAACAACTTTGCCGATGTCGATCAGAGCGGCAGTTTCAATGACTCTACCATTGACCAGAGCGGGCGTAACAACTGGGCTGAGGTTGCTCAGCGCGATATGAAAAATACCGCCGACATCGTCCAAAATGGTAGGAACAACGTCGCGGGTATCGATCAGAGTAATTTCAATAATGATGCGTTCATTAATCAGAACGGCGTCATGAATTACTCCGAAGTCACACAAAGTGGTTATAACGACTTGGCCGATTCCTACCAGTCCGGCAACAACCACTACTCATCCATCACTCAATCTGCCGCGCCAGGTTATTTTGGGGGCCTGATGAGTCTGGCATCCAACACGGCCACCCATGTGCAGCTGGGTAGCACCAACATTGCGACCACTACCCAGGTGGGCGGCGGCAACACAGCTCACGTACATCAGCACTGATTCGGATCGCAAAGGCCCCGCTCAGGCGGGGCCTTTTTTACCCGATTTGACATAGTAACCAAAAGACTGGCCCGGCTTCTACGCTTTACATTTGATTTGATACGTTACCTGATGCGCAGCCTGATCTCGCTGTTCTCGCCGTGAGTGCTGGAACGACTGACACTGCCGTGCTTGCGTACTTCAACGCTCAGCGCACCCTCGCGACTTGTCTGCCGGATATGTGCTTCCAGCGCCTCTGCCTGAAAGCGGTATTCGCTGGGCACGCTCTCTTCCAGTTCATGGGTGATTGCCTGATTGCCATCATGCACCGTCAAGGTAGCCTGAAATCGTGTGTTCGGCTCACCTTCGAACACGATGACGATCTCGTTTTCCGATGAAGCAGCCCGATTGTCCCTCTCCGGCATGGTGCTTACTCCTGCAACGGCAAACGTTATGCTCAGCCCGATCAGGCCAGCCGTGAAAACCGTCAAACGCCTTTTCATTGCGTTCTCAGCTTCCGCTATAGCTTAGATTGAAGCGCTTTTCGACTAACAGCGCCAAGGTATCACCGACATGTTCCTCTGTGGTATCGATCCGCAACAGGTTACGTCCCTCCTCGGGGGAAAAACTTTCGAAGCTCTCCATCTGACGACTCAATACGGCAAGGCTTTCACTCGAATCCACGCCATTCCTCACGGCTCGCTTGACGATACGTGCCTTCAAGGTCTCCTCGTCCGCCTCAAAGCTGACGATGAGCACCGGTAATCCACGTGCCTCACCCTGCTGGCGCAGGAGCTGGCGCTGGGCACGGGTCAGGCAGGTGGCATCGATGCAGGTGGGAATCCCTGCATTGAGGAGAAGGCCTGCCAGACTGGCCAGGCGTTGGTAGGTACGATCGGTGGCTTCAGGAGTGAAGATATCCACAGCCGCATCCGCAGCTACTGCCTGTGGATCAATCCCAAACAGGCGTCTGCGCTCGGCATTCGAGCTGAGCCTAACGGCGCCCAGTCGTTCGACGATCTCCGCCATGAAGTGACTCTTGCCACTACCGGACATGCCCACTCCGATGATCAGCGGCGGGAATCGGAAATTGGACACGACATCGGCAAGGTCGAGATAACGCCGACACTCCATCATGATTTCTGCCATGAGAAAGGCAGGCTCGCGACCGGGCGCTATACGCTGCAGGGCTCGACGGGCTCCTGCAAGGCAACGGCATACGGCAAATACCGAGATGAGCCGCATGAGGGAGTAATCGCCTGTCAGTCTCAGGTAGCGATCCAGGGCGTAATGCGCAAGTCGTGTCTCTTCACGAACGTAGAGCCCCACCAGTAGCGATACCAGGTCGAAGCCCGGATCAAGACAGCGGCTGGCCATCGAATCCGATGGTTCCAGATCGAGCGCATTGGTCATGAGTAGACGCTGCCGATCGCACAGGGGGGGGACCTGCCGGCCCACTATCCAACTAGGACGAGGCTCGCCGCGCTCATTCAACCAAGGCTCGAGCCTTACCAATTCCTGCTCCAGCCACTCCTTCAGACGCATCAGGCGACGGCAGTCCTCTTCTCCGCTGAGACGCTCTTCGAGCACTCTCACCTCTTCCTCGACAAGCGACCGCGTTGCCGCCAGGCAACCCGACGCGCCCACATACGGCAAGTCATCGACGAAGGAGCGATGGGACGCCACCAGCGAATCGATCAGCTCATTCAAATCCATGGCTGAGGGTGAGGTGGCGTGCTGCACTGAAGTGGCGTCCATGTTCACTCCTGATGACGGTTGATCTGGTTACGATTGGCGTACCTGGGCAAAGGCCTTTTCGGCAGCATCGAGCGTTAACTGAATGTCTTCCGGCGTATGCGCGCTTGACATGAATCCTGCTTCGTAGGCCGAGGGCGCCAGATAAACGCCCTCATCCAGCATCGCAGCAAAGAAGCGGCGGAAGGCCTCGGCGTCGCAGGCCGTGGCCTGAGCAAAATTGTCGACCCGAGTCTGAGCCGTGAAGAACAGCCCGAACATGCCGCCCACACGCTGGGTGATCATGTCGACGCCGGCAGCATCGGCACGCTCCTGCAGCCCATGGCAGAGCGTCTCCACGCGCTGTGCCAGGGCATCGTGGAAGCCGGGCTCGCGCAGTTTGGTTAACAAAGCGATACCGGCGGCCATGGCCAAAGGGTTACCCGACAAGGTGCCCGCCTGATAGACCGGTCCCAGTGGCGAGATCTGCTCCATGATCTTACGCTTGCCGCCGAAAGCCCCCACCGGCATGCCGCCACCAACAATCTTGCCCAGACAGGTCAGGTCGGGCTCGATGGCGTAGTGGGCCTGAGCGCCCCCCATGGCTACGCGAAAACCGGTCATGACCTCGTCAAAGATCAGCACACTGCCGTGCTCGGTGCAAACCTGGCGCAGGCTTTCCAGGAAGCCTGGCTGCGGTGGAATGCAGTTCATGTTGCCGGCCACCGGCTCTACGATGATGCAGGCGATCTCGCTACCGATCTCCTCGAAGCAGGTTTCCACGGCATCGATGTCGTTATAGGACAGCGTAATGGTGTGTTCGGCCAGGGAAGCGGGCACGCCCGGCGAACTCGGTTCGCCATGGGTCAGGGCGCCGGAGCCGGCCTTGACCAGCAGCGAGTCGGAATGGCCGTGGTAGTTGCCCTCGAACTTGACGATCTTGTCGCGTCCGGTATAACCGCGCGCCAGACGGATCGCCGACATGGTGGCTTCGGTGCCGGAATTGACCATACGCACCAGTTCGATCGAAGGAATCATCTCGCAGATCAGATCGGCCATAGTGGTTTCGATAGCCGTCGGCGTACCGAAAGAGAGTCCGTGATCGAGACGGCTGCGCACGGCATTCAGAACATCCGGATCGGCGTGCCCGGTGATCATCGGCCCCCAGGAGCCAACATAGTCGACGTAGCGCTTGCCTTCCACGTCGAACAGGTAGGCTCCCTGGGCCCGCTCCATGAACACCGGCGGCCGATGCAATCCCTTGAAGGCTCGCACGGGAGAGTTGACGCCACCGGGTATATGGCGACAGGCCTGTTCGAAGAGCGATGCGGAAGTGGTCATGTAAGCCTCTTTGCGGTCACGAGAAGGAATCAAACCCGTCACGGGAGCTGCCGGGCTCGCACTGCCCGGTCTGTGGATAACTTCTTGGATAACCTTTGGGTGCGAGGTGAAGATACGGTGATCTTCGCTCATTGCATGGGGTCGGGTCACCCCCAGTATCGGATCGTGTCGGCCGCCCGAGTAAAACGATCGCCGCGGCAAGGCCTGAGCATCGCCAGGCTGCCAGGCGTTTGCCAATGCCTGCCAGGTGAAGCGCTGAGCCTGCTCACAGGCGCTACCCAGCGACTCGCCCGCGGCGAGCCGAGTCGCCAGGGCGGCGGCGAGCGTACAACCCGAACCATGGAAAGCGCCTGGCAGCCGCGGCCAGCGCCAAGAACGGGTTTCTTCGGGTTCATACAACACTAGCTCGACGACATCTTTCGGCACCCCGGATGCCGGATTATCGCTGCCCGTCACTAATACGGCACGGCAACCCATTGTCATCAGCCGTTGCGCTCGCGACAGGTCATCCTGATCGTCAGCCTCGGCAAGCCGCTCGAGTTCGAGTCGGTTGGGCGTCAGGATATCCACAAGCGGCAGCAGGCGAGAGCGAAAGACCTCCATCAACGGCGTTGTGGATAACTCTTTGCCACCGCCCGCCTTGAGCACCGGATCGACCACCACCGGGACCCCGGGGTGCGCCGCTATAATGTCGACCACGGCGTCGAGCGTATCGCGGCTGGCGATAAGACCGACCTTGATTGCGCTCAGGGAAAAATCGGAGAGTCGCGCCGCCATCTGGCGGATCAGATCGGCCGGAACCGGCACCACACGATGGACGTTCTGACAATCCTGGACCGTCAGCGCCGTCGGTACCGTCAGCGGCCAGCCGCCGCCGGCGGTGATCGATTCACCGTCTGCCGTGATGCCTGCGCCCCCGGTAGGGTCGTGTCCGGCCAATACCAATACGACGGGGAGCTGTCGGTGCGCCTGGTTCGACATGGTCAGAATGGCTTGAGCACGGCCAGGATCACGATGACCAGCAAAACGACAACCGGAAGCTCGTTGAACCAGCGAAAGAAAACGTGGCTACGCACACAACGTCCCGCGGCGAACTGCTTGAGATAGATCAGGCAGACATGGTGATAGGCCACCAGCAGCAGCACCAACACCAGCTTGACGTGCATCCAACCCATGCCGAGCCAGTGGGGCATGAGGTAGAGCAACCAGATGCCGAACACGATCACCGCGATCATCGACGGCGTCATGATACCCCGATAGAGCTTTCGCTCCATCACGCTGAAGTAGTCGATGGCCTGCTGCTCGCCCTTGTCGCGCGCCATGGCATGGTAGACATACAGTCGCGGCAAGTAGAACAGCGCCGCAAACCAGGTCACCACGGCCACGATATGCAGAGCCTTGATCCACAGATACATGCTTTCTCCTCAGCAGAACGACGACACGGCCATCGCTGACGCTCATTTCAATGAATAGTAACGCTCGATGGCGCCGCGGGTGATGATACCGGAAATTCGCTGCTGCTTGGGCCGCCGGCCCTGCTCCACGAAGAGCGCATCGAGCGCTTGATCGTTGAGCCGTTCGAACGCTTCCGATAGCGTGGCCTGGTGATGAATCGGTGCCATTTCCAGGCGCAGCCCCGGCACCTCGAGCAGATCGATCATGGCATCTTCTGCGTTGAGTTCCAGCGCTTCATTGAGGGTCTCATCGATCAGAGCGCGGGCCAGATCGGCAGCTTTGAGCGCCAGGGTCGGCTTGTCGTCAGTCGAACGCAGGATGAGGATCCATACCGGCTTGGCATCCAGCAGCAAGCGCGCCTGGTCACGGGTAACCATCCGCTGCGTGGTTACGAAGCTTCGTTCCATTACGGCCGGCACCGAAACCCGTGAAAGTGCCTGCATCAGCGGTTGCTGTAGCGGATGCAGGCCGTGACGGGTCACGCTAATGAAGAAACCTTCACATCGACATAGCTGGCGTGCCGTCAGCCCCGAGACCACCACTGCCAGCATCCCCGGCAGAATGATGTTGGGGTTGTGAGTCAGTTCCAGCAGAGCCATGAGAGCCGCCAAGGGCGCCTGAAGCACCGCACCCATCATCGCCGCCATGCCCAGCATGGCGTAAAAACCTGGTTCGAAGTCGAGCTGGGGGAACAGCCTGGCCCCAAGCAGTTCGGCCAGCGCTCCGGCAGCTGCCCCGACCACCAGCACCGGCCCGATGATCCCGATAGGTACGCCGCTGGCCACAGTGATTGCGGTGAGCAACAGCTTGGCTACCACCAGCGCCAGCAGCACGCCGACGGCCAACTCTCCCATCAGCGCATCGCTCAGGCTGTCATAGCCGATACCCTGCACCTCGGGATACCACCACGCCACTGCGGCCGTTGCACCTGCCACCAACGCCAGGCGCAGCCAGACCGGCAAGCCGCCGATACGTTCGCTCCTCGCCACATGAATGAACAATCCGGCCAACAGACCGATGAACAGCGCCGTGACCACGATCCAGGGCAAGTCCATCAGCGAACCCAGGCTGACGCTCGGCACCTGGAAGGCAGGCTCCGAGCCGTACACCAGCATGGCCACCAGGGCGCCCATGGTGGAAGCCAGAATGACCGGCATGAAGCCGGCGATGGTGTACTCCATCATGACCACTTCCATGGCGAAGATGACACCGGCGATCGGGGTATTGAACGATGCTGAGATACCCGCCGCCGTACCGCAGGCCACCAGCACGCGCAGGCTATTGTGTGGCAGGCGTAGGCGCTGCCCCAGGCCGCTGGCAGCCGCCGCACCGAGATGGATGGCAGGTCCTTCACGCCCCGCGGAAAGGCCTCCCAATACCGTCGCCACCCCCACCCACCACTGATTGAGCCAGTTACGCAGTGGAAAGCGGCCTTGATGATAGGTGAGCCGCTCGATGACGTGTCCGACCCCCATCTTGCGAGCCGCCGCGGGCTGGCGCCAGAGGAAAATGCCGATGACGGTCACCGCGATCAGCGGCAGGCTCGAACGCACGGCCGGCGGTAAGTTCTGAAAAGCTTCATGGTCGCCGTCGGGCATGAACAGTACGCCCCCCAACTCGAGCAGCAGACGGAACCCGACCATCACCGCTCCAGTCACAATCCCCGAAACGACGCCGAGAACGCAGAGCTGCGGCAGAGCGTCGACGCTGGCCAGCTTGCGGCGAAAGTCCTCCAGACTGAAAGTGGGTAACGAGAAGCGCGGCACGGCGATTTCCTGTCCAGACGATTCCTTGTGGGGCAGTGCTTGTGGAGCTGTGTTAGCGCAGCTGGGTAGCCACCCTTTCTCTTGTGTATCATATCCGGACAGAGCGGTCCCGTTGCAGCCGCTTCCTGTCAGGCAAACTTCGAAGGAGTCGCATTGTGATCAAGGTCGGAATCGTCGGCGGCACCGGGTATACCGGCGTAGAACTGCTCAGGCTGCTGGCTCAGCACCCCGGGGTGGAAGTCGTGGCGATCACGTCGCGCTCCGAAACCGGCGTGCGCGTATGCGACATGTACCCCAATCTACGCGGTCACTACGACGCGCTGGCCTTCAGCGAACCCGACCCCAAGCGCTTGGGGGCATGCGATGCGGTCTTCTTCGCCACCCCGCACGGTGTCGCCCATGCCCTTGCCGGTGAACTACTCGACCAGGGTACGCGTGTGATCGATCTTTCGGCCGATTTCCGTCTGCGTGATGCGAAGGTATGGGCGGAGTGGTATGGCCAGCCTCACGGTGCCCCGGAACTGCTGGAGGGAGCCGTGTACGGGCTGCCCGAAATGCACCGCGAAAGCATTCGCCAAGCGCGCCTGATCGCCGTGCCCGGCTGCTATCCCACGGCCGTACAGTTGGGGCTGCTGCCGCTGCTGGAAGCGGGGCTGATCGACGCTGGCCACCTCATAGCCGACTGTAAATCCGGCGTTACCGGTGCCGGTCGCGGAGCCAAGGTCCCGTCGCTGCTGGCCGAAGCCAGCGAGTCGATGAAAGCCTACGGCGCTGCCGGGCATCGTCATCTTCCCGAGATCAGCCAGGGTCTTGGCGATGCCGCCCAAGGCCCGGTAGGACTGACCTTCGTCCCCCATCTGACACCCATGATCCGCGGCATCCATGCCACACTTTACGGCCGACTGACCGCTGAGCCGGGGGATCTGCAGGCGCTGTTCGAGAAACGTTACGCCAACGAGCCCTTCGTCGATGTGATGCCCGCCGGCAGCCATCCCGAGACGCGTAGCGTCAAGGGCGCCAATGTTTGCCGCCTGGCCGTGCATCGTCCCGGCAATGGCGATACCGTGGTTGTCCTGTCCGTCATCGACAACCTGGTCAAGGGCGCCTCTGGTCAGGCGGTGCAGAACTTGAACCTGATGTTCGGTTTCGACGAGCATGCCGGACTCGCCGCCCCCGCTCTGATGCCCTGAGTCCTCGGTTGCTCGCCTTGTCGAGGTGGTCGCCTGGCCCCTCGGCAATAGTTGACCACGTTACTAGGAATTGAAGATAATCGACTGTTACCCATTCATTCAGCTCACGGGAGGATACCCATGAGCGGCGCTGAAACTTTCGTACCCACCCCCATGATGCTCAGCGGGACCGCCAGGAAGCGGCTGCTGGCGCTGATCGAGGAGGAGGGCAAGCCCGAACTAAAGCTGCGCGTCTATGTCACAGGCGGCGGCTGTTCGGGCTTTCAGTACGGCTTCGACTTTGCCGAGACCGTCGGCGACGACGATACCGTCATCGAGTTCGGCGAGGTTGCCCTGGTGGTCGACGAGCTCTCCTATCAGTATCTGGTAGGTTCCACCGTGGACTACGAAGAGGGGCTTGCCGGCGCTCGATTCCTGGTTCAGAACCCGAATGCAACGACCACCTGTGGCTGTGGAGCCTCCTTCATGGTCTAGCACCAGCCAAAACGCTCATCTCACCCTGCTATCCAAGCCCTGTCGGCTACGACAGGGCTTTTTTTTTGCCTGTGGATAAATTTTCGTTATTTTCGTCCACTTCTCGTCTGCAACCTGCATGGTAGAAGCTTCTCAAGCAATCCCCAGGGGCTGTTCACAGCCACGGTAACAAGCCCGGTAGCCGGCGGTGGACAACCGGTGCAGCGTTCGCGCTGTGCAAAAGTCTCTCTTTTATGCACAGGCTCATCACCGCTCACCCTCAGCTCGTCAGCTCCTTTCCACTACAGAAGTCAACAATGCAACAGCATGATACATAACTTTTTTTATCGCTTATGCACAGTTTTTGTCCACACCAGTAGTAACAACCACAACAGAACTTCTCTCTTTTAATCATTCTGTTTTGTTTAGTACCTGACGAATCCCTGCTTGCTGAACGGCTCGAGTGTGGAAAACCCTGACGGTTACCCACAGTCGGTTTATACTGCCTGGCTGTTTTTCATCCTTAGGCAATATCTGCGCGCAAGCGCAACGAGGTGATCCTTGGAGTATCCCGACCGCTTTGACGTCATCGTCATCGGCGGCGGCCATGCGGGAACCGAAGCCGCTCTGGCCTCCGCTCGCATGGGCTGTCAGACCCTGTTGTTGACTCACAACATCGAGACCCTGGGGCAGATGTCCTGCAATCCTGCCATTGGCGGGATTGGCAAGAGCCATCTGGTCAAGGAGATCGATGCCCTGGGTGGCGCCATGGGCCTGGCTACCGACCTGGGCGGTATCCAGTTTCGCGTGCTCAACGCACGCAAGGGACCGGCGGTGCGAGCCACTCGGGCCCAAGCCGACCGCGTACGCTACAAGGCTGCCATTCGGGGCATGTTGGAGAACCAGCTCAACCTGACGATTTTCCAGCAGGCCGCCGGTGACCTGATAGTCAGCGACGACACCGTGCGCG
This sequence comes from Halomonas sp., assembly GCF_020832045.1. Classification (GTDB taxonomy): domain Bacteria; phylum Pseudomonadota; class Gammaproteobacteria; order Pseudomonadales; family Halomonadaceae; genus Halomonas. Next base: position 102,442 of record NZ_JAFIFK010000088.1, read on the forward strand.
GCGTGGTCACCGAGACCGGTATTCGGTTCATGGCCGAGTCGGTGGTGCTGTGCACCGGTACCTTCCTCGGCGGGGTGATTCACATCGGTCTCGACCAGAGCCGCGGTGGCCGTGCCGGCGACCCGCCCTCCAACGCTCTGGCCAGCCGACTGCGGGAGCTACCTTTCAGAGTCGACCGGTTGAAGACCGGTACACCGCCGCGGCTGGATGCCAAGAGCATCGATTTTTCCCAGCTCGAGGAGCAGCCCGGCGATACGCCGACCCCGGTCATGTCTTTCCTGGGCAACCGTGAGATGCATCCGCGTCAGGTGAGCTGCCATATCGCCCACACCAACGAGCGCACCCACGAGATCATCTTTGCCAACCTCGACCGCTCGCCGATGTATTCCGGCGTGATCGAGGGCGTTGGCCCGCGCTACTGCCCTTCGATAGAGGACAAGGTGCATCGCTTTGCCGACAAGGCGAGCCATCAGGTTTTCATCGAACCCGAGGGACTCGATACCCACGAGCTCTACCCCAACGGCATTTCCACATCGCTGCCCTTTGACGTGCAGCTGCAGGTGGTGCGTTCGATCAAGGGGCTCGAGAACGCCCATATCACCCGGCCTGGCTACGCCATCGAATACGATTTCTTCGATCCTCGCGACCTCAAGCACTCGCTGGAAACCAAGTTCATTCACAACCTGTTTTTCGCCGGTCAGATCAACGGCACCACCGGTTACGAGGAAGCCGGTGCCCAGGGTTTGCTTGCAGGTCTGAACGCCGCACGCCGCGCCAAGGGTCTCGAGGCCTGGTGGCCGCGCCGGGACGAGGCCTACCTCGGCGTTCTGGTCGACGACCTGATCACCATGGGTACCAAGGAGCCTTACCGCATGTTCACTTCGCGAGCCGAGTATCGGCTGCTGCTGCGCGAGGACAACGCCGACCTACGCCTCACCGAGGCCGGCCGCGAGCTGGGCCTGGTAGACGATTCGCGCTGGACTGTGTTCAGCACCAAGCGCGAGGCGATCGAGCGAGAGAGCACGAGGCTCAAAGCGAGCTGGGTCCAGCCCGGCAGTGCAGCCGCCGAGGCCATCGAAGCGAAGACCGGCAAGGCGCTCTCACGTGAGTACAGTCTGCTCGACCTGCTCAAGCGTCCAGAGCTCGGCTACGCCGATGTGGCCTACCTTAGCGGTGAGCCGGTGGCTGACGAATCGGTGGCCGAGCAGGTTCAGATTCAGGCCAAGTATCAGGGCTACATCGACCGCCAGCAGGATGAGATCGATAAGCTCAAGCGACACGAGGCAACCCCGCTTCCGGCCGATCTCGATTACGCACGGGTCGAGGGCCTCTCCCACGAAATTCGCCAGAAGCTCGGCGAGGCACGTCCCGAAACCCTGGCACAGGCTTCAAGGATTTCCGGGGTGACTCCGGCAGCGGTCTCTATCTTGCTGATTCATTTGAAGAAAAGACGTCTATTGAGCGATACACGGGTGGTCAACGGATGAGCGATGGCCTCACGCCTCAGGGGCAAGCACATCTCGACGAAGGGTTGGCGCTGCTGGACATCGACGTCGATGATGCGCAACGCGAGCGGCTGCTGCGACTGGTTGGGCTGTTGCACAAGTGGAATCGCGCCTATAACCTCACCGCGATACGCTCACCGGATGAGATGGTGGCCAGGCATTTGCTCGACAGTGCTGCCGTGCTGCCTTTCGTTGGCCAGGCACCGCTTCTCGATGTCGGTGCCGGCCCCGGGCTGCCGGGGCTGGTGTTGGCGATCCTTGCACCGCAGCTCGAGGTCACGCTGCTCGATAGCAATGGCAAGAAAGTGCGTTTCCAGCGCCAGGCGGTGATGGAGCTGGGTCTCGAGAACGTCACGCCGGTACAGGCGAGGGTCGAGGACTTTACCTCCCCCGCGGAAGGCTACTTCCAGATCATCTCGCGGGCCTTCGCCAGTCTGTCGGACTTCGTGCATCTGACCGAGCACCTGCTGGCGCAGGATGGACGCTGGCTGGCCATGAAGGGGCCGGCTGCCGATGAGGAACTGGCAGCGCTGGATGCCGATGTGACCATCCGCGAACGCCATACGCTCACGGTACCGTTCACCACGGGGGGGCGTCAGCTGTTGATCGTCGAGCGAACCGATTCCAACCCAGGCCGCCGTTGAAGCGAGCCGTCGACGCAAGGAAGTCGCCCGTGAGCCAAATCATCGCCTTGACCAACCAGAAGGGTGGCGTGGGAAAGACCACCACCGCCGTCAACCTGGCCGCCAGCCTGGCGGCGCTGGATCGTCGCGTGCTGCTGGTCGATCTCGATCCCCAAGGCCATGCCACCATGGGCAGCGGTATCGACAAGCACACCCTGGAAGGCAGTGTGCTCGATCTTCTGCTGGGCGAAAAAAATGCTCTCGAGGTAATGCTCGACTGTCCTGCTGCCGGCTACTCGCTACTGCCGGGCAACGGTGATCTTACCGCTGCCGAAGTGGAGTTGCTCGACCGGGCGGAGGGGCGTGAGCGCAGCCTGACCGAGGCCCTGGCCAGCGTCGCTGACGAATACGACGTAGTGCTCATCGACTGCCCGCCTTCGCTCAACATGCTCACCGTGAACGCCCTGACGGCTGCCAATGGCGTGCTGATCCCTCTGCAGTGCGAATTCTATGCCCTCGAGGGGCTCTCGGCGCTTCTCGATACCGTGGAACAGATCAAGGACAGCGTGAATCCTGACCTGGCGATCTACGGTATCCTGCGCACCATGTTCGATGGCCGCAACAGCCTGACCCGGGACGTTTCCAAGCAGCTGCGCGATTATTTCGGTGAAACGCTGCTCAAGACCACGATTCCGCGCAATGTGCGAGTCGCCGAGGCCCCGAGCCACGGCCTACCCGTGACTAAGTACGCGCGCTTCTCGCGCGGCAGCCAGGCCCACCGGGTACTGGCCAAGGAACTGATTCGTCGCCTGTCGCTGTAAGGCGGCGGGTGTTACCGTCTGTCGTGACCCGCTCGTGATGAGGGAATGCTGATGACGCGAAAACGCGCTCTGGGCCGTGGCCTGGATGCCCTGATCGGTGCCGGCGCTCGCCGCCGCGACAATCTCGAGCTTCCCGAAGGGGAAGCCGCGGATGGCGAGCCTGCCGAAGCTGCCCCCGTTGCCGCCGAGGAGCGACTCGAACGCCTGCCGCTGGGCCAGCTTTGTCGCGGCAAGTATCAGCCCCGGCGCGACATTCAGCCCGAGGCGCTGGAGGAGCTGGCCGACTCGATTCGCGCCCAGGGCGTGATGCAGCCCATCGTGGTCAGACCCATCGGCGAGTCCCGCTACGAGATCATTGCCGGTGAACGTCGCTGGCGTGCCGCCCAGCTGGCCGAGCTTGACACCATCCCGGCGGTGATTCGGGACGTCACCGACGAAGTCGCTCTGGCCCTGGCACTGATCGAGAACATTCAGCGTGAGAATCTCAATCCCATGGAGGAGGCGCTGGCCCTCAAGCGCTTGCTCGAAGAGTTCGAACTCACGCAGCAACAGGTTGCCGATGCGGTGGGCAAGTCTCGTGCCCAGGTCGCCAACCTGTTGCGGCTGATGGCGCTGGACCCCGAAGTGCAGACTCTGCTCGAGCGCGGCGACCTGGACATGGGGCATGCCCGTGCCCTGCTCGCCCTGTCAGGCGCCAAGCAGCGTCGTGCAGCCCACGAAGTGGTCGACAAGGACCTTACCGTGCGCGACACCGAAGCGCTGGTGAAACGCCTGACCCAAGGGGACACGAAGAAAGTGGCGGCAGCGCCCGCCAGCCCCGACGTGGCGCGGCTCGAGACCCGACTCGGCGAGCTGCTCGGCGCATCGGTCAGGATCCAGCACGGGCGTGGCGGCAAAGGGCGGGTCACCATTCGCTATTCGAGCCTGGATGAGCTGGATGGCATTCTGGAGCACATCCGTTGAGTCCTCGCCAATGTTGCGAGAATGTCGACAATGGCTTTCACCTTTGGTCGCATAGCGGCGTCATTCGGAGCTAAAAGCGCCTTGTCCGGTTGAAGGGCCAAGGGCGCTTCCCTATAATCCGCCGTTGTTTGCCTGAGTGTCATGCTCGGCCAAGCCGGCACCCAGACCCTGCTTCGGCAGGGCAGGAAATGTCGACAGGATGCACAGACACGCTGCCATGAGGCGCCGGCGCCCGGATTTCACCCGCCTGTTCCTGGCTCAGGGCTTCGCCACCCTCGCCGTAGCGCTGCTGGCTGGCCTGCGACATGGTCATGAAGGGGTGCTTTCTGCCCTGATGGGAGGCCTGGTCAGCTTGCTGCCTACGCTCTACTTTGTCTGGCGCGGAATGCGCGTCAGGGATGGGCGGCGACCGCGGGTCAGCGTGATGAATCTCTATCAGGCAGCGATGGGAAAGTTTGGTTTGACGGTGGCACTGTTCGTGATCGTGTTCATCCTAGCGCCCCCCTCAAACCCGGCTTTTTTCTTTGTCGCATATGTGGCGGCGCAGTTCATGCACTGGCTGACACCCTGGCTACTGCGTGACCGACCGACCCAACGAACCTGAGGTAGCAGCGTATGGCAGCAGCAGATAATGAAATATCCGCCATCTATTACATACAGCACCACCTTCAGAACCTGACGTTCGGCAATCATCCTGAACTCGGCTGGAAGATCGCCAGCACTTCCACCGAGGCGGCGGAGATGGGGTTCTGGGCGATTCACCTCGATACCATGGGTTGGTCGATCGCCATGGGGGCGCTGTTCCTGGGTCTGTTCCGCAAGGCCGGCCAGATGGCCACTACCGGTGTCCCCGGCGGGTTGCAGAACGCTGTCGAGATGGTCATCGAATTCATCGAGAACCTGACCCGCTCTACCTTTCACGGTAAGAATCCCAACATCGCGCCGATAGCGCTGACGCTGTTCATGTGGATTCTGCTGATGAATACGCTGAAGATCCTGCCGGTCGACTACTTCCCGGAGCTCTTCGCACGGCTCGGCGTCGAGTACATGAAGATCGTACCGACCACCGACGTCAATGCCACCCTGGGCATGGCGCTGGGCGTGTTCTGCCTGATTGTCTACTACAGTTGCAAGGTCAAGGGTGTCAGCGGCTTTGCCAAGGAGCTCTCGCTCACGCCGTTCAACCACTGGCTGCTGATCCCGTTCAACCTGATCCTCGAAATCGTCGGCCTTATCGTCAAGCCCATCAGTCTCGCTCTGCGACTGTTCGGCAACATGTTCGCCGGCGAGGTGATCTTCATCCTGATCGCACTGCTGCCGTTCTGGGCGATCTGGATCCTGGATGTGCCATGGGCCATTTTCCACATCCTGGTGGTGTCGCTGCAGGCCTTCATCTTCACGACGCTGTCCATCGTGTATCTGAGCGCCGCGCACGAACACCACTGAACCAAGCAACCTTTGCAAACGCAGTAAGTTGAAACCTGACCTCAACATCAAACTAGGAGCAACACCATGGAAATCGTCTACCTTGCCGCCGCCATCATCATCAGCGTCAGCGCCCTGGCTACCGGCATTGGCTTCGCCATGCTGGGCGGCAAGCTGCTCGAGTCCACTGCTCGTCAGCCTGAGCTCGGCGACCAGCTGCAGACTCGTACCTTCATCATGGCCGGTCTGCTCGACGCCGTACCGATGATCGGTGTTGGTATCGCGATGTACCTGATCTTCGTCGTTGCCGGTTAATGACAGCACCGAGCGCTGAGGCGCTCGGTTCGCTTCTATCCGGTTGCCACGAACCCGTCAGAGGTACATACCCGTGAATATCAACATGACGCTTATCGGGCAAACGATCGCCTTCGCGATCTTTGTCTGGTTCTGCATCAAGTACGTGTGGCCGCCGATCAGCTCCGCGCTCCACGAGCGCCAGAAGAAGATCGCCGATGGCCTCGACGCGGCCAGCCGGGCATCCCGCGACCTCGAGCTTGCTCAGGAGCAGGCTGCCCAGACGCTGCGTGAAAGCAAGGAGCAGGCTTCACAGATCCTCGAGCAGGCCCACAAGCGTTCCAGCCAGATGGTCGAGGAAGCGCGTGAGCAAGCTCGTGCCGAAGGCGAGCGTCTGGTGGCCAGTGCCCGTGCCGAGATCGACCAGGAAATCAATCGCGCCAAGGAAGAGCTTCGCGCCCAGGTGGCAACACTTGCCATCGTCGGTGCCGAGCGTGTTCTGGAAGCCTCCGTCGACGAGAAGGCGCACCGCAAGCTGCTCGACAAGCTTGCCGCCGAACTGTGAAGGAGGTGACCCATGGCGGAAACGTCAACCGTCGCACGACCCTACGCCAAGGCTGCTTTCGAGTATGCGCGTGACCACAAGGCGCTCGAAGCCTGGTCCGACATGCTGGTCAAGCTGGGCCAGGTCGTAGCGGAGCGTGATGCTCAGAAACTGTTCGCAAGCCCCAAGCTGACCGACGACCGCAAGGTCGAACTGGTCATCGAGCTGGCCGAGGTCAAGGTCGACGACGCAGGCCGTCGTTTCCTGGAGACTCTCGCCGAAAAAGGGCGTCTTCCGGCGCTGGGTGCCATCGCCGAGCAGTTCGAACGTCTGCGCGCCGACCATGACAAGCGTGTCGACGTCACCGTGGTCACGGCCTTCGCGCTCGACGACAAGCAGCAGGACAAGCTCGCCGGCGCGCTCAAGAAGCGGCTGAATCGCGAAATCTCCATTACCACTCAGGTGGATCCGAAGCTTATCGGGGGCGTCATCCTGCGCGCCGGCGACACCGTCATCGACGGGTCGGTGCGCGGTCGACTGAATCGCCTCTCCGAAGCCCTTACCGCCTGAGTCTGAGGGACATGGCATGCAGCAATTGAATCCTTCCGAGATCAGCGACATCATCAAGCAGCGTATCGAAAAGCTGGATGTCGCATCCGAAGCCCGTAACCAGGGCACCATCGTCAGCGTTTCCGACGGCATCGTGAAAATTCACGGCCTCGAAGATGCGATGTTCGGTGAAATGATCGAATTCCCCGGTAGCATCTACGGCATGGTGCTCAACCTCGAGCGCGACTCCGTGGGCGCCGTGGTACTGGGCGACTACCTGCAGCTGGAAGAAGGCATGACCGCCAGCTGTACCGGTCGCATCCTCGAGGTGCCGGTGGGCCCCGAGTTGATCGGCCGTGTTGTCGACCCGCTGGGCAACCCCATAGACGGCAAGGGCGATGTGGGCGCCAAGCTCACCGACGCAGTGGAAAAGGTCGCCCCGGGCGTCATCACCCGTCAGTCGGTGGATGAGCCGATCCAGACCGGTCTCAAGGCGATCGACGCCATGGTGCCGATCGGCCGCGGTCAGCGTGAGCTGATCATCGGCGACCGCCAGATCGGTAAGTCGGCCATCGCTATCGACGCCATCATCAACCAGAAGGGCAAGGGCGTCACCTGTATCTACGTGGCCATCGGTCAGAAGCAGTCGACCATCGCCAACGTGGTGCGCAAGCTCGAGGAGCATGGCGCGATGGGCCATACCATCGTCGTCGCTGCCGGTGCCGCTGACCCCGCCCCGATGCAGTTTTTGGCTCCCTACGCCGGCTGCACCATGGGTGAGTATTTCCGCGACCGCGGCCAGGACGCTCTGATCGTCTATGACGACCTGACCAAGCAGGCCTGGGCCTACCGTCAGGTGTCCCTGCTGCTGCGTCGCCCGCCGGGCCGCGAAGCCTACCCGGGTGATGTATTTTATCTCCACTCGCGCCTGCTCGAGCGTGCCGCTCGTGTCAACCCGGACTACGTTGAGAAGTTCACCAACGGCGAAGTCAAGGGCAAGACCGGCTCGCTGACCGCGCTGCCGCTGATCGAGACCCAGGGCGGCGACGTTTCGGCGTTCGTTCCGACCAACGTGATCTCGATCACCGATGGCCAGATCTTCCTGGAAACCGACCAGTTCAACGCAGGTATCCGTCCGGCCATCAACGCCGGTCTGTCGGTATCTCGCGTTGGCGGTGCGGCTCAGACCAAGATCATCAAGAAGCTCGGTGGCGGTGTGCGTCTGGCTCTCGCCCAGTATCGCGAGCTGGCAGCCTTCTCCCAGTTCGCCTCCGACCTGGACGAAGCCACCCGCAAGCAGCTTGAGCACGGTCAGCGTGTTACCGAGCTGATGAAGCAGAAGCAGTATTCGCCGCTGTCGGTAGCCGAAATGGGCGTGTCGCTGTATGCCGCCAACGAAGGCTTCCTGGATGACGTCGAGGTGAGCAAGGTGCTGGACTTCGAGCGTGCTCTGCACGAGTACATGAAGTCCGAACATGCCGAGCTGCTCGACAAGATCAACCAGACCGGCGACTACAGTGACGAGATCCAGCAAGGGTTGAAGCAGGGTCTCGAGCAGTTCAAGGCCACTCAGAGCTGGTGATTCCGCTGGCCCGCCCGACCAGGGCGGGCCCTGGAGCTTTCTGAGGGCCACGAACGGAGTAGATCGCTATGGCAGCTGCAAAAGAGATACGCACCCAGATCGGGAGCATCAAGAATACGCAGAAAATCACCAGCGCCATGGAAATGGTCGCTGCGTCGAAGATGCGTAAAGCGCAAGATCTGATGAAGGCCAGCCAGCCTTACGCCCGGCAGATCCGCAACGTGGTAGGCCATATCGCCGACGCCAACCCCGAGTATCGCCACGATTACATGATCGAGCGTGACGAGGTGAAGCGGGTCGGCTACATCGTGGTTTCCACCGATCGCGGCTTGTGTGGCGGCTTGAACGTGAACTTGTTCAAGGCCGTGCTCAAGGATGCCATGGCGTGGCGCAGCGAGGGCGCGGAGCTCGACTTCTGCGCCCTGGGCAGCAAGGCCGGCGGCTTCTTCCGCAACTACGGTGGCAACCTGGTGGCGGCGAAGAGTGGCCTGGGCGAATCGCCCGAGGTCGAGGATCTGATCGGCAGCGTCAAGGTGATGTTGGACGCCTACGACGAGGGGCGGGTCGACCGCCTGTTCGTGGTGTACAACGAATTCATCAACACCATGACGCAGAAGCCGGTGGTTCGTCAGCTGTTGCCGCTCTCCCCCGATATGGGGGCCGATGCACATGACGAAGACAACAAGCGTCCCGGTAGCTGGGACTACCTGTATGAGCCGGATGCCAAGGCGCTGTTGGATAGCCTGCTGGTTCGCTTCATCGAATCGCAGGTCTATCAGGCGGTGGTCGAGAACGGGGCCTGTGAACAGGCAGCCCGGATGATCGCCATGAAGAACGCCACCGACAACGCCGGCGGACTGATCGACGATCTGGAGATGGTTTACAACAAGGCCCGCCAGGCCGCCATCACCCAGGAAATTTCCGAGATCGTCGGCGGTGCCGCCGCCGTATAGCGCCCGGGGAGAGCCATCGGCTCTCCCGGTACAGGTTTCATTTGCAGGTATTTGAGAGGATCGCAAGATGAGCGGACGTATCGTACAAATCATCGGCGCGGTGATTGACGTCGAGTTCCCGCGGGACTCGGTTCCCAAGGTCTACGACGCGCTCAACGTCGCCAACTCCGAGACCGTTCTCGAAGTCCAGCAGCAGCTGGGCGACGGCGTGGTGCGTACCATCGCCATGGGCTCCACCGAGGGCCTGAAGCGTGGCCTGGAGACCACCAACACCGGTGCACCGATCTCCGTGCCGGTGGGCAAGGAGACGCTGGGTCGCATCATGGACGTGCTGGGTCGGCCGATCGACGAGGCCGGCGATATCGGTGAGCAGGAGCGCATGCCTATTCACCGTCCGGCACCCACCTATGCCGAGCAGGCAGCTTCCAACGAGCTGCTCGAGACCGGCATCAAGGTCATCGACCTGGTCTGCCCGTTCGCCAAGGGCGGCAAGGTCGGCTTGTTCGGCGGCGCCGGCGTGGGCAAGACGGTCAACATGATGGAGCTGATCCGCAACATCGCCATCGAGCACAGCGGTTACTCCGTGTTCGCCGGCGTGGGTGAGCGGACCCGTGAAGGTAACGACTTCTATCACGAGATGACCGAGTCGAACGTTATCGACAAGGTATCGCTGGTTTACGGTCAGATGAACGAGCCGCCGGGCAACCGTCTGCGCGTGGCCCTGACCGGCCTGACCATTGCCGAGAAATTCCGTGATGAAGGCCGCGACGTGCTGCTGTTCGTCGACAATATCTACCGTTACACCCTGGCCGGCACCGAAGTATCCGCACTGCTGGGCCGGATGCCCTCCGCGGTGGGTTACCAGCCGACCCTGGCCGAGGAGATGGGCGTTCTGCAGGAGCGCATCACCTCAACCAAGACCGGCTCGATCACCTCCGTGCAGGCGGTCTATGTCCCCGCGGACGACCTGACCGACCCGTCTCCGGCGACCACCTTCGCCCACCTGGACGCCACCGTGGTACTGGCGCGTTCGATTGCCGAACTGGGTATCTACCCGGCCATCGACCCGCTGGACTCCACCTCGCGCCAGCTCGATCCGCTGGTTGTCGGTGAAGAGCACTACAACACTGCCCGCGGCGTGCAGAACGTACTGCAGCGCTACAAGGAGCTCAAGGACATCATCGCGATCCTGGGCATGGACGAGCTGTCCGACGAGGACAAGCAGACCGTGTCTCGCGCGCGTAGGATCCAGCGCTTCCTGTCGCAGCCGTTCTTCGTCGCCGAGGTATTCACCGGTGCACCCGGCAAGTACGTATCGCTGAAGGATACCATCCGTGGTTTCCAGGGTATCCTCGAAGGCGAATACGACAACCTGCCGGAGCAGGCCTTCTACATGGTGGGCAGCATCGACGAGGCCGTCGAGAAAGCCAACCAGATGAAGTAAGGCCGTCCACCAGGGGGACTTCGCTATGGCGAACAGCTTCAAGTGCAACATCGTCAGCGCCGAAGAGGCGATCTTCTCGGGTGAAATCGAGCAGCTCGTCGCTTCCGGCCTCATGGGCGACCTGGGTATTTTGCCCGGGCACGCCCCGCTGCTGACCGAGCTTCAGCCAGGTCCGATCCGGGTCATTCGGGAAGGCGGTACGGAAGAGAACTTCTACGTCTCCGGCGGCTTCCTCGAAGTGCAGCCCGACGTGGTGACCGTGCTGGCCGATGCGGCTTCCCGTGCCGGCGACCTCGACGAGGCCGCCGCCGAGGAAGCCCGTCAGCATGCGCTGAAGGCGTTCAACGACAAGTCGTCGGAGCTGGACTACACCCGCGCCGCCGCCGAACTCGCTGAAGCCGTGGCTCAGCTGCGTACCATCCAGCAGCTGCGCAAGAAGGCAGGCAAGGGCTAAATTGCTCCGGCTTGGATAAGCAAGACCGGGAAGGCCCCTCGAACAGTGTTCGAGGGGCTTTTTCGTCTCTGTTATCATGAGGACACTGGTACCGCGAGTAGCCGATCCATACTCAAGCCTTCACACACTGGCTATGCCCACCGTATGAGGGTCTCAGGAGATTGCCATGGCGTTGAGCGAACAGCTGCAGGAACACAAGAAAACCCTCCTTCTCGCCATCGAGAAGGATGATCGTGAACTGCTCGACCAATGGCTTCCGGAACTGCGTGCAGCCGATTTTTCCGAAATTCTGGAAGAGATGGCCGAGGACGATGGCGATCTGCCGACGGTTATGAAGCTTCTGGATTGCTTGCCGCTGGAACGTCGCGCCAATGTCCTGGGCTATCTCACCGGCGAGGTTCAGGTCGATATAGCCGAAGCCATGTCCGACGAGCTTCTGCTCTCGGTACTTGAGGAGATGGGATCGGACGAACGTGCCGACCTGTTCAACCTGCTCGATGAGGATCGTAAGGAAGTTCTGTTGCGGCGCATGGCTCGCCAGGAGCGGGAAGACCTCAAACGGTTGGCGAGTTATGAGGAAGGTACTGCGGGTTCGATCATGACATCGGACTACGTGGCGATTCCCAGCGGCATGACCGTCTCTCAGGCTATGATGCGAGTGCGCCAGACCGCGCCGGACGCCGAGACCGTCTATCAGCTTTACATCATAGACCGGGACGGCAAGCTGGCGGGCACCCTGTCATTGCGACAGCTGATGGTGGCGCGGCCGGGCGCCCAGGTCGATGACCTGATGATCAAGGACGTGATCAGTGTGCCGGTGGACGAAGCCCAGGAAGAAGTGGCTCGCCTGGTGGCCCGTTACGACATGTTGGCCGTACCGGTCATCGATCATGACGAACGGTTGGTGGGGATCGTTACCCATGATGATGCCATGGACGTTGCCGAAGAGGAGGCCACCGAGGATTTCCACAAGGGTATGTCCATCGGGCAGCTCGAGGATGGCGTCAGCCGTGTGCCGATCTGGAGCCTTTACCGTAAACGGGTGACCTGGCTGGTGCTGCTAGTATTCGCCAACCTCTTTTCCGGTGCCGGTATTGCCTATTTCGAGGACACCATTGCCGCTCAGGTAGCGCTGGTGTTCTTCCTGCCGCTGCTGATCGGCAGCGGCGGTAACGCTGGCGCTCAGGCCGCCACGCTGATGGTGCGCGGCATGGCGACGGGGGATGTCGGGGTCAAGGATTGGGGCAAGCTGCTCGGCCGCGAGCTGTTGGTGGCCGGCGCGTTGGGTCTGACCATGGCCCTCGCGGTAGCGCCAATCGGTGTCATGCGCGGTGGTGAGGCGGTGGCGATGGTAGTGGCCATGAGCATGGTCACCATCGTTCTGTTCGGCAGCCTGCTGGGCATGTGTCTCCCCTTTGTGCTCAATCGCGTTGGCTGGGATCCGGCCACGGCCTCGGCGCCACTGGTAACCACCGTGATCGATGCCTGCGGCGTGGTGATCTATTTCACCATTGCCACAGCGATACTCACGGGACTCTGAAACGGCGGAACGATGCGCCTCGACTGGTCGCAGTCGTAGCAAGTCGGGGGGTATAGGAAACGAAGAAGGGCGGCCCATGGCCGCCCTTTCTGTCTATGCTGCCGCAAATGCAAAGTGGTCGTTGGCGCTTGCTCGGTCGTTACTTCTTGCGCTGAAAGAACGAGCGGATGGAGACGAACAGGATAACGCTGAGCAGCAGCGTAAAGGGAACGGCAATCAGCGAAACGGCGGGCACGATCATGTCGGCGGCCATGGCGAACTCCTTTGGGAACGACATATATGGGGAGTGCCGGCGCGGGGCGTCGACGAAAGAAAAATGGTATCACATGGGGCCGGCGAATTTCAGCGAACTCGCTGTATTACCTCCACCTCTGCCAGCCAGGGCACGTCCTTGATGCTGTGGCTAAGCTGTTGCGGGAGCGCCTCGAGGTCGCGGTACGGCAGCCGAGCCTTCATGAACACGTCCACGCTGATCCGGCCATCCAAGTAGTGCAGGCGGTAGTGCTCGATATAAGGCCAACACGGTAGAGACGACCAGCGCTCGACAAGAACCCGATCCACCTCGGGTCGTAGCGGCAGACCGGGGAAGCGGCTGGGATCGCCTTCGCCGGCATCGTCTTCCGGGTCGATATGAAAGGTCACGTCGCTGAGCGCGGGATAGGCGAGGCGTAGCCGGCGGCTCACCTCGTTGCCGATTTCGTGGGCCTCGGAGACGCTGATACGCGGCCCTACCACCACATGCAGGTCGACGATGGCATGGCCGGCCGATTGGCGGGTGCGCAAATCATGAACGCCTTCCACACCGGGCACCTCGAGTGCCACTTCATGCATATGTTGTTGGGCAACAGCGGGCAGGGCGGTGTCGACCAGCTCGCGAGCCGACTCCCACAGCAGATCCCAGCCCACCTTGCCTACCAGCAGGCCGACGATTACCGCGGCGATGGCGTCGAGCCAGCCGGCACCGAACTGGGCGCCGACCAGAGCGATCAGCACAACAGCGGTTGAGAGCACATCGGTACGTGAATGCCAGGCGTTGGCTTCGAGCAGTTTCGACTTTACCCGCTTGGCAAGGCGCATGGTGTAGCGGAACAGCCACTCCTTGGCGAGCAAGGCGACCAACGCCAGCAGCATGGCCCAGAGGCCCGGAGCGGCGATCTCGGCTCCGCGGAATAAACGCAGCAGGCTCGACCAGGCGATGGCACCGGCGACGAAGATCAGCACGCTGCCAAGCAGCAGCGTGGCCAGCGTTTCGATGCGACCGTGACCGTAATGGTGGTCCTGGTCAGGGGCCTGGCGACCGTAGTGGGTAGCTGCCAGCACGAAGCCATCGGTGACCAGGTCGGAGAACGAGTGGATGCCGTCGGCCACCAACGCCGCCGAGCCGACTAAGGCACCCACGGCAACCTTGGCGCAGCCCAAGAGGCCATCCAGCCAGGCGGCGATATAGGTGGCGCGTTTGGCGTCACGGCTGTGTATGGCTTGATCGTGAGTCGAGATCATCGCTTCGAGACTCCGTTACGTCTCCGATTGGATTTTCGCATTCTCATCGAGGCAGTTGAAGTGCTAGACCGGCAAGCCCAGCACTGCGGTGGCGATGGCGAAGTAGATCAACACCCCCGAGGCGTCGGCGATGGAGGTCACCAGCGGCGCCGAGGCGGTGGCCGGGTCCCAACCCAGGCGGTTGAGCAGAAACGGCAGGATCATGCCGATCAGGCTACCCACGATCACGATCAGCACCATGCTCATGGCCACCACCATGGCGATCTCGGTGCCGGCACGAAACACTCCCACCACCGACACCGCCAGCGCCATGGTCAGGCCCAGGCCGATGGCGACGAAGACCTCGCGCCCCAGCAGTCGAGCCCAGTCGCGGCTGCGTACGTCCCCGGTGGCCATACCGCGGACCATCAGCGTGGCGGCCTGGGAGCCGGCGTTGCCACCGCTGTCCACCAGCAGTGGCAGGAAGAACACCAGGGCGATATAAGCCTCGATGGTCTCCTCGAAGTAGGCGATACCGGCGCCGGAGAAGATATTGGCGAACACCAGCAGTACCAGCCACACCACGCGCTTGCGGTAGAGGTCGAACAGGCTGGCACTGCGCAGCCCACCTTCGAGCTTGCCGATGGACATGCCCTTGTGCATGTCTTCGGTGGCCTCCTCCTCAGCCACGTCCATGGCATCGTCGTAAGTGACGATGCCTACCAGATGCTCACCTCCATTGATGACCGGCAGGGCCAGCAGGTCGTAGCGTGCCACCAGGCGTGCCACCTCTTCCTGAGGCGTTTCGATGTTGGCAGTGACGACCTCCTCGGTCATCAGCTCGGCGACTTGGCTATCAGGCTCAGCGAGGATTAGTTCACGCAGTGAAACGGTGCCAAGTAGCCGCCCAGCCGTGTCGATGCAGTAGAGCTGGTAGACGGTCTCGGCATGCGAGCCGGTAGCGCGAACCGTAGCCAATGCTCGCGTGACATCGTAGTAGGCCGGAATCGCCACGTAATCCGAGGTCAT
>NZ_JAFIFK010000089.1 GCF_020832045.1 Halomonas sp.
CGCGCGGGCCGCCCCCCCCCCCCCCCCCCCCCCACCGGGGTTGTGGTGGGGGTCGCCGACCCCCCCCGTGCACGGGGTCCCCCAACAACCCCCCCCCCCCCCCAAAAAAAAAAACCGGGGGGCCCACCCCCCCCCCCCAAACCACCGATCAGTCGCACTGACCGAGAGAGATGCCTGGTAGTGATCAGATTTCGAAGCCGAGGCCGAATTCTTCCGGCGACAGCGCCATCAGCGGCTCGGCACCAGCCTGGATCATGCGAGCATGGGCCAGTGTGCGCGGCAGCAGGCGCTGGAAGTAGAAGCGCGCGGTGTTGACCTTGGCCTGGTAGAAGGCCGCTTCGCCGCTGCCTGATGCCAGGGCCTGCTGGGCCTGCTTGGCGGCCTTGGCGAAAAGGTAGCCCAGGGTTACGTAGCCGGAGTACATCAGGTAGTCGACGCTGGCCGCACCCACCTCCTCACGGTCGTTCATCGCCTTCATGCCAATACCCATGGTCAGCTCGCCCCACTCGGCATTGAGCTTGGCCAGCGGCTTGACGAACTCGGCCATTTCACCGCTTTCCTCTTCGCTCTTGCAGAACTTGTGGATCTCCTTGGTGAAGACCTTGAGGCTCTCGCCTTGGCTCATCAGCACCTTGCGACCCAGCAAGTCTAGGGCCTGGATACCGGTAGTGCCTTCATAGAGGCGCGTGATACGGGCATCGCGCACCAGCTGCTCCATGCCCCACTCCTGGATGAAGCCGTGACCGCCGAACACCTGCACGCCCTCATTGGTGGCTTCGAAGCCGACCTCGGTGAGGAACGCCTTGACGATAGGCGTGAGAAGGCTCAGCAGGGTCTCGGCACGCTCACGCTCGGCAGCGTCCTGGCCATGCTCGACGATATCGAGCATCTGGGCAGTGTAGAGCACCAGCATCCGACCGCCTTCGGCAAAGGCTTTCTGGGTCAGCAACATGCGCCGCACATCAGGGTGCACGATGATTGGGTCGGCGGGCTTCTCGGGCGCCTGGGGGCCGGAGAGCGCCCGCATCTGCAGACGATCACGCGCATAGGCCAGAGCGTTCTGGAAGCTAGCCTCGGTCAGACCCAGGCCCTGAATGCCCACACCCAGACGAGCGGCGTTCATCATGGTGAACATGCAGGCCAAGCCCTTGTTGGGTGGCCCGACGAGATAGCCGCGAGCGGCATCGAAGTTCATGACGCAGGTAGCGTTACCGTGAATGCCCATCTTGTGCTCGAGGGAGCCGCAGGTCACACCATTGCGCTCGCCGGGGTTGCCCTCGGCATCGGGCAGGAACTTGGGCACCACAAACAGCGAAATACCCTTGGAGCCTTCAGGTGCGTCAGGCAGTTTGGCCAGCACCAGGTGCACGATGTTCTCGGCCAGGTCGTGCTCACCTGCGGAGATGAAGATCTTGGTGCCGGTAATGTCGTAGCCGCCATCAGCAGTGGGCACTGCACGAGTCTTTATCAGACCCAGGTCGGTACCGCAGTGCGGCTCGGTAAGGCACATGGTGCCGGTCCACACGCCCTCGACAAGCTTGGTGAGGTAAGTGGCCTGCTGCTCCTCGGTGCCATGATGGCGCAGAGCATCGGCGGCGCCGTGGGAGAGGCCCGGATACATACCCCACGCCAGGTTGGTGGCGCAGATCATCTCGGAAAGCACCATGGCCAACGAGTGGGGCAAGCCCTGACCGCCATGGGCGGGATCCGCCGCCAGGCTGGGCCAGCCGCCTTCGACATACTGCTGATAGGCTTCCTTGAACCCTTTGGGCGCCTTTACTTCGCCACCCTCCAGCAGACAGCCTTCCTGATCGCCGCTCTGGTTCAGAGGCAACAGCACCTCGCGTGTAAAGCGAGCGCCCTCTTCGAGTATGGCGGCCACTACGTCCGGCGTCGCCTCTTCACCGCCCGGCAAACGGGCATAGTGGCCAGGGTAGTCCAGCATTTCGTCCATCACGAAGCGAAGGTCGCGCAGGGGGGCCTGATAATCGGGCATCTCTACTCTCCACAGAAGGTCGCCGCTAAGCTCTGAGGGTCACTGCTTACGGTCGCCTGAAGTCGATTATATGCAAGCGGCAATGACCGCTTTCAAACATGTGTTTGAAACTAGCTCGCATGCGAGGCTGAGTCAAGCGCTCGTTTTAATGATCTTGCATCTTTATGCTTCGGGGTGGAAACAAGCTGCCACCCCTTGCCAGCCAGTGCACCCCGAGAGAGACGTCTTAGCCTCCGGCTTCGCGCCCACAAGCCAAGCAGGAATCGAACAGCAAGGCGATAATAAACACATATCAAAGACTTGCAGGCTAAAAAAACCCCGCCAGCATCAATCGCACCACAAAGAAGGACGACAGAATATGACGCACCAGCAAACCAACGGAGCACTATGCGCCTAGTGCTTCTAAGGTGCTGTCAGGGCATCGCCTCCTGGAGCCTGTCTCGCAGCGCCTCCAGGCGTCCCTTCAGCTCGGCCAGCTCCTCATGGGGCTGACCACTGGCCATGATCACACAGTCGGGAATCTCTCGGGCCTGTTCATGCAGCGCCCTGCCCCGTTCGGTGAGAAAGAGTTCGACCACCCGCTCATCACGCCGGCTGCGCACCCGCTGGAGTAGTCCATCGGCCTCAAGGCGTTTGAACACGGGAGTCAGCGAACCGGTATCGGTCATCAGGCGACGGCTTATCGCCCCGGCACTCTGGCCATCCGCCTGCCAAAGAGTCAAAAGCACTAGATATTGCGGATAGGTAAGGCCAAGCCCCTTGAGCAGGGGCTTGTAGAACTTGGTCATCAACAGCGATGTGGAATACAGCGTGAAACAGAGCTGACTATCGAGCCCGAGGTCGGAGCCGATCTCCTGGCTGGCCATGGCGGACGCTCCCCTATGCTTGTCGTGCATCTCGTAGTGCGCCCTACGCTAGCGTGCCTGCCAGTGCCTGCCAAGTGCGGCTGCCAACGCTCACTGCATGCGTATGCCGCCGTCCAGACGGATGACCTCGCCGTTTAGCATCGGATTCGTGATGATTTGCTCGGCCAGACGGGCGAACTCGTCGGGCAGGCCCAAACGTTTGGGAAAGGGTACAGAGGCAGCCAGCGCCTTGGCCGCTTCGTCGGGAATCTCGCTCATCATCGGCGTCTGGAACACCCCCGGTGCTATCGCCATCACGCGTATGCCGTGCCGCGACAGCTCTCGTGCCGCTGGCAAGCTCATCCCCACTACCCCCGCCTTGGAGGCACTATAGGCACACTGGCCCACCTGGCCGTCGAAGGCGGCGATGGAAGCGGTGTTGACGATCACCCCCCGTTCACCGTCCTCCCCGGGGGCATTCCTCGCCATGGCCGCGGCCGCTAGGCGCATGACATTGAAGGTACCGACCAGGTTGATCTGCACGGTGCGTGCGTAGGCCTCCAGATCGGCCGGATTGCCTTCACGATCTACCAGCTTGGCCACGCTCACCACGCCGGCGCAGTGCACCACGCCGGTCAGTCCACTTTCACCGCCCAGCGCAACGGCAGCGTCCACCGCCGCCTGCATATCCGCAGCCGAAGTGACGTCGCCGCGTACCGCGCGTGCGCCGCTGCCCAGCTTTTCGGCATGAGCCTCGACGGCGTCGCTGAGGTCACACAGCACAACCCGGCCGCCGCCGGCCACCAGGCGCTCGGCGGTGGCCGCCCCAAGGCCGGAGGCGGCGCCGGTGATCAAAAAGGTACGGTCCTTCACTTGCATATCGAATTCCTGAGTTCAAAGGGCTATGGCTGCTTGCAGTGGTTCAAGTGCCGGTAGCTGTCATTGCGCAGCGCCGGATTCGGCCTTTTCGGCGGCATCGGCGCGCAGTTTGAAGCGTTGGATCTTGCCGCTGGGTGTCTTGGGCAGGGTATCGACGAACTCGATCACCCGGGGAAAGGCATGGGTGGAAAGTCGCTCGCGCACCCGCTGACGAATCTCGTCGGCCAGATCGTCGCTCGCCTCGAAGCCTTCCCGCAGCACGACATAGGATTTGATTATCTCGCCGCGAATCTCGTCGGGCTGCCCTACCGCGGCGGATTCCGCCACTGCCGGATGTGTCATGACGGTATTTTCCACGTCGGTGGGCCCTACGCGATAGCCGGCGGTGGTGATGATGTCGTCGTCGCGTCCGGCAAACTGGAAGGTGCCGTCTTCATTGCGGATCACCACATCGCCGGTGAGGTAGTAGCCATTGGCGAAGGGGTGCTTCTCCTGCCAGGTGTAGCCTTGGAAGAAGTGCGCCGGTGAACGCTCGATGTCCACGGCAAGCACGCCCGGTTCGCCCGGCGGCAACTCATTGTACTCGGCATCGAGAATCGCCAGTCGGTAGCCCGGCATGGGCACGCCCATGGCGCCGACATGCTTGGGGTGGCCCAGCGCATGATGGTTGCAACAGGTCATGCCGGTTTCGGTCTGGCCGTAGTGATCCATGACCGGACAGCCCAGGGAGCGCTCGACCCAGGAGACCACCTCGGTATTGAGGGGCTCGCCGGCGGAGCTGGCTACGCGCAGCTCGAGCTTTTCATGAGCATCATCGAACAGCCCCGATGCCTTCATCAGCCGGTAGGCGGTGGGCGCGGCGGCAAAATTGGTAATGCGATGGCGCTGCATGAACTCGAGCGCTCCTTCGGCACTGAAGCCCGCCTCGCAGAAATGCGTAGTCACGCCCAGCAGCAGCGGTCCGGCAATGGCGTAGTAGAGCCCGTAGGCCCAGCCCGGGTCGGCCATGTTCCAGAAGCGGTCGCTCTCGCGCAGGTCGATGGCCAGCTCCATGTACAGCGCGAACGCCGGCATGCCGGAGAGCGGTACCGCCACCCCCTTAGGCTTGCCCACGGTACCGGAAGTGAACATCTGCAGGAACGGCGCCTCGGGGGAGAGCCGTGGCGGATTGGTCTCGATGGGCGCATGGCCCAGCGCTTCGCCCCAGTCGAGATCGTCGGCGTGGCTATCGCTCGCTCCACCCACGGCGAGCACCGGCGGGCACTGTGAGAGCCCGTCGAACTTGAAGCGGTTGGCATGGTCGGTGATCACCAGTCTGGTGTCGGCGCGGCCCAGGCGATAGTCGACGGCATCGGGACCGAAGGCAGTAAACAGTGGCTGATAAACCGCGCCGATCCGCCAGGTGGCCAGCACCGCGACCATCAGTTCAGGTGAGCGCGGCAGCATGCAAGCGATACGGTCACCCACACCCAACCCCTGTTCGACAAACCAGCCGGCGAGACGGGCGCTCTCGGCTTCGAGCTCGGCATAGGTGCGGCGATTGACCTTGCCCTGAGCATCCTCATGGATCAGCGCCAGAACTTCACCGCGACCCGCGCGTAGATGTCGCCCACAGCAGGATTCAAAAGCGTTGAACTTACCGTCGTCATGATCATCCAGACGAGCAATGACATCGCTGACGGAGAAGCGCTCCAGGTAGGTGGAATATTCAGGAAGCTGTTGCGTGCTCATTGGCTGCCCTCTTGTACGAGATTGTGCTTGTTGTTGAAAGGCCGGATCGCGGTCATGACAGTCCGCTGGGATTATTCTGCATAGCTACAGTTGACGTAAGCGTCAACCTAGCAAGCGCTAGGTACAAGCTAGAAGCAAAGTCAGGGCGGAGCAACCCCTCGTACGAAGGGCAAGGGCTAGACCTTGGTCGATTGCCCAGGCGGGGTGCGGGTTGAAGAGGTGATCATCGCGACCAATTCGTGTGCCAGGTCCTCAGGCTTGCGTGGACCTTCGGGGTCATACCAGCGTACCGTCCAGTTCAACGCCCCCATCACGAAGCGCGAAACGAGGAAGCGGTCACCGTGAATGAGGCCATCAGCCAGTGCCTCGTCGATGACACGCTCCCACAACTCCTCATAAGCATCGCGCAGGTGGCTCAAATGGTCCCGCGCCGCCGAGTCCAATCGCCGCCATTCATATAGAGCCACCACGTGAGCGTTGCGATCTGTCAGCAAGGTTTCCAGATGCGCCTTGGCCATGGCATGCAGCCTCTCGCTGGCCGAGTCGCCGCACTCTTCCAGCGCTTGGCGGGCCAGGGTCAAGGCATTCTGCGTACCTTCCTCGATGACGGCGGCAAGTATTTCCTGTTTGTCGCGAAAGTGATGAAACAGACTACCGGACTTGATGCCCATCTCCTGGGCCAGCATGCGTACCGTGGTGCGATCGAAACCTTCCTGGACGAACAATTGCGCGGCCAGACGGGTCAATTCCTTGCGGCGTGGGGACTCGTTAACGACATTCATCGGGTTTACACTAGCGCTTGCTTGGTTGATCTTGAGAAAACCACAGCGACGCAGACAGGTCAACGCAACATGGCGTCGACACGGTGCCGCGAGTACGCCGAAAAGACTCGACAGAGACGGCCGCACCGGTCGAGCCGGCTCTCGACAACGACAAACATCGTATGAATCAGGAGACCGCCACCATGAGCAGCCCCAACGATATCGTCTTTCTCTCTGCCGCACGTACGCCCATGGGCGGCATGCTGGGCAGCCTGGCAAGCCTGACCGCTCCGGAGCTTGCCGCCACGGCCATCCGTGCCGCCATCGCACGCGCCGGCATCGAAGCCAGCGCTATCGATGAGGGCATCATGGGCTGCGTGCTGCCGGGTGGCGTCAAGCAGGGCCCGGCCCGCCAGGCCATGCGCCAGGCCGGCATCCCCGACGGCATCGGCGCCACCACCATCAACAAACTGTGCGGCTCGGGCATGAAAGCCGCCATGCTGGCCCATGACCTGATCCGCGCCGGCAGCGGCGAAGTCATCTTGGCTGGCGGCATGGAATCGATGTCCAACGCCCCCCACGTGCTGACCAAGGCGCGCACCGGCTATCGTCTCGGACACGGCGAACTCAAGGACCACATGTTCCTCGACGGCCTGGAGGATGCCGAGACTGGCAAGCTGATGGGGGTTTTTGCCCAGGATGTCGCCAGCGAACGCGCCTACTCCCGCGAACGCCTGGACGACTTCGCCATCGCCTCGCTGGAGCGTGCCATGGCGGCCACCAACGCCGGCCATCTGAATGCCGAAATGGCGCCAGTCACCGTCACCAGCCGTCAGGGCGAGAGCGTGGTCGAGCATGACGAGCAGCCGTTCCAGGCCAAGCTCGATAAGATTCGGCAGTTGCGCCCCGCCTTCGCCAAGGACGGAACCATCACCGCGGCCAACTCCAGCTCCATTTCCGATGGCGCTTCGGCACTGATCCTGGCCAGCCAGTCCGCTGCCGACCGGCTGGGTAGCAAACCGCTGGCACGCATGCTGGGCCACAGTACCCACTCCCAGCATCCCAGCGAGTTCACCATCGCCCCGGTGGGAGCCATCGACAAGCTGATGAAGAAGCTGGGCTGGGGTGTGGCTGACGTCGACCTGTTCGAAATCAACGAGGCCTTCGCCGTGGTCACGCTGCTGGCCATGGACGGGCTCGACATCCCCCACGACAAGGTCAATGTCTTCGGTGGTGCGTGCGCCCAGGGGCACCCCATCGGCTCCACCGGCTCGCGCATCATCGCCACTCTGATCCACGCCCTGCGCACCAAGGGCGGCAAGCGCGGCATCGCCAGTCTGTGCATCGGCGGCGGCGAGGCCACCGCGGTGGCCATCGAACTCATCGACTGAGCGAACTATCGCCCCACTGACGCCCGCTTCGGTACTGCACACGAAGCGGGCTTTTTCATGAGCAGGTGCTGTGTTAGGTGCGTGGCGTCGAAAGCCGGTCAAGGCGCAGCCGTTCGCGCGAATCGAACAGCCTGCGACTGCCCGCCGTCACCGCCGCCAGGGTGCCGAAGCCGGTTCCCAGCGTGATCGCGAACATGATCAGGATCTGGTACTTCACCGCCAGACTGGGCGGCGTGCCGGCTAGTATCTGGCCGGTCATCATCCCCGGCAGGCTGACCACCCCGGCGGCGGCCATGGCGTTGATCATCGGCATCAGCCCGCTGCGCATTGCCTCACGGCGGAGGTCGCCGATCGCTACCTGCCAGGGTTCGCCGAGCATCAAGCGGTTCTCGATCACGCCGCGCTCACGCCAGGCGGTATCGGTCAAACGATCCAGCGCCAGGGCCACGCCGGTCATGGTGTTGCCGAGCAGCATACCCAGCAGCGGAATGGCGTACTGCGGCCGATACCACGGCTCGGGGCCGATGATCACGGTCAGCGTCAGCACAGCCACGGTAAACGAGGAAAGAAACATCGACAGCGTGCCGATGCCGAAGGCCCAGCCTCCCAGCAGCCGGCGTTTCTGGCGCGCCATCACCTCGCGCCCGGCGATCAGCAGCATTGCCAGCGCCATCAGCACCACCCACACTAGACGCTCGGCGGCGAACAGCGCTTCCAGCACCAGCCCCACCAGCGCCAGTTGAATGACGGTTCGTAGCGCCGCAATCAGCAGGCTGCGACTCATACCCAGCCGCATGGCAGCGGTGCAGCCAGCAAGCGCCACCACCATCAGCGCTGCCAGCGACAGCTGCCACCAGGAGAGATCGATCACGTTCATACGCTCTCCAGCTCCTCGAGCCGGTCACTGGCAATCCGCCAATGACGTCTGGCTACCCTGGCGATCTGTTTGCGGTCATGTGCCACCCACAGGGTGGGCCAGCCGCGTGAGCGAATACGCTCTACCAGCCAGGCCTCCACCCGCTCACTGGTCGCGTCATCCAGGTTGGCGGTCGGCTCGTCGAGTAGCAGCGCCCGCGGCTCTAGGCTCACCGCCCGCAGCAGGCTGAGTCGCTGTTTTTCACCTGTGGAGAGGCGGCTCACCTGCCACTCGAGAGTATCGGTGGTGAAGCTCAGCGCCCGCAGCTCCTCATCCGCAGGCCGCTTCGCGAAGTGTTGCCCTACCGTTTCCTCCCACCAGTGGCTCTCGGCCGGCACCAGCATCACCTGGCGGCGCCAGGCGTGACCCGGCGTTAGCGACTGGGCCTGCTCGCCCAGCCACACCTCTCCCGCATGGGGTTCGAGATCGGCCACGGCGCGAAGCAGCCGGCTCTTGCCGGAACCGCTGGCACCTGAAATACAGCCGATCTCACCAAGATCTAGGCTCAGGCCGACCTCGAAGAGATCGCCTATGCCGACGCGTTCGAGCCGAAGCGGCCCACCCTTACTCAAAATGAACTCCCGTTGTGGACAGTGGTGGCATCATAGCAGTGCTAAACGCGGGCCCGACATGTCGGCGGGATTGTGAATATATGGAAAAGCATATATCTTTCGCCACATAATCCTTCCCACAGGAGCGACACATGGCCAACGACTCCCCCTTGCCGGCACCCTCTCCTAGCGAAGGCATGGGTCGGTTCGAGCGCTTTCTCACGGTCTGGGTGGCGCTGGCCATCGTCGCCGGGGTGCTGCTCGGTCAGTTCGCCCCGGTAGTACCCGAGACACTATCGCGCTTCGAGGTCGCCCAGGTGTCGATCCCGGTGGCGATTCTGATCTGGGCGATGATATTTCCCATGATGGCGCAGATCGACTTCGCCGCCGTGCTGGGCGTGCGTCGCCAGCCCAAGGGGCTGATCATCACCACCACGGTGAACTGGCTGATCAAGCCCTTCACCATGTTCGCCATCGCCTGGTTCTTCCTGATGGTGCTGTTTCGCCCCTTCATCCCCGAGGAGCTTGCCAGCCAGTACCTGGCCGGCGCCATCCTGCTGGGTGCTGCCCCTTGCACCGCCATGGTCTTCGTCTGGAGCTACCTGACACGCGGCGACGCCGCCTACACACTGGTGCAGGTATCGCTGAACGATCTGATCATGCTGTTCGCCTTTGCCCCCATCGTGGTCTTGCTGCTCGGCATCTCCAATATCCAGGTGCCCTGGGACACGGTCGCCCTCTCGGTCTTTCTCTACATCGTGATTCCGCTGGTCGCCGGCTACCTGACTCGGCGTACCCTGATCGCCCGCCACGGCGTGGAGTGGTACGACAATGTCTTCATGAAGCGGGTCGGGCCGATCACGCCCATCGGGCTGATCATCACCCTGGTGCTGCTGTTTGCCTTTCAAGGTGACGTGATCATCGCCAACCCACTGCATATCGTGCTGATCGCCATACCGCTGATCATCCAGACGGTGCTGATCTTCTTCATTGCCTACGGCTGGGCCAAGGCGTGGAAGGTACCGCACAACGTGGCCGCCCCCGGGGCCATGATCGGCGCCAGTAACTTCTTCGAGCTGGCCGTGGCCGCTGCCATCGCCTTGTTCGGTCTACAGTCCGGCGCGGCACTGGCCACAGTTGTGGGTGTGCTGGTGGAGGTGCCGCTGATGCTGGCGCTGGTGCGCATCGCCAACAAGACCCGACACCACTTCCCGACGGGCGACGCCCCGGCCATGGCCGAGGCCAGGGGCTGACCATGGTCATTGAAGTCACCGACAAGGCAAAAGCATGGATTGCCAGCCACGGTGGCGCTCTGACAGTGCGTCTCTCTCCTCGCCATGGCTGCTGCGGCGGTGGCGCCGAAATTGTCGTTGCCGAAGCCCGCCGACCTGATGATTCGAGCCACTACCAAGCATTCGATCACGAGGGCCTCAAGCTATTCATCGACCCAACCCTGGTCGATCAAGGCCTCGTCGTCGGAATCGAAGGGTTGCTGGGGTTGAAGCAACTCTTCGTAGACGGAGCACCCATCGTGCGCCAGCGGGACTAGACGAATCGCTCGCTTGCCTTGCCGTCCGGCCGGGGCGAGGATCAAGCGATGAACAACAAAAACCTCTGGCGCCGCTATCCGCTCGCCGTCATCGTACTCGCCCAGCTCTGCGGCACCTCGCTGTGGTTTTCCGTCAATGGGGTTGGCCTTTCGCTCTCACGCGACCTTGGCTTCTTCGAGGTCGACCTCGGCAGGCTAACGCTGGCCGTACAGGCGGGTTTCATTTGCGGCACTCTGCTCATCGCCACCACCGGCCTGGCCGATCGCTTCCGCGCCAGCCGCATCTTCGCCGCCTCCTGCCTGGCAGGCGCACTGGTCAACGCCAGTTTTGTGCTGGTAGCCGCTCACTTCCCGCTGGCCGTGCTGCTGCGGTTTGCTACGGGACTATGCCTGGCCGGCATCTATCCGTTGGGCATGAAGCTTGTCATCGGCTGGACACCCAAACACACCGGGGCAGCGCTCTCGTGGCTGGTGGGCATGTTGACACTGGGTACCGCCCTACCGCACCTGCTGCGTGGTGGCACCTTGGGCATGCCCTGGGAGTGGCCGCTGGTGGCAGCTTCGTTGCTGGCGTTACTGGGTGGCGCCATGATCCATGCGCTGGGCGATGGCCATCACCTGCCGCCACCCTCCGGCAAAGTGCGACTGACCGAAGGCCTGGCCGCCTTTGGCAAGGAGCGTTTTCGTGCCGTGGCTGGCGGCTACTTTGGCCACTGCTGGGAGCTTTATGCCTTCTGGATGATCACGCCATTTCTGGTCTATCGCGAAATAGAGAGAATGGCGGCTAGCCCCGACCTGGTGGCCTGGCTCTCGTTCGGCATCATCGCAGTGGGGCTGGCAGGTTGTGTCGGCGGTGGCTGGCTAAGTCGACGCCTGGGCAGCCTGTGGGTCGCCCGCTGGGCGCTGGTAGCTTCCGGTGCGATCTGCCTGTCCTATCCCCTGCTGGCCTGGGCACCACCCGGCCTTCTGCTGGCGCTGCTCTTTGTGTGGGGTTTGACAGTGATTGCCGATTCACCGCAGTTTTCCGCTCTAGCAGCGGCTACGGCACCACGCGAGCGCATCGGTTCGACCTTGGCGGTGATGAATGCCGTGGGCTTCGCGCTGACGATTCCCGCCATTTCGCTGACCACCACCCTTTGGTCCCTGCAAGGCCCATGGGTTCTGTGGTGGCTGCTCCCGGGGCCGATTCTAGGTTTATGGGCGCTGCGAGGCCTGGCGGGAAAGCCAGCGACCTCGCCATTGACGTCCTGAGATGATACGCCGATCAGCACAGCGCGGCACGGCGCTCCGGGCGGTTGCCCATGCCCTGTAAGCGTTTCTGCAAGCGACCCAGTCGAGCTGATTCACCGCGCTCAGCCGCATGCAGTATGGCCTGTGACCAGGCCGGCATGCTGTCGGCCAGCCGATAATAGACCCACTGCCCGTCACGTCGGTCCTGCAACAGGCCGCACTCACGCAGTTGAGCAAGATGTCGAGACACCTTGGGTTGGGACTCCTCCAGTGCATGGGTCATCTCACAGACGCACAGCTCACCCTCTCGCTGGATGAGCAGAGTCACCAGCAGGCGAGTCTCGTCGGCAAGGCATTTGAAGAGTCGAACAGGATCCAGCTCGGGCACCAGCAAGTCTCCAGCGGCATGGACAACTCCCATACTATCGAAGAGGTACCCTGCACGTGCGAGAAAATCACTCCAACTTGCGTAATTTGGCATCTACCCAGAGCTGTAGCCGCCAGCGAATCTCCCGTAGCGTCTTACGATAGGCGCTTGAATCATCGCTGAGGCGCGGATCGGGTATGTCCCAGAACACTACCTCCCCGGCCGCTCCCTCCCAGTCCCGGCAGGCCTGTCTCGCCTTGTCGCAAAGAACGATGACCGAATCGAAGTACTGGCCGGCATAGCGTTCGAGAGGCTCGCTCGCAAGTTCTTCGGTAACTATCTCAAGGCGATGAAGCGCCTCCAAGGTGCGCTCATGGGGCTGATCGGGCTCAACCCCGGCGCTGAAGGCGATGATACGATCACCTTCAATATGGTTGAGTAATGCTTCTGCCATCAGCGACCGGGCGGAATTGGCATTACACAGAAAGAGAACGCGGTATTTTTCCAATTCGGTCACCTCGCCCATGCACAACCGTATTAGCCAAAGCGCCCGGTAATGTAGTCGTGGGTACGCTGCTCGCGCGGGTTAGTGAAGATGTCATCGGTGTCTCCCATTTCGACCAGATCCCCCAAGTGAAAGAATGCAGTCTTGTGCGCCACCCGTGCCGCCTGTTGCATGTTATGGGTAACCATAACGATCGTGTAGCTCTCGCTCAGTTCATCGATGAGCTGCTCGATCTTGCCCGTGGCAATGGGGTCTAGGGCCGAGCAGGGCTCGTCCATCAAGATCACCTCGGGGCTTACAGCGATGGTGCGAGCGATGCACAGACGCTGCTGCTGCCCGCCGGAAAGACTGGTACCGGGCTGGTCGAGTCGATCCTTCACCTCGTCCCACAGCCCGGCACGCCTCAGGCTGCTCTCGACGACGTCATCGAGTTCGGCACGCCGCCTGGCCAGGCCGTGGAGGCGCGGGCCATAAGCAATGTTTTCGTAGATCGACTTGGGGAAGGGATTGGGCTTCTGAAACACGATGCCGACCTGAGCACGCAGCAGCACCACATCCAGCGAGGGGTCGTAGATATCATTGCCGTCCAGGGTCACCTGGCCCTCGACGCGGCTTCCTGCAATGGTGTCGTTCATGCGATTGAGACAGCGCAGGAAGGTCGACTTGCCGCAGCCCGACGGACCGATGAAAGCGACTACCTGGTGCTCCATGATATCAAGGTCGATACCATGCAGCGCTTCGTTCTCGCCATAGAAGACCTTCACGCCGCGAGCTCTCATCTTGACGCTTGCCGCTTGCGCAGTGCGCTTGTTCATGGCCGTTGGCACAGTCACGGATACCGTCATGGTTACCACCTCGTCTCGAATTTTTTGCGCAGCCAAATGGCCGTCCCGTTGAGGCTCAGCATCAACCCGAGCAGCACGATGATGGCTGCCGAGGTGCGCGCCTCGAAGAAGTTGCGTAATTCATTGCCCTGCCAGAGGTAGATCTGCACCGGCAGCGCAGTGGCCTGGTCCAGGGGAGAGCTGGGTACGTTGGCCACGAAGGCATTCATGCCGATAAGCAGCAGCGGCGCCGTCTCACCTAGCGCCTGGGCCACACCCAGGATCGAACCGGTCAGGATCCCAGGCAGCGCCAACGGCAACACATGATGAAAAACCGTCTGCACTCGCGACGCCCCGATACCCAGCGCTGCCTGGCGAATCGAGGGCGGTATCGAGCGCAGCGACGCTCGCGTGGCAATGATGATGGTGGGTAGCGTCATCAGCGTGAGCACCAGACCACCCACCAGCGGGGCCGACAGAGGCAAGCGCAAATAGCCGATGAAGATGGCCGCCCCCAGCAGGCCGAATACGATCGAAGGCACCGCCGCCAGGTTATTGATGTTGATCTCGATAAGATCGGTCAGGCGATTCTTGGGAGCGAACTCCTCGAGGTAGATCGCACTGGCTACCCCGAGCGGTACCGACAGCAGGATTACGATCAGCATCATGAACAGTGAGCCCATGAAGGCGCCGGCCAGGCCCGCCGATGCCGGCGAGCTGCGCGAGTCAGTGTTGAGGAACAGCGCCGTGCTGAAAGCGTTGCGAATGATGCCCCGTTCATGCAGATGATCGGCCCATTCGCGGGTCTGGGCGCTCAGCTGTTGCCGATGATCCGGAAGGTCTCGGTCGATGTTGCCCTTAAGCCAGACGTCGACGTTGGCACTGGCAAGCATCTTGACGTTGACGGTCTGACCGATCAGCTCGGGATTCTCGACCACACGCTCACGCAAGGCGAAGCGTTCGCCGGTGGCTACCAAGGCGCGCAGGTCGCGAGCCTGACGCGACTCGATTTCCCCAGGCAGGTTCGCCTTGAGCGACTCGTCGATCAGGACGTTCCAATTGACCATGCTCAATTGGTTCAGCCAGACAAGCTCCCTCTCACGAAACTGCGCCGGGCTCTCCCCTGCCTGGCGCACCGGTCGCTCGTCGACCTGGACGATCTCCGGATCGAGATAGACATCGAGATAGAGAGTGGCTTGCCAGAAGGCCGGCAGTCCGCGCGACAGAATGCTGGCAAACAGGATAGCCACCAGCACAAGGGCAGTGAGCACGGCAGCCAATCCCGTGAACTTGAAGCGACGCTCTCGCGCATGGCGCGCCTTCAACGAGCGTTGGATGATGGCGAGGCGCTCACGGCGTCGGGTATCGGATGTGTCGAGATTCGTTGCGGTCACGTAGGCGTCACTCATATTGCTGACGGTATTTGCGCACCACGACCAGGGCGATGACGTTGAGCCCCAAGGTGATGACGAAGAGTGTGAGGCCAAGAGCGAACGCCACCAGTGACTGCGGGCTGGAGAAGTCCATGTCACCGGTCAGCTGATTGACGATGGTCACGGTGATAGTGGATACGGCCTCGAAGGGATTGGCATGCAACACCGGATTGTTACCGGCCGCCAGCACCACGATCATGGTCTCGCCGATGGCACGACTGGCGGCGAGAAGAAAGGCGCCGACGATGCCCGGCAGCGCTGCCGGCAGCACGACCTGCCGAATCATTTCTGACTTGGTAGCGCCGAGCCCCAGGGCACCGTCGCGCAGCGATTTCGGCACCTGGGTAATGATGTCGTCAGAGAGCGAAGAGACGAAGGGGATGATCATGATTCCCATCACAAGCCCAGCGGTCAGCGCGCTCGTGGCCCGTATATTGATCCCTATCAGGTCTCCCAGCATCGACAGGAAAGGACCGATCACGATCAGGGCAAAAAAGCCATACACGATGGTCGGGATACCAGCCAGAACCTCAATGATCGGCTTGGCCACATTGCGCAACCACGGCGGTGCGTACTCCGCCATGTAGATCGCCGTCATCAGGCCCAGCGGGATCGCCACCAACAGTGCGATAACGCTGACCATGAGCGTGCCCCACAGCAGCGGCAGCAGCCCGAACTCGCCCTGCTGACCGGTACCGGAGGTGCTGAAGCGCGGGTTCCAGACCGTGCCGAAGAAAAACTCCGCTGGACTGATATAGCGGAAAAAATGCAGTGCCTCGCCCACCAACGACAGCACGATGCCGACCGTGGTGAGGATGGCGACTCCCGAACTCATCGCCAGCAACGCGGTAATCACATGCTCGACATGGTTGCGTGCCCGCAGCTGAGGTGAAATACGGCGCTGCGTGACCACCAAGCCAACCACGGCGACCACCGCCATGCTTGCCAACATGGCCAGTCGACCCATGCTCTCGAGCCGTGCCATCTGTTGGGCGGCGGCCATCTCGTAGGCTTGCACCTCACCGCTGACGCCTTGCCCCGAAGCCAACGCACCGATGCGACGCATCAGCACCTGCATGTCGCGCTCGCTGACGTTGGCCAGCTCAACGGGAAGCTGACGGATCACAAGCGTATCGACAATGGCATCCTGGAGCAGAAACCAGACACCAAAAAGCAGCAGTGCCGGCAGCCCGCACCACAGAGCAACCAGCACGCCGTAATATCCGGGACGGGAATGCAGCCGCACCCCTCCGTTTGCCACCGCCCTGCTGCGCGAAAGCCCGACCTGGTAGGCCAGGGCCATCACGATCAGCACGGTGGCGATCAAGACAAGATTCATCGTCTCTCCATCTTGCGCTCTTGCATCCGGGCCGGGGGGCGCCGGTTGCGCCCCCCGTGGTATTGCGCTTGTCTCACTCGGCGGTAACGACGGTACGCGCCTGGAACTGCTCCAGGATCTGGACACGTTCGTCATCGTCCATCGGGATCAGGCCAGCGTCTTCCAGCGGGCTGCCGTATCCGGAGATTGCCTCGCTGAGGAAGAACTCGGTGTACTCGGCCAGGCCGGGAATCACATCGAGATGCTCGCCCTTGACGTAGAAGAACAGAGGACGCGACACCGGGTATTCACCGGAGCCGATGGTTTCGAGGCTCGGCGTGACGCCGTCGACGGTGGCCACCTGCAGGCGGTCGCGGTTCTGGTCGTAGAAGCTCAGACCGAAGACACCTACCGCATCGGACTGGGAATCCAGGCGCGCCAGGGTTTCAGTGTAGTCGCCGGCGATCTCGATGATGCGACCATCACCGCGCAGGTTGTTACAGGCATCGCCTTCTATCTCGGCATAGTCGTCACAGCCGGCATGGAGCACTTTCTCCTCGAAGACCTCACGCGTACCGTGATTCGAGGCCGGGATGACCAGCACGATCTCCTGATCGGGCAAGTCGCTGTCGATCTCCGACCAGCGGGTGTAGGGGTTGGCGACCAGTTGGCCGTCCTGGGGAATCTGTGCCGCCGCTGCGGCAAACACATGTTGCGGAGTCAGAGCGAACTCGTCGCGGTCGGCACGCGAGGCGAAGACGATACCGTCATAGCCGAACATGACTTCAAGAATGTCGTTGACGCCGTTGGATGCACAATTCTCGAGCTCACCGGAACGAATGGCGCGTGAGGAGTTGGCGATATCGATAGTGTTCTCACCGACACCCTGACAGAACTGACGCAGACCGCCACCGGAGCCGCCGGAACCGACCACCGGCGTATTGAACTGCGGGAAGGAAGCACCGAATTCCTCGGCGACGATGCTGGCAAAAGGCAGCACGGTGGAGGAACCAGCGATCTGAAGGGTGTCGCGGGCCTGGGCGGCGGTCGACAGACCGACGGCGAGGGAAGCGGCGATCGCCATGCTCAGCGTGCTCTGCTTGAAGTTCATCTTCACTATCCTCTCTGCGTTTTGATCCGACAGACCCCACGGTCTGGCAGTGTCGTATTAGCCCGAGGGCCATTCGCAGGAGTGATATTGGAGGCGATTGATTGCAGAAAGATGACACGTGAACGAAACGTAACCAACTAAATCAGCAACCCCAGCGCTGCCAGGGTGCACAGGGCAAGCGATGCCCCCTGCAGGCGGCGCCGATCGAGCTTGTGAGCGATGCGGTCGGCCAAGGCATTGCCGGCCAGTACCGCCGGCAGGAAGGTGAGTGCAAGCCCCAGGTGCCACAGGCGTACCTGGCCGGCCAGCGCTAGGGTAACCAGCGTCAGGCTGGCGGTGATGATGAAGAAGGCGGAGAGATTGCCGCGCAAGCGATCCGGCGACAGGCCGTGCATCAGCAGCACCATGGGCGGCCCACCGATGGCCGCCACCGTGCCGAAGATACCCGACACCACGCCGGCGCCGAAGAGACTCAAGCGATTGACCGGCAAACGCAGGCGGAACAGCGTCACCGCTACGGCGAACAGCACGCTGAAGGCAATCAACTTTTCCAGTAGCACCATAGGTGCGGCGAGCAGCAGCCACAGGCCCAACCCGTTGCCAGGCAGGCGCCCCAGCAGGGCAAAGCCGATTTCGCCAAGGCGCACCTCATGGCGATAGTGACGTACCGTCATCAGCGATACGGTAAAACCGAACAGCACCAGGATCACGGGCACCAGCCGTGGGTCGAGCATCAACAGCAGCGGTGCGCCCACCACCGCAAGACCGAAGCCGGTGGCACGCTGCACGAATGCCCCCAAGGCGAGCACCACAGCGCAGCCGACCCAGGTCAACGCCGACATGTCGAGCCAGAGCGCGATGCCGTCAGGCATGCACGGGTCGCCCGGTCAGCCGAGAGAGCATGACGTTGCCGAACAGTGAAGCCACCAGCATGGTCAGCACCATGGGCCACAGGCTCTCGATTTCGAAGGCACCCACCATCACTCCGGCCAGCGCCGCGGATCCGAACTTTGCCGCTCCCATCAATGCCGTAGCCGTGGCGCTCATGTGACCGAAATGGTCCAGCAGCAGGGCCATGGCATTGGGCGAAATCAAGCCGATCATGCCGGAATAGAGCATGATCAGAATCACGACAACCGGCAGCGAGGCCAGGCCGGTCATCGTCACGGCCACCAGGCTGGCCGCCGCCACCAGCTGGATACTCAGCCCCAGATAGAGATTCTGCAGTGGCGTGCGCGTCTTCAGCAGATGGATATTGAGTCGATTGGATAGCGCAATGAAGACGACATTGCTCGCGAGCACGAAAGGATAGGTGGCCGGCGTGAGACCGAAATAGTCCATGTACACATAGGGCGATGCGGTGACGAAGGCAAACAGGCCGCCAAACGATGCCGCCACCGCACAGATGTAGCCGAGCCCTTCCCGATGGCGCACCACACTGGCGTAGTTACGCAGCACCTGAGCGAACGAAGCCACGGGCTGATCGGGATGTCGCGTCTCGGGCAGGCGGGTAGACATCAGCCATATTAGAAAAGCGGCATAGCCGGCCAGAAAGATGAAGATCAGCCGCCAGCCAGACAGGTAGAGCAACGCACTCCCGAACAGCGGCGCCACCAGCGGCGCCAGCATCATGATCATCGCCATTGTGGAGATGACACTGGCGGCCTGTCGGCCACTGAAGCAATCGCGCACGATGGCCGCCGAATTGACCACGCAGGCGCCGCCCCCCAGGGCCTGAACGAAACGCCAAACGAGTAACTCGGTGAGCGAGCCGACCGTGGCCAGCATCAGGCTGGCCAGCAGGAACACCACGAGCCCCGACAGCAATACCGGCTTGCGCCCCAGGCGATCGGACACCGGACCGAACAGCAGTTGGCCGATGGCGAAGCCCGCCATGAACACGCTGATCGAGAGCTCGGTATGATGAATACTGGCGCCTATGCTGTCGGCCAGCGCCGCCATGGCAGGCAGATATGCATCGATGGCAAAGGGAGCCAATGCCGTGTTGATGGCCACCAGCAGTGCCAAGCGTCGAGGAGAAAGTGTCAAGTCAGCTCCCTGCCGAACGAGTTAGCTAGGACGCTAATCATAGCGCAACTAATACCCGACCGCCCCTGTCGAACCTATCCGCTGTTCCCGCTCTCATCCAGTTGCTAAAGTGGCGTGATGACGAACATTAAGGAGTGAACCAATGGCAGAGGACCTGCTTAGCCAACTCAAAACGATGAGTACCGTGGTGGCCGATACCGGCGACATCGAGGCCATCCGTCGTTTCGAGCCCACCGATGCGACCACCAACCCTTCCCTGATTCTTCAGGCGGCGCAGCACGAGGGCCGCCGCGAGCGCCTGGCGGCGATAGCTCGGGAGGCAACCGACATCGACGATGCGCTGGATGCCGTCGCGGTAGAAATCGGCAGCGAGATCTGCAGCCTGGTGCCTGGCTACGTATCGACCGAAGTCAGTGCTCGGCTCTCCTTCGATACCGAGGCGACCCTGACCCGGGCCCGTGCTCTTATCGAGCGCTACGAGCGCCACGGCATCGGTCCCGAGCGCATCCTGATCAAGATCGCCTCGACCTGGGAGGGCATACGCGCCGCTCGCCAGCTGGAACGTGAAGGCATCCATTGCAATCTGACCTTGCTGTTCAGCTTTGCCCAGGCTCAGGCCTGTGCCGATGCCGGCGTGACCCTGGTCTCCCCTTTCGTTGGACGCATTCTCGACTGGAATCGGAACAAGTGGCCAGATGCTGACTTCAGCGGCGACAACGACCCCGGCGTCAAGTCGGTCAAGCGCATCTACGAACACTACAAAGGCCATGGATACAGGACCATCGTGATGGGCGCCAGCTTTCGCAATACAGGCGAGATACTGGCCCTGGCCGGCTGCGACCGCCTGACCATCTCCCCGGCCCTGCTCGCCGAGCTGGCAGAGAGTCATGAAAGGATCGAGCGCCTTCTGAGCCCCATCGACGCCGAGACGTCTCCCCCCGAGCCGCAAGACGAAGGCGAGTTCCGTTGGGAGATGAATGAGGATGCCATGGCCACGGAAAAACTGGCCGAGGGGATACGCAAGTTTGCCGACGATCAGCGGAAGCTGGAAAAACTGCTGGGTGAATTGCGCCAGGCCTGAAAACCAGGGTGGATGGTTTCAACGACTGGCATGGGTAGCGCCATGCCGGTCAAACTGAGAATTAACTCTTGTCGGTGTGGGAGGCCTCTTGCGCCTCCAGCATCTCGACCAGCGGCTGAAACTCCTCACGATTGTGCTCGTTCATGCGCATCAGGATTCGATGCGCCTCGAGGATACGCTTGCGCATCTCCTCCATGTCTGCAGGAATTTCGGGCAGGTCACACAGTTCGCAGGTTTCGGTGAGCGGCGCTTTCACCATGGCGAAGAATTGAGCAAAGCCCATGACTTCGAGCATGCGCTGTACGTCGGGGTTGTCCACCACGATGGTCGGCTTGTAGAGAATGCGATCCTTGACGGCCATAGCCACCTTGGCCAGGAAGCCCAGCGCCGTGGAATCGACATTCGTCGCTTCGCGCAGATCGATTATCAACGATTGCAGCCCAGGGGTGCGGGCCAACTGCTGGGCCTGGCTGTCCAGCGTCGCACAAAGCGTCAAGCGTACGTCGCCGCACAGCTTGAGCACGAAGACACCAGAGTCGAACGCCGCCTTTACGCGGCCCTCATTCGTGATCATTGCCAAATCCGCTCAACATCATGATCGTCAGGTCATCGGGCAGTTCCTGTCCACTGCCATCCCCTTCGGCATCGATGTCGCGGGGAGTGTCCAGCATCAGGCTGTCGCGAAGCCGCTCCAACGTCGCACAGTTCAGTACACGTTGCTCAAGCTCCCTGAGCCGTGCATCGAGCGTTTCGCCCGGCAGGCACTCCAATATTCCATCCGAACACAACCATAACTGGAAATTCGCCGGTAGCGTATACCTCAAACGTGGGTACTCCACATCGGGAAACAGACCGACCGGCATTCCCTCACCTGGCAGTTCGACCACCTTGCCATCGGTTACCAGCAGTGGTTTCGGCAACTGGGCGCCAAGCGAATAGTGAAGCTCATGGGTCTGCCGGTCAATGACACCAATGAACAGGGTGGCGTGCTTGCCAATTCCGGTTTCCAGTAGTTCTCGGTTGAGTATCGCCAGCCAGTGCGCCGGCAGCTCCCCCGGCCGGCTTGCATCCCATTCGCCCAGCCAACGGTTGAAGAGATACTTGAGCAGAACGGTAACGAAAGCGGATGAAGCGCCATGTCCCGACACATCGGCAAAGTAGAACAGGATGAAACGCTCGTCCAGACGCTGAAAATCGAGAAAATCCCCGGACAGGTAGAGCGAGGGAATCAGCCAGTAATCGCACGTCACGCCCCCTAGGGTTTGCGGGTGGACCGGCAGGAGCTTGCGCTGAATCTGCCCGCCCGCCTGCTGATCGAGCCGCAGCAAGGCCAGGTGTGTTTCCAGGCTCTCGTTGAGCTCCTCCAGATGAGCATTGAGCTGGGCAAGCCGGTCACGGTCGTGATTGCGCTCCGCTTCCAGGCGCCGCAGCTCGATCGCCTTGCGAATCATACGCCGCAGCAGCTGGCCATGACGCATGGGTTCGACCACGTAATCCACCAACCCTACGTCGACCGCGGTCAGCAAGTCGGCATCGAGGCGTGAATCACTGACCACAACGGTAGGCAGACGTTCCGTCAAACTGGACCAGGCCAGGCTGGGAATCGCCTGAGCATGGGCCACGACCAGAGCCGTCTCCCTGGGCAGGTCCTCGAGCCGCTCGGCGGCGAATACTGCCAGACCGTCGCGCGCGATGGTGTCGGCCAACGCATCACGGTAGGCACCGGGCTCGTCGAGTACGCCAATCAGCGGCTTGGGTAGATCCATCGGCTCAGACCTCAATCATCGAAGTCGGCATCTTCATACGCATCGTCGAAGTCGGCTTCATCGAAATCGAAGTCGAACTCATCGCTGGCGAAGGGATCATCGCCAAGTTCACCGTCACTGACCTCGAAGCGCCTGCGTTGCAGATAGGCATCGCGAATGAAAACATAGCGATCCCCTCGGATCAGCTCTTCCTGATCGAGAAAACTCGCTCGCAGGTCGACGACACGCAGCGCGGTCAAGCCGTAACGTACTGCATCATCTTCCACGTAGTAGACGGGGTAGGTCACCATATCCAGCGGCATGCCGGCAGTGTCCCGCACCGTACTGGGCCCAAGGAAAGGCAGCACAAGGTAGGGGCCTTCGTTCACTCCCCAGACACCCAGCGTCTGGCCAAAATCTTCATCATCGACAGTGATGCCCATGTGGGTAGCGAAGTCCCACAAGCCGACGATCCCTACCGTCGAATTGATCACGAAGCGCGAAGTAGCAAGTCCGGCATTGGCGGGCTTGCCCTGCAGGAGGCTGTTCAGCGCCGTACGGATCTCGCCGAGATTGGAGAAGAAGTTGCCTACGCCGGTCTGCACCGGCTGGGGGGTCACGGTACGGTAGCCGCGCGCCACCGGCTTGAGCACCGCTCGGTCGACCACCTCGTTGAAGGCGAACACCTGCCGATTGAAACCTTCCCAGGGATCTTCGGGGTGACGATCTTCCATCGCCACCCGTCCGGCACAGCCTGACAGCATGGCGAGTACCGCCATGGCAACCAGAGCACGAGAGAGCAAGCCTGCCTGCTTCACGACCATCGGTGATGTCTCCTGAAGGTTAGCGCGCGGGGGGGTCACAAGCGGCGTACCACCACGCAGCCGGCACTGTACCCGGCACCGAAAGAGCACACCACCCCCACGTCACCTGATGAAAGGTCGGCATGATGTAAATGAAACGCGATGATCGAGCCCGCCGAGCTGGTGTTGGCGTAACGATCGAGGATGATCGGCGCCTGACCCGGCTCGGGGTCGTGCCCCAGCACCCGGCGGGCAATCAGGTCGTTCATATGGTGATTGGCCTGATGCAGCCACATGCGCGAGAGGTCGTCACCGGATAAGCCGAGACTGGCCAAATGCTCGCTGATCATGGCTGCCACCATGGGGCAGACTTCCTTGAACACCCTCCGCCCTTCTTGAACGAACAGCTTGTCGCTGGCCAGTGGGTCGCTGTCAGTGACGCGATTGAGAAAACCGGCATTGTTGCGAATGGCGTTGGAGAAGCGCGTGACAAGGCGCGTGCCGAGAATTTCGAAGCGCGTCTCTGCCTTGGCCAGCGTGGCCTCCTCCAGCACGATGGCGGTACACGCATCGCCGAAGATGAAGTGGCTATCACGGTCGCGGAAGTTGAGATGAGCCGAGCAGATCTCGGGACTCACCACCAAGGCCCGCTTGACGTTGCCACCCCGAATGGCGCCTGCCGCCAGGTCGAGAGCGAAGGTGGCCGAACTACAGGCCACGTTCATGTCGAAGGCGTGCCCTGCGGTCCCCAGCGCCGCTTGCAGCTCCACAGCCACGGCAGGATAGGCACGCTCGAGATTCGAGCAGGCGACAATGACCATATCGATATCACTGGCCAGGACCCCGGCGGCGTCGAGAGCCTGGCGGGCGGCCTTGAGCCCCATATCACACTGGATGGAGGGCTCGTCGTTACTACGCTGAGGCAAGCGCGGACGCATGCGCTCGGGGTCGAGAATGCCTGCGGCGTCCATTACGTAGCGGCTGTGGATGCCCGACGCCTTGACGATGAATTCACTGCTCGAATGCTGCAGCGGCTCGCGCTCACCGGCCGCGATGGCGACGGAATTACGTTCGTTCTCGATATCCACCCAGGCATTGAAGGAGGCTACC
This sequence comes from Halomonas sp., assembly GCF_020832045.1. Taxonomy (GTDB): domain Bacteria; phylum Pseudomonadota; class Gammaproteobacteria; order Pseudomonadales; family Halomonadaceae; genus Halomonas. Next base: position 24,196 of record NZ_JAFIFK010000089.1, read on the forward strand.
AGGGCACCGTTATCGATGGCGTGCTCCGGTGTGAACAGTCCCGTACCGGTAATCACGACGTCTGTCATCATTTTCTCCCTCATGCGGCCCTCGGGCCGCTGGTTCGACATCGGCTCACCGATGCCTCATATCATATGTATCGGCGAATCAGGTCGCGCCTTGACCGTGCCCCACCAGCTCCGCCCAGCGCCGCTCCAGGCGCTTGACGGAAACCGGGATGCGGGTGCCCAGCTGCTGCGCGAACAGCGACACTCGCAGCTCCTCGATCCACCAGCCGAACTCCACCAGCTCGGGATCCTCATGACCACCTCGCCGCTGGCTCTCGCGTCGGGCCGCCAGGCGCGCCTCGAAATCCTGTACGTCATGCATGTGCATCTGGTCGCGCATACGCTCACGGGGAGCCTTTTCCAGCCGGATCAGCGCCGCCTCCATGTAGCGCGGATACTCCTCCAGCCACCTATCAGCTTCGCTCACGAAGCCCGGGTGCACCAGCCGCTGCATCTGC
>NZ_JAFIFK010000090.1 GCF_020832045.1 Halomonas sp.
GCTTGACCGGCACGAGCGTCAAGAGCAATGTCGGGGTAGAGTATCGAGCCCTGCCAAAAGGACGTTCGCCATGATCCCGGTCGCATCACAAGAACCGCTCTCGGTCGGCTTCGTCCTGCTGCATCGCTTCACCCTGCTGCCTTTTGCGGCCTTCGTCGACTGCCTGCGCCTTGCGGCCGACGAAGGGGATAGAAGCCGCCAGTTGCGTTGTCACTGGACCTTCATGACCAGCACGGGGGAGCCGGCGGCCTCCAGCTGTGGGGCCTCCATCACACCATGCCAACCCTTCCGTGACCCGCAGGAATTCGACTATATCGTGGTGATCGGCGGCGTACTGGATGATGCCGATAGGGCCGATACCACGGCGCTGGCTTACCTGCGCCGGGCGGCGAACGCGCAGGTGCCGCTGGTGGGGCTCTGTACCGGTGTCTTCGCACTGATTCAGGCCGGCCTCATGAGCGGGCGGCGCTGCTGCGTCAGCTGGTACCACCATCGCGACATGATCCAGCGTTTTCCTACCATCGAGCCGGTGGCCGACCGGCTGTTCGTCGACGATGGCGACCGGCTCACCTGCGCGGGCGGTTCGGCAGGCGCGGACCTGGCTGCCTATCTGATCGAGCGGCACTTGGGCAAGGCCTGGGCGATGAAGAGCCTGCGCATCATGCTGCTCGATGAAGCCCGTATCGGTGCGCATCCGCAGCCGCAGCCAGTGGTGTTCGGCAAGATCGAGGATCGCTTGGTGCGCCGTTCCATTGCGGTGCTCGAACAGCACCTGGGCGAGCCGATCACCATGGAAGCGCTGGCGGAGCGGGTCGGCACTTCGCGGCGCAACCTGGAACGCCGGTTCCGCGAGACCCTGGGGGTGGGGCCACAGAAGTTCGCCCGCGATCTGCGCCTGCGCTATGGGCTATGGCTGCTGCACTACACCGGCAAGAGCGTCACCGAGATCGGCGAACGCTGCGGCTTTGCCGATACGGCCCATTTCTCGCGTCATTTTCGAACGGCCTTTGGCATGCCACCGTCGGAGATGCGCAAACGTGCCGGCGACCCCGACAGCGACCGCGTCGATCCGTTCTTCCTGCATATCGAATCCCGTCTGACGGTCTGACCGCTGCATCGCTATCCCACGCCTGGCGTACGCCATGGGCGTACCGGTGTACCCAGCGAATGCCTACGCCAAAGGTGGTAAGTCAACTCCGTCGGTGTCTGTCATTCAGAAAAGCTGTCGCATTTATTCAATCTTTCCCTTTCCAGTTTGCCTTTAATCCATGCATGAGCCCGATGAGTTCGGTAGCCGTTATCCACGCATAAGGATTTCAAATTTTTCTCCTTGGCGGGTAGCCGATAGATTCGAGGAAACACCTACCTATATCCGATAACAACAGGAGTCAGTCATGAACCAAGCGGGTCTCGCAGCATTCGATTCTCAGATCGCCGCCGCCATCGCCGACGAAGTCGCTCGCCAGGAGGCGCATGTCGAACTGATCGCCTCGGAAAACTACGCCAGCCGTGCGGTGATGGAGGCCCAGGGCACCCAGCTGACCAACAAGTATGCCGAGGGCTATCCGGGCAAGCGTTACTACGGCGGCTGTGAGCATGTCGATGTGGTCGAGCAACTGGCCATCGACCGCGCCTGCGACCTGTTCGGCGCCGACTACGCCAACGTTCAGCCCCACTCAGGTGCTCAGGCCAATGCTGCCGCCTTCATGGCGCTGGTCAAGCCGGGCGATACCGTGCTCGGCATGAGCCTGGCTCACGGCGGCCACCTGACCCACGGTGCGGCGCCCAACTTTTCCGGCAAGCACTACCACGCCGTGCAGTACGGCCTGAACCCCGAGACCGGCGAGATCGACTACGAGGAAGTCGAGCGCCTGGCGCGTAGCCACAAGCCCAAGCTGATCATCGCCGGTTTCTCCGCCTACTCCCGCGTGGTGGACTGGCGGCGCTTCCGCGACATCGCCGACGAGGTCGGTGCCTGGTTCATGGTCGACATGGCACACGTGGCGGGGCTTATCGCTGCCGGGCTCTACCCGAGCCCGATCCCTCATGCTCACGTGGTCACCACCACCACCCACAAGACCCTGCGCGGCCCGCGCGGCGGCCTGATCCTCTCGGCCCACGGTGATGCGGATCTCTACAAGAAACTCAATGGCGCCGTCTTCCCCGGTCAGCAGGGCGGCCCGCTGATGCACGTCATCGCCGCCAAGGCGGTGGCTTTCAAGGAGGCGATGAGCCAGGAGTTCGTCAAGTACCAGCAGCGGGTCATCGACAACGCCCGCGCCATGGCCGGGGTGTTCGTCGCGCGCGGCTACGACGTGGTGTCCGGCGGCACCGACGACCATCTCTTCCTGGTTTCGCTGATCCGCCAGGGGGTGACCGGCAAGGATGCCGACGCGGCCTTGGGCCGGGCGCACATCACCGTCAACAAGAACGCCGTGCCCAACGATCCGCAAAGCCCCTTCGTCACCTCCGGCCTGCGTATCGGCACCCCCGCGGTGACGTCGCGTGGCTTCGGTGTGGATGACTGCGAAGCGCTGGCCGGCTGGATCTGCGACATCCTCGACGTGCTGGCCGAGCAAGGCAACAGCGATGCCGTGGAGACCGAGGTGCGTGCGAAGGTCGCCGAGCTTTGCGAGCGGCATCCCGTATATGGCGACGCTTCGGCAAAGGCAGCCGAACCCGCCATCGCCTGAACCCATGGTCCGGCCCTGTTCGGCGGGGCCGGTCGAGGAGAGAGAACATGCAACGCTATTCAGGATTCGGGCTGGCCAAGCACGCCCTCAGCCACCACGAGAATTGGGAACGCCAGTGGCGCAACCCCACGCCGAAGAAGCAGTACGACGTGATCATCGTCGGCGGCGGCGGCCACGGCCTGGCCACGGCATATTATCTGGCCAAGGAGCACGGCATCACCAACGTGGCAGTGGTCGAGAAGGGCTGGCTGGGCGGCGGCAACACCGCACGCAACACTACCATCGTGCGCTCCAACTACCTGTGGGACGAGGCGGCGGCGCTCTACGAGCACTCGATGAAGCTGTGGGAAGGGCTTTCCCAGGACCTCAACTACAACGTCATGTTCTCCCAGCGAGGGGTGATGAACCTCGGTCACACCCTGCAGGACATGCGCGACATCCAGCGTCGGGTCAACGCCAATCGGCTCAATGGTATTGATGGCGAGGTGCTCACCCCCGCGCAGATCCAGGAGATCGTGCCGATCATGGACTGCTCGAAAAATGCGCGCTATCCGATCCTTGGTGCCTCCTGGCAGCCGCGAGCCGGTGTCGCGCGCCACGATGCCGTGGCCTGGGGCTTCGCCCGCGCCGCCGATGCGCTGGGGGTCGACCTGCTGCAAAACACCGAGGTGACCGGCTTCAAGATTCGCGACGGCCGCGTCTACGGGGTGCACACCAACCGCGGCGACATCGAGGCCAAGACCGTCGGCTGCGTGGCGGCGGGCAACTCCGGCGTGCTGGCGAAGATGGCCGGTTTTCGCCTGCCGCTGGAATCCCATCCGCTACAGGCGCTGGTCTCCGAGCCGCTCAAGCCGATTCTCGACACCGTCGTGATGTCCAACCATGTGCACGGCTACATCAGCCAGACCGATAAGGGCGACCTGGTCATCGGTGCCGGTATCGACGGCTACAACGGCTACGGCCAGCGCGGCAGCTACCCTACCGTGGAGCACACCCTGCAGGCCATCGTCGAGATGTTCCCGATCTTCTCGCGGGTACGCATGAACCGGCAGTGGGGAGGCATCGTCGACACCTGCCCCGACGCCTGCCCGATTCTCTCGGCCACACCGGTGAAGGGTCTGTTCTTCAACTGCGGCTGGGGGACCGGCGGCTTCAAGGCTACCCCGGGGTCGGGGAACGTGTTCGCCTGGACCCTGGCCAAGGGTCAGGCCCATCCCATTGCGGCGCCCTTTTCCATCGACCGTTTCCATAGCGGAGCGCTGGTCGATGAGCACGGCGCCGCCGGCGTGGCGCACTAAGGAGGCAATACCATGTTTCATATCTACTGCCCCTACTGCGAGGAGCTCCGCGAGGAAGAGGAGTTCCACCCCAAGGGCCAGGCGCACATCATCCGACCGGCGGACCCCGAGGCCTGCAGCGACGAGGAGTGGGGCGA
>NZ_JAFIFK010000092.1 GCF_020832045.1 Halomonas sp.
ACAAGTTAAAGCCGCCCAGGCCCATGAGGACCAGCAGGTCCCAATCGTCGCGTTTAGTGGTGGTCTTGAGACGACTCCAGGCGGTCCCGGCCATGGCTGGCCGGGACCGCATCATTCGGCAGGGATCACTTCAGCAGGTGAGCGTACTTCTCGAAGACTTCGTAGTTGGCTCGCATCAGCTCGTTGGCGCGATCGGGACCGACCCAGACACCGCCGATATCGTTGGCGGCGAGATGATCCTGCACGTCCTTGCGCGCCAGAGCGTTCTGGATCGCCTCGGAGAGCAGCTCGAAACGCTCGGGATATTGGCGCTCCATTTCGCTGCTGACGGCGAAGCCGCGCATCGAGCCCTGCAGTACCGGCACTTCGAGACCCATCGGCTCGAGCGCCTCGTTGATGGGCGGAGCGTCCCACTGGTCGATACGCTCGTCGTTGACGACGGCCAGCGGCGTGAGGAACTCACGAATGCCCTCGCTACCCTCGGCACTGATGGAAGTGAAATGCACCTGGCCGCCTGCCACCGCGGAACGCGCCTCACCGCCGCTGTTGTAGGTGACCAGGTTGAGGTTGCTCTGGGGAATACCCGCCTCATCCAGCAGCAGCCGCACCATCAGGTGGCCTGCCGAACCCTGCACCACCGAGCAGCGCACCTGGCCGGGATTGTCGCGGATCTCCTCCAGCAGTGAAGGTAGATCCTCGAAGCCACTGTCCTTGTTCGCAGCGATCAAATCGAGATCGAACCACTGGAAGTTGACGAACGAAAAATCGTCGATGGCGTACGACGCCCCACCGGTCAGGATGGTGTTGGTCAGGTATGGCGCAAAGGTGGAAGCGTAGAGGGTGTAGCCATCGTCCGGCCGCGAGAGTATATAGTTGGCGGAAACCTGGGTGCCCGCTCCCGGACGGTTGGTCACGCGCACGGGAGCCTCGAGTTCTTCGGCCAGGAAGTTGGACATGGCGCGCGCCATGCGGTCGGCGCTGCCGCCGGTACCGAAGCCCACCACCATGTCGACGGGGCGATCCGGGTAATCGTCCGCCGCGACGGGCGCCGTCATCGTGAGTGAAGCCAGCACGGCTGCCAGAGTCCCGGTCATGAGCACCTTCCGACCGGTCTGTGAAATACCTTCAAACATGGCGTGTACATCCTCATTGTTGGTTTGGTCCCGGGCCTCGTCCCGGCAGAGCCAACTCTAGAGGGCCAACCTGTCACCAACCTTGCATACTCCAAGCATGCGACTAATGGATAAGTTCCCATGCCGTCAGCAGCCTCTCCAGCTCGTTGGCCACGAAACGTGGCGGGACGCATTCGTCGAGGTGTCCCGAAGCGAAGCGCAGAAAGCCATGGGCGGCGTGGGGCAGGCGGCGGTCGCGGCGAATGATGAACTGCCAGTGGCTTTCGATGGGAAAGTCGGTGACCGGCAGAATGACCAGATCGGAGTGTTCCGGTGGAAGCACGTGCTCGGAGAGGACCGCCAACCCCATGCCGGCGGCCACACCCACACGAATCGCTTCGTTGCTGGCCATCTGCAGCGTCGGCCCCAACGACAGGCCGTGCTCCTGCAGCCAGCTTTCGAACATCATGCGCGTGGCCGATCCCGGTTCGCGCAGCAGGAAACGCTCGCCTACGAGCTCGCTCATGGCGATGCGTTCACGGCTGGCGAGAGGATGCTCATGCGGGGCTATCACGACCAGCGGGTTGCGCAGAAAGCGCCCGGCCAAGGCGTGGGCCAACGAAGGCGGATGGCTGAACACATAGAGGTCGTCGTCCTGGCGTTCGAATCGAGTGAGCATCTGACGGCGGTTACCGATGTGCAGCGTCACCTCCACGTCGGGGAACACCTGGCTGTAAGGGCCGAGCAGGCGTGGCAAGACGTACTGCGCCGTGTTCACCAGGGCGATGCTGAAGCGCCCCCGCTCGCCCCCACGCAGAGCGGTAAGGTAATCCTCGAAATCATCGAAGCGACCCAGCACTTCGCGGCTGGCGCGGTAGAGTTCGCGCCCCGCTTCCGTCGGCGATAGCCGTCCTCGGCTCGTTTGCAGCAGTGGCTCTTCCACCGCTTCATGCAGGCGTTTCAACTGTTGCGAAACGGTCGGCTGGGTCAGATGAAGCTGACGCGCCGCCTCGCTGACCGAGCCGCTACGCACCACCGCGACATAAACCTGTAGCAGGCGGAAGGTAAGGTGACGCACGTTCATTTACACGGCTCCCGCAGCGATGCATAGAATATACTCTATAGTAGACTTCTAGAGATTCAATTGGAATCAATACCAGGCGCTGCGCACAATCCGCGACTACCCTGCCAATGCGGTTACAGAAGAAGAGAGAGATATGCCCGACATCGTCGTGATGTTCTTTCTGCTCGGCCTTCTCGCCGGGATAGTGAAGTCCGACCTGAACATACCCAAGGCCGCCTACGACACCTTGAGTCTGCTGTTGATGCTCACCATCGGCCTCAAGGGCGGTATGGCGCTTTACGGCAACCTGCGCTGGTCGCTGATACCCGAGCTGCTTGCGGTTGCGGCCCTGGGCGCCGTAATTCCCTTGGTGCTGATGCCTGTACTGCGCCGCTTCGCACGGCTTTCACCTGCCGACAGTGCCAGCATCGCCGCTCACTACGGCTCGGTGAGTGCAGGTACTTTTGCCGTGGCACTGGCCTTCGCTGAGAGCCGTGCCCTGCCGATCGGGGCCGAGGTTACTCTCTATCTGGTGATGATGGAGCTGCCGGCCATCATGGTGGCCATCGCTCTGTACCGCCGCCACGCCGGCAAGAACTCCAGCGAAGCCATGCAGGGGATCTGGCACGAAACGCTGACCAACCGCGGCGTAATCCTGCTGGCCGGCGGCGCGGTAATCGGCGCCATGTACGGGCCTGGCGAAGGCGCTGCCGTCACAGAACTGTTCATGGGGGCCTTCCATGCCGTCCTCGCCCTGTTCTTGCTGCAGATGGGCCTGACCGCAGCCGAAACCCTGCGACCCATCCCCTGGTTTCACTGGCGCCTGCTCTCCTTCGCCCTGGTGGCGCCGTTCGTGCTGGCGATGGCCGGCCTGGCCGTGGGTCTGGCCCTCGGTTTGCCCACCGGCTCGCTGATGATCCTTACCGCTCTTGCCGCCAGTGCTTCCTACATCGCTGCGCCGGCCGCCATGCGCACGGCCATTCCAGAAGCCAACATCGGCCTGGCCATGCTGGCCGCACTAGGCTTTACCTTCCCGCTCAACGTGATAGTGGGCATTCCCATTTATCATCAGCTGGCGCTCTGGCTGGGCTGATCCTGCTACGCTCTGATCCGTGCCACCGGTCCATTCGACCGGTGGCGCACTGCGTTTCGATTCGCCTCCTTCGACATTCGTCGCACGCCTGAAGGCTGCACTTTACGTTAACGTCAACCTCGCCTAGTCTAGTAACATTCTCGCTTAGCACTGCGAGCTGCGCCTGCGCGGCCCGCAACAATCGACAGCAGCACGACCGCCTGAACCATTAGCTACCGACATACCACCAGGGAGTTCCGCCATGCTCACCGCCTACAAGCCCCTCGACTTCGGCCTCGACGACGAACTGAACATGCTGCGCGATCAGGTCAACGCCTTCGCCCGCGACGAGATCGCCCCGCGAGCCGCCGAGATCGACGAAAAGAACGAATTTCCCAACGACCTGTGGCAGAAGTTCGGTGACATGGGCCTGCTCGGCATCACCGTAGCGGAAGAGGATGGCGGCACCGGCATGGGCTATCTGGCCCACTGTATCGCCATGGAAGAGATCTCCCGCGCCAGCGCTTCAGTGGGTCTCTCCTATGGCGCGCACTCCAACCTGTGCGTGAACCAGCTCAAGATCAACGCCAGCGCCGAGCAGAAGGCCAAGTACCTGCCCAAGCTGATCAGCGGCGAGCACATCGGCGCACTGGCCATGTCCGAGCCGGGTGCCGGTTCCGACGTGGTGAGCATGAAGCTGCGCGCGCGTCAGGAAGGCGACAAGTACGTCCTCAACGGCAACAAGATGTGGATCACCAACGGCCCCGACGCCCACGTGCTGGTGGTCTACGCCAAGACCGACCCGGACGCCGGCTCCAAAGGCATCACCGCCTTCATCATCGAAAAAGGCATGCCTGGCTTCTCCACCGCCCAGAAGCTCGACAAGCTGGGCATGCGCGGCTCCAATACCTGCGAGCTGGTGTTCCAGGACTGTGAAGTGCCGGCCGAGAACATCCTGGGCGAGGAAGGCAAGGGCGTGCGCGTACTGATGAGCGGCCTGGACTACGAGCGCACCGTGCTCGCCGCCGGCCCCATCGGCATCATGCAGGCAGCCATGGACATCGTGGTGCCCTACGTACACGAGCGTAAGCAGTTCGATCAGTCCATCGGCGAGTTCCAGCTGGTGCAGGGCAAGATAGCCGACATGTACACCACGCTGAACGCCTGCCGCGCCTATCTTTACGCCGTGGCGGCCGGCTGCGACCGCGGCCAGACCTCGCGCAAGGATGCCGCCGGCGTCATCCTGTACTGTGCCGAGAAGGCTACCCAGGTGGCGCTGGACGCCATTCAGCTGCTCGGCGGCAACGGCTACATCAACGAGTATCCCACCGGCCGCCTGCTGCGCGACGCCAAGCTGTACGAAATCGGCGCCGGAACCAGTGAGATCCGCCGGATGTTGATAGGTCGAGAAATCTTCGCTGAATCCAAATGAAAATGGCTGCACTCACTCATACTGCGTTAAAAATTGACTCAAAATGCTCATTTACAACAGTAAACTCCGCTTTTTCGTCAATTTTTGCCTTGCCTGAGTATCGCTCGCTAATTTTCATAGCAGAGGTTGAGTAACCACATGGCTACCTTAACGACACAGATCAATCCGCGCAGCGACGGCTTCCAGGCCAATGAAAAGGCCATGCGTCACGAGGTGATGAAGCTGCGCGAGCTGACCGCGGCGATCAGCCAGGGCGGCGGCGAAAAGGCCCGCACGCGGCATGAATCCCGCGGCAAGCTGTTCGTGCGCGACCGTATCGACCACCTGATCGACGAGGGTTCGCCCTTCCTCGAGTTCTCAGCGCTGGCCGCCCATGAGGTGTACGAAAGCGACGTGCCCGCCGCGGGCGTGGTGACCGGTATCGGCCGCGTTTCCGGCGTGGAGTGCGTGATCGTCGCCAACGACGCCACCGTGAAGGGTGGCACCTACTACCCGCTCACGGTGAAGAAACATATCCGTGCCCAGGAGATCGCCCGCAAGCACCGCCTGCCGTGCATCTACCTGGTCGACTCCGGCGGCGCCTTCCTGCCCCGCCAGGACGAAGTGTTCCCCGACCGCGACCACTTCGGACGCATCTTCTACAACCAGGCCACCCTCTCCGCCGAAGGCATTCCGCAGATCGCCGTGGTGATGGGCTCCTGCACCGCCGGCGGCGCCTATGTGCCGGCCATGGCCGACGAGTCGATCATCGTCAAGCAGCAGGGCACCATCTTCCTCGGTGGCCCGCCCCTGGTGAAGGCCGCCACCGGCGAGAGCATCAGCGCCGAGGACCTGGGCGGCGCCGACGTGCACGCCAAGAAGAGCGGCGTGGCCGACCACTACGCCGAGAACGATGCCCACGCCCTGCAGCTCGCCCGCGCCTGCGTGTCGCGCCTGAACTGGCAGAAGCGCGGCCAGCTCAAGATGCAGGAACCCAAGCCGCCCAAGCTCGACCCGAGCGAGATCTACGGCATCGTCGGTACCGACCTGAAGAAGCCGTTCGACGTGCGCGAAGTGATTGGCCGCATCGTCGACGACTCCGATTTCGACGAGTTCAAGCGCTATTACGGCGACACCCTGGTGACGGGCTTCGCCCACATCCACGGCTACCCGGTGGGCATCGTCGCCAACAACGGCGTGCTGTTCTCCGAGTCCGCGGTGAAAGGCGCCCACTTCATCGAGCTATGCGCCCAGCGCAAGATTCCGCTGGTATTCCTGCAGAACATCACCGGCTTCATGGTTGGCTCCAAGTACGAACACGAAGGCATCGCCAAGCACGGCGCCAAGCTCGTTACCGCCGTGGCCTGCGCCAAGGTGCCCAAGTTCACCGTGCTGATCGGCGGCAGTTTCGGCGCCGGCAACTACGGCATGTGCGGCCGCGCCTACGACCCCAACCTGCTGTTCATGTGGCCCAACGCCCGTATCTCGGTCATGGGCGGCGAACAGGCCGCCGGCGTGCTGGCCCAGGTCAAGCGCGAACAGTACGAGCGCGAAGGCCGCGAGTGGAGCGCCGAAGACGAAGAAGCCTTCAAGCAGCCCACTCGCGAGCAGTACGAGCACCAGGGCCACCCCTACTACGCCAGCGCGCGACTGTGGGACGACGGCGTGATCGACCCGGCCCAGACCCGCGACGTGCTGGGGCTCTCGCTGGCTGCCGCCATGAATGCGGAAGTGCAAGAGACGAAGTTCGGCGTGTTCCGGATGTGAGTCGTAAAGTGTCTGCGCCTTCGCTCGAAGACTTTACGGGAGCCGTAAATAGATGACTGAAACAAAGAGCTTTTCACAGCTAAGCATTGATGAGCGCGGTGTCGCCTGGCTGACGCTGAATCGTCCCGAGGTGCACAACGCCTTCGACGACCGCCTGATCGCCGAACTCAACGAGCACCTCGCCAAGCTCCACGACGCCGCCCGACACGGCGAGGTGCGCGTGGTGGTGCTGGGTTCCGAGGGCAAGAGCTTCTCCGCCGGTGCCGACCTCAACTGGATGAAGCGCATGGTGGAGTACGACTTCGAGGGCAACCTGGCCGACTCGCGCAAGCTCTCGCAGCTGATGCACGGCCTCGACACCCTGCCCTGCCCCACCGTGTGCCGCGTGCAGGGCGCCGCCTTCGGTGGTGCCGTGGGCCTGGCCGCCTGCTGCGACATCGTGATCGCTTCCGAGAAAGCCAAGTTCTGCCTCTCCGAAGTGAAGATCGGCCTTTCGCCGGCGGTGATCAGCCCCTACGTGCAGCGTGCCCTGGGCCCGCGCCAGATGCGCCGCTACGCCCTCACCGCCGAAGTGATCGACGCCGACAAGGCGCTGGAACTGGGCCTCGCCCACCAGATCGTCGGCCACGACACCATCGACGAAGCCGTGAGCGACATGCTCGAGATCCTGCTGGCCGGCTCGCCCCAGGCCCAGCGCGCCACCAAGTCGCTGATGGCCGAAGTGGCCCGCGACTCCGACAGCAAAGCGACCCGCGAGCACACCTGCCGCGTGATCAGCGAGCTGCGGGTTAGCGCCGAGGGTCAGGAAGGCCTGACCAGCTTCTTCGAGAAGCGCCGCCCCGCCTGGGCCGACGACAACACGAATTCCCCGGAGCGCCGCTCATGAGCCAGACCAACGAATCCCGCACCACGCCCTTCGACACCCTGCTGGTCGCCAACCGCGGCGAGATCGCCTGCCGCGTGATGCGCACCGCCCGTGCCATGGGCCTGCGCACCGTAGCGGTGTACTCCGATGCCGACGCGAATGCCCGCCACGTGCGCGAAGCCGATGAGGCCGTGCGCCTGGGCCCGGCCGCCGCCCGCGAGAGCTACCTGAAGGTGGAAGCGGTGGTGGAAGCCGCCAAGCGCACCGGCGCCGGCGCCATTCACCCCGGCTACGGCTTCCTCTCCGAGAACGGGGCCTTCGTTCAAGCGCTGGACGCCGCCGGTGTCACCTTCGTCGGTCCGCCCGCCTCGGCAATCGCCGCCATGGGCGACAAGTCCGCCGCCAAGGCGCGCATGGCCAACGCCGGCGTGCCGCTGGTGCCGGGCTACCACGGCGACGACCAGGACGATGCCCTGCTCAAATCCGAAGCCGACAAGATCGGCTACCCGGTGCTGCTCAAGGCCAGCGCCGGCGGTGGCGGCAAGGGCATGCGCGTGGTGGAAAGCGGTGAGCAGTTCCAGGCCGCACTGGACGGCTGTCGCCGTGAATCCCAGGCCGCCTTCGGCGACACCCGCATGCTGATCGAGAAATACCTGACCCAGCCGCGTCACGTCGAAGTGCAGGTGTTCTGCGACTCTCACGGCAATGGCGTCTACCTGTTCGAGCGCGATTGCTCCGTGCAGCGCCGTCACCAGAAGGTGCTCGAGGAAGCCCCCGCCCCCGGCATGACCGCCGAGCTGCGCCGCGAGATGGGCGAAGCCGCCGTACGCGCCGCCAAGGAGATCGGCTACGTCGGCGCCGGTACCGTCGAGTTCCTGCTCGATAAGGACGGTTCGTTCTACTTCATGGAGATGAACACCCGCCTCCAGGTGGAGCACCCCGTCACCGAGATGATCACCGGCCAGGACCTGGTCGAGTGGCAGCTGCGCGTGGCCATGGGCGAAGCGCTGCCGCTGACGCAGGACGAGCTGACCATCACCGGCCACAGCTTCGAGGCGCGCCTCTACGCCGAAGACCCTGACCAGGATTTCCTGCCCGCCACCGGCAAGCTCGAGCGCTTCGTCATTGACCTCAAGGGCGCCGGCCTCGACCCGCGCCAGGTACGCCTGGACAGTGGCGTGGAAACGGGCGACATCGTCTCCATGCACTACGACCCGATGCTCGCCAAGCTGATCGTCCACGGCGACGACCGCGATCAGGCTCTCTCCACCCTCAACCGGGCGTTGGCAGCTCTCGACGTGCAGGGCGTTGTGACCAACCGCGCCTTCCTGCAGCGGCTGGCCACCCACCCCGCGTTCAAGGCGTGCGATCTCGATACCCGCTTCATCGAGAAGAACGAAGCGACCCTCTTCGCGCCCAAGCAGTACAGCATCGAAGAGTACGCCGGCGCCGCACTGATCGGCCTCAACCAGCTCGCTCGCGAGTGCGAGAGCGACTCCCCGTGGGACCGCCACGACGGCTTTCGCCTCAACGCACCGCATACCATCCGCATCTCCCTATGCGATCCCGCTAACGTGCAGGACGAAGAGAGCGTGGTCGTGGTGGAAGGCACCCGGGCCAGCGGCGCGGACCCGTGGGACCTGACCATTGGCGGCGAGACCCTCACCGCGCGTCTGGAGCACCTGGAAGGCGACGCAGTTGCCGTTACCCTCAACGGCCACCGCCGCCGCTTGCAGGCCCGCCGCGACGGAAACGTCGTCGTCATGGTCGACCCGCGTGGCGAAACCCGCCTGTTCTGGCGCCGTATCGACGCCATCGACCACGGCCACCACGAAGCCGAATCGACTCTCACCGCGCCGATGCACGGCACCGTGGTCGCCCTGCTGGTGGAAGCCGGTCAGAAGGTGGAGAAAGGCATGCCGCTGATGGTCATGGAAGCCATGAAGATGGAACACACCATGACCGCCCCCGCCGACGGCCACGTGGAAAGCTTCCACTTCAACGCCGGCGATACGGTGGGACAAGGCGACGTGCTGCTGGAATTCGCTCCCGTCGAGTAGACTGGAACCGAAGCTGAGAACGCCAAGGTAAGCGGCGCCGGGAGCTGTCGTGAGCGAAGCTCATTTTTCAGGGATGAAAAATGGAGCGCCCAGGGATGGGTTCACAGCGATCTTCGCGAGAGACAGCTGCCGGGGTAGCCGCGGACGAAGCCACTGATTGCGTGCCGTGAACAGGAAGGAGTTTACACATGGCATTTCCCAAGCGCGTGCGCCTGGTCGAGGTCGGCCCCCGCGATGGGCTGCAGAACGAGCCCAATCCGATCGACACGGCCACCAAGCTGGAACTCATCGATCGCCTGGGCGCCGCCGGCATCGGCTACATCGAAGCCGCCAGCTTCGTCTCGCCCAAGTGGGTACCGCAGATGGCCGACCATCGCGAAGTGATGACTGGCCTCAAGCGCCGCCAAGGCGTGACCTACGCCGCCCTCACCCCCAACCTCAAGGGGCTGGAAGCGGCGCTGGAGTGCGGTGTGGAAGAAGTCGCGGTATTCGGTGCCGCCAGTGAAGCCTTCTCACAGAAGAACATCAACTGCTCCGTCGCCGAATCCCTGGAGCGCTTCGCCCCCGTGCTGGAGCGAGCCAGAGAGGCCAACGTGCGCGTGCGCGGCTACGTCTCCTGCGTGCTCGGCTGCCCCTACGAAGGCGAGATCGCCCCGGCCAAAGTGGCCGAAGTGAGCAAGGCACTGTTCGATATGGGCTGCTACGAAGTCTCACTGGGCGACACCATCGGCGTAGGCACCCCGCTCGCCGCCAAGCGCATGATCGAAGCCGTGAGCCGCGACATCCCCATGGAAAAGCTCGCCGCCCACTTCCACGACACCTACGGCCAAGCGCTGGCCAACCTCTACGCCGTGCTGGAAGAAGGCATCAGCGTGGTGGACAGCTCCGTCGCCGGCCTCGGCGGCTGCCCCTACGCCAAGGGCGCCTCCGGCAACGTGGCCAGTGAAGACGTCGTCTACCTGCTCAACGGCCTGGGTATCGAAACCGGCATCGAGCTGAACAAGCTCGCTGAGACCGGCACCTGGATCACCCAGACCATCGGCCGGCCGAACCGCTCCAAGGTAGGTGTGGCACTGGCGGCGAAGTGATTAGGCGATAGAAACGGAAAGCCCCTGAGCCAGGTGATTGGCTCAGGGGCTTTGTGAATACGGCGCTGACAAGATGTCTCCCCCTATGCAGCGCTCTTCCTAACGCTCCTGCTTGTTTGCAAACGCACCGGGCGAAATCCCCTCGTGCCGAACAAATGCCATACCGAAAGCGCTGGCGGATCCGTAACCGACCCGCAGGGCGATCTCCGTGTTGGTCAGTCCGCCCTGCCGCAGCAGAGTTTTGGCGATGGCCATGCGCCAGTCGGTCACGTATTCCATTGGCGCGCGCCCGACTTCCTTTCGGAACTTCTCGAAGAAGCCGGAGCGGGACATGCCCGCGTGCTTCGCCAGCCCCGCGACTGAAATCTCGCCACCCACTTCTGAATGGATGCGATGCAAGGCGGCGGCCAGCTTCGGATCTGACAGTCCGCGCAGTAGTCCCGGCGGCATTTCCACGGCAGGCCCCGAGCGGAGCGCCTCGATGAGCAGCACCTCCAGCAGCCGCTCGAGGATCAACTCACGCCCCGGCCGGTCGGCACGGGTTTCCTCGTGGATCACCGGCACCAGGGCCATCAGGCGATCGTGGCCGGAAACATGGATCATCTCGGGCAGCAGTGACACCAGCAGATCGCTTGCAGGCGCTTCGAAGCGGCAATGCCCGACCAGCGCGCGCAACTCCACGGGGGCGTCCAGTGGACCGAGGCGAACCCGCCCGGGGCCGATTTCAAGTGGCTGGCCCGATTCCTTTGATGCCGGTGGCACCTTGCTGGTCATGCGAAAGCCATGCAAATCGGGGATCAGGATGAAGTCTCCGGCCACCAGTGTGACCGGCGCCCGACCGGTCACCTCAACCTTGCAGGTCCCCTCGACCACCGCGC
This sequence comes from Halomonas sp., assembly GCF_020832045.1. Classification (GTDB taxonomy): domain Bacteria; phylum Pseudomonadota; class Gammaproteobacteria; order Pseudomonadales; family Halomonadaceae; genus Halomonas. The sequence continues at coordinate 11,317 of NZ_JAFIFK010000092.1, forward strand.
AATAAAAGGGGCTGGCCAAGTCATGCCGCTCGACCTTCCACTGGCCACCCGCCTCCACCAACTTCGAGATGGACATCGCCGGATTGAGCAGTGTGACGACCCTGGACAGGGGGCCTTCGATACCACTCTGCATATTTTTTGGACTCTTGATGATTAATTCCGGACAGTCATATATAGAATGATCGATCAACGCTGTCTATGCTCTCCTGCACAACAGACGAGGAGACCCGATATGCCCCGTATACTCATCACCGGCACCTCTTCAGGCTTCGGCCGGGCTTCGCGCCAGTATCTTCCGAGCGAGGCTTACAGATGAACCGACTGATCAACCTGTCCCGTGCCCTGCCGACGCCGGAACCCACCCTGACCGTCGCCTACACGCCGATCCGCCTGGAGATGCCTGGCCGCCAACCCCTGGAGCTGCGTCTCACCGCGCCCGCCACTGGCGACGCCCTGCCGATCTTGATCCTGTCGCACGGCTTCGGTCCGTCGAACTATATCCCCTCGAAGGATGGCTACGCACCGCTCGTCCAGTTCTGGGCCGAACGGGGGATCGCCGTCATTCAGCCGACGCACGCCAGTTCACGGGTCGGCGGACTTCCCCCCGACCAACCTGAAGGCCCCTTCTACTGGCGCGAGCGCGTGGTCGAGATACGCGCCATCCTCGACCAGCTGTCCGAGATCGAGCGGCAGGCCCCCGCCATCGCAGGCCGGCTGGACCACGACCGGATCGCCGTGGCGGGCCACTCCTTCGGCGGCCATACCTGCAGCCTGCTGCTTGGCGGTCGTTTACTGGGGGAGGATTTCTCCGACCCTCGCATCCGCGCTGGCATCCTGCTGGCGGCCCCGGGGCGTGGCGGTGCTGAACTGACGCCAGAGCATGCCTCGCGCTTTCCCTTCTTCGATGTGGATTTCAGCGGCATTGCATTGCCGACTCTTGTGGTTTGTGGCGCACAGGATGATCCGCATTTCACCCCGCGCGGCCCCGAGTGGCACGCGGATGCCTTCCATGACGCGCCGGGAGCTGAGGCCCTGCTGACAATCAGCAACGTAGGCCATGGGCTAGGCGGAATCGCGGGGCTCGACGCGCGAGAAACCGAGGTAGAAGATCCCGAAGCGCTGGAGGCGACCCGGCGTTTGGTACTTGCCTGGCTGAGGAGCAATTTCTCCATCGAGCAAGACGCCTGGCCACAGAGCCAGGTTGCGCTCCGAGATAGCGCGGCCTCCGTAGCGAAGATTACCGTGAGAGAGAGCAGACTCGAGGTTTCATCGTCGTATTGAAGCCGGCACCTAGATCACCCAAACCATCGGGCGGCCGAACCACTCGAAGGTGGGCGAAGCGCTGACGGCCAAGTAGTACGTGTCGGAAACGAAAAGCCCCTGAGCCAGGTGACTGGCTCAGGGGCTTATAGTTTCAGAGTCGAGAATCACTCCGTCATTACGAATTCCCTGTGGTATCTCTCATGAAACGAAATACCGCCACATTCTCTGCCTCGGCCATCGGATTGGCATTCATAGCCTGCGCCGAAGAATGGTGGCAGCTGAGTATTCTGGCTGTCGTGACTTGGGATAGTAAGACGTGAGCTTTCCGTGCTGCGCTGCCTACCAGAATGACGCACTGCAGTTTAGGCATCGCGTTTACCAAAAGTGCCAGATACTTTAACCCCGCGCGGATGTCTCCTGCGATGGCGCCACGGATTCTCTTACGCTCCTCGTCTCCGAGATACCAAGGAACGACATTCCAAACCGCAATATTTTCGCCTCAATGCCTGCTTGATGTAGCTGTCGCTGAAAGTTTCGAGCCGTAGGATCGGGGTTGCTCAGAGACACTCGCCCGGTTTGGACTGCCTTAGGGCCGGGCGCCTCCAATAAAAACAGGTACTTTGCCTGTTCGTTTCCATTATTTGAGTCGAAATCCGGCACCTCTGTCGTGAGCGCCTGCTCATCCCGAATTAAATTTACCAGCTCAGTAAAAGTCATATCTCTCCTAGGCTAATCCAAAAATTCACTTGCGCCCGCCCTCATATAGAGCATAAAGGAAAATCCCAAAGCTGCACCTCGATATAGAGCTCAAACTCATTTTCCCAATATCGCTCATAAGGGACCAGCTGGTCATTTTCAGGAACTCCGAATCGAGCAACGAGCTCGTCGATCTCACTGAGAAGAAATACTTGGTTGTAGTACGGCTTATCGTCTCGGGTAAGCGCAATAAAGCTATCAGGGAACGTTAAAGAGGTGACTTCTGGGTCAAGGTCCGCGAGAGGAATTCTCAGCTCCTGGTGATCAGCGATAAGATCACGAAACCATGGAGACTCACCCAGCACCAGATAAAAAGGGTGGCGACGGCGCGGCTTACCTCCTCGGGCAACGAAGAGCTCATGCAGCCTGGCTTCAACCTCACGTCGAACCCCGATGTAATTCCTGCCGTAGCGACGACGATAGTCGGGATCGCGTTCATGACGAGTCAGAAGATCCAGGAAAACAGGATCTTCTGAGCCGGCCGATAGCTCCGAGAGGCTTCGAAATGGACCAGTTTCGGGTAAGTAGTAGTGGGTAGCGAATTGTGGAATACTCATCAGCTAACTCCCCTTAGCTTGGCCATGAAAATGCTATCTTTATACAGCCAGATCATATAGCAATAAAACAGTGCCTCTCTCAAAACCTTGAAACTAAGTATAATAGTAAATCAGGCATATAATAAGAGACACAATGGCAGACATGTAAAAACCAATAAAAACAGCATTTAATAAACTTCTTTCCATACGTGGCCTTGCACCCAGCATAGGAACGAGAAGCAGAACTGCGAGATAAATAGCCAACCAATATTTAAAAAGATAAACATTTAACGCAAAGGTGACAAATGCCATCACAAGCAATACGGCCAAATATTTCCCAGCACTTAACATGGAATTAATTACCATGCAAGCATCGCATAAAAAAAGGTACCACGCACCAGCAACACTCCTCCACTCCTCCACCCAAATAAATGCAAGGCATCCCAACAACCTTACTTCTTCCAAGACACCGCTCTTAATCAAGAATTCTAAAGCCAGGGATTACTGATACTTTAAAAGCACCCAAAACACGAACACACGTTGGCGCAACCAGACAGCTAAGCCTCTTTTCCACAAACTGGTCAACAGCGTTGAGATGGTGAATCATATTTTACTTTTTCGAGTAATAACCTAATGCGTGACCGCAGTTTTCAGCAAATTCCACCGTCGAGGGCCTAAAGCTTTCAAGATCACGATAACACCACCATCTTTCTGGGCCACCCAAATCCTGTCGATTTACCATGTAGCAAAAAAAAACAAAAACATAATTAATAAATCTCAGCGAGCGATATTTTGACGAGCATGACAAATACATTTTCAAGCTTGTTGCATGACCACTTTTTGCTGCCTTTTTGAAATTCGCTGCTGCTCTCTCAAAAGACTCGAAATTGCTTTTATTTTCTAAAAATTTCCTGTAGTAAAAAACCCCCTTAAAGTAACTTCCCTTACGAGAACACACTTTTTCTGCCTTATCGAAATAAAGCAAGGCTTTTTCCTCACTTTTTTCCCCATAATACCCACGCATAAACCCCAAACCCGCTGCACATAAAGACCTTGCATTACCTTGAACATCTTCCCTTTCTAACGCCTCAATGGCTGCAAGAGCATCTATTTCACACCCTTTTCCTAAGGCTTTGTACCAACTTTCCAACACGACAAATTCAGGCTCCCCAGACAAAGCGGACGTCTTGATTTTTTCGAACGCATCAATATCCCTGAGCCCCTTCTCCCAACTATGAGTTCTTAAGTAAAAAACCGGATCATGGTAAAGATCTTCCATATATTCACCGCCTGCAAGTAAGTATATCAGGCATCCTGGGTCTCGGACGCGTATCAAGCTGAATCTGCGCTGTACGATTCAACAACTCATGCCTTGCTAGATCCCGCGGACCAGCTCCATTTGGAATGGGGTCATTGAGGGACATAATAGTATCCAAAACCACTTCTCTTGAAATAGTTTTAACGCACTGTCCAACAGGAGACTTATAAGCACTATGGCCTGCAGTTGCGACTGCTGGAGTGTTTGCTAGAACTACTGGCGCATATCCTGCAACGGCTGCTGCCCCTCTATTATAGGTTTGAATATCAGCCAACTGCTCAAGCGCAGCGCGGTCGCTCTCCTGGATAGCAAACCCTGACATAGTACGAGGTGCGATCATTCCCATTACACCGCCCCCCCCCTTCTTGATGAAGGGGGGCCATCAAACAACCCCAACGGATCTACCATCGCCGTCGGGTTACTGACGTAGCCGTACAGGTTGGTGCCGCCATTCAGGCCAATCGGATCCTGGCTGGTGTACCGACCCTGCTGCGGGTCGTAGTAGCGGTGGCGGTTGTAGTAGAGGCCGCTTTCTTCATCGTGCCACTGGCCCTGGAAGCGAATGGGCTGTGAGGCAGTGCCACGTTCGTTGGTGACCGCAGCCCAGTCGTCGGGCTGGGCTTGCCACAGGGTGTCGCCCGTTGGTGTGACGAGTTGCATGGGCGTGCCCAGGGCGTCAGTGACGTAGGCGCTGATCTGCTTCGCTGCGCCATCGCTCGTCTGGTCGACTCTGAGCATGGGCACGAAGCTGCCGGGTTCGTAGACCACGGTGGTGCGCTGGGTGTCGGTGGCTTCATGCACCAGGCGGTCGCCGTCCCATCCGTAGTGGGTGGTGGCGGTAGTGCCATTGGCGTGGCGCATGGTCTTGCTGATGCGCCGACCCAGGCCGTCGTAGCGGTAGCTGGCTTCCTGAGTGGCGCCCTGGGGGGCGGTACGGGTGAGCCGCACCAGCCGGTTGGCGCCATCGTAGCCGAGGCTGAGCCGTTCACCGTTGGGGTCTTCACGCTCGACCAGGTTGCCGGCGCCGTCGTGACGGTAGCGGGTGCCGCCGAGCTGGGTGAGCCGGTTGTCGCTCTGGGCCTTGGCCGTGCCTTCCAGGCGGTTGCCGGCGGCGTCCACCGGGTAGCGGTGGGCGCGGTCGCCGTGCTGACTAGCGATCAGGCGCCCTGCCGCGTCGTAGGTGCAGGACATGATCGGACTGCCCATAACGGGCTTGCAGATCCTGTAGTCGTAGGTGAAGTTTCATACCTATATACTTTTTTATAGATTTATTTTCCCACGTCATCGTGCGATTCTTTACCAAGCCTCTCCCTCATGGCTGAAACAGTCTTAACAATTGCAATGATACCGAACACATTCGCCACTAAAATGCCTCCCCCCCCCATAAAATAGCCAAGCTTTTCTGCTCCTGAAAAAGAAACACCAAGACCTAAAAACATGACTAACAATGCTAATGCTATTACTCTTCCTTCTTTTTTTAAGCTGGTATTTTTCACTGCTAATCCCCTACACATACAGTCGACACTTTGCAAAATTGAACACCTAAAGCACCACCAGCCCCTGGCCCGACAAAGCCTTTCGCTGCGCCAATGCTACCTCCACCAAAATTAATGGAAGCACCTGCAGCCGGCCCTGTGCCCCCTCGCACAAAAGGCCCCCAGCTTTCACTAACACCTGTCTCTAGAACATTTTCGTTGATAGCCGCACCGAAATCCATACCACTACCTATAAAGGCGCCAAGCCCGACTTTTGTACATGCGGTTGTCACCGAACAGAAATTACCACTCGAGTCAACTTGACCACCAGTAGACAGTGAGGTACCGAATATACCACCAAAAACCTCACCACCAATATCTGCTCCTGCCGCAACAGCTTTAGTGGCCGGCTCTTGAGCAGCAATTCTCCTCACCGTGTTAGATTGGCTATAAGGCCCACCCCCTAAACCATATACCCCTCTTAGTCCGAGAGGATCTACTTCTACACTGGGGGCAGCCGCATACTGGTAAAGATTGGTGCCGCCATTCAGGCCAATCGGATCCTGGCTGATGTACCGGCCCTGCTGTGGGTCGTAGTAGCGGTGGCGGTTGTAGTAGAGGCCGCTTTCTTCGTCGTACCACTGGCCCTGGAAGCGGATCGGCTGTGAGGCGGTGCCACGTTCGTTGGTAACCGCAGCCCAGTCGTCGGGCTGGGCTTGCCACAGGGTGTCGCCCGTTGGAGTGACGAGTTGCATGGGCGTGCCCAGGGCATCGGTGACGTAGGCGCTGATCTGCTTCGCCGCACCATCACCAGCCTGGTCGATTCTGAGCATGGGCACGAAGCTGCCGGGTTCGTAAACCACGGTGGTGCGTTGGCTGTCGGTGGCTTCATGAACCAGGCGGTCGCCGTCCCAGCCATAGAGGGTGGTGGCGGTGGTGCCATTGGCGTGGCGCACGGTCTTGCTGATGCGCCGACCCAGGCCGTCGTAACGGTAACTGGCTTCCTGTGTGGCGCCCTGGGCGTCGGTACGGGTGAGCCGCACCAACCGGTTGGCGCCATCGTAGCCGAGGCTGAGCCGTTCGCCGTTGGGGTATTCACGCTCGATCAGGTTGCCGGCGCCGTCGTGACGGTAGCGGGTGCCGACGAGCTGGGTGAGTCGGTTGTCGCTCTGGGCCTTGGCCGTGCCTTCCAGGCGGTTGCCGGCGGCGTCCACCGGGTAGCGGTGGGCTCGGTCGCCGTGCTGGCTGGCGATCAGGCGCCCTGCCGCGTCGTAGGTGTAGGCGATGACCGGGCTGGCACTGCCCTGGCTAAGGAAGCTGAGTCGACCCTGGGCATCGTAGCGGTAGTGCTGCTCGCCTTGGGCGCTGCCGGGGCCGCGCAGGCTCAGATGGTCGAGTTGGCCAAGCGCGGTATAGCCACGCTCGAGAATCAGCGGCTGGGACTGACCGACACTGCTGAGGCGGCGCTGGGTCTCACGATGCAGGGCATCAGGCTCCAGGGCGAGCTCGAGCCCCAGGCCGGGTGCGCTGAGGCCGTGAAGGTGGCCACTGCCGTAGGTGTGCCAGGCAAGTTCGGGCAGGTCGCCGTAGCGGCTGGCTTGAGGGGCGCCGGTGGCAGTGAGCCGCTGCTGATGCTCCCATTGCCAGTCGGCTACGTCGCCCATGGCGTGGTGGCGCTGACGTTCGCCGATCTGCCGGCCCGCAGCGTCATAGGCGAAGGTAACATCCGCATGAGTATTGCCGACACCGCTAAGTTGGCCGTCGGCGCGCCAATGGTAGCGCTCGCTGCTGGCCGGCGCGTGATCGGTAGCCGGCAGGTGACGGGCGATCAGACGACCGTTGGCGTCGTAGTCATAGCTCAGGGTGAGCGGCTGTCCGTCGGGGCCGAGTCGATTGGCTTCGCTACGCGCGATCAGTTGGCCGGCCGCATCGTAGATGTAGCGCTGCTCGCGGCCATCCGGGCCGGTCTCGCTGACGAGGCGATCCATCTCATCGTAGGCAAAGCGGTAGACGGCACCGTTGGCCAGAGTGAGCTCATTGAGCCGCCCTGCCTCGTCGTAGGCGTAATGCTCGCGGCCACCGTCGGCGTCGATCCGCAGCACGGGGCGGCCGTGGGCATCGTAGTGATACTGCTGCCGATAGCCTTGGGGGCCTTCTTGCTCGACAAGGCGCCCTTGCAGATCGTGGTGGTGCTGCCAGCGGCTACCGTCGGGCAACTGTGTGGCAATGCGCCGCCCCATCTCGTTTCGAGCCGACGTGGCTGATGCCTGCATCAGCCACGGCCTTCCGGTTTAAAGTCAGCAGAGACCGAAACGTCGCTCTGCATATTCGCCCGGGAATTACAACGTAGTGTTTCGGTACGGCTAGTCTAAGGCCACGCTACCGCCAAGGAAGGCATTAAAGGTCTCCCCGGGTTAAGGCAAGCTTATTTTGCTCTGTTTAAAGACCGTAAACGCAGCACATTAGAAACAGGTATTGTGTGAAGAAGTAGCATTCTCGCTCATGCCACCGCGGCCTGCTGTTGCTCGCGGTAGACTGTCATCTCCACCTTGCCGAGCTGTGGGGTGAGCTGGCAGCGCTGGCGGGACCAGGGATACTCGATCTGCGCTTTGAGGAGAGCGGCGCCCTGTCCCTTCTTCCAGGCTTCCAGATCCAGGTCGCGCCAGTAGCGCGGATTGCGGCCGGTTATCCGGTCGTGCTCAGCGGTAGTGGGATCGAGGTGGCGGAAGGGCTCCAGGCGCGGCACGTCGGGCATGGGCTGGCTCGCGTCCATATAGCGCTGCAGCATGTCCCACAGGGCATGCACCTCGTGCTTGTGGTCGACGATGGTGCTGAGCGATGTCTGGTTGAACTGCTTGCCGGTATAGCGGTGTACGAACATCAGTCGATAGAAGATACCGCCACGCTGTACCACCCGCTCCACATAGCCATCGAACTCGACGAAAGGCGCCTTCAGTGGCGGTTTCTTCCTGCCTTGGGCGAAGCTCGCCATTCCGGTTTGGCGATTGAACTCGCTGCAGCGGTTTTCCATGTACCGATCGGCACGACTAGCGAACCATTTATGGAATGGTGTGAACAAAAAACCAACCATCTTAGCCAGACCATTAAAGGCAGACTGAGCAGTGTAAACAGTGGCAATCATTACGAAACAAAACCCGACAATTGCCATCAAAGGAACAGCAATACTAGCAAAAGCCCTGCTATATTCAAACATAGCATCAGATATACTCAAAATAAAAAAATAAGGAAAAGAAAGCATGACAAAAAAATAAACCACAGGAAAGGCCATCAAAATAACTGAAAAGCCTAGCTGGTTTTTTAGGAATCGAATGCGCTGATGATCCCACCACCAATCATCCGTTTTGTAGAACGCCTTGTCCTGGCGATCCAAATGCTGAACGAACTCGGCATCCTCGCAAAGTTGCTGATAGGGATCGATATTGGCGTAATCTCCAAAAGGCAGCAGCTCCTCACCGATACGCTCGCGCTTCTTCGGCGGTGACGGCATCGCAGGGATGGCGCCGGCACGGTAGGCACCGGCGTCATAGTGAGAAAAGCTTGCCTCTTTCATACCTGAAATTCCTTGATATACCAATAACGTGGATCCTGGGAGCGACCCGTAAAGGATTGGATAAAATCGGTGATCGGATTGTTCACCGTACGATACGAGCGAGCCGGGAGTGCATCATGCTGTCCTTCCACAAAGGGCTCGTACTCACTCAGCATTGGGGTCGGCAGCACCATCTCGCCCAGCTCCCACTTGACTCTCGCCTGCAAGGCGACACGCAGGCGAGACGTGGAAGTCACACTGGTACCAACCATATCGAAGCTTTCCTCGGCCACCTTGCGCTTGACCAGAAAGCGTACCGCACTTTGCTGCGGCAGCAACTGTCGCTTGCCGATTTCGAACGGTTCCGTTGTCCGGGTGATATACGAGAGCTGTTCATAGGAGCCAAGCAGGGTGAAGGTTCCGCTATCGGTCTGCTCCAGCTCCTGAACCGCCAAGTTCAATGTTTCGCCAATCCTGTAGCGACTGATCAGCGGAGTGCTAATGGTGACCACGTAGTCACGATGGCTGGGCGTATCCGTTGTGGATTCCCAGACGCTTTCCAGCAGTGCCTGCCGTTCTTCAGCACCCAAGCTGCCGTAGCGCGTCACCTCGATCTGCGCCGGGCTCAGCTGCGTCAGCAGTTGGGGATAATAGGCGCTGTCATCGGCCGATGTCACAGTCCTATCAGGATGTGTTCCCAAGGGACCCTGCTTTAACAACTTCTCGAAGGGGGTATCCTGACTCATGGCGGCATAACTGGTTCCACCGATGGCCAAGCCCAGGCCCAGCAGCGCCCAGCCCCAGCCGGGAATCATTACCAGCCCCGCCATCAGGGGGGCGGCAAGGAACAGCGCCCCACCGGCGACCGCTATACTATGGCCGATAGCTGCATCGCGGTCACCTTGCTGCAAGCTGTTACGAAGATCCCATGAACTAATACCGACAGCACCAAGCCCAGCCAGAAAATTAAAAAGCCCCAAAGTACGCACCAGGGTGTTTGCTCCGGCCTTAGATAACCTGGCACCAATTAAAGGCCAGTTTTTCATCTCAAACAATGGCCTCTGAATGAACCCACCAACTCTAGATGTGGAACTTGGATTCATAACAGCATGCAATTTCATAGAAGCTGCACTTAGATCAATCAACACACTAAAAAATCTAGCCAACTGCTCTGAAACTTGGCTCATATTCTGCGCACGGCTAAATGCTGCAGCTTCTCTGCCCACATTGTATATCGCAAAACCCACCAACATCCGCGATACCGCCGGGCCATCTATCACCACCTTCACCTGCTCGGCAAGCTTGACCAGGCGCAGTTGCGCGACCTTCGCGGCTTCGGGATGGCCAGCGGGTAGTACGTACACCAGGACATGACTGGCGACTTTACGGATGGCGTCGTCCACCTCCGACGACATGCGCTTGGGGCTGGTCGAGGTTTGCACATTACCCCTGGGGTCCACCTGCTCAGCGTAGAGGTAGTCCTGTTGGTTCTGGAGGGCGCCACTGGTACGGTCGCGGTCAGTCAGGCCCCACTCGATGCCATCACCGTGCACGCCAACGATGACGTAGCGACTCAGGTCGACTTCACCGCGGTGCATGACTTGCAGTTCACCCTTCAGGTTGCCATCGACCAGATTGGCATGGGCGCCAGCGGCAGTGAACACGCGGCGCATGTGGATCAGCTCCACGTCATCGCCGACCCGCTCCGCAACCCGCAGCACGGCCTGGCTCCATTGGCCTACTACCGTGTTGACCAAGCCGCCCACCTTGCCGGCGTTGGTTAGGCTGAGCACCTCGTTCTGTTGCGCCTGTTCCTGCTCGGTCAGGTTGCGGGCGATCAGCCCCAGGGTTTCCAATCCCAAGCTCTCTGCAAGGGCTTCGTCGATGTCGCGGTCGTCCTCGGCGAGCCGCCGCAGGAAGGCGGGCCGGAAATTGCCGCTGCCATCGTTGGTGTCGTCTTCAGCCGTTGCTACAGCGGCTTCATTCTCGTCGGCACTCCAGAGCGCTTGCAGCTCCTGATCGGTGAGCAGCGTCTTGAGCAGTTGCCGAGCACGAGCTTCCAGGCGGGTATCGCCTTGATCTTGAAGCACACCGGGAAGCTGTTGCAGCACACCGTAAAGGTCGCCACACAGGGCGTATCCTTCGCAGATACCCAGCTCATCGTGGCTGGTGAAATCGCGCAGCACAGCGGTGAGCTGGCCCTGCCTGACCAGCCGCTCGAGGGCATCGAGTTGTATGCGTAGTACCGCAAGCGCAGCGTTGCGTTCGGCCTGCTCTAAGGTAGTGTCGAGCTTGGCTGGGTCGATGGCACCGCGAAACTCGGCGAGTGGGTTCACTTCGCCACCGCTCGGCACCCTGAAGAGGGCCTGACGAATCAGCTTGGCAGAATGCCCCAAAGGGTTTTCGGCCAACCGACTGTCGAGGCCATCCAGGTAGTGCTGGGCCAGGTGGATCTGAGCCAGGGCGTGGCGAAGGGCGAACAGAGGGTCCGGCAGTGCCACGGCCACGATACCGGGGTTGTCGCGGATGGTGGCCAACAGGTCGTCGCCAGCTTCGCACTCCAGCGCCAGCGAAGCAGCCCGCTCGGTTTCCCCAGCCTGCTCCCACAGAGCCTTGAGCTTGGCGCACAGTTCGCTGTCTGCCGGGGCGGTAAAGTCGGCGGTGAAGGCGTCGGGCGATTGGAGCAGTAGCTCGATGCCGAGGTCGCGCTTGCGTAGCGCCGGCTGATCGGCCACACGGCCGGCGGGGAAGCCGGTCTGCATGGAGAGATGCCCTTCTTTATCGAAGATCACGGCATGGGCGTGCCCCACGGCGGTGGTGCGCGTTTCGAGTCGACCGGAATTGGCTTCGAGCCAGGTGATGTAGGGCCAGCTCCAGGCGATCTCACTGTAGGCGAGGCGTACCCGGTGCAGAGTGGCCTGTCCTTGCAGCATGGCCGGCAGCAGGATGTCATCGAGCCATTGGCCTTCGCTGGGTCGCTCATTGGGGGTGTCGCCGCTCTCGGCCTGCTCACGATAGTGCATGAGATCGACATCGCTGAGCTTGCCATCGAGGCCGACCTCGAGTTCACGCCACAGGCGGTTGTCGAAGAAGACGTATAGGTATCCCGGGCGCAGCATACCGGTGGTGAGACCGGTATGGGTCGTGACGCCACGCTGCTGAACGGGGCGATTGCGCCCGACTTCCGCCAGAGGGCGAACGGCCAACAAGGTATTGTCCTGCAGGCTGCCATCGGCACGCTCAAAAACGGTTCGAGCATGCTCCAGCAACGGTATCTCGATCTCACCGCCCCCTTCACGCTTAGGGATGACCAGCGCCAGGGTGCCGTCTTCCTCGTCTGCGTACTCGGCACGGCGCCGCACGCCCAGATCGACTTCCTCGTCCTGCAGCTCCTTGAGATCGCCCTCGCTCATCCTTTCTGCCCCCCATTGCTGCTAGTTCGCCCCTTGCGCAGACGGACCTGCTGTCCATCTTGAGCACCGCTGGTAACGTCAACGAGCAACTCCCGCTCGCCCAGCCCTTCCGCCTCGACCAGCCGTGCCTGTTGGCTGGGCCCCTGGCCCGAGAAGGCAATACGGCCGTGTTCTTCTCCCTCAGCGTGCTGCGGCAGCTCCGGGGGCTGAGCCCCCTGCCCACTCCCCGACCCCGGGCTGCCCCCGGAGTTGATCTTGACCTGGGCGCCGACGATGGTGATGCCGCTGGGGTCAAGCTTGAGGAAGCTGCCGCCGGCCTTGAGGGTGATCTCGGCACCGGCGTCGATCACGGTCT
>NZ_JAFIFK010000013.1 GCF_020832045.1 Halomonas sp.
GTCTGGCCATAGATTGAGGAAACGCCAGGGAGTCGTATTGCCTGTGTTCCTAAGAAAATTTATCGGCAGAAGGGAGAAAAACTTGAGGTGAAGCACGCCAGGTAGCGTGCAACGCAAAACCGCCACCCGGCATGATCCGTAAGTGGCGGTTTTTGCTATGTTCTTTGGTCGGAGTAGCAGGATTCGAACCTACGACCTCTGCCTCCCGAAGGCAGCGCTCTACCAAGCTGAGCTATACTCCGTGTCCTGCTTTTCGAGCTGCCGCGAGGGGATGCTCGGCGTCAGCTCTGGGAGCCGACGGATGGGCATTATACGCAAAACCCATGCCCTTGCAAGCCCCGCCGTTGGGCCGTCGTGCCCTCAGTTCTGGCGTTCCACCGCCAGTCGGGCCAGCTCGGCCATGCTGTTGCGGTAGCGGCTGGGGGGCAGGAAGTCGAGCTGCTCAAGAGCCTTGGCCGACATCTCTTCGGCTCGCGCTCGGGTATAGTCCAGTGCGCCGGTGTCGCGCACGATGGCGAGCACTTCATCCAGCCGCTCGAGCCCGCCCTGTCGAATGGCTTGGCGAATCGTTCTGGCCTGATCGGGGGTGCCGGCGGCCATGGCCTGGATCAGCGGCAGGGTCGGCTTGCCCTCGGCCAGGTCGTCACCCACGTTCTTGCCCATGGCCTTGGCGTCGCCCTGGTAGTCGAGCAGGTCATCGACGAGCTGGAACGCCAGACCCAGATAGCGGCCGTAATATTGTAGCGCCACTTCCTGCTGCGGGTCGGCCTCGGCCAGCACGGCCCCACTATGGGTGGCTGCCTCGAACAACATGGCGGTCTTGCCTTGAATGGTCTCGAAATAGACGGCTTCGTCGATGTCAGGGTTGCCCACGTTGGTGAGCTGCTGCACCTCACCCTCGGCAATGACGCAGGTCGCACCGGAGAGTATGCCCATTATCTTGAGCGAGCCGATCTCCACCATCATCTGGAAGGAGCGTGAGTACAGATAGTCGCCCACCAGTACGCAGGGGGCGTTGCCCCAGGCATCGTTGGCGGTGGCGCGGCCGCGGCGCATGTGAGATTCGTCGACCACGTCGTCGTGCAGCAGGGTCGAGGTGTGCATGAATTCGATCAGCGTGGCCAGCGAGATATGTTTGTCGCCTTGATAGCCTACGGCACGAGCGGCGAGCAGCACGAGCAGCGGACGCAGTCGTTTGCCACCGCTGGCGATGATGTACTGGCCAATGGTGTCGACCAGAGGCACACGCGAGGCCAGCTGCTCCATGATGGTGCGGTTGACCGCGGCGAAATCTTCGGCAACCGCGGCATGGAGCGATGAAGCGGCAGCGTTGCTGTCAGACGAACGAGATGAGGCGTTGGCTGGCATGTGGCAGTGTCATCGGGCTGTTGGGCCGGCATGCCGGGCATGGCAGTGGCCTTGGGCTGCGGCTCATGCTATGGCCCGCCCATGTGGGCGTCAAGCGGTGCTGCGGTGTGCCTGAGCCGGGGGCGGCGTCGATACGGCAGCGAAGGGATGGGGCGCTTGAATGGCTCGCTTGTCGCAGTTATAATGCGCGGCCCACTCATCATGCTCCCTGTCAGATGGCTGCCGGAAGGGGCGCCACTCGAAGCAGGCCGATCAAGAGCCAACCCCGATGAGTTCTGGAGAGAGATACATGTACGCAGTTATCAAGAGCGGCGGCAAGCAGTACCGCGTCCAGGAAGGCCAGACCCTCAAGCTCGAGAAGCTCGAGATTGCCACCGGCGAAACCATCGAATTCGACCAGGTGCTGCTGGTGGCCGATGGCGACGACGTGACCATTGGCGCCCCGCTGGTCGGCGGTGCCAAGGTGTCGGCCGAAATCGTCTCCCACGGCCGTGGCGAGAAGATCCGCATCATCAAGTTCCGTCGTCGTAAGCATCACATGAAGCGTCAGGGCCACCGCCAGTGGTTCACTGAAGTCAAGATCACCGGGATTTCCGCCTAAGCGGCTTCCCCTTAACGAGCGAGGACTTTGCAATGGCTCATAAGAAGGCAGCCGGTTCTACCCGTAACGGCCGCGATTCAGAATCCAAGCGCCTTGGTGTCAAGCTGTACGGCGGTCAGGTCGTGACGGCAGGCAACATCATCGTGCGTCAGCGCGGCACCCGTTTCCACGCCGGCACCGGCGTCGGCATCGGCCGCGACCACACCCTGTTCGCCCTGAGCGACGGTGTGATCAAGTTCGAGACCAAGGGTCCGAAAAACCGCAAGTTCGTCAGCGTCGTCTCTGCCTGAGACCGCCCGAACCGGTGATGGAAGGCCCCGCCAAGGCGGGGCCTTCTTGTATCATGACGGTAGATACCGTCGGGAGAGTGACACATGCAGTTCGTCGACGAAGCCTCGATCATCGTGGAAGCCGGCAGAGGCGGCAACGGCTGTCTGAGCTTTCGCCGCGAGAAATACGTGCCCAGGGGTGGACCCGATGGCGGCGACGGCGGGCATGGCGGCAGCGTCTACCTGTTGGGTGACGATGCGCTGAACACCCTGATCGACTTCCGCTTTCAGCGCTTCTATCAGGCTGAAAGCGGCCGCCCCGGCCAGGGGCGGCAGATGAGCGGCCGCGCCGGCAACGATCTGGTGGTCAAGGTGCCGGTGGGCACCACGGTGATCGATGAGGACACCCTGGAAGTGATCGCCGACATCACCGAGATCGGCCAGCAGGTTCTGGTAGCCCAGGGAGGTCGACGTGGGCTGGGCAACATTCACTTCAAGTCGTCTACCAATCGGGCGCCGCGCAGGACCACGCCGGGCACCGACGGCGAGCGTCGCAATCTGCGCCTGGAGATGAAGGTGATGGCTGACGTCGGTTTGCTGGGCATGCCCAACGCCGGCAAGTCGACCCTGATTCGCTCGGTCTCGGCGGCCAAGCCCAAGGTAGCCGACTATCCCTTCACTACCCTGGTACCCAACCTGGGCGTAGTGAAGCTGGGCATGCACGAGCACTTCGTGATGGCCGATGTGCCGGGCCTGATAGAGGGCGCTTCGGATGGTGCCGGGCTGGGGCTGCGCTTCCTCAAGCATCTGACCCGCACCCGCCTGCTGTTCCACGTGGTCGATGTGGCGCCCTTCGACGAGTCCGATCCGGTCGAGGCTGCCCGAGCCATCGCCAATGAGCTCGAGCAGTTCTCGCCGACGCTGGCCGAACGGCCACGCTGGCTGGTGATCAACAAGCTCGACCTGGTCGCGGCAGACGAGCGCGAGGCGCGGGTGGCCGCCATTGTCGAAGGCCTCGCCTGGGAAGGACCGGTGTTTCACATCTCGGCGATCAGCGGCGAAGGCACCGATGCTCTGGTGCAGGCGGCGCATCGCTGGCTCACCGAACAGCGCCTGCTCGAGAACGAGGACGAGGAGGCCGCCGAGCGCGAGCGCGAAATGCGCGAGCGTATGGAGGCCGAGGCGGTGGCGCGCACCGAGGCGCGGCTGGGTCGCAGGCGCAAGCGCAGTGAGCAGGACGAAGATGACGATGACTTCGACGATGATGACTATGACGTCGAGGTCGAATACGCCCCTTAGGTGGAACACTGGCTGCGCTCGGCCATACGTCGTTAAACCTTGGCTCAAGATGCTCATTTGCAATAGCAAACTCCGCTCTTTCGCCAAGGTTTGCCTAGTCTGGCCATCGCTCGCGCAGTGTCTCAAGGTTGGGGAATCGCAGCAGCCTTGCAGGAGAGTCGAAAGGTGAGCAACGAGCGGGTTCCGGGTCGCGATGCGCTGCGTGGCGCTCGCCGGGTGGTGGTGAAGATCGGCAGTGCGCTGCTGACCAACGATGGTCGCGGGCTCGACGAGGCGGCCATCGGTGGCTGGGTGGACCAGATCGCGGCGCTCCATCGCCAGGGCATCGAGGTGGTGCTGGTGTCGTCCGGCGCCGTGGCCGCCGGCATGGTGCGGCTGGGCTGGCAAGTGCGGCCCTCGGCGGTGCACGAGCTGCAAGCCGCCGCTGCGGTGGGGCAGAACGGCCTGACCCAATGCTACGAACACCATTTTGCGCGCCATGGGTTGCTCACCGCCCAGGTGCTGCTCACCCACGACGATCTGTCCAACCGCAAGCGCTATCTCAATGCCCGCTCGGCGCTACGCACCTTGGTCGACCTGCGCGTAGTGCCGGTAATCAACGAGAACGACACCGTGGTCACCGACGAGATTCGCTTCGGCGACAATGACACGCTCGGTGCGCTGGTGGCCAACCTGCTCGAAGCCGAGGCGCTGGTGATTCTCACCGATCAGGAAGGGTTGTTCGACGCCGACCCGCGTCACAACCCCGAGGCGACCCTGATCAGTGAGGGAAGGGCCGACGATCCGTCGCTTGCCGCCGTGGCAGGTGGCGGCGGAGCGCTGGGGCGTGGCGGCATGACCACGAAGGTACAGGCGGCACGTCTGGCCGCGCGCTCAGGTGCAGTGACGGTAATCGCCAGCGGCCGGCAGCCCGGCGTGCTGACCCGGCTCTCCGAGGGCGAGCGGCTAGGTACGCTGCTGTGTCCGGAAGAGGCGCCGATCGCTGCACGCAAGCGCTGGCTGGCCGGTCGGCTGCAGGTGCGTGGCAGCCTGACGCTGGATGCCGGGGCGGTGAAGGTGCTGCGCGGTAGCGGCTCGAGTCTGCTGGCGGTGGGGGTCAAGGCGCTGTCCGGCGACTTCGTGCGCGGCGATATGGTGCTATGCGTCGATGAGCAAGGACAGCGTATCGCCCAGGGGTTGGTCAATTACGGTGCCGACGAGGCGCGCCGCCTTCTCGGCCAGCCGAGCCATCAGATCGAGGCGATCCTGGGCTACATGGAAGCCCCGGAGCTGATACATCGCGACAACCTCGTGGTGCTGTGATGCAGGATTTGTGCGGCTTGTAGCATGATGCCGAGCACCTGTGGTAGTATGCGCCATCCTCTCAGACACGGCCCGTCGACAACCTTCGAGTTGGCGCAATGGCCAGGCCGGCAGGAAAGCAAATTTTCCAGACCGGACAAATTGTTACCGATGCCGCCCCAGACCGGGCGGCGTTAAAGTATTCAGGAGATAGTCAGTGGCAAATAGCAAGCAAGCCCGCAAGCGTGCCCGTCAGGCGGAAGGTCGCCGTGTTCTGAAGGCGAGCCAGCGTGCCATGGTGCGTACCTATGTGAAGCGCGTCATCAAAGCCATCAACGTTGGCGACCACGCCACCGCGATGACCGAGTTCCAGAAGGCGCAGCCGGTCATCGACCGCATCGCCGACAAGGACGTGCTCTCCAAGAAGAAGGCTGCGCGCCTGAAGAGCCGTCTGAACAAGCGAATCAAGGCACTGGCTGCGTAACGCCGGACGCCTGGAGACGCCGCGAATTCATGGCTCTTGGCCATTTTCGCGGCGCTCGTGAAAAACCGGCTGCGGCCGGTTTTTTTGTGCCTGCCTGTGGGCGCCAGCCATGTCGTGATGGTCGAGGAAGGGAGCAGTGACGGAACCCGAGAAGTTGCCCGAGCCTGCAAAGTCTAGCGTGCCCCAGGTAGCCGAGGATGACCGTGCCGTGGCGCCCAAGGCGGGCGGGCTGATGCGCTCAGGCCTGGTCGTTGGCGCCATGACCATGATATCGCGGGTCATGGGGCTGGTGCGCGACGTGGTCGTGGCGACCTTGTTCGGCGCCGGCACGGGTGCCGATGCTTTTTTCGTGGCGTTCAAGATTCCCAACTTCATGCGCCGCCTGTTCGCAGAGGGTGCCTTCAACCAGGCCTTCGTGCCGGTGCTCTCCGAGTACGCTACGCGCGGCAGCAAGCGCGAGGTGCGCGAGCTGCTCGACGCCGTCTCGGGAAGTCTTACCGTCGTGCTGGCGCTGCTCACCGCGCTGTTTATGCTGGCCGCCCCTTGGCTGGTGTGGGCGTTCGCCCCGGGCTTCGGTCGCGATCCGGCCAAGCTGGCGCTGACCGCCGACATGCTTCGGTTGACCTTCCCTTACCTGCTGCTGGTCTCGCTAACCGCCTTTGCCGGCAGCGTGCTCAATACCTGGAATCGCTTTGCCGTGCCGGCCTTCACCCCGGTGCTGCTCAATCTCTCTCTGATCGGCGCCGCCGTGCTGCTCACTCCGTTGATGAGCGAACCGGCCATGGCGCTGGCCTGGGGCGTGCTGATCGCCGGCGTGGCCCAGCTCGCCTTCCAGGTGCCGTTTTTGGTGCGTCTGGGATTGATGCCGCGACCCTGGCCCAATTTTGCCCACTCGGGCGTCAAGCGTATCCTGGTGTTGATGGCGCCAGCGCTGTTCGGCGTTTCGGTTTCGCAGATCAATCTCCTGCTGGACACCGTGCTTGCCTCGCTGCTGGCGCCCGGTAGCGTCTCCTGGCTCTATTATTCCGATCGCCTGGTCGAGCTGCCGCTGGGCGTGTTCGGCATCGCTATCGGCACCGTGATCCTGCCGGCGCTTTCCAAGCGCCACGCCGAGCAATCCGGTGAGCACTTCGCCGCCATGCTCGACTGGGCGGTACGCGCCGTACTGCTGCTGGGGCTGCCGGCGGCACTGGCGCTGGCCATCCTCGCCGAGCCACTGTTGATCTCTCTGTTCCACTACGGCGCCATGACCGAGCACGACATCACCATGGCGGCGATGAGCCTGCGCGCCTATGCCTTCGGCCTGGTCGCCTTCATGTTGATCAAGGTGCTGGCGCCGGGCTTCTTTGCGCGTCAGAACACCAAGACGCCGGTGAAGGTCGGCATCATCGCCATGGTCGCCAACATGGTGTTCAACCTGATCCTGATCTGGCCGCTGGCCCATGCCGGCCTGGCCTTGGCCACGGCGCTTTCGGCCTTCCTCAATGCCGGGCTGCTGGGTTGGTTGCTCTATAAGCAGGGCGTGCTGGTGTTCCAACCCGGCTGGGGGCGCTACGCCGTGCAGCTGATCGGCGGCTGCGCGGTAATGAGCGTGGGGCTGGCCTGGCTGGCGCCGGATTGGCAGCAGTGGCTGGGCTGGGGCGTATGGACACGGGTACAGTGGCTGTCGTTGCTGGTAGTGGTCGGTGCGGCGGTTTACTTCGCCTGGCTGGCGGCGCTGGGCGTCAGGCCGCGGCAGTTCCGGATGCGAGGGTGAGTGCTGTTCTTGTCGCAACGCGCCGGAATTGATCCGAGGGCAAAGGTTGCCGAAAAGGCGCTGTAAATCCTTCCCTGAACGCTACATTTGCCATCCCTGGCAAATGAGCTTCTCTTCGACCTGTCCTTTGCGCCCCTCGGTGTGGAGAGTCGGGACAGCCGGCTGTCATGGGAAGCCAGGTCCGCTATAATCGAGCCTTTTACACGTTTCAACCCTGACAGGATATTGACGACCAGATGGAAGTCATTCGAGGACTGCACAATCTGCGCGACGAGCATCGCGGCTGCGTTGCCACCATCGGCAATTTCGATGGCGTGCACCGCGGTCACCAGGCGATTCTCGACCAATGCCGCGAGCAGGCCTCGAAGCTGCGCCTGCCGGTCACGGTGGTCGTGTTCGAGCCCCAGCCACGGGAGTTCTTCGCTGGCGACCAGGCGCCGCCGCGACTGACCCGGCTGCGTGAGAAGGTGCGCCTGTTGGGCGAGAGCGGTGTCGACTACGTGCTCTGCCTGCCGTTCAACGAGCGCCTGCGCAGTCTCACTGCGGTTGAGTTCATCGACCGGGTGCTGGTCGAAGGACTGGGCGTACGTCATCTGGTCGTGGGCGACGACTTCCGCTTCGGCTGCGATCGCAGTGGTGACTTCACCTTGCTGGCCGAAGAGGGTGAGCGGCGCGGACGCGAAGGTTTCAGCGTCGAGCACACCCGAACCTTCGCTCTCGACGATGAGCGAGTGTCCAGCACTCGCGTGCGCACGCTGTTGGCCAGCGGCAATTTTGCTCAGGCAGCCAGAATGCTGGGGCGTGTCTATCGCCTGGGCGGGCGAGTGGTCGCCGATCAGAAGCTTGGGCGCACCATCGGAGTGCCCACCGCCAACTTGCCGCTGCCGCGTCTGCCCCTGGCCCTGCGTGGCGTCTATGCGGTGGTGACCGAGCTGCCCGACGGGCGGCGCTTCCTCGGGGTGGCCAATATCGGCTGGCGGCCCACGGTGGGTAGCGACCGGCCGGTTCTGGAGGTCCATCTCTTCGATTTCGACGGCGATCTCTATGGCCAGCGGCTTACGGTATTTCCCAGTGCCCGGCTGCGCGGCGAGGTGAAGTTCGACGACTTTGATGCGCTGAAACGGCAGATCGCCGCTGATCAGGCGCGGGCACGAGGCTATTTTTCCGGGGAGTGCCACACGGCCAGGGAACTCGGCCTGACAGACGACTCTCTTCCATTGGCATCGGCGCCGTTGGCGCGCGAAGTCGTGAATTTCGAATCCTCGGCGGGACGTTCCGCCGACCAAGACGACGGCTGACTCCCAGGATATGAGCGACTACAAGCACACACTGAACCTGCCTGAAACCGACTTCCCCATGCGTGGCAACCTGCCTCAGCGCGAGCCCGGCCGAGTGTCGCAGTGGCAGGACATGAAGCTCTACCAGCGCCTGCGTGAAGAGCGTCGCGGCCGCGAGACCTTCGTGCTGCACGACGGCCCCCCCTATGCCAACGGCAGCATCCATATCGGTCACGCCGTCAATAAGATCCTCAAGGACATCATCGTCAAGTCGAAGAACCTGGCCGGCTTCGATGCCCCTTACGTCCCCGGCTGGGACTGTCACGGCCTGCCCATCGAACACAAGGTAGAGACCACCCACGGCAAGCACCTCGAGCCCGAGCAGGCGCGCGGGCTGTGCCGTGAGTACGCCACTGCCCAGATCGAGACCCAGCTCGCCGACTTCGTGCGCCTGGGTGTGATCGGCGACTGGGACCACCCGTACCGTACGATGGACTACGCCAACGAGGCCGGTGAGATTCGCGCCCTGGCCGATATGGTTGCGGCGGGCTATGTGTTCAAGGGGCTCAAGCCGGTCAACTGGTGCTTCGACTGCGGCTCGGCCCTGGCCGAGGCCGAGGTGGAGTACCAGGACAAGAAGTCCGATGCCATCGACGTGGCCTTTCCGGCCGCGGACGACGCCAAGCTGGCGGCGGCGTTCGGCTTGGAGTCGCTGCCCAAGCCCGCTGCCATCGTGATCTGGACCACCACGCCCTGGACCGTGCCGGCCAACCAGGCGCTCAACGTCCATCCCGAGTTCACCTATGCGCTGGTCGATACCGGCAGCCGTCTACTGGTGCTGGCCGAAGAACTGGTGGAGAGCTGCCTTGAGCGTTACGAGCTCCAGGGCGAGGTGATCGCCACCGCCAAAGGCGAGGCGCTCGACCTGATCGAGTTCCGCCATCCCTTCTATGACCGCGTCTCGCCGGTCTATCTCGCCGACTACGTCGAGTCCGAGGTGGGCAGTACCGGTATCGTTCACTCTGCTCCGGCCTACGGCGTCGACGACTTCGTCACCTGCCGCGCCCACGGCATGACGTTCGAAGAGATCAAGAGCCCGGTGCAGGGCAACGGCGTCTATGCCGACGACCTGCCGTTCTTCGGCGGCCAGATGATCTGGAAGGCCAACCCGCAGATCGTCGACAAGCTGCGCGAGGTCGGTGCGCTGCTGGCACACAAGGTGATCACCCACAGCTACATGCACTGCTGGCGCCACAAGACGCCGGTGATCTATCGCGCCACGGCGCAGTGGTTCGTGGGCATGGACATCAAGGCCAATGACGGCCGCACCCTGCGTGAGCGGGCGCTGGAGGGCATCGAAGCGACCCAGTTTACGCCGGCCTGGGGCCAGGCGCGGCTGCACAGCATGATCGCCAACCGCCCCGACTGGTGCATCTCGCGCCAGCGTAACTGGGGCGTGCCGATCCCGTTTTTCCTGCACAAGGCCACCGGCGAGCTGCACCCGCGCACCGTCGAGCTGATGGAGGAGGCGGCCAAGCGCGTCGAGGCCGAGGGCATCGACGCCTGGTTCCGTCTCGACCCGGTCGAGCTGCTGGGCGACGAGGCGGCGAACTACGATAAGGTCACCGATACCCTCGATGTGTGGTTCGACTCCGGCACCACCCACCGCCATGTGCTGCGCGGCTCGCATCCGCATGGCCATGAAGGCGGTCCGCGCGCCGACCTCTACCTGGAGGGTTCCGACCAGCATCGCGGCTGGTTCCACTCCTCGCTGTTGACCGGCTGCGCCATCGACAGCCACCCGCCGTACCGTGGCCTGCTCACTCACGGCTTCACCGTCGACGCCCAGGGCCGCAAGATGTCCAAGTCTATGGGCAACGTGGTGGCGCCCCAGGAAGTGATGGACAAGCTGGGCGCCGACATCCTGCGCCTGTGGGTCGCCTCGACCGATTACTCGGGCGAAATGGCGGTCTCCGACGAGATCCTCAAGCGCACCGCCGACGTCTATCGGCGCATTCGTAATACCGCGCGCTTCCTGCTCTCGAACCTCAACGGCTTCGACCCTGAACGCGATGCGGTGGCCTTCGACGACATGCTGGCGCTGGACCAGTGGGTGGTGGATCGTGCCGCCCAGCTCCAGGCGCGCATCGAGAAGGCCTATGAGGAGTACCGCTTCCTCGACGTCTACCAGCAGGTGCACACCTTCTGCTCAAGGGAGCTCGGCGGTTTCTACCTCGACGTGATCAAGGATCGCCAGTACACCACCCAGGCCGACTCCCTGCCCCGGCGCAGCTGCCAGACGGCGCTCTATCATGTGGTCGAAGCGCTGGCTCGCTGGGTGGCGCCGATTCTCTCCTTCACCGCCGAGGAGATCTACGAGCACATACCCGGGCAGCGTCGTGACAGCGTGCTGCTCGAGAGCTACTACGAAGGGCTCGCAACCCTGGCGCCGGATGCCGAGATGGGCCGCGAGTTCTGGGAACAGGTGCTCGAAGTCAAGCAGGCGGTCAACAAGTGCCTGGAAGACGCGCGTAATGCCAAGACCATCAAGGGCAGCCTGGCCGCTGAGGTGACGCTCTATGTCGATGACAAGCTCAATGCCATCCTGGCCAAGCTGGGCGAGGAGCTGCGCTTCGTGATGCTGACCAGCGAGGTGCGCCTGGCGCCGCTGGCGGAGGGTCGGAACGTTGAAGGTGCCGAGGCCACCGAACTCGATGGCCTGAAAGTGGCGGTGGCGGCGAGCCCGCACAACAAGTGCGAACGCTGCTGGCACCACCGCGAGGACGTGGGTAGCCACGACGAGCATCCGGACATATGCGGACGCTGTATCACTAACCTGCCGGAGGGGCCGGGTGAGACTCGCCACTATGCGTAACAAGCAGGATGACAGCGGTGCTTCGGTGCCGTCGATGAACAAGCCGCTGCGATGGCTATGGCTGGCCGTCGCCGTGGTCGCGCTGGATCTCGGCACCAAGGCGCTGATGTCCAGCGTGCTGAGCTATGGCCAGCCGGTGGAGGTGCTGCCGTTCTTCAACTTGACGCTATTGCACAACACCGGTGCGGCGTTCAGTTTCCTGGCCGGCCATCCCGGCTGGCAGCGCTGGTTCTTTGCCATTATCGCCGTGGGAGCGAGCATCGGTCTTACCATCTGGATGAGCCGGCTCAAGGCCGATGAGAGACTTTTGGGTGCATCGCTTGCCCTGATAATCGGCGGGGCACTGGGTAATCTCTACGATCGCCTGGTGCATGGCTATGTGGTCGATTTTCTCTCCTTCCATGTTGCCGGCTGGTACTACCCGGCGTTCAACGTGGCTGACATCGGCATCACCCTGGGGGCCCTCGGCCTGATCTGGGAATCCCTATTCGAAGGTCGCAAGCAGGCCCGGCGGCGGGGCTGACCCGCCTGCTATGCTGCTCAGTAACTGACTTATCAAACGACCGATCGAGCGAGAGCAACGATGAGCGAATATCGCATCGCCGAGGGCATGGAAGTGACACTGCACTTCACCCTCAAGCTGGAGGACGGCACCGTGGTCGACTCCACCCGAGATAAGCAGCCCGCCACCTTCCAGGTTGGCGACGGCAACCTGCCCCCGGGTTTCGAATACCCACTGAAGGGCATGACCGGCGGCGACAGCGGCAGCTTCGAGATCAGCCCTGAACACGGTTTCGGTCAGCGCAATCCGCAGAACGTGCAGAAGGTCAGCCGCGACGACTTCGAGGAGATCGAGCCGGAGGTGGGTACGGTGATGTCGTTTGCCGACCCGGCCGGCGGCGAGCTGCCGGGGGTGATCATCGGCGTCGACGAGCGCAACGTGGAGGTGGACTTCAACCATCCGCTTTCGGGGCGTACCCTGACCTTCGAGGTCGAGGTGATCGACGTCCGGCCCGCCCAGACCCACTAGACGGACGACCCGATATCATTCATCTCGGGATGAGCGTCGGGGTCAGGTCGAAGCGAAGGCCTGCCGTCGAATGAAACCCTATCAGTAGATGCCCTGGCATCAAGGCGACGTAACCATGCAAGCTAACTCCGTGCGAATCAGGCTGGCCAATCCTCGGGGCTTCTGCGCCGGGGTCGACCGCGCCATCGAGATCGTCAACCGTGCGCTGGACGTCTTCGGCCCGCCCATCTACGTGCGTCACGAGGTAGTGCACAATCGCTTCGTCGTCGATACGCTGCGCGAGCGCGGCGCCGTCTTCGTCGAGGAACTCGACGAAGTGCCCGACGACGTGATCGTGATTTTCTCCGCTCACGGGGTGTCGCGCGCAGTGCAGGACGACGCCGAGCGACGCGGGCTCAAGGTATTCGATGCCACCTGCCCGCTGGTGACCAAGGTGCATATGGAGGTGCTGCGCTATGCCCGCCGTGGGCAGGAGTGCATCCTCATCGGCCATGCCGGCCATCCGGAAGTGGAAGGTACCATGGGGCGCTACGATACGGCCCATGGCGGCACCATCTATCTGGTGGAGGACGAGGCAGACGTCGGGCGACTGGAGGTGCAAGATCCCACTCAACTCGCCTTTGTCACCCAGACGACCCTCTCCATGGATGACACCGCTCGGGTCATCGACGCCCTGCGCGCGAAGTTTCCCAGGATCGAGGGGCCGCGCAAGGACGACATCTGCTACGCCACTCAGAATCGTCAGGATGCCGTGCGTGAGTTGGCGGCGGGATGCGATCTGCTGCTGGTGGTCGGGAGCCCCAACAGCTCCAACTCCAATCGGCTGCGCGAACTGGCTGAGCGTGTCGGAACCCCGGCCTATCTGATCGACGATGCCAGCCAAGTGGATCCAACCTGGCTCGAGGGGGTGGGTGCCGTAGGCATCACCGCCGGAGCAAGCGCCCCTGAAGTATTGGTCAAGGGCGTGATCGAGCGGCTGCAAGGGCTGGGCGCCCAGGCTCCGCAGGAGCTGGCCGGCCGCGAGGAGACCATCACCTTTTCCATGCCGCGCGAGCTGCGCGAACGGGTGATCGCTAGCGATTCAGCATCCTGAGAATAGGGGTGAAGTACGTACCATTCGATAGTATGAGCACTCTCATACTGTGAGAGAATGTCGAGCCGGGCCTTGCCCGGCTTTTTTCATGACGTCACTAGCAGGTGTCGTTGTCATGATACATACTGAAACAAAGTGTAACTGACACGCGGAGGAGCACCGAGTGACCGTTCACGCTCGCCGACATCCCCGACGCGCCGCGCTCAGAGCGCAGCGCGGCTTCACCTTGATCGAACTGATGATTACGGTGGCCGTGATCGCCATCCTGGCGTCCATTGCCGTACCCACCTATCGGGGCTATGTGGAGCGGGCAACGCGTACCGATGCTCACGCGGGTCTTAGCGAAGTCGCCGGAATACTGGAGCGCTGCTATACGGTGCACAATACCTACAACAGCAGTAACTGTGCGCTTGAAAGCGGCGATACGAGAACTTCTCCCGATGGGAATTATACCGTTTCGGTGACGAGTGCTGCGTCGTCCTACACACTGACGGCATCCCTCATCAGCGGCCGAGGGCCGGATGGCTGCGGCGGTAGCCTGACGCTCAACCATCAAGGGGTGAGAAGCCCTGCGAATTGCTGGTAACGCCGTATGAAAAGTTCCGGTTTCACATTGATCGAGCTGCTGGTAACGATCGCCGTTATGGCGATCATTGCTGCCATCGCTTTGCCGGGCTTTCAGAACATGATGGCGAGCAATCGCTTGGCCGCCGATTACAATGAAATCCTGTCTGGTCTCAATCTGGCCAGAAGCGAGGCGATCAAGCGCAGAGAAGATGTTCAGCTGGAAATCACAGCCCAGTCACCGTGGTCTTACGAAATCTCGACAGGTACGGATACGCTCAGGGTGCGAAGCGGAGCTGTTGGTTTGTCAGGCGATTCGAGTTTCGTTTTCAACAGTCTCGGCAGAGCGCCAGCTTGTAGCGGTGGATGCGAGTTAACCGTTACCAACTCCGCAGGCAATAGAATCATCAATATCAATTCATTCGGCCGAATTGGGCGAGGGTGAGGCTGTGCAGCGAGCGAAAGGACAAGAAGGCTTTACTCTTATAGAGGCGCTCATCGCCGTGCTCGTGCTTTCCATTGGTCTGCTGGGTGTGGCAGCCATGCAATTGAGAGCTTTGCAAAGCGCTCATATGGGTTATCAGCGTGCTGTGGTCAGCCTGGCAGCGATCGATGCGCAGGAAAGGGCATGGGCCGGCCTGGCGAATGATGGCGCTTGCCCGACCCCTGGCGAGATCCAGGGTGCCTGGTTGGGTCAGTGGTTCGGCACCATTCTGTTCAATGATGGCAGTGCGCTTACCAGTTCTTCGGGATGCGAATACACGGTGTCCATCGCTTGGCGGGAGGAGCGTTATGCCATCGGCGAAAGTGGAGACGCTTTCGTTTACCAGTTTCGGTTGCCAGAACTATGAGAGCCCCTCTGATCTCGAGTTCCTCCACCCATCGGCATGGCGCTGCGCAACAGGCGGGCTTTACCCTGATCGAATTGATGGTGGCGCTGGTAATCGGCTTGATCATCATCCTTGGGGCGGGGCAGCTGTTTCTCATGGGGTTTCAGACGTTTCGTCAAATCGAGCTGCTTGGTAACAAGCAGGCAGCATTGACCTTTGCCACGGAAACCCTGATTCGCGATATTCGCCGCGCTAGCGATATTGGCTATGAGAATGGGGAACTGACTGTCGAATTCCCTAACAACAATGACATGGCCAGCTGCACGGGAACGGTGGTGCGGGTCTACCGGCTGAGCAACTCAGCAGTCAACGCCAATGAAGGCTGGTCCCTGAATATGGGACAGGATTGCAATACCGCACCGACTGCCGCTCTTTTCGAACCGCTCGTCACTTCCTTCGCGGCCAACGGCTTCAGTGTCACGCCTGTGCCCAATGGCGTTTGGGATATCGACTTTCGTTTGATGGCGGGACGGCAAGGTGAGACGGATGCCTTTACTTTTCGTGCCGTCAACCGCAACCAGGCCATAGAATAAGCGCCTTGAAAGGCGCAGGGGGAGGCATGAAAAGGCAGCGTGGTGCGGCACTGGTCGTGGTTCTGTCGATGCTGGCAATGTCGCTCATGCT